>NZ_JBIVNJ010000002.1:20536-621161 GCF_044753585.1 Streptomyces sp. NPDC088354 | reverse complement strand
GCTCCGCATACTGATCCGTCGAGCAACGAGCCGCTACCGCTGGGACGCCCGACCCACCACCCGACGCCTCACATGATCCATTTGCCGGTCGGTCTTAGTTCACGTCGTGATTGAACTGCCGGGTCAAGAGCCCGTCAAGAGGTCTGGACCAAGAAGAACGGGCCCGCGCGGGAAACCCGCACGAGCCCGACCCGCGCCGCCGAGGTGCCCGGCGCGCGCCCCGGTCGTCCGCCGCTCAGGTGCCGGGCTTGCGCCCGTACACGTACACGTCGTCACCGGTCTTCAGCATGCTCCAGTACTTCTTCGCGTCCGCCGACCGCATGTTCACGCAGCCGTGCGAACCCGGCGGGGACCACACGCTCCCCGCGATCGAGTGGAACGCCTCGCCGCCGTCGAAGAACTGGCTGTACGGCATGGCGACGTGGTAGATCGTCGAGTAGTGGTTGATGTGCCGCCAGTAGATCTTCTTCAGGCCGGTCCGCGTCTCGTAACCGTTGCGGCCCGTCCGGACCGGCACCGGCCCGAACTTGAGGGTCTTGCCGTCCTGTATCCAGCTCAGCTGCCGGGTCAGGTCGACGCAGGCGATGCGGCCCTTGTTCGTGGGGCACTTGCCCGCCTTGTTCGGCGTGCGGCCGGCGGCCTTCTGGGCGTTCATGATCTTCATGACGCCCCAGGTCACCGGTCCCGCGTAGCCCGCGTTCGGGGAGATGCCGTTCTTCGTCTGGAAGGCGCGTATCGCGTTGCAGTCCGCCGAGGACTGCTTCCCGTCCACGGGCCGCCCGAGGAACTTCTCCACGTCCTTCTGGTACGGCCCCTTGCTCGCCGTGCACTTCGCTGCGGCGTGCGCCGTGCCGCCCCCCGCGACGACCGGAGTCACCGCCATCACGGCCACCGCGAGGGCCGCCCCCGCGCGCCGTCCCGCTGTCGCTCTCGCTCCCATGCTTCCCCTTCCCCGCCTGACCGCCGTGCGACGGCCTCACTCCCTAGGACATCCGGGAGCCGTGGGAGGTTGCGGCGACGGGACGGCGTACCGCAGCAACTCCGCGACGGGGTCAGCGGGTTGGGGACCACTCCAGTGCCTCGCGCACCGTGCGCACCGCCCGCTCCGTGTCCTCGCGGGTGATGTCCAGGTGGAACACGAACCGCAGCCGCCCCGGGTACGCGGCGCACAGCACCCCGCGCCGTGCGAGGCGGTTCCGCACCTCGTCGGCGGTCAGCCCCGGCCCGGGCTCGGCGAAGACCATGTTGGTCTGCGCGGGCTCGACCACCAGTCCCGGAACGTCCTTCAGCGCCTCCGCGAACAGCGCGGCGTGCGCGTGGTCGTCGGCCAGCCGCGGCACGTGGTGCTCCAGCGCGTGCAACGCCCCCGCCGCCAGGACACCGGCCTGCCGGGTCCCGCCGCCCAGCGCCTTGCGCCAGCGCAGGGCGCGCCCGATGAACTCCCGTGAGCCCAGCAGCGTGGAGCCGACCGGGGCGCCGAGGCCCTTGCTGAAGCAGACCGAGACGCTGTCGAAGTTCCCCGCGATCAGCCGCGCCTGCTCGAACGGGTCACCGCCCGCCGCCACCGCGGCGTTGAACAGCCGCGCCCCGTCCAGGTGGGTGGCCAGCCCGTGGTCCCGGGCGAGGCCGGTGGCCGCGCGCAGGTAGTCCAGCGCGACGGGCCGGCCGCCGATGGTGTTCTCCAGGCACAGCAGGCGGGTGCGCGGGAAGTGCGGGTCGTCCGGCTTGACCGCCGCCGCGATGTCCGCCGGGTCCAGGGTGCCGTCCGCGCGGTGCGGCAGCGGATTCGGCTGGATGCCGCCCAGCACGGCCGCGCCGCCGCCCTCCCACCGGTAGACGTGTGCCGACTGCCCGGCGATGTACTCGTCGCCGCGGCCGCAGTGGGTCAGCAGCGCGCACAGGTTGCTCTGCGTACCGGAGGAGACGAACAGCGCGGCCTCGAAGCCCAGGCGCTCGGCGATCCGCTCCTGCAGGGCGTTGACGGTGGGGTCCTCCCCGAAGACGTCGTCGCCCACCGGGGCGTCGGCCATCGCCCGGCGCATGGCCTCGCCGGGCCGGGTGACGGTGTCGCTGCGCAGGTCCAGGACACGGGCGGGGGCTTCGTCGCCGGCTCGGCTGACTTCTGTGGCATCGGTGATCGGCATGCACTCACCCTGCCACGCCCGCCTCGGCGGCCCGCGACCGGTACGATCGCCCGGGTGAAGCCCTACTGGCACGTCGTTCTGCCGCCGCTGTGCGCCTGACCGGGCGCACCCACTGACGGTTCCGACCCGCGCCCCCGGCAGGCCACGTGCCGCCCGGGGCCGCACCGGTGCGCCCGCTGCGAATCCGCATCTTCCGATTCGTGACGAAAGGCCACTCCTGTGCCGGATCTGTCTCCCGCGGCTCCCTCCACCCCCGAGCGCCCGCTCGCGGCCCGAGCGCCCGCCGGCCGTGCCCGGTTCCTCCACGGCGCCCTGCCCGTCCTGACCGCCGCACTGCTGTGGGGCACCACCGGGACCGCCGCCTCCTTCGCACCCGCCGGCGCGGCGCCCGCGTCGGTCGGCGGTGCGGGTCTCGTCCTCGGCGGCCTGCTCCTGCTGGCCGGCGCCCGGGGAGTCCCGGCGCTGCTGCGTTCCACCGGGCACGGCCGTCCGCCGCTGCTCGCCGTCGGCGCCCTCGCCGTCGCCGGATACCCGCTCGCGTTCTACCCGGCGGTCTCCAGGACGGGCGTCGCCGTCGCCACCGTGATCGCGCTCGGCAGCGCCCCGGTCCTCACCGGACTGCTGGCCTGGGCGGCGCGCCTCCACCGGCCGGGCCCGCGCTGGACGGCCGCCACCGCGACGGCGGTGCTCGGCTGCGCGCTGCTCGTCCTCGGCGGGGGCGGAGGTGCCCACACCCGCATCGATGGCGCGGGCGTCGCCCTCGCGGCCGTGGCCGGGCTGTCGTACGCCGTCTACTCACTGGTGGGCGCCCACCTCATCGGGGCCGGCCACGCCCCCGGCGCGGTGATGGGCGTCCTCTTCGGCGCTGCCGGAACCCTCACACTGCCGGCCGTCCTGGCGTCGGGGGCGACGACGTGGCTCCCGACCCCGCGCGGGGCGGCGGTCGTGCTGCACCTCGCGCTGCTCACCACGTTCCTCGCGTACCGCCTCTTCGGCCACGGCCTGCGCAGTACGACCGCTTCCGCGGCCACCACGCTCACGCTCGCCGAGCCCGCGGTCGCCGCTGTGCTCGGTGTCGCCGTGCTGGGAGAGCGCCTCGGCGCGCTGTCCTGGACGGGCCTCGCCGTGCTCGGCCTGGCCCTGGCGGCGCTGACCCGCGAGGACGGGTGAGCGCCGGGGGACCGGCCCGCGGGGCCCTGCGCCCGGGCGGTCCGTTGGGCTCAGGGGGAGTGCTGGAGCGGCTGCGGCCCGGCGTACAGCTCGGTGAAGGGATGGCACGACGCCGCGCCGCCCGCCTTCCGCGACAGCGGCAGCCACAGCGAGAGGTTCAGGCTCGTACGGTCGAAGACCTTGCGCGCGCCGAGTTCACCGGCGGCGCGGCCGGCCTCGGCGGCATCGAGGTGTTCCAGCGCGGCGAGGGCGTCGTGCACCGCCGCCCGGTCCGCCGTGGAGTCCGCCGCGCGCACGCGGAGCAGCCCGATCTGCCGTTCGCCCGGCTGGTGCAGCAGCCAGACGGCCGCCAGTCCCTGCCCGGCGGCCTCTTCGAGGACGGCCGGCCACGCGCGCTCCAGGACCCGTTCCGCGTGCTGGTGTCCCGGGCCGGACCACCGCTCCAGGCGGCTCACGTGATGCGTCGAGGCGAGCGGCGTGAGGTCGTGGGCGCCGACGACCCGCCAGGTGCGGCGGTCGAGGTGGCTGAAGAACGGCCGGTTCCAGAAGGTGACACCCGGCTCCAGTTCGAGCTGGTCGGTGAAGCGCACATAGGCGACGGCGTTCTCCCAGGTGTCGAAGAGATAGCGGCCGCCCACCTCGTTGACGCCGAGGTTCTCGTCCCTTCGCAGGGGCAGGTGTTTGTGGTGCATGCCGGGGCGGCCGTCCATCGCGGGACGGTCGCCCTCCGCGAGGCCGGCGATCTGCCGGACCGGCAGATCGCCGGGCAGGTCGAAGTCGGACGTGAAAGCGGCCTCGGCGGCGATCCGTCCGGTGGGGTAGTCGCGTACGTCCACGGGTGTCCTCTCGCGTCCCGCCCCCTGGCGGGACGCGAGAGCCGGCCCTGCGCGCGTCCCGGGTTGCCGCCGCGCCTCACTTCGGCGTCGGCGGCAGGTCGTCGTCCTCCACACGTTCGCCCTCCGCCTGTGACGGGGTGGTGTGGGGGACGTCGGGGTGGATTTCCATGGTGCTGCGCTCGGCGGGGTCGTACTCCCGCTCGCCCTCCGCCTGGGAGGGGGTCTGCAGATAGATGCGGGGATCGGTGTCGGAAGCTCTGGAGCTCACGGTGCTCCTCCTTCGCGTGATCCCTCCATCGTGCTCCTTCAGGCGCGGCGGGGCGAAACCAGCAGGAAGGAGGCCCGGCCGCCGCGGTCGCGGTGGAGCGTGCACTGCCAGCCGTGGGGCTCCAGCAGCGCCCGGCACCGCTCGAGTGCGGCCTCGGCGGGGTCGTCGCCGGGAGAGGGCCAGGAGACCTCGGCGACGCCGTCCTGCGCGGCGGCGGGGGCCACGGCGTAGCCGGGCCGCGCGGGGCGGCCGGAGTCGTCGCGGGCGGACGGCGGAAGACCGGCTGCCTCCAGGGCGAGGGCCACCGCGTGGACGAACCGGTCGCGTTCCCAGGGCGCCGGGCGGCCGGTGTCGCCGTCCTGCAGGACGCGCCGGATCTCCAGCAGGCCGGACCAGGCCGCCGCGACCTCGGCGGCGCGCGAGCCGGAAGCGGTCTGCCTGAGCGGACCGGGACCGCGGCCGTCGTCGGCGGTGAACCCGGACGCGTCGGCCTCCGCGCCGTGCGGTACGCCCGCCGGGCCGGCCGGCTCCGCGGCCGGGGGCTCGGTGCGGGCCAGTTCGGCGCGGACGCGCAGGCCCTCCGGGGTCAGGTAATGGCCGCCGGTGCGCCCGTACCGCACCGCGAGGCCCTGCTTGGCCAGCGCCGCGCAGGTCGCCTCCCGCGCGCCCAGCAGTCCGGTGTTCGCGTCGGACTCCAGGAGGGCTCTGCGCTGCGCGGCGGTCAGGGGCATGGAGCGCAGCCTATGTGCCCCGCACAGGGCCCCGGAATGCCCTACACTCGAAATTCGAGCAACTGTTCGAACAGCAGGGTGGAGGCGGCACGACCATGGTCGAACCGGAGCGGTACCAGAACCAGGACCCGGGGCCCTGCGTGCTCTACATCCGCTGCGGCGGAACGGACTCCGCGACCCTCGCCGCGCTGGCCGGACTGGTCGGCCAGTTCACCCCGATCGTGCGCGTCGAACGGCCGGACGCGGTCGTGGCCGACGTGCGCCCCGCGGTGGGCTTCTACGGCCTGCTGCCGGAACAGCTGGCCCTCATGATCAGCACCCGGGCCGCCGGCCTCTACGACGTCGCCCTGACGATCGGCGTCGCCGGCAGCCGCACGGTCGCGTACATCCTCGCCGGCCGCATCCGGGCCGTGGACGCCGATCCCGGCGCCGTCGCCGACTTCCTGCGCCCCCAGCCCGTCGCGGCCCTCCCCGGGATCACCGCGGACGCCGTGAGGGCACTGGTCGCGGCCGGGCTGGGCACCGTCGGCCGGGTGGCCGCCGCCCCGCTGCACGAGGTGAAGCGGATCCTCGGCGCGGGCCCGGGGCGGGCGGTGTGGGACCGTGCGCACGGTGTCGACGCGGGCCCCCTCGTCCCCGAGGCGCCGCCCGGCGCGCTCGCCGCCGACCGGCTCTTCACGGCCGACGCCACCGACCGGGGCGCGCTGAGCCGGGCCGTCATCGAACTCGGCCTCGGCCTCGGCGACCGGCTGCGCAGCACCGGCCGCACCGCGACCGGCCTCACCCTCACCGTCCGGCTGGGCGGCGGTTCCTCGGTCAGCCGCAGCCGTACCCTGCCCACCCCCACCTCGGACCCGGGCCGACTGGCCGAGGCCGCCTTCGCCATGCACGAGGCCCTCGGCGCGCACCAGGCCCCCGTCCGCGCGGTGGCGCTGCGCGCCGAGGGGCTGTCGGCCGCCGATGCCGTACCCGCCCGTCCCGTGCCGGCGGGCGCCGTACGGGGCCGCGCCGTGCTGCCGTCGACCCTCGCGGTGCATCCCGTTCAGGAGGAGCGCCGGATGTCCTCCTGAACCGCGGCCTCAAGGAGCGCGGCCATCAGCTCGCGGCCGTCCAGCGGCCGCGGCTGCGGGGACCGCCGGGCCCGCGCCATGTCCGCGAAGCACGGGTCGCAGACGGCCAGCGGAAGGTGCGGGATGCCGCAGTCGCGGACGGTGTCGTCCCCCCGCCCGCAGACATCGCAACGCCAAGATGCCGCCACATGTTCGATGGTGCCCCGTCGGGGCGCTTCGCAACAGGGCGCGACCGGCCCGCGACGCGACGTCAACCTCCGCCGCCCCGCGGGCCGTTGGTCCTCGCCGGGGTCCCGCCCGTCCTACTCGTCGCCGATCACCCGCAGGGTGTGCGCCCGCAGCGCGCACGCCACCATCCCGTCGGGGGTGTGCCGCAGTTGCGGCTCGGACGCCGGGTGATACCCAGAGATCAGGTCCACGATGCGGTAGGCGGTCTCCTCGTCCTCGGCGGCTATGCACACCAGCACCGTGCCGTTCCCTGTCCCGGGCGTGGCGTCCGTTCCCTGTGCCATGCGTCCCCTCCGTCCGTCTCGGTCCGTCGCCGTCACGGTGGACGCGTCGGAAGACTGCGGCGCCGGTGCCCCGGTTCTGCCGCGGCCGCCCGTTCACCCGCACGAAGCACCTCGTGGTGCGCGGGGCTTACGATGAGCGGCCGGCAGTCGTACCCGGAGAGGACACCTTGGCCAGGCAACGGATTCCGGTCGTCGTCCTCGCGGGATTCCTGGGCTCGGGGAAGACCACGCTCCTCAACCACCTGCTGCGCACCAGCGGCGGGACGCGCATCGGCGCGATCGTCAACGACTTCGGCAGCATCAACATCGACGCCCTGTCGGTGGCGGGCCAGGTGGACTCGATGGTCGCCCTCGACAACGGCTGCCTGTGCTGCGCGGTCGACGCCACCGAGATGGACGACATGCTCGCCCGGCTCGCCCGTCCCCAGGCCCGGATCGACGTCATCGTCATCGAGGCCAGCGGGCTCGCCGAACCCCAGGGCATGATCCGGCTGCTCCTCGCCAGCACGAACACCGCCATCACCTACGGCGGTCTCGTGGAGGTCGTCGACGCCGCGGAGTTCGAGGCGGTCCGGGCCCGCCATCCCGAACTCGACCGCCATGTGCGCGCGGCCGACCTCGTCGTCCTCAACAAGACCGACCGCGTGGACGCCGAGGCGCTCGGCCGGGTCCGCGGCACCCTCACCGGGCTCGCCCCGGACACCCCGCTGGTCGAGGCCGCCCACGGCCGCGTCGGACCCGACCTGCTCTTCGACCCGCGGCCGCGCCCGGTGGACGACGCGCCCGCGCGCCAGCTCTCCTTCGAGGAACTGTCGGCCGACCACGCCGACGGCGACCATGAAGGGCATCTCCACGCCGCCTACGAGAGCGTCGAGTTCACCTCCGAAGCGCCCCTGCATCCGCGCCGCCTGGCGGAGTTCCTCGACAGCCGCCCCGCCGGGCTGTTCCGCATGAAGGGCTTCGTCCGGTTCGCCGCGCCCGGCCACCCGCAGAAGTTCACCCTGCACGCCGTCGGCGGCTTCCTGCGCTTCACGTCCTCCGCCTGGGCCCGCGGGGAGTCCCGGGCCACCCGCCTCGTCATGATCGGCTCCGGCCTGGACGCGGACGGACTGCGCAAGGCGCTCGACGCCTGCGTCGCCGACCCGGCGGCCGCGGTCCCGGAGGACGCCATGCTCGGCATCCTGCGCTACGTGCGCCCTTGAGACGGTGGCCGCCGCAGCACCCCCCGGCAGGCCATGCGGGCGCACAGCGCGGCGCCCGTGAGCGGCAGGAGGGTGAGGAAGACCCCGGTCGCCCACGTCATGACGCTGTGATCGGTGGCTTCGAGGGTGCCCCACCAGGTGCGCACCACGCGTACCACCTGCCCCGGCTCGCCGGGGTACCGCACGATCACCGGATCGTGGGACGCGGCCGGAACCGAAGCCGTCCCGAGCAGCCGCCCCGTGCATTCCGTCGGCGCCCGCCCCCGCTCCCCGCTGCGCTTCTCGCATTCCACGAGCAGGACCCGCTCCTCCCGGCCCAACGCCCCGGACTCGAAAGCCCCATGGGCGGCCGTGAAGGCCGTCACCGCCAGCAGCAGCGCGGTGAGCAGCGACCACACAAGGCAGACGCCCTTCCCGCTGCCACGCCTGCGCCGCTTCGCGAGCACATCATCAGCGTAGGCCGTGCGCCCGTCCTCCCGCGGGTCAGAGGAACCCGACGACGAGCCGTACCCCGTCGTCCCCGAAGCGCCCCGCCATCGCCCGCATCACGGCGAAGACATGCGGCCAGTGCGACTCCTCGCCGAGCACGGCAGCGGCGGTCAGCGGTTCGTAGCGGCAGGTCCCCGTCGGGACCGCCCACTCGGTGGTCCGGTGCACCTCGTCGAGGCCCGGCGGGGGCGGCCCCGTGACGTCGCGGACGTCGGCGGGCCATTGGGCCGGCACCAGCCATTGGCCGAACGACGGAGGCCAGGTGTCCGACGTCCAGGTCAGCCGCCCCACGAAGTGGGCGGGAGCGGCAGTGGGGGACAGTCCGGCAAGCTCGGACCAGGTGACCCAGGTCGCGTCGTCCATTGCGCTGCCGTCCTCCTCACGCAGGGAGGACGCCAGACCGCTGGACAGGTCGTCGGGCAGGCCACGGCCGGTGGCGAGGGGCCGGAACCCGGCGGAGTTGCGCACGCCGAACAGCTGGCCGAAGGCCGCGTAGTCCTGTTCGTCGTAGAGCGGCCACAGATCCATGGCCTTGACCCAGGGCTCGCCGTCACAGCAGTCGGTGCCGGCGCGGGGGTGCCGGAACTCGATGCCGCCGTGGATGTCCGTGCTCATGGCGCGCACGGTAGCGACCGGACCGGTCCTGGCGCGACGGATTTGTACCGGGGCACGGGTCAGCGGCCGCGCAGGGCGCCGGCCGTGGTGCCCGCGCGTTCGCGCAGGAGGACGCGCAGGGTGTTGGCGTGCTCGTAGCCGACGCGGCGGGCGACGACCTCCACGGGGAGGTCGGTGGTGCGCAGGAGGTGCGAGGCCCGCTCCACCCGGAGGTCCTGGACGAAGCGGACAGGGGAGACGCCGAGCACGCGGCGCACCGCGCGCTGGAGCGTGCGTTCCCCGACACCGAGCGCCCGCGCGGCCTCGGCGATGCCGATCGGCCCGTCGAGCCGGTCCCGCACCCACTGCTCGAAGGCGGCCACGGTCGGGTCGCTGTGGGCCAGCGCGCTGGGGATGATGTACGCCGCCTGGGACGGCCGGTGGTCGACGACGAGGTAGCGGGCCACCAGGTCGGCCAGCGCCGGGCTGCTCATGCGGACGACGGCGAGGGCCAGGTCGACATGGCCGAAGGCGGCGCCCGCGGTGGTCACGCCCCCGCACGTGGTGACCATCCGGGTCTCGTCCACGGTGACGGCGGGGTAGCGCTGCCGGAAGACCGGCGCGAGCCACCAGCTGGTGGTCGCCCGCAGCCCGTCCAGGACGCCGGACTCGGCCAGCAGGAAGGTCCCCGTGCACGCCGAGGCGACCGGCCGGCCCTCCTGCCGGGTACGGGCCACCAGCCGCCGCACGGCGGCCGTCCCGTCTCCGGCCACCCGCTCCAGCAGGGCGTCCGGGCGGCGTTCCGCGAGCGCAGGGACCAGTAGCAGGTCCGCCCCGGCGGCCGCCGCGAACGGCGCCGCGGCGACGGTGTGCCCGGCGCCGGTGCGCACCCGGCGGCGGGAGCCGACGGTCGTCACGTTCCACTCCGGCGGGGGCTGGTGGGGCAGCTCCCCGCGCATGGCGTTGGCCGCCTGGAGCACGTCGAGGACCGCGGAGAGGCCCGAGTCGAAGACCCCGTCGTACGCCACCACGGCTATGTCCATGACGGGAATGCTATCGACCATGCCGGATCCGACACTGGGGGGAGGACTTCGGGCGCTCTAGCGTTCTCGGTGTCCGGAACAGCGGGAACAGCGCGAACAGCGGGAACATCGGGGACAACGGGAATCGGAGCATGTGATGACGGAGATCGGTCTGCCGGACCGCATCGGGGCCGGGCCCGAGCACGCGGGCGAGGTCGACACGATGCTGCGCGACGCCCCGGAGTTCGCGCGGGCGGAGGAGGGCGCCGTCACCTGGTTCTCGTTCCGCGGCTACGCCACCGTCTTCGGGGTCCTCGACTCCTTCGCGGACGAGACCGGCCGCACCCACCTCCAGGGGCGTATCGCCGCGGCGCTGAAAGAGGCGACCGGGACGACGCTCGCGTCCCCGCCCGGCATCCGCCGGGTCGGCGTGCTCGCGGCAGGGCTCCTCTGACGCCATGGCCGCAACCACGGTCGTCAATCTCAAGGGCCACCGCGGCGACCCCGACTACGCGGACGTCGTCTACGTCGGCCGCCCGGCCCACCGCGGCGGCTGGCACCTGCCGGGCTCCCCGCTGGCCAGCCCGTTCCGGCCGGGGCCGGACGGCACGCGCGAGGAGGTCCTGGAGATGTACCGGGACCACCTGCTGTCGCGCCCGGATCTGCTCGCGATGCTGCCCGGGCTGCGCGGCCGCCGTCTGGGCTGCTGGTGCGTGCCCGAGCCGTGCCATGCCCAGGTCATCGCGGAACTGGCCGACCGCGACTGACGGTTGGCGCGGGCGCGCCGGCGATGTCCCGATCCGTGGGTCACGTGTCCTCATGGACCCGGGCCGGCGCGTCCCGCGCGTCGCAGACTGGAGCTGTCGGTGCCCCGGCCCCCTGCCGGGGCGACACCACGAACCCCCTGGAGACACGCCATGGCCGAGATCATCGCGGACGTCGAGGTACCCGAGACCAAGCTGGTGCACGAGGCGACGGAGCTGGTGCGGGACGCGGCGTCGCCGGTCGTCTTCCACCACTCGCGCCGGGTCTTCTTCTGGGCCTCGATGCGCGGCCGCCTGCGCGGCTGGGACTACGACCCGGAACTGCTCTACGTCGGCGCGCTCTTCCACGACCTCGGGCTGACCGAGCGGTTCGCCCGGACGGACCAGCGCTTCGAGATCGACGGCGCCGACGAGGCCCGCCGCTTCCTGCTGGAGCACGGGGTCGCCGAGGACCGCGCCCGCTTGGTGTGGGAGGGGATCGCCCTGCACACCACGCCGGAGATCCCCTGGCACATGGCGCCGGAGATCGCCCTGGTCACCTCCGGGGTCGAGGTGGACGTGCTCGGCATCGGCTACGACGAGATCCCGGCGGAGCAGCGGGAGGCGGTCGTGGCCGTCCACCCGAGGCCGGACTTCAAGAACAACATCCTGAGGGAGTTCACCCACGGCATCGCGCCCCGCCCGGACACCACCTTCGGCAATGTCAAGGCCGACGTCCTGGAGCGGTTCGTGCCCGGCTACGTCCGCGGGAACTTCGTGGACACCATTCTGGAGTCGCCGTGGCCCGAGTGAGCTCCCGCGTACTCCCGCTCAACCCCGGTCGGCGAAGGCCCCGTTGGGGTGGGTGGTGCGGAAGCGCTCCCGGTACGCGCCCGGGCTGACGCCCAGCCTGCGGCGGAAGGCGCGCCGCATCGTCTCCTCCGACCGGAAGCCGCTGCGCCGGGCCACGGTGGACAGGGCCTCGTTGCCCGCCTCCAGCAGGGCCTGGGCGGCCTCCACACGGACGCGCTCCACGTACTCCGCGGCCGTGCCGCCGGTCTCGTTGCGGAACAGCCGGGTCAGGTGACGCGGCGACACCCCCGCCCGCCCGGCGAGCGCCGGCAGGCTGTGGTCGCCCACCGGGTCGGCGGCGACCTCGTCCAGCACGTCGCGCAGCACCGACCGCGCGGCGTGCCTCGACGACTGGCGCACGCTGAACTGCGACTGCCCGCCGGGCCGTGCCATGAAGACCACCAGGTACTTGGCCGCGGCGCGGGCGACCTCCGCCCCGTGGTCGGACTCCACGAGCGCCAGCGCCAGATCGATGCCGGCGGTGATCCCGGCCGAGGTGATGAAGCGGCCGTCGCGCACGAAGATGGCGTCGGCGTCCACCGTGATGCCGGGGTAGCGGGCCGCCAGATCGGCGGCGTGCCGCCAGTGCGTCGTGGCGCGACGTCCGTCCAGCAGCCCGGTCGCCGCCAGCGGGAACGCCCCGGCGCACACGGCGGCCACGGTGCGCGAGTGCTCCGCGAGCCGGGTGACGGCCTCGATGAGCGGGACGTCGGAGACCGCCGCCCACCAGTCCGACCGCCCGGGGACGACGAGGGTGTCCACGGCGAAGTCCACCGCGTCCAGCGCCATGTCGGGGACCAGCGGCAGCCCGGCCGTGCTGTTGACGGGCTTGCCGTCGAGGGAGGCCGTGTACGTGCGGTAGGCCGCGCCGTAGTCGTTGGCGGCGGTGTACACCTCCAGCGGCCCGGCGACGTCCATCAGCTGCACCCCGTCGAAGAGCACCACCAGGACGCGGTGCGGTGCCGTCGGGCCGGGGGACGTGGTGCCGGTGTTCACGCCGAATGCCTCTCCGTCGGTCGCTCCGGGCCGGCCGTGCCGGACCGCGGGGTCACGACCATCATCACCCGCGGCGGGTCGGCACCCCGCCGCGGCGGCCGTCACACGGGCTGGGCGGACCCGGCGGGCGTCACGGGCCGGTGGAGCGGCGCGAGGCAGCGGGTGGTCACCACCCGGTGGGTGTGCTCGTCGTCGTGGATGGCGGTCGAACCGGCGAGCCGTCGCACGATGTCCAGCCCCCGTCCGTGCTCGTCCGCCGGGGTTCCGTCGGCCGGCCCGTGCGGCTGCGACCGGCTGTCACCGGTGTCGGTCACGGTGATCACCAGCCCCCGCCCGCAGATGGTCAGCCGCACGGACATCTCGGCGCGGCCGTGCCGCGCCGCGTTGGCGGCGAGTTCGTCGACGATCAGCTCGGCGCAGTCCCGGTCCTCCGTGGCCAGTCCCCACATCACCAGCATCTCGGCGGTGAAGTGCCGGGCGGTGCTCACATAGGCGGGTTCGGCCGGCTGCACCAGTTCCGCCGATTGTGTGGAGAGGATGTCTGCGGACATGGCCCCGGCCCTTCAGCGATGAGATCCGCGCTCCCCATGACCGCGGGGAACCGCCGCCCACGCCGTGCGGGTCCCGCGCCCCGGCGGTCCCGGGCGGCTAGCGTGGACGAGTGCGTCTACTTGTGATGTCCGATACGCACGTGCCCAAACGTGCCAAGGAGCTGCCGTCCGAACTCGTGGGCCTGATCGCGCACGCGGACGTCGTCCTCCACGCCGGCGACTGGGTGGACGAGGCGACCCTCGACCTGCTCCTGGCGCGCGCCCGGCGCGTGATCGGCGTCCACGGGAACAACGACGGCCCTGGTCTGCGCGTCCGGCTGCCCGAGGTCGCGCACGCGGAGCTCGGCGGGCTGCGGTTCGCCGTCGTCCACGAGACCGGGCCGGCGCAGGGGCGGGAGCGGCGCTGCGAGGAGCGCTTCCCCGATGTGGACGTGCTCGTGTTCGGCCACAGCCACATCCCCTGGGACTCCACGGCGCCCGGTGGCATGCGGCTGCTCAACCCGGGTTCGCCGACCGACCGCAGGCGGCAGCCGCACTGCACCTACCTGACGGCGGAGGTGGCGGGCGGCGCGCTGACGCACGTCGTCCTGCACCGGCTGCCGCCGCGCCCCTGACGTCGCACCTACCTCCTACCTCGTACCTCGCACGTCGAACGCCGGGAGCGGTCAGTGCTCCAGTGCCGGTCCGCCGGCCGGCCGCATCCGGGCGCCCGCGGGGGCGTCCGGCACCGCCGCCGCGTCCTTGACGAAGGCCACGCCGGCCGGCGGCAGCAGGGACAGCACCGCCTGCCGGTGGGTGTCGCTGGTCTCCTCGTCGTACGGGTCCGGCGTGGCGGGCACCTGCATGCGCAGTACCGGACCGGAGCCCAGCCGCGCGTAACCGCGTCCCGGGGGGACCTCCGCGGCGGACGTCGTGCCCTGGGGCGCGCCCAGTACGGCCTGCGTCTGGTCGGCGGTCACCGCTCCCAGCAGCACCCGTGCCCGGGTGTGCGCGACGACCACCTGCGACAGCGCGTCGGCGGTGTCCAGCTGGTCCGCGACGGCCACGGTGACCCCGGCCCCGCGCCCGTGGCGCAGTGGTACGTCCAGCAGTTCCTGCGGGTCGGGCCGACCCTCGGCGTGCGCGAGCTGGGTCAGCGCGGTCGGCCGGTCGACCAGGATCCACAGCGGGCGCCGCACGTCGTCCGGAGCGCCCCGGCCGGCCTGCCGGGCCCGGTTGACGGCGATGAGGCGCCGCTCGGTCTCGTGCGCCGCCCACTCCAGGGTGGCCAGCGTGCCGGCGAGCCCGCTCTCCACCGCCAGTACGCCCGGCCGGCCGTTCAGGCACGCGTACTCCCCGGTCCCGCTGCCGTCGATGACCACGAGGTCGCCGTCCGGGAGGGCCTGCAGCGCGATGGAGCGCAGGAGCGTCGTGGTGCCGGTGCCCGGCCGGCCGAGCGCGAGCAGGTGCGGCTCGGTCGAACGCGGCCCGGTGCGCCACACCACCGGCGGCGCGTCGCGGACCTCCTCGCCGTCGGTGACGGGCACGGTGCGCTGCACGGCCTCGGCGTCGGTGAAGCCGAGCACGGTCTCGCCGGGCGCGGTGACGAAGCGCTGCGCGGCGATGCCGGTGGGCAGCGGGGGGAGGGCGCAGAGGGTGAGGTGGTTCTCCTCCTCGTTCCAGTCGAAGCGGTACTCCCGGCCGCGTCCGGCCTTGGCGTGCAGGACGTGCTCCACGCGGGCCCGCGACACGGCCTCGCCGTCGGTGAAGTACGCGGGGTACTTCAGGTGCAGCCGGGTCAGCCGCCCGTCCTCGAACTCGTAGTCGCCGAAGACGTTCTCCCAGCTCCCGTCGTGCGCGTACAGCGGGCTGGGGTCGCCCGGGTCCGACAGGTAGGGCACCAGCGACTCGTACAGCGCGGTCAGCCGGTCGTTCTCCGCGCCGCTGGGACCGCTCGGCGCCGGGGTGCGGTCCCGGCCCATCCACGCCGCGGAGCCCATGAGCGCGGCGACGGCCAGGTAGGCGCCGTACGGGAGCAGCACCAGGAGCAGGAAGCCCGCCCCGACCGAGGCCATCAGCGCCGGGCCGCGGCGGTCCTGCGGGGTCTTCCCCCACCAGTCGCGCAGCCAGCCGAGCTGGCGGCGCATCCCGCGGGAGATCACGATCAGCGGGTGGAGCACATCGGTGGCGCTGTCGGCGACGCCGCGCGCCATGTCGCGCCCGCGGGCGAGCGCGAGGCGGCTGCTCAGCAGAGTGGGGAGGGGGCGCCGGACCACGAGGAGCTCCAGGGATCGTTGCGGGACGGGAACGGGAACGGAGACGGGCCCGGTGCGGGGAGGCGCGCCGGGCCCGGTGCGTGGACCGTGCGGTGACGGCCCGGCTAGAACTTGATCCCGCCCAGCAGGCTCGCGAGGCTCGCCCCTCCGGCCTTGATGCTCGGGGCGATGGCGGTGCCCGCGAGGTAGAAGCCGAACAGGGCGCAGACGAGTGCGTGGGAGGCCTTGAGGCCGTCCTTGCGGAAGAACAGGAAGACGATGATGCCGAGCAGGACGACGCCTGAAATGGACAGGATCATGGGGCTACTCCTGTGTGATGGGGACTGTCACCATGAGTTGTTCCAGAATTACAGAAAGTAATAAGATCTGAAAACCGGCAAATGAGTGATTTATGGAGAAATTCGCCTGATCAGCCCTCAGGGGCGGTTTCTCCGGCGTGATCCTTGCCGGTCGCCCGGCGTGTCATGTGGCAGGCCCCGCCGACGGAGCAGTGAAGTCCCCCGAACGAGTGATCGTCGCCGCCAGGGTTCGGCCATGGCTTCTCGTACCGTCCCCACCGGCGGATCGGGCCGGAACCGGGCATGCGGCGGGTGTGAAGGTGGTTGACGCTGCATAAGGTGGATCACACGGATCCCGCGCAGTCCCCCGTCCATTCGAGTGAGGAACGATGAGCGAGCCGACCCCGCAGGCCGAACCGGCGCACGACCCCGAGGTGCTGCAGCTCGCGGCCAAGGTCTTCGACCTCGCCCGCCAGGGCGGAACCGAGACCCTGGTGGCCTACGTGGACGCCGGTGTGCCCGCGAACCTCACCAACGACCGGGGCGACACGCTCGTGATGCTCGCCGCCTACCACGGTCACGCCGCCACCGTCACCGCGCTGCTGCGGCGCGGCGCCGACCCCGACCGTCCCAACGACCGCGGCCAGACCCCGCTGGCCGGTGCCGTGTTCAAGGGTGAGGACGAGGTCGTCCACGCCCTGCTCGACGCCGGGGCCGACCCGGCCGCCGGCACCCCGTCCGCCATCGACACCGCCCGCATGTTCGGCAAGACCGAGCTGCTCGAACTCTTCGGCGCCGCGTGATGCCGCGCGCCGCGACGACCCGACGTACCGCGAAGAGAAGTGGACCCATGACGGAAACCGACAGCTGGATCAATCCGCTGCGCGATCCATCCGACCGGCGGCTGCCCCGCATCGCGGGCCCCTCCGGCCTGGTGATCTTCGGGGTGACCGGTGACCTGTCCCGCAAGAAGCTGATGCCCGCCGTGTACGACCTCGCCAACCGCGGGCTGCTGCCGCCGGGCTTCTCGCTGCTCGGCTTCGCCCGCCGCGACTGGGCGGACGAGGACTTCGCCCAGGTCGTGCACGACGCCGTCAAGGAGCACGCGCGCACCCCCTTCCGCGACGAGGTGTGGCAGGAGCTCTCGGCCGGCATGCGCTTCGTGCCGGGCGACTTCGGCGACGACGAGGCGTTCGAGAAGCTCCGTGTCACCGTGGACGAGCTGGACAGGGCCCGGGGCACGAGCGGCAACTTCGCCTTCTACCTCTCCGTGCCGCCGAAGTTCTTCCCGCAGGTCGTGCAGCAGTTGAAGAAGCACGGCCTGGCCGACGCCGCCGCGGGGTCGTGGCGCCGGGCGGTCATCGAGAAGCCCTTCGGGCACGACCTGGCCAGCGCGCAGGAGCTCAACCGCGTGGTCCACGAGGTCTTCCCGCCCTCCCAGGTGTTCCGGATCGACCACTACCTGGGCAAGGAGACGGTCCAGAACATCCTGGCGCTGCGCTTCGCCAACACGATGTTCGAGCCGCTGTGGAACCGCTCGTTCGTCGACCACGTGCAGATCACCATGGCCGAGGACATCGGCATCGGCGGTCGTGCGGGCTACTACGACGGGATCGGCGCGGCGCGCGACGTCATCCAGAACCACCTGCTGCAACTCCTGGCGCTCACCACGATGGAGGAGCCCGCGGGGTTCGACGCCAAGGCCCTCCTGCGGGAGAAGCTCAAGGTGCTGCAGGCCGTCCGGCTCCCGGACGATCTGGGCAAGCACACGGTGCGCGGGCAGTACGCGCACGGCTGGCAGGGCGGCGAGGAGGTGCCCGGCTACCTGGAGGAGGAGGGCATCGACCCCAAGTCCAAGACCGACACCTACGCCGCGATCAAGCTGCAGATCGACAACCGCCGCTGGGCGGGCGTGCCCTTCTACCTGCGCACCGGCAAGCGGCTCGGCCGGCGGGTCACGGAGATCGCGGTGGTCTTCCAGCGCGCCCCGCACCTGCCCTTCAGCCGTACCGACACCCAGGAGCTGGGGCAGAACGCCCTGGTCATCCGCGTCCAGCCGGACGAGGGTGTGACCGTGCGGTTCGGTTCGAAGGTGCCGGGCACCTCGATGGAGATCCGGGACGTGTCGATGGACTTCGCCTACGGCGAGTCCTTCACCGAGTCCAGCCCGGAGGCGTACGAGCGGCTCATCCTGGACGTGCTGCTCGGCGACGCGAACCTCTTCCCCCGCCCGCAGGAGGTGGAGGAGTCCTGGCGCATCCTCGACCCCGTCGAGCAGTACTGGGATCAGCACGGCAAGCCCGAGCAGTACACCGCCGGGACCTGGGGTCCCGTCGCGGCGGACGAGATGCTCGCACGAGACGGCAGGAGCTGGCGCCGGCCATGAACATCGACCTCACCAACACCACCTCGGCAAAGATCAACTCGGCGCTGGTGCGGGCCCGCAGGAGTGTGGGCAGCCCGGCCGTCGGCATGGTGCTGACCCTCGTCATCGTCACCGACGAGGGCAACCACTACGACGCGCTCAAGTCCGCCTCGGACGCGTCGCGCGAGCACCCGTCGCGCATCCTGGTCGTCATCAAGCGGCCCGGACGCTCCGCGCGCGAGCGCAAGAGCGCCCGCCTGGACGCCGAGGTGCGGGTCGGCGGCGAGACCGGAACCGGCGAGACCGTGCTGCTGCGGCTGCACGGCGAACTCGCCGACCACGCCCACAGCGTGGTGCTGCCGCTGCTGCTGCCCGACGCGCCGGTCGTGGTCTGGTGGCCGGTCGACGCCCCCGACCACCCGGCCGAGGACGCGCTCGGCGCGCTGGCGCAGCGCCGCATCACCGACGCCTACGCCGTGGAGCGGCCGCTGCAGCAGATCGACGCCCGCGCGGCCTCCTACGCCCCCGGGGACACGGACCTGTCCTGGACCCGGCTGACGCCCTGGCGGTCCATGCTGGCCGCCGCGCTCGACCAGGCCCGCGCCACCGTCACGTCCGCCGCCGTGGAGAGCGAGGCGGACAACCCCAGCGCCGAACTCCTCGCGCGCTGGCTCGGCAACCGCCTGCGGGTGCCGGTCGACCGGGTCGTCACCGACGGACCGGTGGTCACGGCGGTGCGCCTGCGCACCGCCGACGGCGAGATCCACATCGACCGCCCCGAGGGCCCGCTGGCGACCCTGTCCATCCCCGGGCAGCCGAGTCGGCACCTCGCGCTGAAGGTGCGCACCACGGCCGAGCTCATCGCCGAGGAACTGCGCCGCCTCGACCCGGACGAGATGTACGCCTCGGCCCTGCGCCACACCGAGGCCGCCGAGCCGCCGCGCCGCGCGAAGACCACCGCCCGCAGCACCGCGAAGCGCGCGACCCCGGCAGCACCGGAGGCCGCCAAGTAGACCGACTGCCGCACGAGCACGCCGGGTGCCGTGCACACCGCCGCAAGCGCGAGCATCGCGGCCGTGGTGAACAGCCAGCACACCACGACCGTCAGCGCCGACTGCGTGTGTGCCCGCCACCCGGCGCGCCCGCTCCTGAAGGTGAACCGCGCGTGCAGTTCCGTCGCCAGCACGGTCGAGACCACGGTCACCAGCGCGTTGGCCACGGCGAAGTCCACCGGCCCCGACAACACGACCAGCACCCATGAGGAGACCAGCCCCACACCTCCGCCGCACAGCGTGAAACGGGCGAACGCGGCCGGCGTGCCCGACGCGGAGCCGGTGTCGGAGGCGGGGGCGGCGTCGGCGGCGGAGGGGGCGGACTCCGGGCGTCGGCGGCGGCGGATCCGGTTCCCGGTCATGGTGTCCATGACCGAAGGCTGCCCTTCCCCGCTGACAGGGCGCTGACCGCGCGCTGACACGCCCCCGGCGCACGACGGTGCGCCCGCCGGTACGCCCGCCTTCGGGCCGTCTCAGGCGCCGTCCGCGAGCAGTCCGTGCAGCGCCGCGAGGGCGACGGCCCCGGCCTGTTCCTCGTCGAGCGGGGCGTGACCTGTCATCAGGCGGAAGACGAGCGGCCCGAAGAGCAGATCGGTCGCGGTGCCCGCGGTGACCCCGGGCCGGGCCCTGCCCTCGGCGACGAGGCGGTCCCACAACTCGGCGACGGCCTCGCGCCGTGCCTGCAGGAAGTAGGTGCGGAAATAGGGAGCCCCGCCGGCGTCGGTGGCGCAGGCGGCCAGCAGCTGGCGGAAGACCCTGCCGCTGTCGCCGGAGAAGAACCCGCTGACGCGGCGGACCTGTTCGCGCAGATCGGTCACCGCGTCGCCGCTGTCGGGCAGCGGGATCGCGTCCGCCATCCGCCGGCCGAAGGCCTCGGCGGCGACCGCGGTGCGCGAGGGCCAGTGCTTGTAGATGGTCATCTTGCTGACGCCCGACCGGGCGCTGACCGCGTCGACCGTGGCGGCCGCCAGCCCGCCCTCGGCGAGCAGGTCGGCGGCCGCGGCCAGGACCGCCTCCCGCGCCCGCACGCTGCGCGGATGCAGCGAGGGGGCGGGGACGGCGGGGTGGGGGTGCGGCTCAGCCGGTGGCAGCGACATCGTCGTAGTCCGTACTGGTGGCCACCGAGCGCCACCGTTCCAGCTCGTCCGCCATCGAGTGCAGCTTGGCCTCGATCCGTTCGACGCTGTCCGGCCCCAACTGCAGGCGCAGCGGCGCCTTGTCGCTGCCCCCCAGGCCGACGATGACGCGGGCGGCCTTGACGGGGTCGCCGGGCTGGGCGTGGTTGTGCTCCGGGGCCGTGTCCCGTGTGCCGCCGGCGGTGGGCGCGTAGTCCTCGATCAGGTTCGCCTCGGTGTGCAGGCTTGAGCTGTCGAGGAAGTCCGTCCGGAAACGGCCCGGTTCCACGATGGTCACCTGGATGCCCAACGGCCCGACCTCACCGGCGAGCGCCTCGGACAGGCCCTCCACGGCGAACTTCGTGGAGGCGTAGACGCCCCAGCCGGGCGTGCCGGTGAAGCCGCCCACGGAACTGATGTTGACGATGTGGCCCGAGCGGCGGGCGCGCATTCCGGGCAGGGCCGCGCGCAGCACATTGAGGGTGCCGAACACATTGGTCTCGTAGACCGCCCTGGCCGCCGCGTCCGAGACCTCCTCGACCGCGCCGAGCACGCCCCGGCCCGCGTTGTTGACCAGGACGTCGATGCCGCCGAACCGGTTGGCCGCCGCCTCGACGGCGGTTCGCGCCTGCTGCTCGTCGGTGACGTCGAGCGGCAGCGCGAGGAGTGCGTCGCCCGCGTCGGGGAAGAGCGCGGTCACCGCCCGCGGATCGCGCGCGGTGGCCGCGACGACGTGTCCCGACTCCAGGGCGGCGCGGGCGATCTCCGCACCCAGGCCCCGGGAGGCGCCGGTGATGAACCAACTGCTCATGGTGGACCGCCCTCTCCGGCCGCGGCGATCAGACCGCCGCGGTCAGTGCGTCGAACTGCGCTTCGGTCAGGGTGAGTCCGGCCGCCGCGATGTTGTCCTCCAGGTGGCCCACGCTGGACGTGCCCGGGATCGGCAGCATGTTGGGCGAGCGCTTCAGCAGCCACGCGAGCGCCAACTGCGAGGGGGACGCGCCCTGCTCGGCGGCGATCCGCTCCAGGGGACCGCCCTGCTTGGCGAGTTCGCCGGTGGCGAGCGGGAACCACGGGATGAAGGCCATGTCGTGCCGCTCGGCGTACCCGAGCACGTCCTCGGCGGCGCGGTCGGCCAGGTTGAAGCGGTTCTGCACGGACACGATCCGCGCCGTCCGCGCGGCCTCGTCGATGTCGCCGGTGCTCACCTCGCTGAGCCCGATGTGCCGGATCTTGCCCTCCTGCTGGAGCGCGGCGAGCTCGCCGACCTGGTCGGCGACGGGGACCTCCGGGTCGATGCGGTGCAGCTGGAGCAGGTCGATCCGCTCCACGCCGAGGTGGCGCAGGTTGAGCTCCACCTGCTGGCGCAGGTACGCGGGCCGGCCGACCGGGACCCACCCGCCCGGACCGGTCCGCACGAACCCGACCTTCGTGGCGATCACCAGGTCCTCGGGGTAGGGGTGCAGTGCCTTGCGCAGCAGCAGGTCGGCGGTGAACGGCCCGTAGGCGTCCGCGGTGTCGATGAACGTGACGCCGAGCTCCACCGCGCGCCGCAGGACGCGCACGGCCTCCTCCGGGTCGCGGGGGTCGCCCCAGACCCCTTCGCCGGTGAGCTGCATGGTGCCGTACCCCAGGCGGTGCACGGGCAGGTCGCCGCCGATGGCGAAGGTGCCGGAATCGCGGGCGCTGGTGTCCGCGCTGATCGATGTCATGAGGAACCTCCTGTGCGAACTATACGTACAGTATGGATCCGTGCCCGGCGTTCCGCGACGCATCCCCGACGGACGTATGACAACGGGGGGTTGACGTTGACAACGGGGGGTTGTCATCGTGGCGGCATGGCCGACACCAAGGACCTTTCCGCGTACGAGCCCACCTTCGACCGCATCAGGGAGGCGCGGGCACAGGCCGTCCACCACGCCCGCCTCGCCAACCGCTTCGCCGCCGAACGGCGCGAGCTGATGCAGGGACTCCTCGAGCAGGGCGTCTCCCAGTCCGACATCGCCCGCGCCCTCGGGGTGAGCCGCCAGGCCGTCCAGAAGATGCTGGCCGTCCCCGCCTCCTGAGGCCTCAGGCGCCGTGCGCGGCGTCCGTGAGGGACTTGAAGAAGAACGTCGTCGGGCGCGGCACCCCCGCCGGGTCGGTGGCGTGGCCCGGTACGACGCCGTAGGACGTCCAGCCCGCCGAGCGGTACAGAGCGTCGGCCGGGCTGCCGGTCTCCGTGTCGAGCAGCAGCAGGGTCGCGCCGCCGCCTGCCGCGGCCCGTTCCGCTGTGCCGAGCAGCCTGCGGCCGAGGCCCCGCCCGCGGGCCCTGCGGTGCACCATGAGCTTGACGACCTCCGCGCGGTGCCGCCCGTTCGCCTTCTCCTCCCGGGCGAGACTCACCGTCCCGGTCAGCCCTTCCGCGTCCCGGGCCGCCCAGACCGCCAGCCGGCCGTCCGCGACCGCGGCGGCCCTGCCCCGCCACCACTCCAGCGCCTCGTCCCGGCCGAAGGGCGCGAGGAAGCCGAGCGAGGCGCCCCCGGCCACGGCGTCCGCCAGCAGCGCCGCCAGGCCGGGCGTGGCTTCCCGCAACTGCGCCGCGGAGAGCGGGCTGATCGCGTCCATGGCGGTGGTCTCCTTCAGGGGAGTACGACGACGACGGCGTAGCGGGCGGACTCCGGCCCCGCGCAGCGGTAGCGGGACGCGCCCCACAGGCGGAAGCGGAGGCAGTCGCCGGGGGCGAGGTCATGGACCCGGTCCTGCACGGTGACCTCCAGGGCGCCCTCGCGCACCCACACGTGGTGCTCCAGGCCGGCCACCGGCGGGTGCTCGTACGCGATGTCGGCGCCGGGCCGCAGCACCCCCTCGATCACCTCGGCGCGCAGTCCGGGGTGCGGCGGTGACACGGAGCGGCGCACGAACCCGGTGGGCCCGTCGGTCCACACCCGCTGCTCCGCGGCACGCACCAGTTGCGCGGGCTCGCTCTCGACCTCGGCCAGCAGCCGGGACATGGTGCGTTCGTACGCCGCGCCGAGCCGGCCGAGGAGCGCGGCGGTGGGGCTGATCTCGCCGCGTTCGAGCCGGGACAGCGTGGAGCGGCTGATGCCGGTGCGCGCGGCCAGCTCCTCCAGCGACCAGCCCCGCTCCGCCCGCAGCGCGGCGAGGCGGGCGGCGAGCCGGGCGTCGACGGAGTCTGGATCGATGTCTCTCATATACGGGAATCTATCCCGGATGCGGGACAAAGGACAGGGCGGGGTCCGGAGCCGGGTGCCGGATCGCTCGGCAGGCGCGCCCCCGCACGGTCGGCGACAATCGCCGACAGTGACCGGTGGGACCGCGGGACGAGAGGACGACGGACGCCATGGACCAGATGCCTGCCGCGCTGCGGCACATCAGTGACCGCGAGAAGGAGCTGTCCCGCGGGGCGAGCATCTACCACGACACCCCCGTGCGGCACACGATGGAGTTCGCCTGGCAGCAGCCCGACGGAGCCGGTCACGAGGTGCTGGCCGTCATGGGCTGCAGCGGGGTGATCCCGATCCCGGCGGCCGGTCAGGACATCGCCGTGCACGACCGCGACGTGCGGGTGGTCTCGGTGGTCACCACGTACACGCGCACCCCCGACGAGGGCACCCCCATGCTCCACACCAGGGTCTGCATCGCCCCGGGCGCCTGATCCGCGGCGCGCCGACCGCCTCCCCGGGGTCATTGGTCCGGTCGCGTGAAGCCCATGGGGGTGTTGTACGGGGTGATGACCTGGATGGGCGAGGGCCACGCGTGCGCGGCGCCCGGCAGCGCCCGGTGCGCCTGCATGACGATCTGGCAGGCGTGCCGCATGTCCTGGCGCAGGTCGTGGTGGAGCACCGCCGACAGACGGCCCTCGCGCAGCAGCCGCGTGTTGTCGTGGTCGAGGTCGTGCGCGACGAAGACCCGGCAGTCGCGGCCGAGGGCGTCGAAGGCCTCCACGGTGGCGACGTTGCCGCCGCCGATCGAGTAGACCGCGCGGATCTCCGGGTCGCGGCGCAGCGCGCCGAGCACCAGCTCGCGCAGCGTGTCGTCCAGCCCGTCGCTGTCGGTGATCTCCACCAGCGCGCGCTGCGGCCGCAGGGATCGCAGCGTCGCGCGGAACCCCATCTCGCGCTCCTCCTCGCCCCGGAAGAAGCCCCGGCTGATGGTCACCAGCACATTGCCGGGCCGGTCGCCCAGCCACTGCCCGACCAGGTAGGCGGCGGTGGCGCCCGCCGCCCGGTTGTCGATGCCGACGTACGCCAGCCGCCCGCTCGCCGGGAGGTCCGTCACCAGCGTCACCACCGGGATGCCGGCCGCCGCGAGCCGTCCGACGGCGGCCGTCACCTCGGGCACGTCCGGCGCCTTGAGCAGTACGCCCTGCGAACCGCGCTCGGCGATCCGGTCCAGCACGGCGACCAGCCCCGCGACCGGCCCGGACTCCCGGAAGTGGAACCGCGAGCGCATCACCGCGGGCCGCAGGGACGGCAGTTCGGCCTCCAGCGCGCCGCGCACCGCCGTGGAGAAGCGCTCCGGGGCCTGCATCACGATGTCGATCATGAAGGTGCGGCCGCCCAGGCGAATCTGCGCGTGCTGCCGCCGCAGGTCGGCGACGGCCTGGTGGACCTCGCGCGCCGTGCTCTCGCGCACCCCGCCACGGCCGTTGAGCACGCGGTCGACGGTGGCCTCGCTGAGACCGGCCTGGCGGGCGATCTCGCGGATCGGGAAGGGGTGGCCCATGGGCTCGTTCCTGAAGGGTTTTTGATGGGTTTCTGCGGTTGATTGACGGACTGCCGTTCCTAGACTGACAGGAAATCCCCGCCCGTCGAAAGGACCCCCGATGTCCTTCACGTCCCTCACCGCCGCGGGACCGCGGATGTGGCTGTCCGAGGACGACTGCGACCTCGACGCCCTGCGCGCGCTGACCGAGCAGGCCACCGATCCGCGCGACCACCCGCACGCCGAGGCCGTCGAGCACGGCGTCCCGCTGTACGACAGCGAGCGGCTGCTCGCCCTGGCGGCCACGCCGGACGGCCGCCGCGAGGCCCAGGCCGAGCTGGCGCGGGCCCTGATGGACGGTCCAGGGATCGTCGTGCTCCGCGGGGCCTTCCCGGACGCGGACGTCCTCGACCGGGCCACCGAGGCCTTCGAGGGCCTCATCCGCGACCAGCGTGCCGCCGGCACCGGCGCCGGAGACCACTTCGCCCGGCCCGGCGCCAACGACCGGGTCTGGAACGCCATGGAGAAGCTGGCCGTGGCCGCCCCCGCGGTCTTCGCCGCGTACTACGCCAACGAGGCCGTGGCCCTGGCCGCCACCGCCTGGCTCGGCCCCGACCACCAGATCACCTCGCAGATCAACGTGGTGAACCCCGGTGGCGCCGCGCAGACCGCGCACCGCGACTACCACCTCGGCTTCCTGTCCGGCGAGGCCGCCGCCCGGTTCCCCGCGCACGTCCACCGCCTGTCGCCCGTGCTGACCCTCCAGGGCGCCGTCGCGCACTGCGACATGCCCGTCGAGAGCGGGCCCACTCTCTACCTGCCGCACTCGCAGAAGTACGAGCCGGGCTACCTGGCCTGGCGGCTGCCGGAGTTCCGGGCGTACTTCGAGGAGCGGCACGTGCAACTGCCCCTGGCCAAGGGCGACGCCGTCTTCTTCAACCCCGCGCTGTTCCACGCCGCCGGCCACAACCGCTCCGCGGACATCCGGCGGATGGCCAACCTGCTCCAGATCTCCTCCGCCTTCGGGCGGGCCATGGAGACCGTCGACCGCGAGGCCATGACGAACGCCGTGTACCCGGAACTGCTGCGGATGAAGGCGGCCGGCGCCGCCGCCACCGCGCTCGACACGGTGATCGCGGCCACCGCCGAGGGCTACCCCTTCCCCACCGACCTCGACCGCGACCCGCCGGTGGACGGCCTCGCCCCGCCCTCGCAGGCCGACACGGTGCGCCGCGCGCTCGGCGAGGAGTGGAGTCCGGACATCCTGCGCGCCGCGCTGCGGGCCGCCGCCGAACGCCGTACGAGCCGATAGGGGGCCCGCATGGGACTGCTGCGGGACAGGATCGTCCTGATCAACGGCGGCAGCCAGGGCGTCGGCGCCGCCGTCGCGCGGGCGGCCGCCCGCGAGGGTGCCGTCGTGACCGTCACCGGACGCCGCCCCGGGCCGGGGGAGGAGCTGGCGGCAGAACTGGCCGCCGCCGGTGCCAAGGCCGCGTACCTGCGTTGCGACCTGGCCGACCCCGGCCAGGCGCGCGGCGCCGTCGAGGCCGTGGTGGCCGCCCACGGCCGGATCGACTGCCTGGTCAACGCCGCGGGGCTGACCTCGCGCGGCACCCTGCTCGACACCACGCCGGAGCTCTTCGACGCGCATGTCGCGGTCAACCTGCGCGGTCCGTTCTTCGCGATGCAGGCCGCCGTCGCCGACATGGTCGCCCGTTCGGCGCCCGGCACGATCGTCAACGTGATCTCCTCCTCCGCCCACGGCGGGCAGCCCTTCCTCGCCCCCTATGTGGCGGCCAAGGCGGGCCTGGCCGGACTCACCCGCAACGCGGCGCACGCCCACCGCTGGGACCGTGTGCGGATCAACGGGCTCAACATCGGCTGGACCGACACCGAGGGCGAGGACGCCACCCAGCGCGCCTTCCACGGCGCGGGTGACGACTGGCGCGAGGAGGCCGGCCGCCGGCTCCCGATGGGCCGGCTCGGACAGGCCGACGAGATCGCCGACTTCGTCGTGCTGCTGCTGTCCGACCGCAGCGGCGTGGTCACCGGCGCGGTCCTGGACTGGGACCAGAACGTCCTCGGCGGCCTGGACTGACCCCCGCTCCATCCGACCCGCCCGCAACCCCGAGGAGCAACCACCCATGCGCATCGGCCTGATGGGCCTCGGCCGGATCGGGGCCCTCCACGCGGAGACCCTGGCCGCGCTGCCCGTCGTGGAGTCCCTCGTCGTCACCGACCCGGTCCGCGCCGCGGCCGAGGCCGCCGCCACCCGGTACGGCGCCGAGGTGGCCGCATCGCCCGAGGACGTGATCGCCTCGGGCGTCGACGGGATCGTCGTCGCCGCCGCGACGGACGCCCATCCCCGGCTCATCCTGGCCGCGGTCGAGGCGGGGGTGCCCGTCTTCTGCGAGAAGCCGGTCGCCCGCACGATCGAGGAGAGCGTCGGGGTGCTGCGCGCCGTCCAGGACGGCGGCGTGCCCGTGCAGATCGGCTACAACCGGCGCTTCGACGCGGGCTTCGCCGCCGCCCGGGAGGCCGTCGCCGCAGGTGAGCTCGGCCTTCTGCACACCGTCCGCTCCACCACCCTCGACCCCGAGCCGCCGCCGGCCGCCTATGTGGCCGTCTCCGGAGGCATCTTCCGGGACTGCTCGGTCCACGACTTCGACATCGTGCGCTGGGTGACCGGCCGCGAGGTCACCGAGGTGTACGCGACGGGCGGCAACCGCGGCGCCGACTACATCGCCGCCGCCGGTGACGCCGACACCGCGGCGGCCGTGCTCACCCTCGACGACGGCACGCTCGTCCTGATCTCCAACAGCCGCCACAACCCGCGCGGTTACGACGTCCGGATGGAGCTGCACGGCACCAGGGACAGCATCGCGGTGGGCCTGGAGGACGGGCTGCCGCTGCGCTCCGTCGAACCGGGCGCCGGCTTCCCCGCGGGCCCCCCGCACCACTTCTTCATGGACCGCTTCCGCGCTGCCTACCGGGCCGAGCTCGCCGCTTTCACCGAGGTGGTGGCGGGGCTCCGACCGTCGCCGTGTAGCGTCGCGGACGCGGTCGAGGCGGGCTGGATCGCCGAAGCCTGCACGCTGTCACTGCGCGACCGCCGACCCGTACGGATGGAAGAGGTACGTACCGCATGAGCACCGAACCCCTGCGCATCGGAGTGCTCGGCGCCGCCCGCATCGCCGAGCGCGCCATCGTCGACCCCGCCCGCATCACCGGCCACCGCCTGGTCGCCGTCGCCGCCCGCGACCGCGGCCGCGCCGAGGAGTACGCCGCCGCCCACGGCGTCGAGCGCGTCCACGACTCCTACGCCGACCTGCTCGCCGACCCCGAGATCGAGGCGATCTACAACCCGCTCGCCAACGGCCTGCACGGGCCGTGGAACCTGGCCGCCATCGCGGCGGGCAAGCACGTCCTGACCGAGAAGCCCTCCGCCAGCAATCTGGAGGAGGCCATCGAGGTCCGGGACGCCGCCGCCAAGGCGGGCGTCGCTTTCATGGAGGCGTTCCACAACCTGTACCACCCGGTCATCCGCCGCCTGCACGAGCTGCTGGAAAGCGGGGAGCTCGGCGAGCTGCGGCAGGTGGAGGCCACGGTGAACATCCCCGCCCCGCCGGACTCCGACCCCCGCTGGTCGCTGGAGCTGGCCGGCGGAGCGGTGATGGACCTCGGCTGCTACGCGCTGCACGCGCACCGCGCCCTCGCCCCGTGGGGCGGCGGCGCGCCGCGCGTGGCGGGCGCCCGAGGCGGCGAGCACGCCGGCATGCCCGGGGTGGACGAGTGGCTGGAGGCCGACCTGGTCTTCCCCGGCGGCGCCACCGGCACCGCGCGCTGCAACATGGCGTCGGAGGCGGAGGACATGAGCCTGCGTGTCGTCGGCAGCCGGGGCGAGGCGACCGCGGTCAACTTCGTCCTGCCGCACCTCGACGACCGGCTGCTGGTCCGGACGCCCGACGGCGAGCGCGTGGAGGAGCTGGGCCGGCGCACCTCGTACACGTACCAGCTGGAGGCCTTCGCCGACCTGGTGCGGAACGGCACCCGGGTGGCCACCGACGCCGACGACGCGGTGGAGTCGATGCGGCTGATCGACGACGCCTACCGCGCGGCGGGCTTCGCACCGCGTCCGCGCACCGTCGTCACACCACCAGCGGCTGGTCCGTCGGCGTGATCGGCGCCGGCAGGCAGGTGGCGCCGCGCAGCGCGCGGTCCACGGCCGCCGCCGCCGAGCGGCCCTCGGCGATCGCCCAGACGATCAGCGACTGACCGCGACCGGCGTCGCCCGCGACCCAGACCTTCTCCACCGTGGTGGCGAATGCGGCGTCGCGGGCGATCCGGCCGCGCGCGTCGAGTCCCAGGCCGAGCTGCGGGACGACGCCCTCGTTCCGCTCGGGGCCCGAGAACCCCAGGGCCAGCAGCACGAGCTGGGCAGGGACGACGCGTTCGGTGCCGGCCCGCGGCCGCCGCCCGGAGGGCTCCACGCCCACGAGGTGCAGGGAGGCGACATGCCCGTCGTCGTCCCCCTCGAAGCGGAAGGTGGAGGCGGAGAAGACCCGGATGTCGCCCTGCGGGCCGGGCAGCGGGACGCAGCCGTGCTCGGCGGTGTCCCAGTGCTCGCGGCGGCCCAGCAGCCGGGCCTCCTCGTGCGCGGGGGAGATCCGGAAGACCCGGGGGTACACCGGCCAGGGCTCGTGCTCGGGGCGGTCCCAGCCGGGCAGGGGGTTGATGTCCAGCTGGACGACGGAGGCGGCGCGCTGGCGCAGCACGGTTCCCAGGCAGTCCGCGCCGGTGTCGCCCCCGCCGACGATCACCACGTCCTTGCCCTGCGCGCTGATCGGGGACGAGGTGAGATCGCCCTCGCACACCCGGTTGGCCAGCGTCAGGTAGTCCATGGCCTGATGGATTCCCGCCAACTCCCTCCCCGGGACGGGTAGTTCCCGCCAGGCGCGGGCACCCACCGCGAGCAGCACCGCGTCGTGCTCGGCGATCACCCGGTGTGCGTCGAGGTCCCCGCCGACCTCGGCGCCGGTGCAAAAGCGGGTGCCCTCGGCCCGCATCTGGTGCAGCCGCCGGTCCAGGTGGTGCTTCTCCATCTTGAACTCCGGTATCCCGTACCGGAGCAGGCCGCCCAGCCGGTCGTCCCGCTCGTACACCGTGACCGTGTGCCCGGCCCGGGTGAGCTGCTGCGCGGCGGCCAGCCCCGCGGGCCCCGAGCCGACCACCGCCACGGTGCGGCCGGTGCGGCACTCCGGCGGGAGCGGGACGGCGAGCCCCTCGGCCCAGGCCCGGTCGGCGATCGCCACCTCCACGTTCTTGATCGTGACGGGGTCGGCGTTGATGGTGAGGACGCAGGCGCTCTCGCAGGGCGCCGGGCAGAGCCGGCCGGTGAACTCGGGGAAGTTGTTGGTGGCGTGCAGCCGATCGGACGCCGCGACCCAGTCCTCGCGGAAGACCAGGTCGTTCCAGTCGGGGATCATGTTCCCGAGCGGACAGGCGGCGTGGCAGAACGGGATGCCGCAGTCCATGCACCGGCCCGCCTGTGCGGAGACGATCGGCAGCAGGCCCTGGCCCGTGTACACCTCCTGCCAGTCCTGCACCCGTTCGTCCACCGGGCGCCGTTCGGGAGTACGGCGAGGGGTGGTGAGAAAGCCCTTGGGGTCCGCCATGGCCGCCTCCGGCGTGCCTGCGTGACGATCATGAAGAGCACGGTGGCCGCGTCCCCCGGCGAACTGCACCGTCTGGCCACCATACGTCCGCTTCGTGCGGATTTCGATGGCGTGGGGGACGCGGCCGGCTCGCGGACCGTCGCGGGAGGGGTCAGGCGGCGGCCCCCACCTCCGCGGCCCGCGGGTTGATCAGCACGATGTCGCAGGTCGCGCGGCGCATCAGCTCCCGTCCCGCGCTCGCGTCCATCAGCGCGCAGAGCCCGCCGTGCGTCGGGGCGCCGATCACGATGGCACGCGCCCCCGCCGCCTCGGCGTGCTCGGCGATGAGCCGCCCGATCTCGCCGTGGCCGGTGGCGTGCCGCAGCACGTGCCCGACCGCGGGGACGCCCTGCGCGGCGAGCCGGTCCAGGTGGGTGCGCACCGCGGTGCGGGCGGACTCCAGGTCCTCGCCCTCGGCGCCCGACTCCCCGGAGACGGCCGACTCCTCGGCGTGGACGACGTACACGGTGCGGCCGTTGATCGCCGCCAGCCGGCCTGCGGCCTCGGCGACCCGCTCTGTGTGGGAGGAACCGTCGACCGCGGCGACGATCGCGCCCTTGGCCGCGTCGTACTCGACCGGCAGCAGCGACGGCGCGGTGGTGGCGACGGCCGGCTTCGGTGCCGTGTCCGGCGCGACCTGCTCGGCCTGGAGCCGTTCGGCCTGGCCCAGCAGGCCGTGCGCCGTGGAGAGGATGACGATGCCCAGCACCAGGGCGCCCGCGCCGATGCAGAACGGCAGGTGGATGTCGAAGGCCTCCACCAGTTTGCCCGCGGCGAAGGGGGCCAGGCCGCCGCCGATGAAGCGGACGAAGCCGTACGCGGCCGAGGCGACGCTGCGGTCCCACCGGCGACGGTCACGCAGACGATCAGGACGGTCCGGTTGTCCGTCCAGATCGCGATCGCCAGCACGGTCAGGGCGAACGGCGCCAGGTTGGCGTACAGCGTCCTGGCGATGCCGAGGCGGGCCTGCGGCCGCGGCGCGCCGAAGACGGCGAAGAGCGCGACCAGGGCGCCCCAGCCGGTGAAGACCGGACCGAGCTGGATGGCACCGAGCCCCATCGGGAACGGGGCGTAGCCGAGCACGGTGAAGAACGCCCCGTTGTAGCAGAGCGCGGTGAGCGACATCGTCAGCAGACCGCGGTGGCGCAGCGCCTTCAGCGGCTCGCTCAGCCCGGTCCTGCGGGCCGGCAGCTGCATCGGCTCGACGAGCACGACGGTGGCGACCAGCGCGAGGGACATCAGCACCGCGACACCGGAGAACGGCCCGCGCCGGCTCACTTCACCCAGCACGCCGCCGAGCAGCGGGCCAACCGCGATGCCGACGCCCAGCGCGCTCTCGTAGAGGGTGATCGCGCCGACGAAGCCGCCGCTCGCCGACGCGACGATCACCCCCAGGGAGGTGGCGATGAACAGCGCGTTGCCGACGTCCCAGCCGGCCCGGAAGCCGACGATGCCGCCGATGCTCCCCGACGCGCCGGCCAGCGCGGCGAACACCACGATCAGGGCGAGGCCGGCGATCAGCGTCCGCTCGGCCCCCACCCGGCTGGAGACCCAGCCGGTGATCAGCATGGCGACCGCGGTGACCACCAGGTAACCGATGAACAGCAGCGTCACCTGGCTGGGGGAGGCGTCCAGTTGGCTTGATATCGCGGGCAGGATCGGGTCGACCAGGCCGATCCCCATGAACGAGACCACACAGGCGAAGGCGACCGCGAAGACGGCCTTCGGCTGCGAAGCATCCTGAGCAGGCCGTATCCCTGCGCTGCCGTCACACGGGATACCTCAACCCCGGCCGTCTGTGCCGGGCATGTCTGCACGCTGTCCGGCTCGACGCCGACGCCGCGTGGGCCACCGACCCTGAAGGCGCCGGCCCACGAAGCCGCCAGCTGATGCTCCTCTCCTGCGGCCTCGCTCCCACTCACGCCCAACGCCTGAAGACGTACGGCGGGCGCACCGGCCGTACCGGCGCCGATCAGCGCGAGCGGCTGCAATGGGTGGAACACATGCGCGCGGCCGCGGCCCCAACGCGGGACGACCCCACGGTTCTCCCACCCACTGTCCCGGGGCAGCTTCCGCTAAGCCTGCGTCGCCCGGACGTGGCCCCACCTATGCCATGCCGCCCTGTCTCTGAGGGCTTGACCACCCCTGGGCAGGAGGGGCTGTTCGAGTCCCGGCGAGACTGGCGCCCGGTGGTCGAGTTGACGCGGAAGGATCTGCCGACGCTCACGGTCTCGGCCAAGCGGCTATGCGCACCCACCTGCGTGCGGTCTTCGAGGACGTCGAGCGCATCCGGGCCCATCCACCCGAGCTGTTCGCCTCCAATGCGGGCACGGCGCCGGTCAGGCGCAAGCGCAACGTCGTCGTCCGGGAGTGATCCCGCTGGCCCTCTCGCTCCGTGCGGGCCCTGCCGGTCGTCGGCGTGCGCACAGGGCTTTGGACGGGATGCAGTCGACGTTGAGGCAGACGCTGCCCGGTACTTGGCCTCTACGGCGGCGGTGTGCAGGCCCGGCCGGGAGGCACGCACGGCGGCCGCGTACCCGCCGGGCCCGCGCCAGTACGGCGACGTCGAAATGCGTACCCGTGGGCATCGTGCCTTCCGATGCGCGACGACGGGCCGACGGCCAAGTGACCGGTAGTGGTTTGGCGTGGGCCGGGCATGCCTCAGCGCCTACCGGTTTTCCGGCGCCTCACCGGCCATGCATGGTGATTCGACCCTTTTGACATGTCTTGTGGGGGTGGGACAGTGGGAGTGGTGAGGCCTTTCCGTGCGGCACTCCGTCCACGGTGATGTGCGCACCAGACCGTGGGGACGTGCCAGGCCGATGTCAAGGCGCACAACCGTCAGCTGTGCGGGCTGATCGAGCAGGGCAAGGCCAAGCCGTCGTGGAGCGTCTCCCAGGAGCTGTCGCTGGAGCAGGCGCCGCGGGCCTACCAGCACTTCGGCCACCGCGAGGACGGCTGGACCAAGGTCCTCCTCCACCTCGACGGCAGCTGAGCGGCGGCAGCGCGGACCCGAACCGGTCCCCCGCCGACCACCGGAAGGAACCACGCACCATGACCAACGAACTGCACGGCAGGAAGGTCGCAATCCTGGCCACGGACGGCGTTGAGCGCGTCGAGCTCGAAGAGCCTCTCGGCGCACTGCTGGGCGCTGGAGCGCAGGCCGAACTCCTCCCCTCCGGACCGGCGAGATCAACGCGCGCCAGATGGACATCGAGCCGGCCGGAACCTTTACCGTGGACAAGAAGGTCGCTGACGCCCGACCGTGGACAAGAAGGTCGCTGACGCCCGCGTGGGCGACTACGAGGCGCTCCTGCCGCCCGGCGGCACCATGAACCCCGACCAGATGCGCACCGATCCCGACGCCGTCACCTTCGTGACGTGAGGGAGTTCGTGGACCGGGAAGGCCGTTGCCACCATCTGCCACGGACCTCGGACACTGGCGGAGGCTGGCGTGCTGCGCGGTCGCCGCCTCACCTCTTGGCCCAGCATTCGTACTGACCTGCGCAACGCCGGCGCCGAGGTCGTCGACGAGGAGGTCGTGACCGACCGCCAGGTGATCTCCAGCCGTGGCCCGCAGGACCTCCCCGCCTTCTGCAAGGCGATCAGCGAACGCTTCGCCGCCGCACTGCAACCCGCCCGATAGGGAGAAGTCGCAAGCCACCGAAATGAGATCCGGCACTCCCACGGCCAAGACCCTGTGGATCAGCAGAGGAGATCGTCATGGCAAGCATCAACCGCGCCGTCACCTTCCAGAACCCGAAAGACATGCGCGTTGAGTCCCTGGACTTCCCGAAGCTTCAGATGCCGAACGGGAAGAAGGCCCCGCACGGAGTCATCCTCAGAATCGTCGCCACCAACATCTGCGGGAGCGACCTGCACATCTACCGCGGGTCCTTCCCGGTGCCCCAGGGCATGGTGATGGGGCACGAGATGACCGGGGAGGTCATCGAGGTCGGCCCCGACGTCGAGTTCCTCAGCGAGGGCGACCTCGTCTCCGTCCCGTTCAACGTCGCATGCGGACGATGCCGCAACTGCAGGGCGCGTCGGACCGACGTCTGCGAGACCACGAACCCCAAGGTGTCCTGCGGAGCGTACGGCTTCAACCTGGGCGACTGGACCGGCGGTCAGGCCGAGTACCTGTTCGTCCCGTACGCCGACTTCCAGCTCCTGCGCTTCCCGGACAGGGACCAGGCCATGGCGAAGATCCGTGACCTGGCGCTGCTCTCGGACATCCTGCCCACCGCGTTCCACGGTCTCATGGAGGCCGGGGCCAAGCCGGGCTCGACCGTGTACATCGCCGGCGCCGGCCCGGTCGGCCGCTGCGGTGCAGCAGCCGCGCGCCTCCTCGGGGCGTCCTGCATCATCGTCGGCGACTACAGCATGGACCGTTTGGAGCTGGTGGAGAAGAACGGCTGCGAGACGATCGACCTGAGGCAGGACGCAGCACTCACCGACCAGATCGAGGCCATCCTGGGCGAACCCATGGTCGACTGCGCAGTCGACTACGTCGGCACCGAGGCACACGGCATCGGCCGCGAGGGCGGGGACATGGACCCGGCCTACGCCATCAACCAGGTGGTCGACGCCACTCGGGCGGGCGGAGCCACCGGAGTCATCGGCGTCTACGGCCCCGACCCGCTCGCCAAGTCGAAGGCCGAGCAAGAGGGAACGTACCCGATCGACTTCGGCAAGGCATGGATCAAGTCGCCGCGGATCTCCGCCGGGCAGGCACCGATCATGCACTACAACCGCGAGCTGATGATGGCGATCCTGTGGGACCGCATGCCCTACTTGAGCGCCATGCTCAACACGAAGGTGATCAGCCTCGACGACGCCCCCGAAGCCTACGCGACCTTCGACACGGGAGTGCCCGAAAAGTTCATCATCAACCCCCACGGCCTCATTCCCGCCTGAGGCCCGCCCTCATCCGTCCCTGCGAACTCACCGACGGCGTAGTGGGCAGGCCGTCGCCCGAGACGAAGCGACGGACTGCCCACTCTCAAGCCTGCTCGGTGCGGCAACGTGAGAGGCGGCGAGTTACTGAGATTCCACGCGTGATGTCGCAGACGGTGTCCGCTTGAACGGCAACGATCACCGGCGACGACGCGACATCACACAAAGATCATCGGGCACGCGAGGAATCAGTGCCTGACGCCCCGTAATTACGACATCGGCTCGAACCCGGCGGGTGCTGGCCGGACGCAGTGCACGATCGTCGACAATGGGCGATCGACTCCGAAGCCGGATCTACCTACCGGTCCATGCGGAAGCCCCCGTGCGCGCCGGGCGCACGGGGGCTTCCGCAGGGGTGTTACAGCCCGTACCGCTCGCGGGCCTCCTCGACCGCCTCCCGCTTGACCTCGCCGCGCGCCGCCAGCGCCGCGAGCGCCGCCACGACGACCGACTGCGGGTCGACGCCGAAGTGGCGCCGGGCCGCCTCACGGGTGTCGGAGAGGCCGAAACCGTCGGTGCCGAGGGAGTACCAGTCCTGCGGAACCCACTGGCTGATCTGGTCCGGGACCGCGCGCATCCAGTCGCTCACCGCGAGCACCGGACCGGGGGCGCCCTCCAGGACCCGGGCGACGTGCGGCAGCGGCGGTTCCTCACCGCGCAGCCGGGCCGCGTCGTACGCCAGACCGCCGCGGCGCAGTTCGGTCCAGGAGGTGGCCGACCAGACGTCCGCCGCCACGCCCCACTCGGCGGCCAGCAGCCGCTGGGCCTCCAGCACCCAGTGGACCGCGGTGCCCGACGCGAGCAGTTGCAGGCGCGGCGCGTCGGCGGCCAGCCCCGCGGTGCCTGCCTCGCGGAAGCGGTACAGGCCGGCGACGATGCCCTCCTCGACACCGGCGGCGTCGGGCATCGGCGGCTGCGTCTTGGTCTCGTTGTAGACCGTGAGGTAGTAGAAGACGTCCTCGGCGTCCGGCCCGAACATGCGCCGCAGGCCGTCGCGGACGATCACGCCCACCTCGTACGCGAACGCCGGGTCGTAGGCGACCGCCGCCGGGTTGGTGGAGGCGATCAGGTGGGAGTGGCCGTCCGCGTGCTGCAGGCCCTCGCCGGTCATGGTGGTGCGCCCGGCGGTCGCGCCGACCAGGAAGCCGCGGCCGAGCTGGTCGCCCAGGGCCCACATCTGGTCGGCGGTGCGCTGCCAGCCGAACATCGAGTAGAAGATGTACAGCGGGATCATCGGCTCGCCGTGCGTGGCGTACGCGGTGGCCGCGGCCGTGAACTCGGCCATCGAACCGGCCTCGGTGATCCCCTCGTTGAGGACCTGGCCGTCCTTGGCCTCCTTGTAGTACATCAGCATGTCGCGGTCGACCGGGTCGTAGGTCTGGCCGAGCGGTGAGTAGATGCCCGCGCTCGGGAAGAGCGACTCCATGCCGAACGTGCGCGCCTCGTCGGGGACGATCGGCACCCAGCGGCGGCCGGTCTCCTTGTCCCGCATCAAATCCTTCACCAGCCGGACCAGGGCCATGGTGGTGGCGATCTCCTGGCCGCCGGAGCCCTTGTTCAGGGCCTCGAAGGCCTTGGCCGGCTGCTCGGGCAGTGCCACGGGGTGCACGGTACGGGCCGGGGCCGGGCCACCGAGGGCGGCGCGGCGCTCCTGGAGGTAGCGCACCTCGGGCGAGTTCGCGCCCGGGTGCACGTAGGGCACCAGGTCGGTGTCCAGGGCGCTGTCCGGGATCGGCAGCTCCAGCAGGTCCCGCATCGCGCGGAACTGCTCACCGGACAGCTTCTTCATCTGGTGGTTGGCGTTGCGCGACTCGAAGCCCGGACCGAGCGTCCAGCCCTTCACCGTCTGCGCCAGGATCACGGTGGGAGCGCCCTTGTGCTCGACCGCGGCACGGTAGGCCGCGTACACCTTGCGCGGTTCGTGGCCGCCGCGCGAGGTGTGGAAGCACTCGGCGATCTTGGCGTCGGTCAGCAGGCGGGCCATCTCGACCAGCGCCGGATCGGCGCCGAAGAAGTGCTCGCGGATGTACCCGGCGTCGCGGGTGGCGTACGTCTGGAACTGGCCGTCCGGGACCTGCCGCAGCCGCCGCACCAGGGCGCCGGTGGTGTCGAGCGCGAACAGCTCGTCCCAGGCCGAGCCCCACAGCGACTTGACGACGTTCCAGCCGGCCGCGCGGAACTGGGCCTCCAGCTCCTGCACGATCTTGAAGTTGGCGCGCACCGGGCCGTCGAGCCGCTGGAGGTTGCAGTTGATGACGAAGGTGAGGTTGTCCAGCCCCTCGCGGCCGGCCAGCGCCAGGGCCGCGGTCGACTCGGGCTCGTCCATCTCGCCGTCACCGAGGAAGGCCCACACGTGGGAGGCCGAGGTGTCCTTGATGCCGCGGTGGTGCAGGTAGCGGTTGAAGCGCGCCTGATGGATGGCGCTCAGCGGGCCGAGCCCCATGGAGACGGTGGGGAACTCCCACAGCCACGGCAGCCGGCGCGGGTGCGGGTACGAGGGCAGGCCGTTGCCGCCCGCCTCCTGACGGAAGCGGTCCAGGTCGGCCTCGGTGAGCCGGCCGTCGAGGAAGGCGCGCGCGTAGATCCCGGGCGAGGCGTGGCCCTGGATGTAGAGCTGGTCGCCGGAGGCCGGCCGCGAGTCGCCGGACAGCGCGGAGCCCGGTGCCTGCTTGCCGTGGAAGAAGTGGTTGAAGCCCGTCTCGTAGAGCCAGGCCGCCGAGGCGAAGGTCGCGATGTGGCCGCCGAGGCCGAGGCGGCTGCCGCGGGTCACCATCGCCGCCGCGTTCCACCGGTTCCAGCCGGCGATGCGTCGCTCCATCTCCTCGTCGCCCGGGAGCACCGGCTCGTCGGCGGTCGCGATGGTGTTGACGTACGCCGTCTCCAGGGGACTGGGCACGTCGAGCCCCTGGGCCCGGGCGTGGTCCAGTGTCCGCCGCATCAGGTAGGCGGCGCGGTGGGGACCGGCGGCATGGCTGACCGCGTCCAGGGAGGCGGCCCACTCGCCGGTCTCCTCGGGGTCAAGGTCGGGCAGGTGAGCGGGTGTGCTCGGCGTGGCGTCGGTCATCGGTGACCGCCTTCCAGGTGGTTCGGGGCGGGGCCGCTTTCAGCATAGTTCTGATCGATGATCGATCAAATACATGTGACGCGTGTCACGGAAGTATGTACCCGGAGAAACGCGCCCAGCGGTGACTCAGGTGCGTGGCGCGCACCCGAGCACGTGTTCCTTCACCAGCTCGCCCACCCGCGGATCGCCGCGCCGGAAGACCTCGACGACCGCCTGGTGCTCCTCGGCGTACGACTGCTGCCGGGTCCCCAGCCAGCGGATCGACAACGCCGTCCAGATCTCGATGCCCAGCGACTCCCAGGTGTGCAGCAGCACGCTGTTGCCGGACGCGCGCACCAGCTCCCGGTGGAAGGCGACGGTGTGCCGCACCTGGGCCTGCCCGTCCCCGTCCCGGTCCGCGGCGTGCAGCAGGGCGACCTCTGCCTCCAGGGCCGACAGGTCCGCCCTCAGCCGGGGGGCCGCCAGTTCGGCGGCGATCTGCTCCAGGCCGGCCCGCACCGGGTAGATCTCCTCCAGGTCGGCCGCCGTCAGATTGCGCACCCGGACACCCTTGTTCGGCGCCGACTCGATGAGCCGCATGACCTCCAGCTCGCGCAGCGCCTCGCGCACGGGCGTCTGGCTGACCTCCAGCTCGACCGCGATCCCGCGCTCGACGATCCGCTCGCCCGGCTTCCAGCGCCCGCTGACGATGCCCTCCACGATGTACTCGCGGATCTGCTCGCGCAGCGAGTGGACGACGGGGGGCGCCATGCGGACTCCTCGGGAACGACGGCGGATGGGGCAGCTGTCTAGACGATACGGCCGCCGCCCGGCCCGCCGCCGGTTCCGGGGCGCGGGCCGCTACGCGGGGGAGTAGGCGACCGTCACCGGCGCGTGGTCCGACCAGCGCTCGGGATGGGTGGCGGCGCGCTCGACGCGGGCCGCCGCGGCACGGGCGGCGAGGCCGCGGGTGGCCACGTGCAGGTCGATGCGCCAGCCGGTGTCGTTGTCGAAGGCCCGGCCGCGGTACGACCACCAGCTGTAGGGTCCCTCGCCCTCGGGGTGGAGCCGGCGGACGACGTCGGTCCAGCCGCCCTCGTCGTACAGCCGGGACAGCCAGGCGCGCTCCTCCGGCAGGAAACCGGCCTTCTTCTGGTTGGCGCGCCAGTTGCGCAGGTCGCGCTCGGTGTGCGCGATGTTCCAGTCGCCGCAGACCAGGGCCTCGCGGCCACCGGCGGCGCTCTTCTCGCGGAGCGTGGTCAGGTGGGCCAGGAACTCCTCCATGAACCGTTCCTTCTCCGTCTGCCGCTCCGTGCCGACCTCGCCGGAGGGCAGGTAGAGGCTGGCCACCGTGATCCCGGGCAGGTCGATCTCAGCGTAGCGGCCGGAGTCCTCGAACTCCTGCGAGCCGAAGCCGATCCGCACCGCCTCGGGCTCCAGCCGCGAGTACACCGAGACCCCGGCGCGCCCCTTGGCCGCGGCGGGGGCGTGCACCACGTGCCAGCCCCGCGGCGCGCGCACCTCCTCCGGCAGCTGGCCGGGCTCCGCGCGCACCTCCTGGAGGCACACCACGTCGGCGGAGGTGGCCGCCAGCCAGGGCAGGAACCCCTTCGTGGCCGCGGCGCGCAGCCCGTTCACATTCACGGTCGTCACGGTGAGCATGACGGGGACGATACCCGGCGGCGGAGCCTCTCCCGACGGGTGCGTTCCGTACGCACGTACGATATGCGGGTGCAGATCCGGAAGACGCGCTACGACCACCCCGACGCCGTCCTGCTGACCGCGCAGGTCCAGCAGGAGTACGTGGAGCGCTACGGCGACCCCGACGCGACGCCGGTGGACGTGGGGCATTTCGACGCCCCGTACGGCCGTTTCCTGCTCGGCTACCTCGACGGCGCCGCCGTGGCGACCGGCGGCTGGCGGGCCCAGGACGCCTCCCCGGACGGCTTCGAGGACGGCGACGCCGAACTCAAGCGCATGTACGTCGTCCCGCAGGCCCGCGGCAAGGGGCTGGCCCGCCGGATGCTCGCGGAACTGGAGCGCGACGCGGCCGCCGCCGGCCGCACCCGCATGGTGCTGGAGACCGGCCTGATGCAGCCCGAGGCGATCGCCCTGTACACCTCCAGCGGCTACACCCCGGTCGCCAAGTTCGGTCACTACAGGGACAGTCCGCTCAGTGTGTGCCTGGGCAAGTCCCTGCTCGCCGTCGGCCCGGCCTCGGCCACGCGGGCGCGGCCCGCGTAGCCTGGGGACATGACCGAGGACAGCGCGACCGCCCGTCTCGCGGCGGGGAAGTACCTCCTCGTCACCACCTACCGCAGGGACGGCCGCTCGGTGCCGACCCCGGTGTGGGTGGTGCGCGACGGCGACGCCCTGGGGGCGTGGACGGCCGCCGACTCCGGCAAGGTCAAGCGGATCCGCAACCGGGCCGACGTCCTGGTCGGTCCCTGCGACGTGCGCGGCCGGCCGACGGGGGATCAGATGCCCGCCCGCGCCGAGATCCTGGAGGCGCGGGACAGTGAGCGCTACCGCTCCCTGGTGGCGCGCAAGTACGGGTTGATGGGCCGGCTCACCCTCTTCGGCAGCCGGCTGCGCCGGGGCCGCGAGGGCACGGTGGGTCTGCGGATCACACTCGCGTGAGCACCGGCTCCGCCGGGTCCGGCCGGCCCGCCCGGTCCGGCGTCTGCACGGTGAGCGTCTGCCGCGACTGCTGCTGCGGCACCGAGAAGGTCCCCGGTGTCGATCACGCGGCGCAGTTGGCCGGTTTGGAAGAAGCGCTCGGCGGGGTGTGCCGGGTGCGGGTCACCGACTGCCTCGACGTGTGCGAGCAGGCCAATGTCGTGGTCGTCCAGCCGTCGCCCCGGGGACGCGCGGCGGGCGGCCGTCCCGTCTGGCTCGGTCTCGTCAACGACCCCGGCGCCGTGCGGGACATCACGGCCTGGGTGCGCGCCGGGGGCCCGGGTCTCGCGGAGCCGCCGGAGGTGCTGGAGCTGTACGCCATCCGTCCGCCGAACGGCCCGGGCGGCGGCTGACGCCGGCCTGGCGGCGCACGGAAGGGCCGCACGGGCGTCGTTGCCCGTACGGCCCGGAACCAGCCCTGGCGACGGGTCAGTCGATGCTGCGCAGGATGTGCAGCTCGTTCAGATCGTCCTCGTACCCGGCGAGCAGGATCGGCGCGGACCTGGCCCAGACGTCCAGATTGCGCACCTCCCGCTGCGGGTTGGGCTGATCGTCAGGCTCCTTGGGGAGCTGGTTCCGCTTTGACTTCTCGGGTGTCACCGCGCACTCCTTCGTGTCGGGTGAGCCGGACGCCGGGCCCGGCCGCTGCCGGACGCCTTCGCCCGGTCGGGCTGATGGGCTGAGCGGACGCGGTGGCGCCGGTTGCGGAACCGGGCGGGGGCCGCGGTGGGCGGCTCCTCCCGGGGCGGAGGCCGTGGGTGGTCGGTGCTCGCCCAGGGGCCGTTCCGTCGACCTCCAGCGTAAGCCCGCCCGGAGGGCGCCACCATCCAATTGGCCACGACGCGACCGCAGTGGGGTCGTTGCCGGGTGTCAGCCCGTGCGCCGGGAGGCTCCGCCGCGCGCGCAGACAAGGGTCGCCCACACGGCGCGGCCCGTACCGCGAGTGGGCGGTTTGACACCCCAGCCTTCGGCCAAATGGGCGACGAGGGCGAGTCCGCGGCCGTTCTCGTCGGCATCCGCCGCCCGGCGGCTCAGCGGACCGGCGTCGCCGCGCCCCTCGTCGACGATCTCCACGTGCAGCAGTCCCCCCGCGGTCCACAGCAGGCAGGCGACGTGCTCGCTCCCGCTGTGCAGTACCGCGTTGGTGAACAGCTCCGTGACGACGAGCCCGGCGTCGTCGCCCAGGGCCTCCAGGCCCCAGTGGCCCAGCGTCGACCGCACCTGGCGGCGGGCGATCCCGACCGACGAGGCGTGCGCCGGGAGGCGAAGCCGGAAGGTGTCCCGGGCGCTGGGGGCATGAAGCACACAGGTAACTATGGCCAGAGCCTGCACAGAAGGCAAGGGTCATTCTGCAAATTGCACAATCGCCAATACAGGGTGTCGGTTCCATTCCTGACATGGCACACTGCTTCCATGGGAGAGAGGGATCGTGGCTGAGGCCAGGGCCGGTGGAGCGCCGACCGTCCTGCGCGTCATCCTCGGCAAACGCCTCCACCACCTGCGTGAGAAGGCCGGGCTCTCGTACGAGCAGGCCGCGCGGGCCCTCGACGTCACCCACGCGACCGTCCGCCGCATGGAGAAGGCCGAGGTCGGCCTCCGCATCCCGTACGTGGAGAAGCTGCTCGGCCTCTACGGGGTGCCGCAGGCCGAGGCCGACGCCTTCGTCGACCTCGCTCGGGAGGGCAACCAGCCGGGCTGGTGGCACCGTTATCGGGACGTCCTGCCCTCCTGGTTCAGTGCGTTCGTCAGCCTGGAGGCCGAGGCGGGCACGATCCGCGCCTACGAGCCGCACTACGTGCCCGGACTGCTGCAGACCGAGGAGTACGCCCGTGCCGTGCTCCGGGCCGGCAGCCCGCACGCCTCGGCCGCCGAGACCGAGCGGGCCGTCGCCCTGCGGCTGGAGCGCCAGGCACTGCTGTGCCGGCCCGACGCGCCGCTGCTGTGGGTGGTCATGGACGAGACCGTGCTCCGGCGCCCCATCGGCGGCGCCGACGTCATGTGCGCGCAGCTCGAACGGCTCGTGGCGGCGTGCGAACTGCCTTACGTACGGCTGCAGATCATGCCCTTCAGTGCGGGCCCGCACCCCGCGATGTACGGGCCTTTCCACATCTTCCGGTTCCAGGTCCAGGAGCTGCCGGACGTCGTCTTCACCGAGAGCCTGGTCGGCGCCGCCTACCTGGACGACCGGGACGACGTGTCCGTCTTCCTCGAGGCCCTGGACCGGATGTGCGCGCAAGCCTCGCCCGCACACAGCACCGCAGCCATCCTCGATGGCATCCGCAAGGAGATCTGACACACATGGACGACCGCATATACAACGGCATGCGTGCCCTGGACCTCGGAACCGAGGGCTGGCACAAGCCGTGGAGCGGCGGCAACGGGGGAAGTTGCGTGGAAGCCATGAAACTGGCGGACGGCAGAGTCGCGCTGCGGCAGTCCACCGACCCCGAAGGGCCGGCGCTCATCTACACGGACCTGGAGATCAAGATGTTCATCCAGGGCGCGAAGGACGGAAAGGCGGACTTCCTGCTGTCCTGAGCCTCCCGGTTGACGACTTCGAGTGAAAACGGCCCGCGCGGGCAACCGCGGTGACCAACGGGCCGTCTCCGGCGGTGATCCGCCGCCGACGGACGGGACAAGGGGAGCATCACTATGGCCGAGGACCTCGGACCGCTGTACGAGCCGGGCGTCGCCCACGTGCGCATCGCCGCGGCCGACGCGGCGACCGCCCACCGGGTCGCCGATCTCATCGCCTCCCGCTACCCCGGGACCCGCCCGGCGAGCGTGACCACCAACGCCGACGGGCTGGTGGAGTTCGCCCTGTTCACCCACACACTGGAGTCGAGCCCCACCCACCCGTACGACCACTGATCCGCGGACGACGCCGGAGCCGCGGCGGCCTCACCGCCCCGCGGCGTACCGCCAGAAGTCGCGCATCAGCGCGGGCGGGGTGGGGCCGGCCAGCTCCCGCTGGGTCAGGAGCACGGTGACCGTGCCGGTCGACGGCACGATGTGGGCCGCCGTGCCGGTGCCGCCGACCCAGCCGTAGCGGCCCGGCACGTTCCACGGCTCGACGGACGCGACGTCCACCGATCCGCCGAAGCCCCAGCTCTGGCCCTCCAGGAACAGCGGGCTGGCCTCCCGCTGGCCGGGCGTCAGGCGATCGGTCGTCATCAGCCGTACCGACTCCGGCGACAGCACCCGCCGGGCGGCCTTGCCGCCGTCGATGCCGCCGCCGAGCAGCATGCGGCCGAAGGCGTGCAGGTCGTCGGCGGTCGACACCAGTCCTCCGGCGCCCGAGGGGAAGGCGGGCACGGTGCTCCACTGCCCGTCCGGCGCGTCGACGAGCTGCAGACCGCCCGGATGGTCGGCCCGGTAGTAGCCGGTGAACCGGCCGAGGTCGCCCGGCGGCACCGCGAAGCCGGTGTCCTTCATGCCGAGCGGCTCGAAGATCCGCTCCGCCAGGAACTCCGGCAGCGACCGCCCGGCCACCCGGGCGATCAGCACGCCCTGGATGTCCGACGTGGTGTTGTACAGCCAGGCCTCGCCGGGCTGCTCCAGCAGCGGGATGCGCGAGAGCGCCGCCATCCACGCGTCCGGCTCCGCGACGTGCCGGGGCATCGGCGGCCCCTGCTTCAGCTCGGAGAACAGCGGCACGACCGCCGGGAGCGAGAAGTCGGAGGGAAACCCGTAGCCGGCCCGGGCGTCCAGCAGATCGGCCACGGTGATCGGACGTTCGGCCGGGACGACGTCGTCCACCGGGCTGTGCGGGGTGCGGACGACCACCGGCGACGCCAGTTCCGGCAGCCACTTCGCCACCGGGTCGTCCAGCGTGAGCCGCCCGTCGTCCACCAGCGTCATGACAGCGGCGGCGGTGATCGGCTTGGAGACCGAGGCGATGCGGAAGATCGAGTCCGGGGCCATCGGGGCCGGGGCCGTGCCGGCGATGCCGGCCGAGCCGACGGCCGCCACCTCGGTCCGCTCGCCGCGGGCCACCAGGCCCACCGCCCCCGGCACCGTTCCGTCGTCGACGTACGCCTTGAGGATGTCGTGCAGATCGGTCATCGGTCCACCTTCGGGAAAGTACGGTCGGGAAGGCAGACCGCCCGGGGACGCCGAACTCATCGGCCGCGGGTCCGGCGGCGGTCCCGGGCGCCGCCGGCCACCGCTGTCCCCCCGGGCCCACCGACACCGCTGGGAGGTGCCCGGTGCACGCGTGCGCCGCGGGGCGGTGGAGTCCTCCCCGGATGGGTGGCCGGGGAGCGCCGCGGAGCAGGCGGGAAGGTGGCGGCAGGGCCCGGCTACGCGGACACCACGCCCGTGCCCGCGGGTCGCCGGTCCGTTCCGAGGCCGGCCGCCCGGGCCAGCCGGCGGTGGGAGTCCAGCAGTGCCGCGCGGTCGTACCCGGCCGTGCTGACCAGGACCTCGTCCGCCCCGGTGCGTGCGACCAGCCCCGCGAGCGCCGCCCCGGCCTCCGCCTCCGTGCCGTGGATGCCACCGGCCAGCGACTCCTCGAAACGACCGCGTTCGCGGGCGGTCATGGGGCCCGCCAGGATCTCCGCCGGCGGCCCCAGCGGCGGGAACTCCCCGTGGTCGCGGGAGTACGCGGCCGACCAGGCCTCGGAGACCAGCAGCCGGCGTGCCGCCTCGGTGGTGGCGGCGACGGCGACCGGCGTGGAGACCACCACGTACGGCCGTGCCGCCCACGCCGAGGGCCGGAACTCGGCGCGGTACCGGTCGATCGCCGCCCGCATCCGCCCCTCGTCACGGCCCGCGATCACCAGCGGCAGCCCGAAGGCCGCGGCCTGCGCCGCGCCCGAGCCCGTGGCCAGGACGAAGGTCGGCAGGCGCAGTCCCTCCGGCGGCCGGGCGTGCACGGCGGTGCCCCCGCCCGGGCTGCCGGTGAAGTAGCCCAGCAGTTCGGTCAGCAGCCCCGCGAAGTCGTCCGCCGCGCCCATGTCCTTGCCCAGTGCCCGCCGCACGCCGTCGGTGAAGCCCACCGAGCGGCCCAGCCCCATGTCGATCCGCCCCGGGAACAGCGACTCCAGCACCCCGAACTGCTCGGCCACCACCAGCGGCCGGTGGTTCGGCAGCATCACCCCGCCGGTGCCCACCCTGATCCGGGACGTCGCCCCCGCGATCGCCGCGGCCAGCACGGTGGGCGCCGACCCCGCCAGTCCCGGCACCCCGTGGTGCTCGGACACCCAGAAGCGGTGGTAGCCGAGCTCCTCGGCCCGCTGCGCCAGCCACACGGTGTCCCGCAACGCCTGCGCGGGGTCCTGCCCCTTGCGCACCGGGGACCGGTCGAGGAGCGAGAGCCGGAAGGACGGCGGAAAAACGGGAAGCGGCGGCGAGGTCACCCCTTCTTCAACGTCCCGCGCGGCCCCGGATTCCCGCGCTTCGAGATCTTCGTACGCCACGCGAGGGCCGTGCTCGCGGGGTAGCCTCGGGGAAGACCAGCGGGGACGGCCGGAGGCTGCGATGACGGAAGCCGCGCGCGCGACGGGGCGGACCGGTGGGCTGACGCTCGGTGAAGCGGCGGGACGGTGGGTGCTGGTCGCCGTCGTGCTCGGGTCGGGCATGACCTTCCTCGACAGCACGGTCGTCAACGTGGCGCTCCCCACCATCGGCCGTGATCTCGGCGCCTCCCTTGAGGGGCTCCAGTGGACGGTCAACGCCTACACCCTCACCCTGGCCGCGCTCATCCTGCTCGGCGGCTCCCTCGGCGACCGCTTCGGGCGGCGCAAGATCTTCATGATCGGCACGGTGTGGTTCGCGCTGGCCTCGCTGATGTGCGGCCTGGCGCCCGACATCCACGTGCTGATCATCGCCCGCGCCCTCCAGGGGATCGGCGGCGCCCTGCTGACACCGGGGTCGCTCGCGCTGATCCAGTCGTCCTTCGCCTCCGAGGACCGGGCCCGCGCGATCGGCGTCTGGTCCGGCCTCGGCGGCATCGCCGGGGCGCTGGGGCCGCTGCTGGGCGGCTGGCTGGTGGACGCCGTCAGCTGGCGCTGGGTCTTCTTCATCAACCTGCCGCTGGCGGTACTCGTGCTCGCCGTGTCGTCCCGGCACGTCCCGGAGAGCCGGGACGAGTCCGCCACCGGCGACTTCGACGTGGCCGGGGCCGTGCTCGGCGCCGTGGGCCTCGCGGGCATCACGTACGCGCTGATCGGTGCGGGCGGGCGGCAGGCCGACCTGGCCGCCGTCGGGGTCTCCGGCTTCCTGGGCCTGGCGGCCCTGGCCGGCTTCGTGTGGACCGAACGGCGCAGCAGCCATCCCATGCTGCCGCCCGGCCTCTTCGCCAACCGTCAGTTCACCGCCGCGAACCTGGTGACCTTCGCCGTGTACGCCGCGCTCGGCGGCGTCTTCTTCTTCCTGGTGCTGGAGCTGCAGACCGAGGCCCGGTTCTCCCCGCTGGCCGCCGGCTCCGCGCTGCTGCCGATCACGATCATCATGCTGGCGCTGTCCGAACGCTCCGGGCGGCTGGCCGAGCGGATCGGCCCGCGCATCCCCATGACGGTCGGCCCGGCGCTGTCCGCGGTGGGACTGCTGCTGATGCTGCGCATCGGCGCCGACGCCTCGTACGTGGCCGACGTCCTGCCGGCGGTGTGCGTCTTCGGGCTCGGCCTCGCCTGCACGGTGGCCCCGCTGACCGCGACCGTGCTGGGGGCGGCCGACGTACGGCACGCGGGCACCGCCTCCGGTGTGAACAACGCCGTCGCCCGGGCGGCGGGCCTGCTGTCGGTGGCGGCCCTGCCGCTGATGGTGGGACTGTCCGGTGACGACTACGAGAACCCGGCGGCCTTCGGGCACGGCTTCCGCCTCGCCGTCCTGATCTGCGCCGGGCTGCTCGTGGTGGGATCCGTGCTGGCGTGGACCTTCATCAGCTCCGACGTGCTGAAGGAGACCCCGGAGGAGCCGGAGAAGGAGCTGCCGCCGCTCCACCACCACTGTGCGATCGTGGCCCCGCCGCTCCAGTGCAACGCGGCGGGGGCGCCGTCGCCCCCGTCCTCCCGGCCGGAATCCTGATCGGGCCGGCGCGCGCACCGGCCCCTGGTCCTGCCGTCACGCTCGCTCCCCGCCCCGCGAAGCACCGCACGTGACGGCACGTCCCCCGGCGGTGGCCGGGGGAACCAGTGCGACGACAGGGGCCAGGGAGATCAGGGCCCGGGGGCGATCAGTACTCGTCGGCGCCCCGTACGAGGTGCATCGCGGCCTCCTCGGCGGAGGCGGCGGCCCCGTCGACACCGATGTCGTACGCGACCAGGCCCTCGGTCTCGTAGTGCGCGCCCTCGTCCGGGGCGACCAGCCGGCCCGCGCGCGGCCCGCCGACCTCGTCGTCGATCAGCTCACCGTCGGTGTCCCAGGCGTCACCGATACCGTCACCGGTCGGGACGGCCAGGTCCGGAAGCTCCTCGGCCAGACGTTCGTCCAGCGTCTCCCCCCGCAGGCGGCCTTCCGCGGTGGTGGCCGCCTTGTTCACCGCCCAGGGCCGCTCCGGCGGCGAGTAGCCCTCGTCGAGCACCTGGTCCACGCCGTGGTAGTCCAGCGTGTCCTCGGGCTCCAGCAACCCGGCGTCGTCCTGCACCTCGGACCCGTCCGGCTGGTAGACCTCATCACCCATGTCGTTGTCGCTCATGTCCGTCTCCTCGCTCACGCGCCGCCACCACCGACGTCGGCGCGCCGCCTCGCGGGCCGCGTGCCCCCTCTGCCTCCAAGACTCTTCCGTTCGGACGCCGAACGCCACCCGAAAGCGGGAAAAAGCCCGGTCGAGGCGGTGTTCCCCGGACATTCACCCGGCGGACCGGTGCCCGCCGCCGCGAACCCCTGGTCCCTTCCGCCGCCCGGCGGCACCCTTGCCTGCGATCACACGCACCTGACGTCGAGTCGACAAGGATCGGTGGGATGACGGGTATCAGTCGCCGGAAGTTCGTGGCCCTGTCCGCGGGGGCGGCCGCGGGGGCCGCCGTCACGCAGACGGGCGCCGCGGCGCCGCAGCAGCAGGCGGCAGCCGCCGCCGGCACCATCGCCGATGTACGGCACGTGGTCGTGCTGATGCAGGAGAACCGCAGCTTCGACCACTACTTCGGGACGCTGGGGGGTGTGCGCGGCTTCGGCGACCGGGCCGCCATCACCCTGTCCGGCGGCCAGTCGGTCTTCAACCAGCCGAACGGCACCGGACGGCAGTACCCCTGGCGGCTCAGCGCCACGCCCGCCGCCGGCGGCGCCGACCCCGAGACGCTCGCCCAGTGCAACGGCGACCTGCCGCACAGCTGGTCCTCCCAGCACGCCGCCTGGAACAAGGGCGCCCTGGACTCCTGGGTCTCCGGCGTCGGCAACGTGCGCTCCCTCGGCCACCTCACCCGGGCCGACATCCCCTTCCACTACGCCCTCGCGGACGCCTACACCATCTGCGACGCCTACTACTCCTCCACCCTGAGCGCGACCGGACCCAACCGGACGTACCTGTGGAGCGGGAAGGTCGACTCCTCCAGCCACGACGGCGGCGACGAGTCGGGCCTGGCCTGGCAGACGTACGCCGAGGCCCTGCAGAACGCCGGGGTGAGCTGGCGGGTCTACCAGAACGCCGACGACAACTACGGCGACAACGGCCTGGCGTACTTCAAGCAGTTCACCCAGGCCGCCGCGGGCACCCCGCTGCACGACCGCGGCATGGCCTCAGTCCCGCGCACGACCGGCTCGACGCCGGACGACATCGTGGCCGCCGTCAAGGCCGACGTGCTGGCCGGCACCCTGCCCCAGGTCTCGTGGATCGTCCCCAACCAGGCCTTCTCCGAGCACCCCTACGCCCCGCCCGGCGACGGCGCGCACTTCGTGCACCAGGTGCTCCAGGCCCTGAGCGCGAACCCGGCGGTCTTCGACTCGACCGTGCTCTTCCTCAACTACGACGAGAACGACGGCTACTTCGACCACGTCCCGCCGCCGTCCCCGCCCGCCGGCACGGCCGGCGAGTTCCTGAACGGCACGCCCTACGGGCTGGGCTTCCGCGTCCCGATGATCGTCGTCTCGCCCTGGACGCGCGGCGGCTGGGTGTCCTCCGAGGTCTACGACCACACCTCCGTCATCCGCTTCATGGAACGCTGGACCGCGGCCCTGGGCACGCCCGCCACCAGCCCCAACATCAGCGCCTGGCGCCGCAAGGTGACCGGCGACCTGACCCGCTGCTTCGACTTCACCGCGCCGGTCACCGGACTGCCCGCGCTGCCCGCGACATCCGTCATCGGCATCGACACCTGTGCCCCCCTGCCCAACCCCAGGCCCACCACCAACGCGCTGCCCGTGCAGGAGGCGGGCACCCGGCCCGCCCGCGCCCTGCCCTACCAGCCGAACGGCCACCTGGACCGGCTGGAGTTCGGCAGCGGCGGCTCGATCCTGGCCTGGATCGCCATGAGCAACCAGGGTGCCCAGGCCACCGGCGCCGCGCACTTCTCCGTCCACCCCAACGCCTACCGCAGCCGCGTGCCCTGGCAGTACACGATCGACGCGGGCGGGACCGGCAGCGACTACTTCAACATCGGCTCCGGCTACGGCGACGGCAAGTACGACCTGACCCTCGTCGGCCCCAACCGCTTCCTGCGCCGCTTCACCGGGGACGCCAAGGCGGCCGGCAAGGCCTGCGAGGTCGTCCCGACCTACGCGGCCGCGCCCGACACGGGCAAGCAGGCGGTCTGGTTCCGCATGACCAACACCTCCGCCGCCGCCGTCACCTTCACCATCAGGGCGAACCAGTACCGCACCGACGGCCCCTGGACCTACACCGTTCCCGCCGGCGGCAGCACCGACGACTTCTTCAACGCCGTCGCGTACTCCTCGGGCTGGTACGACTTCACGGTCACGATCGGCTCCGACGCGTCCTGGTCGCGCCGCTTCACCGGCCACCTGGAGACCGGCGCCGCGAGCGTCACCGGCTGATCCGTCCCGGGGCCCGTCAGGCCTCCTCGTGGATGCCGATCACCTTGCGCAACGCGTCGCGCGCCTCGTGCGAGCTGCCGCCCTGCTCCAGCAGGGCGGCGGCGATCGCGTCCAGCTTGGTCTGCAGGGCGTGCTCGGCGCGGCGCTCGGAGTTCTTCAGCAGCGCCAGCAGGAGCAGGGTGACCGCCGTCATCAGGTCCGCCGCGAACAACTGCCAGTTCAGCGGCAGCCCGAGGACGTGGACGACGACGAAGGCGGACACCATGACGACGCACACCCCGTAGAAGGCGGGGGAGGCCGTGAAGTTCGAGGCCCCCTCCGCCAGTTGCTCGAAGCGGCCGCCGCGGCCGCGTTCGTCGGTGCGTTCCACCGGGTGCTGGAAGGTCATCGCGTCCTCCTCGGGCGTCGGGTGCGGCGGGGCCGCGTCCTGCATCCCTGCTGCCCCGGACGGCCGGGCGCACCCCTGCCGGTGGGCACGGCCGGGTGCAGGCCCCCGCACCCGGCCGCGCCGGTGAGGAGTCAGCAGATCCGGGGGAGTTGTTCGCCCAGTGGAAGATCGACCACCCGGGTGCCGCCGAGTCCGGTGCGCGCGACCACCATGCCCGCGTGGTCCTCGACGCACTCGCCGATCACGGCCGCCCGGGTCCCCAGCGGGTGCGCGCGCAGAGCCGCCAGCACCGCGTCGGCATGGGCCCGGGGGACGAAGGCCACGAGTTTGCCCTCGTTCGCCGCGTACCACGGGTCCAGGCCGAGCACCGCACACGCGTTGGCGACCGGGGAGGGCACGGGCACCGCGCGCTCCTCGACGACGACGCCGACCCCGGAGGCGGCGGCGATCTCGTTGAGCGCGGCGGCGAGCCCGCCCCGGGTGGGGTCGCGCAGCACATGCAGATCGGTCGTCACCGCGAGCATCGCCTCGACGAGACCGTTCAGCGGAGCGCAGTCGCTCTCGATCTCGACGTCGAACTCCAGCCCCTCGCGGACGCTCATGACGGCGACGCCGTGCGCGCCGATCTCCCCGCTGACGATGACGACGTCGCCCGGCTCCGCGCGCTGCGGCCGGATGTCGACCCCCTCGGGGACCAGGCCGATGCCCGCGGTGTTGATGTAGATCCCGTCGCCGTGGCCGGACTCGACGACCTTGGTGTCCCCGGTGACGATCTCGACCCCGGCGGTCCGCGCGGCCGCGCCGATCGCCTCGGCGACCCGGGCGACCAGCGGCATCTCCACACCCTCCTCCAAAATGAACCCGCAGGACAGGAAGGCCGGACGGGCGCCGCTCATCGCGAGGTCGTTGACCGTGCCGTTGACGGCCAGGTCCCCGATGCTGCCGCCGGGGAAGAACAGCGGCCGCACCACGTACGAGTCGGTGGAGAACGCCAGCCGTGCCCCGCCGAGCGGCACCACCGCGGAGTCGGCGAGCTGGGCCAGCACGGGCCCGCCGAAGGCCGGGGCGAAGACGTGCCGGACGAGTTCGGCCGACAGCGTCCCACCGCCGCCGTGCCCCATCACCACACGGGGCTGGTCGCGCAGCGGCGCGGGGCAGGTCCAGCCGGAGAAGTCCGGTGCCGCAAGGGTGTCAGCGGTCTCAGCCAACGGGGCTCGCCTCCAGAGGTGCGCTGGTGCCGCCGAGCCGGCGGTAGAGGTAGTAGGCGGCACAGGCCCCCTCGCTGGAGACCATCGTGGCGCCCAGCGGATTGCGGGGGGTGCAGGCGGTGCCGAACGCCTCGCACTCGTGCGGCTTGATCAGGCCCTGCAGCACCTCGCCGCTGCGGCAGGCGGCCGGCTCCCGGGTGGTGATGCCGGTGACCTCGAAGCGGTGCTCCGCGTCGAACTCCCGGTAGCGCGGGGAGAGCCGCCAGCCGCTGTCCGGGATGACCCCGATGCCGCGCCACGCCCGGTCGGTGACCTCGAAGACGTCCGCGAGCATCGCCTTGGCCGCCGCGTTGCCCTCGGGGCGGACGGCGCGCGGGTAGGCGTTCTCGACGGTGTGCTCGCCGCGCTCCAGCTGGCGCACGGTGCGGCGCACCCCCTCCAGGATGTCCAGCGGCTCGAAGCCGGTGACGACGATGGGCACGCCGAAGCCGTCCGCCAGCTCCGGGTACTCCTCAGTCCCCATCACGCTGCACACGTGCCCGGCGGCCAGGAACGCCTGCACCCGCACGTCCGGCGACCGCATGATCGCCTCGATCGCGGGGGGCACCCGGACGTGCGAGACCAGCAGGCTGAAGTTGCGGATGCCGAGCCTGCGCGCCTGGTACACCGTCATGGCGTTGGGCGGGGCGGTGGTCTCGAAGCCGATGCCGAAGAACACCACCTGTCGGTCGGGGTTCTCCCGGGCGATCCGCAGCGCGTCGAGCGGGGAGTAGACCACCCGCACGTCGCCGCCCTCGCTGCGCACCCGGAACAGGTCGCGGCCGGTGCCGGGCACGCGCAGCATGTCGCCGAAGGAGCAGAAGATCACTTCGGGCCGGGAGGCGATCTCCAGGGCCTTGTCGATGACCTCCAGCGGCGTCACGCAGACCGGGCAGCCGGGCCCGTGGATGAGCTCGACCTCCTCGGGCAGCAACTGGTCGATGCCGTGCCGGATGATGGTGTGGGTCTGGCCGCCGCAGACCTCCATCAGCGCCCAGCGCCGGGTCACGGTGGCGCGGATGTCGTCCAGCAGCCGCTTGGCCAGTGCGGGGTCCTGGAACTCCTCGATGTACTTCACCGGTCCGCCTCCACCCCCGCTGTGGCCGTCCCGGACGGGGTGGTGCCCGCCTCGGCCGCCGCCTGCTGCCACGGGTCGCCGAACTCCTCCTCCAGCAGGCCCAGGTTGCCGAAGAGGGCGAGCGTCTGCCGCGCCGACTCCTCGTCCAGGCGCTGCAGCGCGAAGCCGACGTGGACGATGGCGTACTCGCCGACCTGGAGGTCGGGCAGGTACTCCAGGCACACGTCCTTGATCACGCCGCCGAAGTCGACGGTCGCCATCCTTGTCCCGTCACGTTCCTCGATCTCCAGCACCTTGCCGGGTACCGCCAGGCACATCAGCTGTCTCCTCGCTCTGGGTGGGGGGTCCGCGGGCCGTCGCCGCGGGCCGCGGCGACGAGTTGGCCGAGCGCCAGGCCGCCGTCGTTCGGCGGCACCAGGCGGTGGAGCAGGACCTCGAAGCCGTCCGCGCGCAGCGCGCCCGCGCAGGCGGCGGACAGCAGCGCGTTGGCGAAGACGCCGCCGCTCAGGGCGACCGTCGCGACGCCGTCGCGGTCGCGTACGGCGGCGCACACCCGGAGCACGAGGTCGGCCACGGCACGGTGGAAGCGGCCCGCCACGACGCCCGCCGGCACGCCGCGGCCCAGGTCCGCGACGACGCCCGCGAGCACCGGGCCCGCGTCGCAGGCGGTGGCGCCGTCCGCACCGCCGCCGGGACGCAGCGCGAACGCGTAACCCCGCAAGGGCAGTTCGCCGGCGGCGACCGCGGCGGCCTCCAGCTCGACGGCCGCCTGCGCCTCGTACCCGGCCTCCTGGCAGACCCCGGCCAGCGCGGAGACCGCGTCGAAGAGCCGGCCCATGCTGGAGGTGGGGACGCAGGCCAGGCCGCGTTCCAACTGCGTCGCCAAGAGGCGGAGTTCGTCCTGCGGGCAGGCTGCCACGCACGGCAGGCCGGCCGTCCAGGGCAGACCGGCCGCCCACAGGTGCGCCAGCGCCATGCGGTAGGGCCTGCGGACCGCGGCGTCCCCGCCCGGCAGCGGCACGTAGGCGAGATGGGCCGCGCGCCGGAAGCCGTCGTAGTCGGCGACCAGGAACTCCCCGCCCCAGACGGCGCCGTCGTCGCCGTGGCCGGTGCCGTCGAAGGCGATACCGAGCACCGGCGCGGTACCGTCGAGCCCCGCCTCGGCCATCGCCGCGGCGACGTGCGCGTGGTGGTGCTGCACCTGGCGCAGCGGACGCCCGCCCGCCGCGCGGCGAGCCCAGCCCAGCGACCGGTAGCCCGGGTGCCGGTCGGCGGCCAGCAGGACCGGCCGCACGCCGGTGATGTCCTCCAGCTGCCGTTCCGCGGCGCCGAAGGCGGTCAGCGTCTCCAGGTCGTCCATGTCACCGACGTGCGCCGACATCCAGGCGTGCCGCCCCTCGCCCACACAGAAGGTGTTCTTCAGGTCGCCGCCGACGGCGAGCGCCGGGAGCACGGACACCGGCAGCGGCACCGGGAAGGGCGCGTAACCGCGCGAGCGCCGTACCGGGAGTTCACCGCCGTCGCAGATCCGCACCACCGAGTCGTCGCAGGGCACATGGATCGGCCGGTCGTGCGTGAGCCACGCGTCGGCGAGCCCCGCGAGCCGGCGCAGGGCGTCCTCGTCGTCCGTGACGATGGGTTCGCCGCCCAGGTTGCCGCTGGTCATCACCAGCAGCCGGGGACCCGGCGGGTCGCCGGGCAGTCCCAGCAGCAGATGGTGCACCGGGGTGTACGGCAGCATGACGCCGAGGTCGGCGACCCGCGGCGCGACGGCCGGCGCCACACCGCCGGTACCGGGCCGCCGCCGCAGCAGCACGACGGGGCGCCGGGCCCCGGCCAGCAACGTCCGCTCCGCGGCGTCCACATGGGCCAGTCGCGTCACGTCCGCGAGGTCCCGGGCCATCAGGGCGAACGGCTTGTCGCCCCGGTTCTTGCGCGTCCGCAGCAGCCGTACGCTCGTGTCGTTCGCCGCGTCGCAGGCCAGGTGGTAGCCGCCGAGCCCCTTCACGGCGAGGATCGCGCCGTCCGCGAGCAGCCGTCGCGCGCCGCCGAGCGGATCGTGCGCCGCCGCCTCCACCGTGCCGCGCCCGCGCCGCACCAGCAGCCGCAGCCGCGGACCGCAGTCGTGGCAGGACACCGGCTGCGCGTGGAAGCGCCGGTCGCCCGGGTCCTCGTACTCCGCCCGGCAGGCCCCGCACATCGGGAACCGGGCCATCGTGGTGTTCGCCCGGTCGTAGGGCAGTGCGGTCACGATCGTGAAGCGCGGCCCGCAGTGCGTGCAGGTGATGAACGGGTGGCGGAAGCGGCGGTCGCCCCGGTCGCGGAGCTCCGCCAGGCAGGCCCCGCAGGTCGCGGTGTCGGGGGAGACCAGTGTCCGCGCGGCGCCCCCGCCCGCCCGTGAGGGCGCGATGGCGAAGTCCGAGCCACCGGCGAGCGGTACCGCGGCGTGCGAGACGGACTCGACCACCGCCAGCGGCGGGGCGTCGGTGCCGATGCGGACGCAGAAGGCGGCGACGGCCGCCGGGGCGCCCTCGACCTCGGCGACCACGCCCTCACCGGTGTTGCCGACGTGCCCCGAAAGACCGAGTTCCCGGGCCAGTCCGAAGACGAACGGGCGGAAGCCGACCCCTTGCACCACGCCCCTCACCAGCACCCTGCGGCGCTGCGCGGCGGCGTCGGCCGCCGGGGCCGGCCGGCCGGCCATCAGTGCCCGTGCCCCACGGCGGTGCGCGCCATCACGGGCCGGTGGACGGCGGCCCCGGCGTGCACCGCGAGCGCCCGCTCCAGCAGCACACCCACGCCCTCACCGTCGCGCACCGAGGTGCGGACCACCTCGACCCCCGGGTTCACCTGGGCGACGTTGGCGAGGAACGCCCCCTCGTCGAAGTCCACGGCCGCCGCGATGTCGTACTTGGTGATCAGGACCAGCTGCGCCAGTCCGAAGGCGCTGGGGTACTTCAGCGGCTTGTCCTCGCCCTCGGTGACCGAGGCGAGGACCACGCGCAGCGACTCGCCGAGATCGTAGGAGGCCGGGCACACCAGGTTGCCGACGTTCTCCACGAACAGCAGGTGGGTGTCCCCGGGCAGCCAGTCGTCGACGTGCGAGCGCACCATCCGGGACTCCAGATGGCACAGCCCGTCGGTCAGCACCTGCCGCACCGGCGCGCCCGAACGGCCCAGGCGCAGCGCGTCGTTCTCGGTGGCGAGGTCGGCGGTGAGCGCGGCGACCGGCACGCCGCGCCCGCGGGCCAGGCTCAGTTCCGCCTCCAGGAGGGCGGTCTTGCCGCTCCCGGGGCTGGACAGCAGGTTCACCATGACGGTCCCGCGCGCGGCGAGGTCCTCACGCAGGTGCGCGGCGCCGTGGTCGTTCCTGGCGAGCACGGACTGCTGCAGGTCGGTGACTTTGCACATGGCGTTCAGCGCTCCTCGGCGAGTGGTGCGGACAGCGGGACGGGCGGGCCGGGTGGGACCGGCTCGGCCCACCGCACTTCGGTGATGCGCAGTTCGCGACCGGACAGCAGCTCCGACGCGCCCGCGCCGCAGCGGGGGCAGCCCAGCTGCGGGGGCATCCCGGTCGGCCACTCGTGGTCGCAGGGGGCGCACCGGGCCCGGCCCGGCACGGTCCCGGCCGTCAGGGACGAGCCCTCCAGGACGGTGCCGGAGCAGGCGAGGTCGAAGCAGAAGGACAGGGAGTCGGGCAGCACGCCGGCGAGTTCGCCCACCTCCAGCCGGACCTCCCGCACGGCGGGCGGGACGGCGCCGTCGGCCGCCAGGCGGGCGGCGGCCTGCTCGACCTGCTCCACCACCGCCATCGCGATGGACATCTCGTGCATCGGTCTCATCTCCGGTGTGGGGCGCCGGCCGGGCCACCGGCTGCCGCCCGGCGGTACCCCCGGCTCGCGCGGCTCCATTAGAGGCCGGTCGTGGCGGGCCCCCCGCCCGCCACGCCGCCGGCCCGGCGGCGGGTACCCGTTCGGCCTCACATGGACCGAATGTGCATGTAGCGCTTCACGTCGGGCAGGACGCGGGACATGGCGAGGACGGCCGCGGCCGCCCCCACCGCGCCGAGGGCGATCTTCCACATGGCGGGTGCTCCTTTCTGTTGGTTCCGCTGTTTGCGTGGTGGGGTCTGCTCGGCCGGATCCGCTCACCGCGGACGAGCCGCGGGACCGCTCGCCGTACGCGGACTTCCGGCCCGCGCGCACTCCTCCCCGACGACCCGGAGCACGAGGCCCACGGCCTCGTCCACGGCGGCGGCGACGGGTGCGCTGAGGCCGATGCCCTCGTCCAGGCAGGCCGGTTCGCAGCCCACGACCAGCACGCGCGTGGGACGGCTGCCCGCGCCCGTGCCGGCGCTGAGGGTGTCCAGCAGGGCCAGGACGGCGTCCGGCGTCATGCGGTGGCCGTCGACGACCGGCGGCTGCGCGGGGTCGGCCGCCGGCTGCGGCGGCACCTCGATCAGCCGCAGGGTGCCGGGCGGCTCGCCCCCCGGCACGGCGTCGACCAGGACCACGCAGCGGTAGCCGTCCAGCAGCCGGTACGCCAGGTGCACCCCGCGGACGCCGGTGTCGGTGAGCTCGGCGCCCTCCGGCAGCGGGTGCCCGGCCAGCCGCCGTACGACCTCGACGCCGAAGCCGTCGTCGCCCAGGAAGATGTTGCCGATGCCGGCGACCAGCACGCCGCCGCTCACGCCCCCGCCGCTCACGCCTCCTCCGCCGGGGCCAGTTCGTCGGGCTGGAAGTACAGGAACCGCCCCTGCTGGCGCCGGAGTTCCGCGCCCGGGTCGCCGATCACGGTGACCGCGAGGTGCACCCCGCCGTCCACGTCGTGCAGCACCGCCTCCACCAGCGCCCCGCGCCCGTGCAGGAACAGGTCCTGGGCGTCGGTGCGCCGCTTGCCGGGGCGCAGCACGACCCGGCTGCCCGCGCCGACGGACGCGCCCTCGATCACCACGCGGTCGCGCGCCGGGTCCACCGAGGCGTCGGCGCCCGGGTCCCACCAGGGCGTGTCCGGCGCGGTCACGGACGGCACCGGGTCCGGCCCGGTGACCTCGCGCAGCGCCCGTACGGCCCCGTGCAGACGCTCCATCACCTCCGGCGGCATGGTCTCCGCCAGGTCGATGACGGCGGCGGCGCGGTCGTCGGTGCCCCTGGCGTGCCGCTTCTCCTCGTCGGTGAGGGCGGCGGTGCGCAGGGCCAGGATCTCGTCGATCTCGGTGGCGTCGTACATCGCGCCGGCGCTCTCCGGGGCGATGCGCGGATGGTCCTCCAGGATGATGGGGGAGGACAGCACCACGTCGGCGGCACCGTCGTCGCCCGCCAGCACCGGCCACGTCTGCTCGTTGCGGCACTCCGCGACGGCTCCGCGCGCCCACTGCGGCGGATCGGTCATGGAGACGAACGAGCCCGCGGTCAGCCCGAGCATCAGGTGTGCCGACACCAGCGAGTGCGCGAGGGCGTCCTCGCGCCGGTTCGCGGTGCCCGGGCCGGTGTTCTCCACGACGGCGGTCAGCCGCAGGACCCGGTAGGGGCCCGGCAGTTCCTCCGCGGAGATCCGGACCACGCCTTCCAGCGCCTCGCGGCGCCGGACGACCGCGCCGACAGGCGCGCCGCCCTCGCCCTCGACCGGCTCGGTGGTCTCGGCCGCGGGCAGGGTGAACGGGAGTGTAATGCCGCCCGCGGTCAACTCGGCCACGCCGGCCTTCAGTTCGACGCGCTCTTCGAACCCCTCGTCCCAGGGCACCAGGACCCGGTCGGGCAGTTCCAGCGCCTCCACCGGCTGGTACGACCCGTCGGGCAGCAGGCGCCGGACGGTGCGCCGCTGGGCGTGCAGGAAGCGCAGCTCGGCGTGGAGCACGGCGTCCGCGCGCGGCTCCATGAGGAGTTCCGTGCGCTGCGCGGCGGGTTCGCCCGACGCGGCCGCCCACGCCGGGGGCACGAGCACGCCGAACTGCCAGCGCATGCGGTTCTTCGCCGACGACGCCCGGTACGGGTAGAGGACGTAGCCCTCGAAGAGCACGGCGTCGGCCACCTTGCGGGCGGTGCCGAAGCGTTCGGCCGTCCCCGCGGTCCCCGCCGCCTCCGCGGCGCCGGCCGTCACCGTGCCGCTCCGGCGAGCAGGGCCTCCACGGTGGCCTCCCAGGACGGCAGCGCGTGCCGGCTGCGGAAGGACCGCAACGCGTCCATGGAGCCGCGCGGCAGCCGGATCCAGCCGCAGCCGGGGAAGTGCGCGTCGATCGTCTCCCGCCACACCGCCACCGGAAGGCGGCACGTGGCCTCCTTGTGCCAGGGCACGGGCAGCACCTGGAATCCGCCGGGTCCGAGGAAGGCGGTGCCGGAGAACAGCATCAGCAGCGGTGCCTCGCCCTCCTCCAGTGCGTCGAAGTACTTGGCGGAGGCGATGTCCATGTCGTAGGTGCACGGCACCGGCAGATCGACCTCGACCTCGCCGGTGAAGCCGGGCACCATCACCGGCACCTGGGCGAACTGGAGCGGTTGCAGCGTGGTGCCCCAGCGTTCGGGCCCGCCGAACAGGTCGTCCAGGCCCTCGGCCTCGGCCGGTGTGTACCCGCGCTGTGCCGGCTCGATGCGCAACTGGCAGCGCAGTGCGATCGCGTGCACCCGCTCCCCGCCGGAGGCGGTGATCCGCAGCCGGAAGACGAGCGTCGGTCCGGCGGCGTACGGATCGGCCCGTACGCCCGTGCACGTGAAGCCCAGGTCGGTCACGACCGGTTCCCTTCCCGCGGCACGGCGGCCGCCCGCTGTCGTAGGTCGTCGAAGAAGGCGGCGAGCTCGGCGCGCGCCCCGGGCCCGCCGTCGAAGCCCTGCCAGGTCAGCCGCAGCCGGCCGACCAGTTCGTACGCGCGGTCGACCGGCGTCAGGTAGCACTCGCCGCCGTCGCCCTCGCGGCGCACCAGCAGCGTCTCCACATCCGGTCGCAGCGCGCGCGCCAGTGGCGAGTCGCCGAACACGGCCTCCCAGGTGCCCGGGTCCACGTCGCTCTCGGTGGCGCCCGCCGGGCTGGGGTAGAGCACGACGGGCCGGTCGAGGGAGGCGTTGTGGAAGAAGAAGGCCACCGACACCGGGATGCGCAGCCGCTGCCAGGCCACGGCGTCCGGCACCGAGCCGGGGTCGGAGAGATAGCGGTCGGGCACGGAGGCGAAACGGCCGCCGCCGGCGCCCGGCCGGTCGAAGAGCAGCGAGCAGGGCGTGCAGGCGCACGCCAGCGCGCGCCGGCCGACGTCCACCAGGTGCCGGTGGGGACCGGTCAGCGTCTCCCCGCACAGCTCGCACCGTTCGGGTGCGGCCGGGCGCGGGGCGACGAAGCGGCGCAGCCCCGCCGCGGGTGGGGACTGCGGGTTCACGGCGCCCCCGGCGGGCGGGTGCCGATCTGGAGCAGGGCGGGTTCCCGCGCGGCGGGACCGGCATGCGGCAGCTCGACCGCGGTCACCTCGGGCGCCCAGCAGGACAGCGCGGCCTCGATGCGCTGCCGGGTGGCGTCCATGGTGCTCGGGCAGCCGCAGCCGCCGCCCTCGCGGGCGGCCAGCCGCAGCGTGCCGCTGTCGGGGTCGAAGTGCTCGATGTCCACCGAGGTGCCGGCCCGGGCGGCGTGGACCGCGCGCCCGGCCCGCGTGAGGGTGTCCTCGGGGTGCAGGTCGTGCAGGACGAGCAGGCCCGCCACCACCTCGTCCGCCAGCAGCGCGGCCATGGGGTCGGTGCCGCGCTTCTCCAGGAGTTCCACGGCGCGGGCCAGGCCCGCCCCGTAGAACTCCATGAGCGTGCGCACCAGTTCCTCGGCGGCGGCCGCGGCCTCGCCGTCGCCCGAGGCGGCGAGGCCGTCCAGGATCTCCTCGATCCGCCGCGCGGTCCGCTCCGCGCTCATCCGGCCATGCCGCTCAGGCCGGTGGGGACGTGCAGCTTCTCCACGGTGCGGCCGCCGCCGACGTACATGTGGACACCGCACGGCAGACAGGGGTCGAAGCTGCGCACGGCGCGCATGATGTCGATGCCCTTGAAGTTCTCCGGGGAGTTCTCCTCGAAGATCGGGGTGTTCTGCACCGCGTCCTCGTAGGGGCCGGGCGTGCCGTAGGTGTCGCGCACGCTCGCGTTCCAGGGCGTGGGCGGGTACGGGTGGTAGTTGGCGATCTTGCCGCCGCGGATCACCATGTGGTGCGAGAGCACGCCGCGCACCGCCTCGGTGAAGCCCACGCCGATGCTCTCCTCGGGGACCTCGAACTTCTCCCAGGTCTGGGTGCGGCCCGCGCGGACCTCCTCCAGCGCCTTCTCCGTGAAGTGCAGGGCGCAGGCGGCGGCGTAGGCCTGGAAGTAGGTCCGTGCCCGGTTGCGCTCCAGGGCGTTGCTCCACTGCGGGATCTTCCACTCGAAGGTGGTCTCCGGCTTGGTCAGCGTCTTGGGCAGGTTGATGACCACACTGTGCCCGGTGGCCTTCACATAGCCGATGTCGACCAGCCCGTTGAGCGCCGTCGACCACAGGCGGGCCAGCGGGCCGCCGCCGGTGTCGAGGGCCAGGTGCTCCTGGCCGTCGAACCAGCGCGGCGACATGACCCAGCTGTACTTGTCGTCGAAGTCCCGCTTCTGCGGCGCCGGGATGGTGTGCTGGTTCCACGGGTGGCGCGGGTCGACCGGGTTGCCGAGCGGGTCGTGCGTGACGAACTGCTCCTGGCCCTCCCAGTCCTGGTAGTACGAGCTGCCCAGGAGGATCCGGATGCCGAGGTTGATGTTCGTCAGGTCGTTGGTGACCAGCTTGCCGTCCACGACGATGCCGGGGGAGACGAACATCCGCCGGCCCCAGTCGGTCATGTTGGCGTAGGTGAAGTCGCAGTACTCCGGGTCGTTGAAGGCGCCCCAGCAGCCGAGCATGATGCGGCGGCGGCCGACCTCCTCGTAGCCGGGCAGGGCCTCGTAGAAGAAGTCGAAGAGGTCGTCGTGGAGCGGCACGACCCGCTTCATGAATTCGACGTACCGCATCAGCCGGGTGAGGTAGTCGGTGAACAGCTGGACCGACGCGATGGTGCCGACGCCGCCTGCGTACAGCGTGGAGGGGTGGACGTGCCGGCCCTCCATCAGGCAGAACATCTCCCGCGTGTAGCGGCTCACTTGGAGCGCCTCGCGGTAGAACTCGCCCTCCAGCGGGTTGAGCGAGCGCATGATGTCCGCGATGGTGCGGTAGCCGTGCTCCGCGGCGTGCGGCGCCTCGGTGCGCTCGGCCAGCTCCAGGACGCCCGGGTTGGTCTCGCGGACCATCTTCTCGCAGTAGTCGACCCCGACCAGGTTCTCCTGGAAGATGTTGTGGTCGAACATGAACTCCGCGGCCTCGCCGAGGTTGATGATCCACTCGCCGAGGTGCGGCGGCTTGACGCCGTACGCCATGTTCTGCGCGTACACCGAGCAGGTCGCGTGGTTGTCACCGCAGATGCCGCAGATGCGGCTGGTGATGAAGTGCGCGTCGCGCGGGTCCTTGCCCCGCATGAAGACGCTGTAGCCGCGGAAGACCGACGAGGTGCTGTAGCACTCGGCGACCCGCTTCTGCTTGAAGTCGATCTTCGTGTGGATGCCGAGGCTGCCCACGATCCGGGTGATCGGATCCCAGGACATCTCCATCAGGCCACTGCCGTCTCCGGCCGTCTTCGTCTTCGGAGCCATGGTTCTGCGTGCCCTTCGTCAAGCGGGGGAGGCCGGGGTCGGCGGCCGGGGTCAGTGCCGGGGTCGGTGGCCGGTGCGGTGCCCTGGGGTCACCAGGGCGCCTTGTAACCGGTGGTGAGCTTGCGGCCGGTGTGGCGCCACTTGGGCTCGTGGTCGACGGTCTTGGCCGTCATGGAGCGGAGCCTGCGGATCGCCGCGCCGTACACGCCGCTGGCGGTGCTGGACAGCCGTGCGCCGGGCGGTTCGTCCATGAACGGCATGAACATGTCCGGGAAGCCCGGCATGGTGCACGCGATGCAGATGCCGCCGACGTTGGGGCAGCCGCCGACGCCGTCCATCCAGCCGCGCTTGGGGACGTTGCACTTGACCACCGGGCCCCAGCAGCCGATCTTCACCAGGCACTGCGGGGAGTCGTAGCGGTCGGCGAACTGGCCCTGCTCGTAGTAGCCGGCCCGGTCGCAGCCCTCGTGGACGGTCGCGCCGAACAGCCAGGCCGGGCGCAGCTTGTCGTCCAGCGGGATCATCGGCGCGGAGCCGGCCGCCTGGTAGAGCAGGTACGTCAGCGTCTCCGCGAAGTTGTCCGGCTGGATCGGGCACCCGGGCACGCAGACGATCGGGATGCCCGCCTTGGACTTCCACTCCCAGCCCAGGTAGTCGGGCACGCCCATGGCGCCGGTCGGGTTGCCCTCCATGGCGTGGATGCCGCCGTACGTGGCGCAGGTGCCGATGGCGACCACGGCCAGGGCCTTGGGCGCCAGGCGGTCGATCCACTCGCTGGTGGTGATCGGCTGGCCCGTCTCCGGGTTGTCGCCGAAACCGCACCAGTAGCCCTCGGCCTTGATCGACTCATTGGGGATGGACCCCTCGACGACCAGCACGAAGGGGTCGATCTCGCCGCGCTCGGCCTTGAAGAACCACTCGATGAAGTTGTCGGCGCCCTGGACCGGACCGCACTCGAAGTCGATCAGCGGCCAGTGCACGGCGATCTTCGGCAGGCCGGGGAGCCCGCCGAGGGCGATCTCCTCGATGCTGGGCAGCGTCGCGGCGGTGAGCGACACGGAGTCGCCGTCGCAGCTGAGCCCGGCGTTGATCCAGAGAATGTGGATCGGCGCCTCGTCGTCGGCCGGGGTGGGGGCGGCGGCGTTCGTGGTCGCAGCAGTCGCATCCATGGGGATGCCTCCTCAGAGAGCGGCAAATGCCACATAACGGCATCTCCTCCCCTTGATAGCGACTGGCTCGCCGGAGCGGGATGTTGAAGGGGGCCAATCCGGTGATCTGTTTTTCGGTCCGGTTCGCTGGGCGGCCTCTGTGAACGCTTGCGTGGCCCGGCATGGAGGCACTCCGGTGCGTGGGGGAGTTCTCCCGGGTGACCCCGGGGGCGATCGTTCACCGCCGCGGTCGCCGCCGTGGCTGCCCTGCTCCTCGGCGCCGGACTCGACCACTGCACGACGACTCGGCAAGGACAGCGCCCATGAGCCTCACGTTCACCGACTGCACCTACCGCTACAAGCGCCGCAACCGGCCGGTGCTGGCGGACTTCTCGTACGAGCTTCAGGAAGGCCTCACCGTCCTCCTCGGGCCGAACGGCGCCGGAAAGTCCACGCTCCTGCGACTCGGGGCCTCCGTGATCCGGCCGCAGTCCGGCCGCATCTCCTGGGACGCGATCGCTTCGACGGCGCGCGAATACCGTCGGCGCGTCTCGTGGATGCCACAGCAGGTCACCCCCATGGCGGGGCTGACCGCCAGGGAGCAGGTCGCCTACACGGGCTGGTTGAAGGGCATGAACCGCGGGGACGCCTGGGACCGTGCGCTGGACGCGCTCTCCAGGGTGGGCCTCCAGGACCAAGCGGGGGACCGGGTGAAGAACCTCTCCGGAGGTCAACTGCGCCGCGTCGGAGTCGCCGCCGCCCTGGTGCACGACTCCCGGGTCCTGCTCCTGGACGAGCCGACGGCGGGCATGGACCCCACCCAGCGGCGCGTCTTCCGCGACATGCTGGGTGCCGCCTTGGGCGCCGGCGGTCTCAGCGTCCTGATGTCGACCCACGACGTGGCGGACCTGGCCGGAGAGGCCGACCGCGTCACCGTGCTCTCCGAGGGGCGCATCCGCTTCGACGGCACCCCGCACCACTTCCTCGCCCAGGCCCCCGCGGACACCCCGGACCCCCGCCATGCGGAAGCCGCCTACACCGCGTTGACGCTGCGGGGGTGAGAGGCGCCGGCAGGACGGCGGGGTCCACTGACATACACGCCGCGCGCCCAGGGCCTTCACCGCTCCGACCGACCACGCGTCCGGCGGTCGACATGAGCGGAGAGGGGAACGCCGGGGTCCGAGGCCGGCAGCTCGGGCGGTCAGCGGGAGGTGAGGGGTGTCTCGGACTCGATGCAGGTGAGCTCCTCGGGGTTGCGGACGTAGTAGAGCCCGGTGACCCGGCCGTTCTCGACGCGTACGGCCATGAAGCCGTCGATCACGCCGTCGAGGCGCAGGACGAGTCCAGGGTTGCCGTTGACCGTCGTGAGCGTGCTGGTGAAGGTACCGCCGACCTTCTCGAGGCTGAAGCGATAGCTCCTCACGCCGTGCCGCATCCGGGGGAGGGACGGCTGCGGACGAAGGCGGCGCGCAGGGCGTGGTAGGGGGCCTCGGGGTCGGAGAAGGTGGCGCGCATGCGGGCGAGCTCGGCGTCGCGGTAGGCGGACAGGGGCTGGACCGCCTCGCGGCGTTCGAGGTCGGCCTTCTTGGCGGCGATGCGGGCCTGGGCGGCGGCGGTGCCGGCCAGGCGGGCGGCCAGCCGGCGCACATCGGCGGCGAAGTCCCGTGGTCCGCACATCAGCAGCCGGTCCACCAGGCCGAGCCGCATCGCCTCCGTGGCGCCGACCGGCATGGCCCGTTCGGTGAGCCGTCGCGCCGTGCCGGTTCCGACACGGCGGGGCAGGGAGTAGGTCCAGTACTCCGATCCGTACAGGCCCATCAGGCGGTAGTGCGGGTTGAGCACCACGCCCTGGCGGCACCAGACCTCGTCCGCGGCGAGGGCGAGCATCACGCCGCCGGCGCCCGCGTTGCCGCCCAGCGCGGCGACGACGAGGCGGTCGGTGGTGGTGAGGACCGCCTCGACGAGGTCGTTCATGGCCGTGATGTTGGCCCAGGACTCCGCGGCGGGGTCCGCGGCGGCCTCGATCGTCTTGAGGTCGATGCCGTTGGAGAACACGTCCCGGCCACCGCCCAGCACCAGCACCGAGGTGGGCCGGGCGCAGGCGCGCCGGTATGCCGTCAGCAGGCGGCGGCAGACGTCGGTGGACATGGCGCCGCCCGGGATCGAGAACGAGAGCACACCCGCGGCCCCCTGCTCGCGGTAGCGGATGTCGGCCCAGTCGTCCTCGTCCGCGTCCCGGGCGGGGACCTCGGGGAGGTCCGGCAGCAGTGCGCCGAGCGCGGTGACCGCGGGCAGGGCGAAGGTGCCCGGGCCGCCGGGGGTGCGGCGGGCCCGCAGCCGCGGGATCCACACCGCGCCGTCCGACGTCGCCCGGCACACCGCGCCCGCCCGGGTGGCCAGCAGCCGCCCGGGCTCGCCGCGCAGCCGCTGCTCGGGGTGGCCGCCGTGCAGGAACCAGCGGGCGCCGAGCAGTTCGTCCAGCACGCCGGGCCGGGAGTCGGCGGCGCGGAGCTTGCGCAGGACGGTCCCGGTGGTGTCGTGGGCCCAGTCGACGCGCCGCTCGTCCTGGGTGACGGCCGGCCGGGCGCGGATGTGCGGGCGGACCGCCGCGTCGGTCTGCGGCCTCGGGAGGTAGGCGCCGGAGGCGACGCGGTCGACCGCCAGCAGAACGGCCTCCATGGCGGCGTCGGAGATCTCGCCGCGGTACAGGTCGCTCTTGCCGACGGGCGGAACGGCGCAGCCCACGGAGGCCCAGACCGCCCCGGCGTCCATCTCGGCCTCCGCCTGGAGGACCGTCACGCCCCACTCGGCGGCGCCCTCCTGGATCGCCCGGTCCAGCGAGGCGGGGCCCCGGTCGCCGGGCGGTCCGGGGTGGACGACCAGGCAGGTGCGGGCGGCGCAGACGTCCGGCGGGATCGCCGCCTTGAGCATCGGCGCGAGGACGAGTTCCGGCTCGTACCGGGCCACCGCCGCGCGCACCGCTGCGCCGTCCGGGGTCACCTCGACGGCGACGCTGTGACCCAGTTCGGTGAGTTCCACCAGGGCGCGCTGGGTCAGGCTGTTGAACGCCGAAGCCACCAACAGGATGTGCATCTGTACCTCCCGGCCACCCGGCACGGTCGGGGAGCGCCAGGACTCTTCGCAGCCGATGATGCCCGCCGGGCGGCCGCCGCCCGGTGCGGCCCGGCCGGGGCGTCACCCGATCGGCCAGAACCGGCTATTGACGCGGACGCATCAAGTCGATAGGTCTATACCAGATGCTTTGGTACAGACCAAATCTGCGCCTGTTCCCGCCTGTGGAGGCATGGATGCGAAGAACTCTGGCCCTGGTCACCGCGCTCGTCGGAGCGCTCGTCCTGCTCCTCGCCCCGCCCGCCGCCGCGGCCACCCCGACCGCGGCCTTCGTGAAGACGTCGACCTGGGACACCGGTTACCAGGGGCAGTACACGATCACCAACGGCGGCACCACCACGCTCAGCGGATGGACCGTCGAATTCGACCTGCCCTCCGGTACCTCCGTCGGCTCCTACTGGGACACGCTGCTCACCCAGAGCGGCAGCCACTACACCTTCAAGAACCGCGACTACAACGGCACTCTGGCCCCCGGCGCGACCGCCGCCTTCGGCTGGGTCTCCACCGGCACCGGCGCGCCCACCGGCTGCAAGCTCAACGGCGGCTCCTGTACCGGCGGCGGTGGGGGCAACGACACCACCGCGCCCAGCGTCCCGTCCGGTGTGACCGTCGGCTCGGCGACGAGTTCGTCCCTCACCGTGCGCTGGACCGCCTCCACGGACGACTCCGGCAGCGTTGCCGGCTACGAGGTCTCGCGCGACGGCGGCACGCCCGTCGCGGTGACCGGTACCTCGTACACCGCCACCGGGCTCTCGGCGAGCACCGCCTACGCCTTCCGGGTGCGGGCCAAGGACGCGGCCGGCAACACCTCCGCGTACAGCACCGCCGTCAGCGGGACGACCACCTCCGGCGGGGGCACCAACCCGCCGCCCGGCGGCGTCAGGACCGCCCCCTACGTCGACATGGGTGCCTGGCCGACGCCCAGCCTGACCGCCATGTCCTCGGCGAGCGGACTGAAGAGCTTCACCATGGCCTTCATCACCGCCTCCTCCTGCAAGGCGATGTGGTTCAACGCGTACGACCCGCGCGCGGCGTGGGGCAAGGACCAGATCGACGCCATCCGCGCGGCCGGCGGTGACGTCAAGATCTCCTTCGGCGGCGCCTCCGGCATCGAACTGGCCCAGGCGTGCGGGACGGTCGACGCGCTGTACACCGAGTACAACGCCGTGGTGAACGCCTACGGCCTGACCTACGCCGACTTCGACATCGAGGGCGCGGCCACCGCCGACCCGGCCTCCGTCGCCCGCCGCTCCCAGGCGCTGGCCCGGCTGCAGCAGGCCCACCCCGGGCTGCGGATCTCGCTGACCCTGCCCGCGCTGCCCGAGGGGCTGACGGACGACGGACTGGCCGTCGTGCGCTCCGCCCGGGACGCGGGCGTCACCCTGGACGTCGTCAACATCATGGCGATGGACTACTACCGCTCCACCGACTACGGCGACGCCGCGGTCCAGGCCGCCAACAACACCTTCGCGCAGCTCAAGACCCTGTATCCGGGCAAGACCGACGCTCAGGTGTGGGCCATGACCGGGGTCACGCCGATGCTCGGCCAGAACGACGACGGCCACATCTACGACCAGGCCGACGCGCGGCAGCTGGTCGGCTTCGCCCAGGGCAAGCACCTCGGGATGCTGGCCTTCTGGGAGATGACGCGGGACCGCAACGCCTGCAACGGCGCGCTCTACATGTGCACCAACATCGCGCAGTCGCCGTACGAGTTCTCGAAGATCTTCGCGGGCTACAGCGGCTGACGCCGCGCCCGCGGCCACCGCGGGCCGCGCCGTTCATTGCTCCATCGGGCCGTCATCGCGTACGAAACGCGGTGGCGGCCCGCTGCTTTCCGGCCGATGTAGAGATGATGTGTCGGGCCGTGAAGGCACTTTCACCCAGTCCGCGGCTCCGCTGAGTCCTTTCACCGGACGCCCAGCCCCGCCCCAAGTGCGACACAACGGATAGTGCACAGTGTGAACAATCGGTGACTGAAAGTCGCGGAGCGATGTGACGCGGACGTGTCCGATGCACAAGACTCCGGGACGTCCGATTACCGGAGCGAGAGCCGAAGGAGTGTTCGCTATGCGGTTCAGTGCGGTGAGTGCCTGTCTGGCCCTGGTGGCGGCGGTGGGTTCGGCCGGAGTGGCGGCCGGCACCGCCGAGGCGCGGCCGGCGGGTGCGGCGAGTCTGTACGCACCTTCCGCCGTGGTGCTGTCCGTGGGCAAGGGCGAGGATCCGGCCACGGCGACGATGCAGCGCACGGTGGTGCTGCGGTGCAGCCCGACCCCGTACGGCGACCACCCGGACCCGGCGTCCGCCTGTGCGGAACTCAGGGCGGTGCAGGGTGACTTCACGGCGCTGACCGCCGACTCCCCGGGTGCGAACTGCACCCGCATCTGGGACCCGGTCGTCGTCACCGCGGACGGGGTCTGGGAAGGCCGTCGTGTCACCTTCAGCCGCGCGTTCGGCAACGCGTGCATGCTGCGCGGCAGTGACACGCACGGTGTCTTCGCCTTCTGACGGGCCGTCGAGAAGGCGGTGACGGCGAAGGTGTGACCCGAAAGCCACGGGGTTCACCGTGGGGGAGAACCCTGTGAGGGGCGGCCGACTCGTGGGACGGAGTCGGCCGCCCCTGATTCTTTTGTCCGCCCGCCCAGGCATGGCATGGCAATCCCCTCTGGTTCAAGGGGGGTTGACGCGGCATTGGTCTAGTCCTACCGTCATCCGTCAATCGCATCGTTCACGGGTGAGTCCCTTGTTCACCCTTGTGAACGTGCCGTCTCCTGGGAAGGCGTCCCCCACATGTCCCACAGAACACGCGGCATCCTGTCCAAGTCCGTCCTCGCCCTCAGCGCGGCCCTCGTCGCCGCCCTGCTGTCGGCGGTACCCGGCACCGGTCGCGCCTCGGCGGCTCCGGCCGCCTTCACGCACCCCGGTGTCCTGGTCAGCCAGTCCCAACTCGACTTCGTGCGCGGCAAGGTCCAGGCCGGAGCGCAGCCGTGGAAGGCCGCGTACGACCAGATGATGGCGTCGTCCTACGCCTCGCAGTCGCGGAACCCCAAGCCGCGCGCGGTGGTCGAGTGCGGCTCGTACTCCAACCCCAACTACGGTTGCACCGACGAGCGCGAGGACGCGATCGCGGCCTACACCAACGCGCTGGCGTGGTACATCACCCGCGACAGCAGGTACGCGCAGAAGGCGATCCAGCTCATGGACGCCTGGTCGGCCACCATCACCGACCACACCAACAGCAACGCCCCGCTGCAGACCGGCTGGGCCGGCTCGGTGTGGCCGAGGGCCGCGGAGATCATCCGCTACTCGTACGGCAACTGGCCGAACGTGAACCGGTTCGCCACCATGCTGCGCACCGTCTACCTCCCCGAGGTCATCAACGGCTCCAAGAGCAACGGCAACTGGGAGCTGAGCATGATGGAGGCCGCCGTCGGCATCTCCGTCTTCCTCGACGACAAGGCCTCCTACGACAAGGCCGTCACCCGCTACCTCAACCGTGTCGCGGCCTACGTCTACCTGGACACCGACGGCGCGCTGCCGAAGACCGTGCCCGGCAGCGGGCTCGACACCCGGGACGAGATCGTCGGCTACTGGCAGGGCCAGTCCACCTTCGTGACCGGCCTGACCCAGGAGACCTGCCGGGACTTCACCCACACCGGATACGGCATCTCCGCGATCTCGCACGTCGCCGAGACCAGCCGCATCCAGGGCCAGGACCTGTACCCGCAGGTCGGCGAACGGCTGCGGCAGGCGCTCGGCTTCCAGTCGAAGTACCAGCGCGGTGAGGCCGTGCCCTCGTGGCTGTGCGGCGGGCACCTCAACCTCGGGCTCGGGCCGGTGACCGAGGTCGGCTACAACGCGATCCACAACCGCCTCGGCTACGCCATGACCAACACCCAGGCGCTGACCGAGTCGCAGCGGCCGGCCGGCAGCAACAACCTGTTCGTGGCCTGGGAGACGCTGACCCACGGGGATAACCTCGCGTGAACCGGCAGAGGTGACCGGCGGCGGAGGGAAGTGGCCATGGCCGTACGTGTGGAGCGCAGCGGACCCGTCACCACGATGGTGCTCTCCCGCCCCGGGGCACGCAACGCCGTGGACGGTCCGACCGCACGGGAACTGGCCTCCGCCTTCCGTGAGTTCGACGCCGATCCCGGAGCCTCGGTCGCCGTGCTGTGGGGGGAGGGTGGCACCTTCTGCGCGGGTGCCGACCTCAAGGCCATCGGCACCCCGCGGGGCAACGAGGTGACCGAGGTGAGGGACGGGGGCGACGGCCCGATGGGCCCGACCCGGATGCGGCTGGGCAAGCCGGTCATCGCGGCGATCTCCGGTCACGCGGTGGCCGGCGGCCTGGAACTCGCCCTCTGGTGCGACCTGCGGGTCGCGGAGGAGGACGCGGTGCTCGGGGTGTTCTGCCGGCGCTGGGGGGTGCCGCTGATCGACGGCGGCACGGTGCGGCTGCCGCGGCTCATCGGGACCTCCCGGGCGATGGACCTCATCCTGACGGGGCGTCCGGTCGACGCGGCCGAGGCCTACACCATGGGCCTGGTCAACCGGGTCGTCCCGGCGGGCGGCGCGCGCGAGGCGGCCGAGCGGCTGGCGTCGGAGATCGCGGCGTTCCCGCAGACCTGCGTACGGCACGACCGGCAGGCCGTGCTGGACGCCGAGGGTCTCCAGGAGGGCGCGGCCCTCGCCGCGGAACTGCGGCACGGCCGGATCTCGCTCGCCGAGGCGGCCGAGGGCGCGGCCCGCTTCGCCGCGGGTGCGGGCCGGCACGGGTCGTTCGGGGAGGACGGGCCGGCCGCGGCACGCTGAGCCGGGGTGCCTTCGCCGGGGGCCGGCACGGGCGAGGCGAGCAGCCGGTCTCCCCGGGGGCCGCGCGGGCCCGTCGGCCCGGTCGCCGGTACGGGGGGCGAGTGCCGCCGCCGGTGACGGGGCTGCCCGGCCCGGCCCGGTGATCGGGACGTCCCCGGTTGCCTCCACCGGCCAGCGGCGCACATCGGACGTCGGCCGCTCCGCCGGACGGGCCGCGGCGGAGCCCGCGTGACCGGGGCGTGCGGGGTGGCTGGTTCCCGTGTGTGGGCTGTGTGTGCCCTCTGGACAGCGGAATGTCATGGGCACTTAAATCTGGCTCCGTTTCACCTCCCACCGCGCATGCGCCTCCGCGCACGTCCCCGCGACCCGAGGAGCAGGATGCAGCACTCAATGAGACGCGCAGCCACCGCGACCGCCGCCGCGCTCGGCACAGCCGCGCTGACCGCGGCCCTTCTGGTGCCGTCGGCCGCGTCGGCGGACCACGGGAACCTCCCCTCGCGCGCCACCGCCGTGGCCCGCGCCGACGCGGCGGTGAGCCTGCCGGCCGGGCAGGGGCGCACCGTCCGCGACGTCGTCGTCGACACCGACGGCGCGCAGCACGTCCGCTACGACCGCACCTACCGCGGACTCCCGGTCCTCGGCGGCGACATGATTGTCCACCTGGCCCCCGACGGGTCCGTCGAGGGCACGCAGCGGGCCACCCGTGCCGATCTCGCCGTGCCCAGCGTCACGCCCGCCGTCCGGGCGGGCGCCGCCGCGGACAAGGGCCTCGCGGCCCTGCGCTCCGCCCACCACGGCACGGCCTTCCGGCAGGCCAAGGCCAAGCCGCAGCTGGTCGTCTACGCGCGGCACGGGACGCCGCGGCTGGCCTGGCGGACCACCGCCGTCGGCCTGGACAGCCTCGGCAACCCTGCCGCGCGCGTGCTCGTCACCGACGCCCGCACCGGCGCGCGCATCGACGCCTGGGACGCCCTTGAGACCGCCGCCGGCGACGGCACGTCCCTCTACGGGGGCACCGTCTCCCTGGAGACGACCCCCAGCGGCGGCAGCTACCAGTTGAAGGACCCGACCCGCGGCAACACCTACACCGGTGACGCGCAGAACAAGACGGACCTGTGCATCTTCGGGATCTGCTTCTCCCGCGCCCCCGCCGTGCTCTTCACCGACGCCGACAACCACTGGGGCACCGGCACCACGTCCGACCGCGCGACGGCCGCCGTCGACGCGCAGTACGGCACCGACGAGACCTGGGACTACTACAAGGCCGTCCACGGCCGCAGCGGCATAGCCGGGGACGGCAAGGGCTCGTACAACCGCGTCCACTACGGCAGCAACTACAACAACGCCTTCTGGGACGACAGCTGCTTCTGCATGACCTACGGCGACGGCGACGGCACCACCTTCGGGCCGCTGGTCGCCCTCGACGTCGCCGGGCACGAGATGTCGCACGGCGTCACCTCGCGTACCGCGGCCCTCACCTACTCCGGCGAGTCCGGCGGCCTCAACGAGGCCACCTCGGACATCTTCGGCACGCTGGTGGAGTGGTACGCGGGCAACGCCTCCGACACCGGCGACTACCTCATCGGCGAACGCATCGTGAAGCCCGGCTTCGGCAAGGCGGCGCTGCGCTTCATGGACAAGCCCTCCAAGGACGGCAGCTCCGCCGACTGCTGGAGCTCCGGCGTCGGCAATCTCGACGTCCACTACTCCTCCGGCGTCGCCAACCACTTCGCCTACCTGCTCGCCGAGGGCAGCGGCGCCAAGACCGTCAACGGCGTCAGCTACAACAGCCCCACCTGCAACGGCTCCACGGTGAGCGGCATCGGCCACGACAAGCTCGGCAAGATCTGGTACCGGGCCCTGACGGTCTACATGACCTCCGGAACCAACTACGCGGCGGCCCGCACCGCCACCCTCAAGGCCGCCGCCGACCTGTACGGCGCATCCGGCACCGACTACGCGGCCGTGGCCGCGGCCTGGTCCGCCGTCAACGTCAACTGACCGCGGCGGCGTCGCCGGACCCCGCCGGACCCCGCCGGACCCGCCTGATCCAGGCCCGCCCGGCGGGGTCCTGGCACACTGACCGCGTGACGACGACCGACGCGGCGGCTGCCGTACGCGAGCACCTGCGGGCCTTCAACGCCCGTGACCTGGAAGCACTCCTGGCCGGCTTCACCGACGACGTCGTGTGGATCACCGGTGGCACGACCGTACGCGGTCGCGCCGCGCTGACCGGGTTCTTCGACGAGGCGATGCGCGGGCTCCTGCCCACCCTGGAGCTGCGGGACGTGATCGCCGAAGGCGCCCGCGCAGCCTGCCAGATGACCGAGACCCTGACCTACGGCGGAGAGGTGCGGTCGTACCCGATCGCCGCTTTCTACGAGCTCCGCGACGGGCGCATCGCCTCGGCGAAGGTCTACCGCGAGGGCAGCGCGGACGTCGCCTGAGGACGTCGCTGAACGGAGGTCACCTGACGGACGGCGCCCCCGCCCGCTCGCGCGGGCGGGGGCCCGAATCACAGGTCGAGCAGGTGGATGCGGCGCCGGGAGGACGGCGAGGTGCCGAGGGTGATGGCCGGACGGGGGCGGGTGCCGGGGACCGCGCGGTCGAGGCGGACACGGCCGCCGAGCTCCACCAACCCGTGCGGTGCCGGCGCGGTGAGGATCTGGGAGCCCCGGCCCTGGGTGATGTTGAGGGCCCGGTTCAGGCGCTCGGTGAGCAGGAGGGCCGCCGAGCCGGAGGCCTCGACCTCGGCGGGACCGGCGGGACGGCCGGGGAAGCCGCGCGCCCGTACGCGGCCGGCGGCCTCGTCCTCCCACGCCCAGGCGTAGAGCCATTCGCCGGGGGCCGGCACAGGGAGCGTGTCGACCTCGCGGGGCGAGGCGTACTGGCGCAGGGTGCGCTTCCTGGCCCATTCGGGGCTGGCCTCGACCCAGTTGAACTCGCCGTCGAGCCGCACTCCCAGCACTCCGGCGGGGGTGATCAGCTCGGGGGCGTCCAGCAGCCAGGCGGCGGCGAGCGACGCCGAGCCGGCGAAGGGCAGCTGCCGGCCGGGGATGCGGACGTCGACGACGCCGCGCTCGGCGTCGTTCACGAAGACCGTCTCGGGCAGGCCCGACTGCCGTGCGAAGGTGGCCCGTTCGGGCTCGTTGGCGGTGGCGTCCTCGTCGCGGACGACGGCGACGCGGTTGCCGAGGCCGCCGTCGGGTGCGCAGAAGACGCGGACTATGTCATATCCGGAGTTCATGGGTCAGACCTCGACGGGCGACGGGACGGGAGCCGGGCGGTCGAGCGCGGCGGACTGGAGTGCCGTGATGCGCTCGATCACGAGGATCAGCAGCACGGCCGCGGCGGCCATGAGGACCTCGGTGACCACGAGGCCGGCCATGGACTCCGGGACGACCTTCAAGGTCGTGGTGAGTACGATCCCGTGCCCCAGCCAGGCCGCCCACCAGAGGCTCACCAGCGTCGTGTCGCGCTTGCGGTCCCACGCCGGGGAACTCGCACGCGCGATGGCGAGGACGTGCCGCAACGGGACGAAGAGGTTGACCACGGGGACGAACCACGCGCCGATCAGCCAGCCGCCACCGGGCAGCTTCGCCTCGGGCGACAGTTCCAGCGCGTTGCGCCGGCTCCTGGCGAGCCACACCAGGAAGAGCAGGGCCGACAATGTCATCAGCCAGATGAAGATCTGAGTGCCGAGGACCGAGTCCCGCGGCGCCTCGTTCTGCTGGGACACCGTGTGGGGCACGGTGTGTTCCCGGAATTCCAGGGTGCGGAAGACGTCCGCGACGGCGGCCGCGGCTGTCGCGGTCTGTGCGGCCCGGGCGAGCAGCCGGGGGGTCTTGGGGGGTGGTGACGTCATGGTCGGGGGGCCTGCTTCTGAAGTGCGTGCGCGGGGGCAGCGGACACTGGGGCGGAGTGATCATAGGGTCTGATCGCCACGTCCGCCGACGAGTTGGGGGTCCCGGACCGCACGTGGTCCGGGACCCTTCCTGGTCAGGGCTATGTCAAGGACCGGCAATAGACCGCATCGGGTGTGCGCGAGGAGCCGACGCGGCCGGTGAAGGCGACGCCGGCCGCGTACTCGCCGTCGGCGCACTGGCCCTTGTAGCTGCCGTAGGCGAAGTCACCGCCCTTGGCGGAGGAGGGACGGTTGTCGCCGCGGTCGAACCACACCGTGCGGCCGCCCGAGCCGAGGGGGGTGCCCGCGACGGCGCACAGGACGCTGGAGACGGCGGCGCCGCGGACGGCGTAGCCGATCATGAAGTCGCCCTGCGGACACTGGTACTTGGTGTATCCGGAGGCCCAGTCGCCGCCGGACGCGACGTACCGTTCGTCGGTCACGACCTCGTACGCCCCGGAGGACGCCCACAGATCGCCCGCGCCGGTGTCGGTGCACAGGGCGCGGTTGCCGGTGTGGGCCAGCCCCACCAGCCGCTGGCCGTCGGGGCAGGCGGCCTTGCGGGCACCGGAGTCCCAGTCGGGGCGGGCGCGCAGGCGCAGGCTCTGCACGAAGTCGCCGTGGTCGGGGCTGAGCATGGACCAGCGCGGGACGGGGTCGACGCGACCCGTCCGGGAGGGGGCGTCGACCAGCCGGGTCCAGGCGTCGGCGCGCCAGTCGTCGCCGTCGTACAGGCCCATGCGGTGCCCGGCCGCGTCCCAGTGGAGCAGCGCCCAGCCGTTGCCCCGGCGGTTCTCATGCCAGCCGACGAGCGGCCAGTAGGCGAAGTCGGCGTCGGCCCGGATCAGGAAATCGGTGAAGTCCGCGAACCAGGCCCGGGTCCTCGCATCGGTCTCGCCGCGGCCCCCGACACCGAACTCGCTGATCCACAGGGGTGCGGTGAAGTGCTGGTCGGGGGTGGAGGGGACGTAGAACGCCTGGCGGCGCAGCTCCGCGTAGAGGCCGTCGCGGCCGAGGTCGCTGTAGCGCGGGTCGTGGGTCTCGCCGATCCCGGTCGCGCCGCTGTGGCGGGGGCCGGTGTAGCCGTAGAAGTGCGCGGAGTACACCAGCTTCCCGGACCGCACGAGCGTGTGGGACAGCCGCTGGACGGGCTCCAGCGTGGGGCGGTCGTGGGGGAAGCCGTCGATGGGCAGTCCGGTCCAGTTGATGCCCTCGACGATGATCAGCAGGTCGGGGTCGGCCTCCTGGAGGATGCGGTCGCCCAGGTGCTGGGAGGCGGCGAACCAGTCGTGGTCGTCGCCGGAGCCCCAGTTGGGGTCGTCCAGGACGGAGCGGCGGACCTCGTTGTACAGGTCGGCGCCGACGACGCGGGGGTTGTCCCGGTAACGGCGCACCATGAACAGCCAGTCGGCCTCCCAGGCCGCGGTGGACTGCGACGCGTTCCAGCGTTCGTTGCCGTCCACGCCGCAGCACCAACGGGTGGTATTGGTGTGGTTGTTGAGGACGACCGCGAATCCCTCGTCGGTGAGCGCCCGGACGACGGTGTCGTACACCTGGAGCGGCGTCCTGCCGCGCAGCTGCGGATTGGCCGCGACGGAGGCGTCGGTGACGGGGACGGTGTCGTGGATCATCTCGTTGGAGAACGGCAGCCGGACGCTGTTGATCCCCAGTTCGCCGAACCCGGCGAGGATCTCGGCGATCGGGGCGCGGTCCAGGCCCAGCGGCATCCGGCCGGAGTCCTCGCCCGCGTGGTGGTCCGCGGGGTCGGCGGCGTCGCCGGAACCGTTCCAGGTTCCGCTGGCGCCGTGCCAGTTGCCGGACTTCAGCTTGAAGCGGTTGCCGTCGGCGTCGACGATCCAGCGGCCCCGGGTGCTGAGCGGCGGGGTCCACGAGGCGGCGAGCGGGGTGGACGCGGCGGCGGGGGCCGCCGTCGGTGACTGCGCCGCGGGGGTCGCCGCGGGGCTCGCCGCGGCGACCGGGGCCAGCAGGCCGAGGAGCGTGCCGAGGGCGGCGGCCACCGCCGCGAAGGGACTGCGTACGAGTGTCCTCCCCATGGCTACGGCACCACGGTGTAGCCGTTGAGCCGGTCGACCGCGGACTGCGGGGAGCCCAGGTCGTAGCGGTCCACCGCGACGTAGGTGGGCTTCTTGCGGGCGGCGGGCTCGCAGAAGTTCCGGACGCGGTTGAGGAGCTTGCCGTTGTCCGTGGCGGCGGTGCCGGAGAGGGTCGTGTCCCGGAAGTGGTTCATGACGAAGAGCGGGTGGAAGCCGGGCTCCTCGCGGGTGAGGGGGACGTTGACCCCGGAGCCGTACCAGCGGCTGTAGCAGGCCCAGTCGGAGCTTCCCGCGCCCGAGCCCATCGACCAGTAGTTCTCGACGGTCCACTCCTGCTGGTACATGACGCCGAAGCTGTCGCGGGTCGGGCCCCCGGAGTCCGCGGCGCGGGTCCGGTCGGTGAAGAGCATCAACTGCTTGCCGCGGGCCGCCAGGTCGGCCATCCTCGGCCAGCCGTGCTCGCGGACGCCGTCCTGGTCGGGGCGGTACAGGACGTCCTGGAGGCCGTCGACGCGGGCGAGTTCGGCGCGCAGCACGTCGGCGGAGACGTAGTCCTCCAGGAAGACGGTGGCGAACTCTCCGGGGTGCTGCTTGAGGAAGTCCACCATGCGCTGGACGTCCACCCACAGTGCGACGGGGCGGCTGACCAGGGTGCAGCTGTCGTGGCAGAGGATGGCGCCGTCCGGGGTCTGGTGGATGTCCATCATGAAGCCGCGTACGCCGTCGTCGAGTTGCTGCGAGATGCCGCGCGACTGGTTGGGGAAGAAGTTCACGAAGGGCGGGGCGAACCCGCCGTCGACGCCGTTGGCGTACGCGTTGTGCGCGGTCAGGAAGGTGACCTGGTCGAGGGTGCGCTGGTCCGCGGGCGGCATCGTGGCCTGGGGGAGCGGCGCGGGGGTCAGGTACCAGCGGGCGAGGGGGCCGTCGGCGCCGATCTGCGGACGCTCGGGATACACCCCGCCTGCGGGCGCGGCGCCGAGGGCGAGGCGGTCGGCGGTGCCGGGGACGCCCAGGGCGTACGCGCCCGGGTCCGCCGCGGCCACCTGCCACACGGCGTTCGCCCCGCCGCACGCGACGACCGCGGCCTCCGCGCCGGACCGGCCGAGGCAGTGGGCCGCGTCGTCGGTGCTGCGCAGTTCATGACCACCCGGCACGGCCACGGCCGTCCACTGCTGGTGGTCCTCGTCGCCCTTGGGGCGGTGCAGGGCCAGGGAGCCGCTGCTGTCGGACGCGTTGAGGCCGTTGACGGCGCTCTGCACGTACAAGGCGCCGCCCGGGACGACGGTGGTGGCGCCGGACGCCTGGGGCAGGGCGGGGAGCGAGATCGCCGCGACGGCGGCGGCGACGGCGCAGGCGCGGGCGCGGGCGAAGTGGGGGGAGCGGAGAGGGTCTCTCCGAGGGGTAGTCATGGGCATGACATACCACTAGGCACACCCGTCGGGAAAGCACGCCGGGCAGCGGCCGTCGGCCCGCCCCGCCCCGCCGCGCGGCGGGGCGGATTCGTCCGGGAGCCGGGGGAGATCGACCGGCGCCGTGATGCGGTGATGCGGCGTGACGCTGCTGGACCTGGAGCGTTGACCGCGGGCCGGGTGGCCAGGGCGGCTTGCTCCGGCGGGCGTGCGGTCGGTGGACTGTGTGCCGGGCACTGCCCGCGCTTCCGCGTGGCGGTGGGGCGGCTTTCCGATCCGGCCGGGACCGGTGGTGACCGTTGCGGGTCAGGTCGCCGGGGCGGGCCTGGCCCGAAACGGCGGTCCGTCAGGCGGTCCGTCAGGCGGTCCGTCAGGGGAGGGTGCGTGCCGGGGCGCCGGCCGCATTTCCGCGCGGCGGTGGGGCGGTGCTCCGGTCCCGGCGACCCGGTGGTGGGCCCCGGTGGGACGGCCGCGCGCCGTCGGCGGAGCCTGCGGGCCGATGCCCCCAGCCGACGGCTGGGGGCGGGGAGGAGGGAAGGACTGAGTGGCCGGGCCTACGCTTCGGCCTCGCGGATCTCGGGCTGACGTTCCTGGTCGGTGCTCCGCCGGCCGGCCCGGTTGTAGCGGCGGCGGTCCGGGGCGGGGGACACCGGCGGTGGCTGGGGGGCCATCCAGGCGCCGGCGGCCGACTCGTCGGAGTCGAGCACGTCCTCGCCGTAGAGGGCCTGGAGCCAGTTGGTGTGGTAAACGGTGTCGAGGTAGCGCTCCCCGAGGTCGGGTGCGATGGCGGCGGCCGTCAGCTCGTCGGGCGCGTCCTGCCGGGCGAACCACTCCATCGCGCCGCTGACCACGGTCCCGGTCGAGCCGCCGAACAGGAAACCGCTCCTGGCCATGCGGTGGCAGGTGCGGATCGTGTCGGCCTCCTCGACGAGCACGACCTCGTCGACGAAGGACTCGTCGAGCAGCGGCGGCCGCACCCCCATCCCCAGACCGGGGATCATCCGGCGACCGGGGGGACCGCCGAAGGTGACCGAACCGACGCTGTCCACCGCGACGATGCGCACCGGGCGCTGCCACTCCCGGAACCAGCGCGCGCAGCCCATCAGGGTGCCGGTGGTGCCGGCCCCGACGAAGAGCACGTCCAGATCGGGGAACTGCCGGGCGATCTGCGGCGCCGTCGTGCGGTAGTGGGCCCTCCAGTTGCCGGGATTGGTGTACTGGCTGAGCCAGACGTACCGGTCGTCGGAAGCGCACAGCGCGCGCACGTAGTCCAGCCGCGCCCCGAGGAAGCCGCCGTTGGCGTCCAGCCCGGCGATGACGTGCACCTGGCTGCCCAGGGCCTCCATCAGCAACCTGGTGGAGAGGTTGCAGCGGGAATCGGTGACGCACAGGAACCGGTAGCCCTTGCTGGCCGCGATCATGCTCAGCGCCACGCCAAGATTTCCGGACGACGACTCGACCAGGACCGACTCCGGAGTGAGGAGCCCCTCCTGCTCCGCTGTCTCCACCATCTCGATGGCCGCTTTGAGCTTGATCGAGCCGGCGAAGTTGAATCCCTCGCACTTCAGGTACAGCGAGCGCCCGAAGATCGACCGCAGGTCGACATAGAGATCCGCCTCGTTGAAGGCGTGGGGGGCGGAAATGATTGGCACGACGGCCTCCTCATGTGCACGACGATCTGTTCTGCCGGGCGTGACGCATAGACCTCCTCACTGGACGAGTCGCCTCATCCGTACCGCCTGAGTTCATGGAAGAAGTCGTCGACGACGGTCAGTTCCCCGGAGCGGACCACCTCGTCGTAGACGAACTTGCCGACCGCGAGGTCGAGCACGCCGAGACCGAAGGGCGAGAAGACGATGGTTTGGTCCGCGGGCACCGAGGCCCGTCCGGTCATGACGTCGCCGAGGGTGCCGTGCAGGAACTCCCGGGTGCCGGTGAGCTGTTCCGCCAGGTGCGGCGAGGTGTCGGCCTTCAGGCAGTGCTCGACGTCGTCGACGATGTTGAAGGAGTCGAGCACGATCTCCGGCGCGAGGTCGCGCAGCGACACGTGCAGCACCAGGGGGTGGTGCGCGAACCAGGACCGCTCGGACACGTGCGGCCGGCCGGCGACGGTGGCGAACACCACCAGGTCGCTGGAGCGGATCAGCTGCTCCGCGCTGTCGTACCGGGTGACGCGTCCGGCCGAGCCCGACTGCTCCAGGTAGCCCTGGAAGCCCGCCGCGCTGTCGGCGGACAGGTCGTGCACCCCGACCTCGTCGAACGTCCAGCCGGTCCCGGTCAGATAGGTGTGGATGTACCGGGCGATCAGCCCGGTGCCGATGAAGCCCACGCGCGCCGGGCGGGCCCGGCCCTTACTGAGCCGGTCGGCGGCGAGGGCCGCCAGCGCGGCCGTCCGGGTGGCGCTGATGATCGAACTCTCCAGGCAGGCGAACGGGTAGCCGGTGCCGTGGTCGTTGAGGATCAGCACGGCCGAGGCCCGGGGGATGTCCGCCGCCACGTTCTCCGGGAAGCTGGAGATCCACTTCAGGCCGTCCACCCGCAGGTCGCCGCCGATCGAGGCGGGCAGCGCGATGATCCGGGAGCTCGGCCGGTCGGGGAAGCGCAGGAAGTACGAGGGCGGGTTCACCGAGTCGCCGGCGCAGTGCAGCCGGTAGGCGGCGCCGACCAGTTCGGTGATCTCGTTCTCGCGGCCCCGCAGGGCCCGCTGGACCTGGCCGCCGGGGATCACCGCGAACGACGGCACCGCGGCCGGTCCGCGGGGCGCGGCCGTTCCGGGCGTCGGGGCGACGGAGTCGAGGGCGGTCATCAGGAACCCACCTCCACCGTCGGCGCGCAGTCGGCCAGGCGCACCGCGTCGGCCATGCCGACCACCACCTCGCGCGGCCCGGCGAAGGGCTCCCTGCTGTGCGCGGTACGGATGTTGTCGACGAGCAGCAGATCGCCGGACTGCCACGGCTCGCGGACGGTGTGCGCCTCGTACACGCCGTTCAGCAGCCGCACGACGTCCTCACCGACCGGGTCGCCGCCGCCGAAGCGGGTGTTGAACGGCAGGCCGTCGGGACCGTAGACGTCCACCAGGTACTCGCGCACCTCGGGGTCGAGCGTCCACTCGTTGAGGAAGGCGATCTGGTTGAACCAGCAACGCCGCCCGCTGAGCGGGTGCCCGACCACCGCGCTGCGGCGCTGGCGGGTGCGGAGCGTGCCGTCGGGCTGCCACTCGAACGCGATCGCGTGGGCGCGGCAGTAGGCCTCCACCGCGGCGCGGTCGTCGGTGCCGAAGGCCTCGGCGACCGTCGCGCCGATCTCGTCGTTGTAGCTGCGGGTGAGCAGCCAGCCCTCGCGTTCGAACCGCTGGACCAGCTCGGACGGCAGCGCGTCCAGCACGGCCGTGGCGTCGGCCACCGCGGTGGCGCCGCCCTCGTCCGGCGCCTGGAGGCAGGCGAACATCATCAGGCCGGGGAACTCCAGCGCATAGCTGAGTTCGTGGTGCATGCACATCGGCTGGTTCTGCGGCCACTTCGTCGAGGAGTACACGCCGCCCGGGTGGGACTGCCGGGGTGCGAAGGACTCCCGCTCGGTCATCAGGCCGCCGGAGAGCCGGGCGAACACCGCGCCGGTTCCGGCCGCGTCGTGGAGCCCGAGGCCCCGGACGAGGACCGAGCCGTGCTCGGCGAGGACGCCGCGCAGCGCGTCGCGGTGCGCGGCCGCCCAGGCGGCGGCGTCATCGGCGGGACGGACCTGGAGCAGGGGCGGCGCCGACGGGCGCAGCTCCAGGTCGAGCAAGGAGGGCGGGGACGGTGAGGTCGACAAGTCGGTCTCCTCTCGGACGCCGGTCATGACGTGGCCGGCAGGGGGACGGCGCGCAGAACGGCGGCCGCGGCCGCCTCGGGACAGGTGCGCAGGAAGTAGTGGCCCCCGCCCGCGATCTCGTGGAGGTCCACGTGCTCGGCCAGCAGGCGCCATTCGGGGTAGCGGCGCCGGTGGTCCGCCATGCGCGGGTCGTCGTCGGCGACGACCACGGTGACCGGCACCGTGAGCCGTGCGGCCCACGGCTTCTCCAGGGCGTGGGCGAGGTAGCGGTGCGCCGACACGCAGTCGTGGCGGTAGGCGGCGGCGACGTGCCCGGCGCGTGCGGCGTCCAGCTCGCCGAGTTCGGGGTGGCCGCCGTACGCGTTGAGTCCGAGGGTGAGCTCGGCGTCGCCGAGCGCGGTCAGCTCGGCGACCTCGGCACGGCGGCCGGCGGCGTCGCCCAGCAACTGCGCGGCGAGGAAGACCCGTCGGACCGCCACGCCGCGCTCCAGCAACCGCCGCGTGGTCTCCAGCGCGTAGGCGGCGCCGGAGGAGTGTCCCCACAGCATGACCGGACCCGCGCCGCGCGCGGCGACCTCCGCGGCCACCTGCTCGACGACCTGCGTCATCGGGGCGAACGGCTCACCGTCGGCGGCCGGATCGTGACCGGGCAGTTCGACGGCGAGGACGGCGGGACCACCGTTGCCCAGGGCCTTGGCCATCGGCTGGAAGTTGACCGCGTTGCCGCCGGCGTACGGGAAGCAGACCAGCACACCGGCGCGTGCCGGGTCGCCCGGATTCAGTTGCTGGAGCAGGCCGGAGCGCCGGGCCGAGCCGCCGGTGGCCCCGGCGCCCAGGAGCCCGGCCAGGTCGGCGAGCACCGGGTGGCGGGTGACGTCCTTCAACGAGACGGCGCGGTCCAGCAGGATCGCCATGCGCACCGCGGCCAGTGAGGTGCCGCCGCGCTCGAAGAAGTCGTCGCGCCGGTCGACGCGGTCCTCGGGGATGCCGAGCACCTGCGCCCAGGCCGCCGCCAGCCTCCGCTCGGCCGGGGTGCGCGGCGCCTGGCGCTCGTCCTCGGGGACGTCCAGCTCCCCGGCGAGCGCGGTCAGCGCCTTCCGGTCGATCTTGCTGTTGGCCGTCAGCGGCAGGATCTCCCGCCAGTGGAAGGCCGAGGGGATCATGTACGCGGGCAGGGAACGGCCCATCCGCTCCCGCAGGGCGACCGTCTCGACCGGCTGGGGGCCGGAGTGGAAGGCGACCAGCCGCGCGCCGCCGTCCGCGCCGTCCACGACCACCACCGCGCCGTCGCGGACGCCGGGCACCCGCACCAGGGCGTTCTCGATCTCGCCGATCTCGATGCGGAAGCCGCGCACCTTCACCTGGCTGTCCTGGCGGCCCAGGAACTCCAGGGTGCCGCCGGGGTGCCAGCGGCCGTAGTCGCCCGCCCGGTACAGCCGGCGGCCCGGGTGGTGCGGGTCCTCCCCGAACGCCTGCCGGGTGCGCTCGGGGTCGTTGACGTAGCCGCGGCCGACACAGACACCGGAGAAGACGATCAGGCCGGGGGCGCCGAGCGGCACGGGGGACAGGTGCTCGTCGACGACGTACACGCTCACGTTCCGCACGGGCGGGCCGAGCGGGACCCAGCCGGTGTCGGGAGGCCGGTGCATGACCGCGTGGTTGGTGTCGTCCGAGGTCTCGGTCAGGCCGTACGCGTTGACCAGCGTGACCCCGGGCCGGGCCGTGAACCAGCGCTGCGTCAGCTCCTTCTTCAGGGCCTCGCCGGTGACCGACACGCACCGCAGGTCGGGCAGGTCGCGCGGCCGGCGTTCGAGGGCGGTCAGCACGACCTCCAGATACGACGGGACGACCTGGAGCACCGCGACCCGGCCCTCGGCGATCCGGTCCAGGAACCGGTCCACGTCCAGGATCACGTCCTGCTCGACGATGAGGGTGCGGCCGCCGGTCAGCAGCGCGGAGACGAGTTGCCACAGCGAGATGTCGAAGCACTGCGGCGCGGTCTGGGCGACCACCTGCCCCTCGGCGATCCCCAGGTCCTCGATCTTGGCGAGCAGGTGGTTCAGGAAGCCGGCGTGCTCGCACATCGCGCCCTTGGGCTCCCCCGTGGAGCCGGAGGTGAAGTAGATGTACGCGAGCTGGTCCGGCGCGACCGGGATGCCCAGGTCGGAGCCCGCGTGGTCCTCCTCGTACGCGGTGCCGACCAGCATCTTGCGGACCCCGGGCAGGTCCGGCAGCGCCTGGTCCAGCGTGGCGGTGCTGCCGGGCTCGGTCACCACGAGCGCGCAGCCGGCGCGGGACAGCACGGTGGCGATGCGGCCGGCCGGGAAGTGCGGTTCGACGGGGAGGTAGACACCGCCGGTCTTGAGGACCGCGAGGACCGTGGCCATCCAGTCCAGGTTGCGTTCCGTCACCACCGCCACGACGCCCTCGCGCCGCAGGCCGCGTGCCAGCAGGGCCCGGCCCAGCCGGTTGGCCCGGGCGTTGAGCTCCCGGTAGGTCCACCGCCGGTCGCCGTGGACGGCGGCGACGGCGTCCGGGTGCGCGCGCACCCGCTCCTCGAACAGCTCGTGGAAGGGACGGCGGGGCAGTTCCCGACGCGGTCCGCCCATCTCTTCCAGCTGGAGGTGGAGTTCGGCGGGGGAGAGCAGGCTCTGCCGGCCGTGCTCGTCGTCGGGCCCGTCGGCCATCAGCCGCAGCGCGGCCAGGTGGTAACCGACGATGCGGGCGGCGCTGTCCGCGTCCAGCACATCCGTGCGGTAGCGCAGTCGCAGCCCGCGCGGCGAGTCCTGCCCGGTGACACCGAGCCACAGCACGGTGGTCCCGGTGGGGTCGACGGCGGAGCCGCCGCCGGTGGGGTCCAGGACGGTCTCGAACGCCGGCCCGGTGCGGCCGAGTTCGCGGAGCAGGGCGTCGAGGGGGACGTCCTGGTGCGCCGACACGGCCGAAGCGGCGCGGTGCGCTTCCCGCGCCAGCGCCCGCCATGTCGCGGGCCGGGTGGTCAGCCGGCAGGGCAGCGGCGGGGTGTCCGCGGCGGCGACCCAGCCGGTCGTCACGTCGGGCTCGCCCGCGAGCGCGGCCAGCACCTTGGCGTGCGCGGCCAGCAGCACCGAGCCGAACGGCACGCCGAGTTCGCCGGTCAGCCGGTCCAGTGCGGCGACGAGGTCGGCGGGGACGGCCGCCGCGTGCTCGCCGAGGCCCGGCGACGGGTCCGCGGTCCACCGGGGGATCGCGGTGAAGCCGCCTGCTGTGAGCACACCGCGCCAGAACTCCCGGCCGGTGTCCGCTGCTGTGTTCATCGGAGCGTTCCTCCACTCACCGCTGACGCGGCGCTACTCTCGGCCGATCCGGGTGCTGCCGCAGGCGTGGACGCCGCCCGGGGCGGCGCTCCGCGCGGCGGCCGGAGCGTCCTCCGGCATCTCCCGCGCGGGGTTTCCACCCCACCGGGCGTGCGGGGGCATTTCCTCGCCCTTCATGAGGAAGGAGTCGGGGGCGAGTTCGGCACCGTCGTGCATCGTCACGCCGTAGTGGACGAGGGCGCCGATGCCGAGCGTGCAGCCGGCCCCCAGCGTGATGCGGTCGGACTTGAAGGTGCCGTCCTCCTGGGAGTGGCACTGGACGACGGTGCCCTCGTTGAGCGTGCAGTCGTCGCCGATGGTGGTCAGGGAGCGCTCCGGCAGGAAGCAGCCGTCGTCGAAGACCCGTTTGCCGATGCGCACGCCCATCAGCCGCCAGATCACGCTCTTCAGCGGCGTGCCGTTGAAGAACATGACGAACAGCGACGCCGCGGTCACCTTCCAGTAGCGCTCGTGCCGCCAGAAGGCCCGGTCGTAGATCGAGCAGTAGAGCGGCTCGAGCCCGCGGAAGCCGGTGGCCGCGCGCTCGGCGAGGACGAGGTAGGCGGCGGTGAACGCCAGCGTCACCACGTTGGCCAGGGCGACCACCGCGACGCCGTACGCCGGGTACAGGTCGTACAGGTCGGCGGCGAAGGACGCGATCAGGGCGACGCCGAAGAAGAACAGCCACCGCATCAGCAGGTGCAGGCCCATGGTGACGGCGTTGTGCCGGTTCTTCTCCCTCAGGCGGGCGTGGAACTTCTCACCGCTCTTGAGGTCGTCGAAGCGGCTGTCGCGCAGCACCGTGCGCGGGATCTCGAAGCTCGGCGACCCGAGCAGCCCGACGTTCTCCCGGACCTCGCCGTCGAGCGGCACCATGACCTTCGTGCCGAGCAGGCAGTTCTCGCCGGTCCTGCCCTGCGCGGGATAGGCGATGTGGTTGCCCAGGAAGTTGTGGGCGCCGATGGACACCCGGGTCACGCGGAAGGACGTGCCGGAGTACTCGGCGTTCATGATCGACAGTCCGTCGGCGACCATCGTGCCGCTGCCCACGGAACTCAGGTACGGGTTCTCGTGCTTGACCTCGGTTCCGAAGTTGGAACCGGTCTGCTCGACCTTCGACAGGTCGTACCCGAGGTGGCGCAGGTAGGGGACGATGGCCGAGCTGTCACCGAACAGCGTGCGGTAGAACCGCCGGTTGGTCAGCAGGCCGATGGCCCGGTGGACGCCGTAGCGGAAGCCGTAGAGCGAGTACACGGTGTCCGGTTTGACCAGCAGGTTCAGCAGCCGCGGCAGGGTGACGACGAGGAGCAGGCCGAGCAGCGCGGCCCCGAAGAAGAAGAGGAGGGACGCCGCCAGGGCGTCGGCGTAGAACGTCCACGAGCTCAGCGCCACGGGCCCCGGGTCGAGCAGCGTGGCGAACTGCGGGACCACGGCCAGCAGCAGGGACACACCGCCGACCGCGGCGGGCAGGTACAGCGCCACCGCCATCAGCAGCTGGGAGAGGCTGTACACGGTCTTGCGCGCCCCGCCGCAGTCCGCGGCGGGCACCGTCATGAAGTCCGCACCCGCCCCGGGCTGCGCCGGTGAGCCGTGCCAGCGCTCGCCGGCCGGCACGCACTGGCCCCGGTGCAGGGAGGAGGCGTGGGCGAGCTGGGCGCCGTCACCCATGGAGACGCCGATGTCGAGCACCGTGACCTCGCCGACGAAGACGTCCTTCCCGAGGGTGACCGGGCCGGTCTGGATCACCCCGGACTGCGCCCGATAGCAGCTCAGATAGGAGTCCTTGCGGATCACCGTGCCGTCGCCGATGGTCAGCAGGTCGGTACAGACCGGCAGGTGCCGCGACAGGACGGTGACGCCGCGGCCGATCCGCGCCCCCAGGGCCCGCAGGTAGAAGGAGTAGAGCGGCGAACCCACGAAGAGCATCAGCGGATTGATCCGCATGAGCGTCTTGGCGCACCAGAAACGGAAGTACGCCAGGCTCCAGATGCGGATCTGCTGCGGCTTCCAGCGACCCACCAGCAGCCACTTGCCGAGCACGGGCAGGACGCACAGGGACAGGAAGGCGCCACCGCCGAAGGCCACCGAGCGCAGGTAGGTCTCGAGCAGGCCGTGCCCGGCGGCCGTCCACTCCGCGCCGGTGGTCGCTATCAGCGCCACCACGTAGGCGTAGCCGAGGAAGAACAGCACCTGCAGGGTTCCGCAGAGAACGTGGTGCGGGGTGCCGACGGGCTCCGGCAGGGCCGGGGGAGCCGCTGGGGCCGGAGCCCGGGCGGGGGCGGCCGGGGACGGGCCGTCCGTCTCCGCGAGGGCCGCAGCGAGGCCGCGGACCGTGGGGTACCGGTAGATCTCGCGCATGGAGACGGCGGGCAGATCGGCGTGCTTCCTGACCCGCGCACAGAAATGCGCCATCACCAGGGAGTCGGCGCCCAGTTCCTCGAAGAAGTGGCCGTCGGCCGGCACCCGCTCGACCCCCAGCAGGCCGGCCAGCATGTCGGCGAGGATCTCCTCGGTACCGGCCGCCGTGCCGGTGGTTTCACGCCGGGTGGTTGAAGGTTCACCCGAATCGTGCGCCAGGAGTTCGACGGATTCGTCCACGATCTGAGCTCCTTGAGGAGGTTTCGCCCCGCCGGCTGTCGGAGCCGCCGACTGCCGGTGTCCTCACGCCCCGGTTAATGCCGGGGCAAAAAATCCCAAATGCTTCGGTTAATGAGCTCTTCTTAAGCCATACAACCATATGTCGCTCCTCGTAGTCTCCGCTGATCTTCTCCGGGCTGCCACTCGGGCATGGCCGACGCGGTTCCGGCCGGATCCGGTCGCGGAGGTCCGCAGTGAAACCGGGGGCGGCCACCGATACCGTTGCCGTGGACGCCGAAGGCCACGGATTCACGATCTGTGGGCAGGCGGAAGGGCGCTCCGTATTGCGTTACTCAGCGTGTTCCTGCCGGGTCCGGTTGTGAGCCGGGGAACACCGCGAGCCGAGGTGCCGTCACTGTTCGTGTCAGGCGCAGGTGTAGGTGAACGCGGTCACCGCCGACCGGCTGCCGGGCGCGCTCACCCGCAATTCGGCCCGCGCGTCGTAGCTGCCGTGTCCGTGGAAGGTCCACAGCAGGTGCAGACGGGTCGTGTCGCGACCGCCCGGCACCTTTTCGTACAACGGCCCCGATGACGTTCCGTCATTGCGCAGCCAACGGTAAGTGAGCGTTCCGGCGCGGCCGTTGGTGCGGACGGTGGCGATCACGTCCACCCGGGTGTCGCAGGACGGTGCCGAGGGCACCGCGGCCACCGTGACCTCCCGCACCGCGAGCACCGGCCCGAACCGCTGCCACGCCAGGTAGGCCAGCACGGCGAGCAGGACGGCGCCCGCCAGGACGTACCGGCGCGGCCCGCGGCGCCGGGACGCCGCCTGGGTGCCGGGCACGGCGGGCGGGCGCAGCGTGCCGTGCCACACCTCCGCCGCGACGCTCGCGGCACGGGCGGCGGCTGCCGGGGTCACGCCGGGGCCGAACCGCATGACCTCGCCGTCCACCCGGTCCGGGAGGGTGAGCGACGGCTCGCTGCGGGTCGCGGGGCGTGCCGGCGCTGCGGGCACGGGCTCGCGCAGCGTGGGCGCCGCGGCGGCGGGGGCCCAGTGCTCCGCGAGGACGGTCGCGCTGTAGTCCGCGCCCGGCTCCGGGCGCTCGTCGGCCGGTGGCGCGTACGCCGGAGGGACGGCGTCCTCGACGGGCGGCACGGCGTCCCGCGGCTCCTGGCCGAGCCGCCAGGTGCGCTTCGTGTCCTCCGGGGTCAGGTCACGCGGCTCGCTCACGAGATCACCTCGCACTGCCCCGCGGTGGAGCGGATCTGCTGCGTGGACTGCCCGTTGCCCGCCGCCGGGGAGGTCGACGCGACGGCCCCGAACCAGCAGCCCGACGTGCGCGGGAACGTGTGCGGTGCCGGGATCGTGTACGAGGTCTGCCCGTTCAGGTCGAAGACCGACGTACCGTCCGGTGCGCCGAGGTCGCCCTTGGCGGTGCCCTGGTACCAGGCGACGGTCAGCGTCACCGGTCGCGGGTCGCTCGTGGTGACCCGGAGGCTCGCCGACACGTCGAACGTCCCCGTCTGGGACAGCGAGGCGACGGACACCGATTCGACCGTCACGGGCGGCGTGGGCGAGGCCGACGTGGGCGGCGGGGTGGTCGTCGGCGGTGCGGGCGGTGTCGTGGTGGCCGTTCCGCCGGTGGGAGCGGTGGTCGTGGCGCCGCCGGTCGGCGGGGCCGCGGTGGTGGCACCCGCCGCGGCGGTCGTGGTCGTGGACGCCGACGCGGAAGCCGACGCCGGGGAACTCACGGAGGGACTGCCGGACGGCGCGACCGTTCCGCCGGGTGCGCCCGAGCCGTCGTCCGCGGTGGCGGTGGCGGTGGTGGTGGACCCGGACCAGTTGGCGGTGGTCTGCCGGGGGGCCTCGCCGGAGGCGACCGCGGCGAAGGTCAGCAGACCCGCCAGGGCGAGGCCCCCGACGGCCGCCAGGAGTCCCTGCCGGCCGAGCCGCCGGGCACCCGGCCCGACCACGGTGGTGGCGAGCGCGGTCTGCGACCCCTGCGTCCTCGCCGAGGGGAACAGCAGCGGCAGCAGCGCCGCCAGGGCGGCCAGCCTGCGCTGACCGCGTTCCTCCCAGTCCGGCCCGTACGCGCCGCCCGCGACGGCCTCCAGCTCCGCGACGAAGGCCGCGGCGTCCGCGGGCCGGTCCGCCGGCTCCTTGGCCATCCCCCGGCGCAGCAGGGGACGCAACTCCTCCGGCGTGCCCTCCTCGGGCACCGGGCCCTCGATGTGCTGCACGGCGAGTTCGGCGATGTTCTGGCCCGCGAAGGGCTTGGTCCCGGTCAGGCACTCGTAGAAGGTGGCCGTCGCCGCGTAGACGTCGGTGGCGGGTGAGGCGGACAGACCGGTCCACTGCTCCGGTGCCATGTAGGCGGGCGTGCCCGCCACGTCCGGGGTCTCGCCGCTGCGGGCCGCGATGCCGAAGTCGACCAGCTTGGACGAGCCGTCCGCCGCGACGAGCACGTTCTCGGGCTTGTAGTCACGGTGCACGACACCCGTGCGGTGCGCTGCGGCCAGACCCAGCAGTGAGCCCTTCAGGACCACCAGGGCCGCCTCCGGCCCCGTCGCGCCCTCCTGCCGGAGCAGCGCGCGCAGCGCGATGCCGTCCACGAGCTCCATGACGATGGCCGCGCCGCGCGGGCCCTCGACGTACTCGTACAGGCGCACCACGTACGGTGTGTCCAGGCCGCCGAGCAGCTGCGCCTCGGCGCGGAACTCCCGCAGGAACCCGGCGTCGACCCGGAGCTCGTCGCTGAGGTACTTGATCGCCACGGGAGTTGACGTGGCGTCATGACGGGCCAGGACGACCCGCCCGCTGCCGCCCGAACCCAGTTCCGCGGACTCCGTGTAGCCCGGAGCGTGCCAGCCGCTCATCCCCTCGCCCCCCTCAGCGACGCACGGTACCCCCGCCCGTACGCGCTGTCCCCCTCACAGACACATTTCCCCCACCGCCGGTTCCCGGGGCCCGGCCGCTGAACGCAGGGCGCACCGCGTCCGTAGTACGGGGCGATCCGCGTACCCGACTCAGAACCGGCAAAGGGGAGGCGCCCGGCATGGCCCCATCGCGCCACGTGCTCAGAACCGTCGTCGCGGGGACCGCCGCGCTGCTCCCGCTGATGGCGTCGGCGGGACCCGCCGCCGCGCACGGGGCGCCCGTCGACCCCGTGAGCCGGGCCGCGGCGTGCGCGGCCGGCAGCGGGCGGTTCACCGGCACGGCGGCCTGCCGCGCGGCAGCGGCCGCCAACGGGGGCGGCGCCGCCTTCGCCGACTGGGACAACCTGCGGGTCGCCGGTGTCGCGGGACGTGACCGACAGGTCATCCCGGACGGGAAGTTGTGCAGCGGCGGCCTGCCCGCCTACCGGGGCCTGGACCTCGCGCGCGCCGACTGGCCCGCCACGCGGCTCACACCCGGCGCCGCCTTCACGATGCGGTACGGCACGACCATCCCCCACCAGGGCACGTTCCGGCTCTACCTGACGAAGCAGGGCTACGACCCGACCCGCCCGCTCACCTGGTCCGAGCTGGCGACGAGCCCCTTCCTGACCGCCTCTGACCCGGCGGTCGTGGGGGGTTCCTACCGGATCAGCGGGCGGCTGCCCGCCGACCGTACGGGCAGGCATGTGCTGTTCACGATCTGGCAGAACTCCTCGACCCCGGACACCTATTACTCCTGCTCGGACGTGGTCTTCCCGGCCGCGGCGAAACCGGCGGTCAGGACGCCCGCGAAGCCCGCCGCGCCGGTGAAGCCGACGCCGCGGCCCAGCCGCCCGAGCGCCACCGCCGAGCGGTCCGTGTCCGCGACGCCCACCGCGGCGTCCGCCGCGCCGTCCGCCGTGCCGCCGTCCGCGGCCCTCCCGGCGGTCGAGTCCCCCGACGCGCAGCCCGTCGCCGCCCAGGGCGGCGGTTCCGGCTCCGGCCCCACCGCCCTCGCGGTCGGCAGCGCCGCGGGCCTCGCCGTCACCGGCGTTCTCGCCCTCGCCCTGCGCCGCAGGCGCTCCCCGGGCACGCGCCCGGGCTGATCCACCGTCCCCCGCAGCCCGGGGTCACGCCGCCGTCGGATGGTGTGGTGCATCAGTGCGGTCTCCTGTGGTGAGGACCCGCGCCCCGCGACCGTCCGCAGCACGGCCTGGCGTACCCGCAGGGTGCGGATCTGCATCTCCAGCGCCTCCGCGTGGGCCGCGGCGACCTCGGCGACGGTGGTCTCGCGGCGCAGGATGCGAGGGATCGCGGCGAGATCGATGCCGAGGTCGCGCCAGCGTGCGGACGAGGCCGAGGCGGTCCAGTGCGGCACGGTCGTGGAGCCGGTATCCGGCGGGCGTGCGGTCGGTCGGCGAGGGTGGCGTCGTCGTCCATGTCCGCCATCGTGGGGTCTCCCGCCGGGGGAGACCCAACCCCCCTTGCCCGGCCCGGCCCGGCCCGCGCCGCGGAGCCCGGGCCTGCGAAACGTCGGCCCTGAGTGACGGTGGGCACGCAGGCGGCGCGCGGTGCCCGATGTCGTGCCGGCGGTGGGCCTGCGGGTGCTGCTCAGGGTGGGCTGTTTCCCCGGCGGTGGGGTCGCCGATGTCGTGAGCGGGGTGGCCTTGACGGTCCGGTCGGGGTGTCGCTGCCGGTGGGGTCGGGTGCGGCGGGTGGCGTCAAGACGGCCGGGGACCGTCCCGGCGGGTGCTGGGCCCGGGGCCCGAGGGGCCGCCCGTGCGGCCACGGCGCCCGCTCGTCCCCTCGGGGGCGGACAGGCCCCGCCGCAGGCGGGCGGCTCCGGGCGGACGGGATCACCCCGGGCGGTGCGGGGCGTCAAAAAGCGTCAAAGCTGCGTTAAGCCGCCGCAGGGACCCGTATGGAAGCCGCCAACAAACCTGGTCAGGGGTATGGCAGGGCGCTTTTCTACGGAAGGCCGGTTCTCGCCGGCACCGCTTGCCCCGAGGGCGGGCGGTCACCGTGTCATTCGTCCCCCGGGGTGCTCTCGCATGCCAGACCTCTGGTTCCTCATCCTCACCGTCGTCGTTTTCGCCGTCATCGGCCTCGTGGCCAAGGGGGCGGAGCGGCTGTGAGCGTTGACAACATCGTCGGCCTCGTCGTCGCCGTGGCCCTGGTCGGATACCTGGTCGTGGCGCTGATTCACCCGGAGAAGTTCTAGTGAACGACACCCTCGCGGGCTGGCTCCAGATACTCGCGCTGGTCGGCGCGCTGGCCCTCTCCTACCGACCGCTGGGCGACTACATGGCCCACACCCTGACCTCCGTCAAGCACCTGCGCGTCGAGCGCTTCGCTTACCGGCTGGGCGGGGTGGACGGGGACGCGGACCAGAAGTGGTCCGTCTACCTGCGCAGCGTGCTGGCCTTCTCGGCCGTCTCCGTGCTCTTCCTCTACGGCTTCATGCGACTGCAGAACCACCTGCTGCTGTCCATAGGCATGCCCGCCGTGACCCCCGGGCTGGCCTTCAACACGGCCGCCTCCTTCGTGACCAACACCAACTGGCAGGCGTACTCGGGTGAGTCCGCCATGGGCCACCTGGTGCAGATGTCCGGTCTCGCGGTGCAGAACTTCGTGTCCGCGGCCGTCGGCATCGCCGTCGTCGCGGCCCTGATCCGGGGCTTCACGCGCAAGAAGACCGACCGCATCGGCAACTTCTGGGTGGACCTCACCCGGATCGTCATCCGCGTGCTGCTCCCGCTCGCCTTCGTCTTCGCGATCGTGCTCGTCGCGGCCGGCGTCATCCAGAACTTCCACGGCGCCGAGTCGATCTCGACCCTCGTCGGTGACCACCAGAGCCTGACCGGCGGACCGGTCGCCTCGCAGGAGGCCATCAAGGAGCTGGGCACCAACGGCGGCGGTTTCTACAACGCCAACTCCGCCCACCCCTTCGAGAACCCCAACGCCTTCACCAACTGGCTGGAGATCTACCTCCTGCTGGTGATCGCCACCTCCCTGCCGCGGACCTTCGGCCGCATGGTCGGGGACAACCGCCAGGGCTACGCGATCATCGCCGTGATGGGCGTGATCTGGGCCGCCTCGGTCGCCATCGTCACCGTGAACGAGCTGCACAGCGTGAGCAGCCAGGCCGGTCACTTGGCGGGCGGCATGATGGAGGGCAAGGAGCAGCGGTTCGGGGTGTGGGGCTCGGCGCTCTTCGCGGTGTCGACGACGCTCACCTCCACGGGCGCGGTCAACTCCTTCCACGACTCGTTCTCGCCCATCGGCGGCGGGATGACGATCTTCAACATGATGCTCGGCGAGATCGCCCCCGGTGGTACCGGATCCGGCCTCTACGGCATCCTCGTCCTCGCGATCATCACGGTCTTCATCGCCGGCCTGATGGTCGGCCGCACGCCGGAGTACCTGGGCAAGAAGCTCGGCGGCCGCGAGATGAAGTTCGCCTCGCTCTACATCCTCACCACCCCGGCGATCGTCCTGGTCGGCGCCGGCCTCGCCATGGCGCTGCCGGGTGAGCGGGCGGGCATGCTGAACAGCGGTGCGCACGGCTTCTCCGAGGTGCTGTACGCCTTCACCTCGGCCGCCAACAACAACGGCTCGGCGTTCGCCGGCATCACGGTCAACACCGACTGGTACAACACCGCGCTCGGTCTGGCCATGCTCCTCGGCCGCTTCCTGCCGATGGTGTTCGTCCTCGCGCTGGCCGGCTCCCTGGCCCAGCAGCAGCCGGTCCCGGCCACGGCGGGCACGCTGCCCACCCACCGGCCGCAGTTCGTCGGCCTGCTGACGGCCGTGATCCTGATCGTCGTCGGCCTCACCTACTTCCCCGCCCTCGCGCTGGGTCCGCTCGCGGAAGGTCTGTCCTGATGTCCCTGACCACCCTCGAACCCCCGACCGCGCCGGGGGCCGCATCGCCCGGGCCGCAGCAGCCCCACCGGGTCTCCGGCGGCATGCTGGACCCGAAGCAGATGCTCACCTCGCTTCCCGACGCGCTGAAGAAGCTCGACCCCCGGGTGATGTTCAAGAACCCGGTCATGTTCGTGGTCGAGGTCGGCGCCGTCCTGACCACCCTGTCGGCGATCAAGGACCCGAGCGTCTTCGCCTGGGTCATCACGGTCTGGCTGTGGCTGACCGCCGTCTTCGCCAACCTGTCCGAGGCCGTCGCCGAGGGGCGCGGCAAGGCACAGGCCGAGACCCTGCGGCGCACGAAGACCGACACCGTCGCGCGCCGTGTCACCGACTGGCGGCCCGGGGCCACCGGGCTCGCCGAGGAGCAGGTGCCCGCCTCCGGGCTGCGGCTCGGCGACCACGTCGTCGTCGAGGCCGGGCAGATCATCCCCGGCGACGGTGACGTCGTCGAGGGCGTTGCGTCGGTGGACGAGTCGGCGATCACCGGTGAGTCGGCCCCGGTCATCCGGGAGTCCGGCGGCGACCGCTCGGCCGTCACGGGCGGCACCAAGGTGCTGTCGGACCGCATCGTCGTGCGCATCACGTCCAAGCCGGGCGAGACCTTCATCGACCGGATGATCGCGCTGGTCGAGGGCGCCTCCCGGCAGAAGACGCCCAACGAGATCGCGCTCAACATCCTGCTGGCCTCGCTGACCATCGTCTTCCTGCTGGCGGTCGTGACCTTGCAGCCGTTCGCGATCTACGCGGGCGCCGAGCAGAGCATCGTCATCCTGGTGGCCCTGGTCGTCGCGCTCATCCCGACGACCATCGGCGGACTGCTGTCGGCGATCGGCATCGCGGGCATGGACCGCCTGGTGCAGCGCAATGTGCTGGCCATGTCCGGCCGTGCCGTCGAGGCCGCCGGTGACGTCAACACCCTGCTGCTGGACAAGACCGGCACCATCACCCTCGGCAACCGCCAGGCGGCCGAGTTCCTGCCGGTCGGCGCCGTCACCGCCGAGGAACTGGCGGATGCCGCGCAGCTGTCGTCGCTCGCCGACGAGACGCCCGAGGGCCGCTCCGTGGTCGTCCTGGCGAAGGAGAAGTACGGCCTGCGGGCCCGGCACGAGGGCGAGCTCGGCCACGCCGAGTTCGTGCCCTTCACCGCCCAGACCCGCATGTCCGGCGTCGACATCGACGGCCGCCAGATCCGCAAGGGCGCCGCGTCCGCGGTCACCGCGTGGGTCGCGCAGAACGGCGGGCAGGCCGGCGAGGACGTGCAGGCGCAGGTCGACCGCATCTCGCAGTCCGGCGGCACCCCGCTGGTCGTCGCGGTGAAGGACGGCGGCGCGGCCCGGGTCCTGGGTGTCATTCACCTGAAGGACGTCGTCAAGGAGGGCATGCGGGAGCGGTTCGACGAGCTGCGGCGGATGGGTATCCGCACGGTGATGATCACGGGTGACAACCCGCTGACCGCGAAGGCGATCGCCGAGGAAGCGGGTGTGGACGACTTCCTCGCGGAGGCGACGCCCGAGGACAAGATGGCGCTGATCAAGCGGGAGCAGGCGGGCGGCAAGCTCGTCGCGATGACCGGTGACGGCACCAACGACGCCCCGGCGCTGGCGCAGGCCGATGTCGGCGTGGCGATGAACACCGGTACCTCGGCCGCCAAGGAGGCCGGGAACATGGTGGACCTGGACTCCAACCCGACCAAGCTGATCGAGATCGTGGAGATCGGCAAGCAGTTGCTGATCACCCGCGGCGCGCTGACGACCTTCTCCATCGCCAACGACGTGGCGAAGTACTTCGCGATCATCCCCGCGATGTTCGCGATCGCCTACCCGGGCCTGGACAAGCTCAACATCATGCAGCTGCACAGCCCGCAGTCGGCGATCGTCTCGGCGATCATCTTCAACGCCCTGATCATCGTGGTGCTGATCCCGCTGGCCCTGCGCGGCGTCCGCTACCGGCCGTCCTCGGCGTCCGCTCTGCTGACCCGCAACATCTGGGTCTACGGTCTGGGTGGCCTGGTGCTGCCGTTCGCCGGCATCAAGGTGATCGACCTGATCATCCAGTTCATCCCCGGACTCAGCTGAAGAAGAAGGCAATCCGACATGTTCAGCTCCCTTCCCGCCGTGGTCCGGAACCATCTGGCCGCCCTGCGCATGCTGCTGGTGCTCACGGTCGTCGCGGGCATCGTGTACCCGCTCGCCGTCACCGGTGTGGCGCAGGCCGTCTTCTCCGACCAGGCCAACGGCTCCAAGGTCACCCAGGACGGCAAGACCGTCGGCTCCAGCCTCATCGGCCAGAGCTTCAACCTCCCGAAGAAGAACCCCGACGACGCCGACGAGGTCGCCCAGCCGGACCCGAAGTGGTTCCAGCCGCGGCCCGGCGGCTACGACCCGCTCGCCACCGGTGCGTCCAACCTCGGTCCCAACAACGAGGACCTGATCAAGACGATCAAGGAGCGCCGCGCGGCCGTGGCCGAGTTCGACGGCGTGGCCCCCGGCGACGTCCCGGTCGACGCCATCACGGCCTCCGGCTCCGGCCTCGACCCGCACATCTCGCCGGCTTACGCCGACGAGCAGGTCGACCGGGTGGCCAAGGCCCGCGGCCTGGACACGGCCGAGGTGCGCAAGCTGGTCGCCGACCACGTGCAGAGCCGCGTCATCGGCTTCCTGGGCGAGGAACGCGTCAACGTACTCGAGCTCAACCTCGCACTCGCCCAGCTCGGGTGACGTCGCGTTCCAGCCGTATCGCACGGACCACGCCGCCCGGCGTCGCAGGCATCCTGCGACGCCGGGCGGCGTGACATCCCGCAAGGAAGGAACTCCGGTGACGCAGCCAGTCGTCACAGCCGGGACCGGCGCCCGCCAGGGGCGGCCCGGCAAACTGAAGGTCTTCCTCGGAGCCGCACCCGGAGTGGGCAAGACCTACCGGATGCTGGACGAGGGCCGCCGGCGCGCCGCCCGCGGGACGGACGTCGTCGTGGGCTACGTCGAGTGCCACAAACGGCCGCAGACCGAGGCCAAACTCGACGGCCTGGAGATCGTCCCGCGCGCCGCACGGAGCTACCGCGGCGCCGACTTCACCGAGATGGACCTCGACGCGGTGCTCGCCAGGGCCCCCCAGGTGGCGCTGGTCGACGAGATGGCCCACACCAACATCCCCGGCGGGGCGCACGCCAAGCGGTGGCAGGACATCGAGGTGCTGCTCGACGCCGGGATCGACGTCCTCACGGCCGTCAACATCCAGCACCTGGAATCGCTCAACGACGTCGTCGAGAAGATCACGGGCGTGCCCCAGCGCGAGACGCTCCCCGACGAGGTCGTCCGCCGCGCCGACGAGATCGAGCTCGTGGACATGCCCGCCGAGGCCCTGCGCCGGCGCATGGCCCACGGCAACGTCTACGCCCCGGAGAAGGTCGACGCCGCCCTGTCGAACTACTTCCGGGTCGGCAACCTCACCGCGCTGCGCGAACTGGCCCTGCTCTGGGTCGCCGGGCGGGTCGACGAGGCCTTGCAGAAGTACCGCACCGAACACGGCATCGGCCGGGTCTGGGAGACCCGCGAACGCGTCGTGGTGGCGCTGACCGGCGGGCCGGAGGGCGAGACGCTGATCCGCCGGGCGGCGCGCATCGCCGAGCGCTCCTCGGGCGGGGGCGCGTCCGGCGCGGGCGGCACGCGCGACCTGCTCGCCGTCCACATCGCCCGCAGCGACGGTCTGGCGGACGCCTCGCCCGCCGCGCTGTCCCGGCAGCGCGCCCTGGTGGAGAGCCTGGGCGGCAGCTTCCACTCCGTGGTCGGGGACCATGTCCCCACCGCGCTGCTGGACTTCGCCCGCGCCGAGAACGCCACCCAGCTGGTGGTCGGGGTGAGCCGGCGCGGCCGGCTGGCGCGCTTCGTCACCGGACGCGGGGTCGGCGAGACCATCGTGGAACGTTCCGGCGACATCGACGTCCACATGGTCAGCCACGAACGGGCCGGCCGCGGGCGGCTCCTGTCCACCCCCAGCAACGACCTGCCCTTCGTGCGCAAGGTCGCCGGACCCGTGGCGGGATTCGTGCTGCCCGCGCTGCTGACCGTCGTGCTCGCGAACACCCGCGGGCACCTCAACCTCACCAGCGAGGCCCTGCTCTTCCTGCTCACCGTGGTCGGCGTCGCCTGCATCGGCGGGGTGGTCTCCGCGCTGCTGGCGTCGGTCACGGCCTCGCTGCTGCTCAACTACTTCTTCATCCCGCCCATCGGCCGGTTCACCATCGGCGAGACCAACAACGTGCTCGCCCTGGCCGTCTTCGCGGTCGTCGCCGTCACCGTCGCCACGATCGTGGACCGCTCCCTGCGGCTGTCCCGGCGCGCGGCCGGGGCGACGGCCGAGGCCGAGACGCTCTCCTCGCTGGCCGGGAACATCCTCCGCGGCGACCAGGCCGTGGAGGTGCTGCTGCAGCGTACCCGGGAGGCCTTCGGGCTGGAGTCCGCGGACCTCGTCCACAAGCCCTCCGGGCACGGCCGCCTCGCGGTCACCGCGGGGGACGGCGAGACGGGCGACACCGTCGCCGTCGCCGTCGGGCCGCAGGACACCCTCGTCCTGCGCGGGCGCCGGCTGGCCGCATCCGAGCGGCGGGTCCTGGTCGCCTTCGCGGGGCACGTGGCCTCCGCGCTGGAACGGGCCCGGCTCGCCGAGGTCGCCGCCGAGGTCGAACCCGTCAAGGCGGCGGACCGCATGCGGACCGCACTGCTGGCCGCGGTCGGCCACGACCTGCGCACGCCGCTGGCCGGCGCCTGGGCGGCCGTCAGCTCCCTGCGCAGCCGGGAGGTGGACTTCTCGGCCGAGGACCGCGAGGAACTGCTGACGACGGCGGAGGAGTCGCTGGCCCGGCTCAGCCGCCTCGTGGACAACCTGCTGGACATGAGCAGACTCCAGGCGGGCGCCCTCCAACTGACCCTGCGGCCGACGGCGTTCGCCGAGGTGGTACCCCTCGCCCTGGACAGCGTCGGCGACGCCACCGCTCCGGTGGTCACCCAGGGGCTGGACGAGGCACCGCTCGCGCTGGCCGACCCGCCCCTGGTGGAGCGGGTCGTCGCCAACCTGGTGACGAACGCGCAGCGGCACGCCCCGGAGGGCACCAAGGTCCTGATCGGCGCGAGCGCGCTCGGTGGGCGCGTCGAACTGCGCGTCGCCGACCGGGGGCCCGGGCTGCCGCCCGCCGACCGGGAACGGGTCTTCGCGCCGTTCCAGCGGCTCGGCGACACCGACAACACCACCGGGCTCGGTCTGGGGCTCGCGCTCTCCCGCGGTCTGACCGAGGCCATGGGCGGCACCCTCACACCCGAGGACACGCCCGGCGGCGGACTGACCATGGTGCTGTCGCTGCCCGTGGCGGACGCCCCCGGGGGCGTCGCCACCCCCACCCCCGGAGACGAGGAGGCCCTGGCATGAGGCGCGTTCTGGTCGTCGACGACGAGCCGGGCTTCCGCAAGGCCCTCGACATCGACCTCACCGCCCGTCACTACACCGTGTCCACGGCACCTGACGGGGTCACCGCCCTGACGCTGGTGTCCCTCAACCCGCCCGACGCGATCGTCCTCGACCTGGGACTGCCGGACATGGCGGGCATCGACGTCATCCTCGGTGTCCGGGCGTGGACCCCGCTGCCGATCATCGTGGTGTCCGGGCGGTCGGACCCGGCCGACAAGGTCCCGGCGCTGGACGCGGGCGCCGACGACTACCTCACCAAGCCGTTCTCCATGGACGAACTCGCGGCCCGGCTGCGTGCCGTGTTCCGCCGCCCCGCGGCCGTGGAGGAGCCGCAGACGGTCGACGTCGGCGGATACCGGCTGGACCTGGCCGCGTTCACCGTCGGCACCCGCCGCGGCCGGGGCAAGGCACCGCACCTGACCCCCACCGAGTGGCGGCTGCTCATGCCGCTGCTGCGCAATCCGGGCCGGCTGGTCACCGGGCGCCAACTGCTGCGCGAGGTCTGGGGACCGGGCAACGAGAAGCGCACCAACTACCTGCGCGTCTACCTGGCCACCCTCCGGCACAAGCTGGAGCAGGACCCCGCCCACCCCCGTCACCTGATCACCGTTCCCGGACTCGGCTACCGCTTCGAGCCCTGAGCGGTCCGGGGACCCGGTCGCCACACGGCGGTGCGGACCACCCGATCATCCGGGTGGTCCGCACCGTGGGGTCCAGGGATCTCAGCCCTGGTTGGCCTTTCCGCCGTGGTTGGCCCCCTTCTTGCGACGAGCCCTCTTCTTGCGGGCGCGCTTGGACATCGTGTTCCTCCTCCGGGCAGTGACGGGGCCGTCAGACGGCGACGAGCAGATCGGCGGCCTTGCACAGGCGGCGCGCGGTGCGTTCCCCGTGACCGTCGGTGGAAGGGCCGTCGGCGTCGTAGTGGGCGCCGGGCACCAGCCGGGTCCGCGGGTCGCAGAGCCGCACGACGCGGGCGGCGCCGTCGACCGGCGGCTCGCCCTCGTGGGCGTACGGCGACAGCAGGGCGGTCGTGGAGACGCCGGGGTCGACGCTGACCACCGTGCAGCCGTCGGGCGCCGCCGCGCCGGCGAACACGGTCAGGGCCAGCTGCGACTGCGCGTAGGCGGCGAACCGGGAGTAGCGGCGCGCCCGGTTGAGGTCGGTCCAGGCCAGGGACGCCGTCCGGTGGGTGGTGGACGAGACGTTGACGACCCGGCTGCCGGGCCGCGCCGACAGCGGGCCCGTCAGCTCGCGGGTGAGCAGGTACGCCGCCAGGAAGTTGACCTGGAAGGAGAGCTCGTTGCCGTCCTCGGTCAGCGTGTGCTGTTCGGGGGCCGCGACCGCCGCGTTGTTGACCAGGACGTCGAGGACGGGATGGGCGGCCGTCAGCCGCGAGGCCATCGCCTTGACCTGCGCCAGCCGGCGGAAGTCCGCGACGGCCAGGCGCAGCCGGGCCCGGTCGGCGCCGGCGGCCACCAGCCGTTCCACGGCGTGGTGGGCGGACTCGGTGTCGGGGCCGTGGACGATGACCATGTGCCCCCGTTCGGCGAGCAGGCGGGCGGTCTCCCACCCGATGCCGGAGGTCGCCCCCGTGACCATGGCGGTCCTCGGGGCAGCGGCGGGCTGGGCGGATGTGGACATGGGTCATCCCTCCGGGGGAACGACACGCCGGCGCGCGCCCCGGCCACGGGTCGTGGGGGCGCGCGCCGTACGTGAGGGGACGCGGCCTCAGGCCGGGCCGCGGGACACCGGCTCGTCAGGGAGCCGGCAGGAGAACAGCGCGCGGAACCGGCGGCACCCGATGGGGTGGCCGGTCGTCATGGCGCCGACCGCTGTTCACACCCCCATCCCACCGCCCGGCGCCGCGGGCGGCAAGATCCGCCGTCCGTTCCTGACACCGCCCTGACGCCGCGGACGACGCGGCGTCAAGACGCCGTCAGAAAGGCGGACCCCGCGCGCAAAGGTCCTGTCAGGGAAGCCCGTCGGGCACCCGCCGCCGCGATGTGCTGGCCTTCGCACCCCCCCGTACTCCCGTACCGCTCAGAAGGTCCCCTCCATGCAGCCTCTGGCCCCCGCCCCCGAGACGGACCGCACCGCCCCGCCCCCGCCGGCCCCCGGGCGCGGGCCCGGCAGGCGCCGCAAGGTGTCCGCGGGACTGCTCGACCCCCAGCAGCTGTGGACCGCCTTCCCGGAGGCACTGCGCAAGCTCGACCCGCGCGGCATGGCGCGAAAGCCGGTTCTGTTCGTCGTCGAGGCCGGCGCGCTGCTCACGACGCTGTCGGCGCTGCTGCACCCCGGGGTCTTCGCCTGGGTGATCACCGTCTGGCTGTGGCTGACGGTCGTCTTCGCCAACCTCGCCGAGGCCGTCGCGGAAGGGCGCGGCAAGGCGCAGGCGGAGAGCCTGCGCCGGGCCCGGACCGGCACGGTGGCCCGGCGGCTGCGCGGATGGCGCCCGTACGGCCGGGAGTTCACGGAGGAGACCGTCCCGGCCGGCGAACTGCGGCGGTTCGACGTGGTGGTCGTCGAGACGGGCGGGACCATCCCCGGCGACGGGGAGGTCGTCGAGGGCATCGCGGCCGTCGACGAGTCGGCGATCACGGGGGAGTCGGCACCGGTCATCCGCGAGGCGGGCGGCGACCGCTCCGGAGTCACCGGCGGTACGAAGGTGCTCTCGGACCGGATCGTCGTGCGCATCACGTCACGCTCCGGCAGGACCTTCCTGGACCGGATGATCGCCCTGGTCGAGGGCGCCTCACGGCAGAAGACGCCCAACGAGGTCGCGCTGAACATCCTGCTGGCGTCGCTGACCGTCGTCTTCATCCTCGTCGTCGTCACGCTGGCACCGATGGCCTCCTACGCCGGCGCCGCCCAGGGCACGGTCGTCCTGGTGGCCCTGCTGGTCACGCTGATTCCCACCACCATCGGGGCGCTGCTGTCGGCGATCGGCATCGCGGGCATGGACCGGCTGGTGCAGCGCAATGTGCTGGCGATGTCCGGGCGCGCGGTCGAGGCGGCGGGCGACGTCTCGGTCCTGCTGCTGGACAAGACCGGCACCATCACCTTCGGCAACCGCCGCGCCGCCGCGTTCGTCCCGCTGTCCGGCGTGGACGAGATGCAACTCGCCCAGGCCGCCCAGGTGTCCAGCCTCGCCGACGAGACCCCCGAGGGCCGGTCGGTCGTCGTCCCGGCCAAGGAGCGCCACGGGCTGCGCGCCCCGGCCGCCGGTGAGCTGGGACAGACCCGCTTCGTGCCGTTCTCCGCCCGCAGCCGCATGAGCGGGGTGGACCTGCGCTGGGAGGACGGCGCCGGGGTCTCCGTGCGCAAGGGCGCCGCGGCGACCGTGGCCGCGTGGGTCACGGGGCGCGGCGGGCAGGTGCCCGAGGAGGTCGCGTCGATCGTGGACCGCATCGGCGCCTCCGGCGGTACCCCGCTCCTGGTCGCGCTCGACGACGGGCACGAGGCGCGGGTCCTCGGCGTGATCCACCTCAAGGACGTGGTGAAGAACGGCATCCGCGAACGCTTCGCCGAGCTGCGGCGGATGGGTATCCGCACGGTGATGGTCACCGGTGACAACCCGCTGACGGCCCGGGCGATCGCGCAGGAGGCGGGTGTGGACGACTTCCTCGCGGAGGCGACGCCCGAGGACAAACTCGCCCTGATCAGGCGCGAGCAGGAAGGCGGCAACCTGGTCGCGATGACCGGTGACGGCACCAACGACGCCCCGGCGCTGGCGCAGGCCGATGTCGGCGTGGCGATGAACACCGGTACCTCGGCCGCCAAGGAGGCCGGGAACATGGTGGACCTGGACTCCAACCCGACCAAGCTGATCGAGATCGTGGAGGTCGGCAAGCAGTTGCTGATCACCCGTGGCGCGCTGACGACCTTCTCCATCGTCAACGACGTGGCGAAGTACTTCGCGATCATCCCGGCGATGTTCGCCGGTGCCTACCCGGGCCTGGACAAGCTCAACATCATGCGGCTGCACAGCCCGCAGTCGGCGATCGTCTCGGCGATCGTCTTCAACGCCCTGATCATCGTGGTGCTGATCCCGCTGGCCCTGCGCGGCGTCCGCTACACGCCCGCTTCCGCGGGCGAGCTGCTGCGGCGCAACCTGCTGGTGTACGGAGTGGGCGGGCTCGTGCTGCCGTTCCTCGGCATCAAGCTGATCGACATGGCCGTCGTCCAGTTCGTGCCGGGCCTCGGCTGACCCGCCGCGTCCTACCGCATCCCCGACACGCGGAACACCGCCCGGGCCCGCGGGCCGTCGACGCGGTCGCCCAGGTGGGCCAGCACCTCGCAGCCGTGGCGCAGGACGCCGAGCTCGCGGGAGCGGTGGGCGCCGGTCTCCAACAGGTGCCACAGCAGCGGGTCGGCGATCAGCGTGCGCGGATCGACCTCCACGTGCCGGCCGAAGGCGTCGTACAGCAGCAGCTGCGCCCCGGGGCCCTGGTGCCGGCCCACCGCGACCAGGGCGTCCGTGCGTACCGTGCGGGTCCGCAGCAGGCCGCGTACCGAGAGCGTGCCCTCGTCCGCCGTCACACGCGGCAGCAGCACCGCCAGGACCAGGGCCGCCAGGCCCGCCCAGAGTCCGGCGCGCGCGGCGTCGAGCGTGCCCGCCGCCGTGTCGAGGGCCAGGGCGAGGGTCAGGAAGCCCAGCGCCCAGCCCACCGCGGACCGTGCGTGCGCGGTCCAGCGGCGGTCGGCGTACCCGGTGGTGGTCCGCTTCATGCGGCCGACCGTAGGAGCGTGCGCCTGCCGCCTGGAGCGGGGTTGACGGGCTCCTGACGGGTGGCCGCGGGATCCTGGCGCGGTCCTGACGGCCCGGCGGCCGGGCGGCCTGGCGGCCGGGTCAGCCGACGTGCACGCGGGGGCGGCGGTTGCGGTCCGGCTCCGCCTCGCGGAGCACCTCGCGGGTGACAGGAGCCACCTCACCCTGCCCGAACAGGAAGAAGCGCAGGAAGTTCGCGAAGGGGGTGCCCTCGGTCCACTCGAAGTAGATGTGCGGCCGCTGCCCGCTGGCGTCGCGCACGTGCAGGAGCAGAGCGGCCAGCGCGTTGGGGATCGAGGACGACTCCAGCGTCAGGACCCGGTAGCGCTCGTGGAGCACCGCGCCGCGCACGGTGAGGCCGGACTCGAACTCCGAGGGGTCCAGGACCGTGACCTCGACGAAGACGAAGTCGTCCTCCGCGGGGATGTCGTTGTCGGCGCGGATCTGCTGGATCTTGTCGCGGTACTCCGCCACGTCCCGGCGGTCCGGCTCGTTGGCGATGAAGCGGATCCTGCGGTGGGACATGTCGCGGACGAAGCGCTCGGCCATGTCGTCCAGCGTCACGCTGGTGACCCGGAGTTCGAAGGCGCGGGCCAGCCGGGACAGCAGGGAGATGAGGATGATGCCGGCGATGAAGCAGGCACCGATCTTCACACCGTCCGGGCGCTCGATGACGTTGACGACGGTCGTGTAGAGGAAGACCGCCGAGATCACGGCGAACGCCACGGTCCAGGCGCGCTGGCGGGCCTTGCGGGCGGCGATCGTCACGGCGATGGCCGCGGAGCTGATCAGCACCAGTACACCGGTGGCGTAGGCGCCGCCCTGTGCGTCGACGTCGGCGTCGAAGATCCAGGTGACCAGGAAGGCCACCAGCGTGAAGACCAGCACCATGGGGCGTACCGCGCGCGCCCAGTGCGGGGCCATTCCGTAGCGGGGCAGGTAGCGCGGCATCAGGTTGAGCAGACCCGCCATGGCCGAGGCGCCGGCGAACCACAGGATGCAGATGGTGGACACGTCGTAGACGGTGCCGAAGGCGTTGCCCAGGTACTCGTGCGCCAGGTAGGCCAGGGCGCGGCCGTTGGCCTGGCCGCCGGACTCGAACTCCTGGGCGGGGATGAGGAGCGTGGTGATGAAGCTGGTGGCGATGAGGAAGCAGCTCATGATGACCGCGGCCGTGGTGAGCAGCTTCTTCGTCCCGCGGATCCGACCGGTGGGGTTCTCCTCCGTGTCACTGGCGTCGCCCTGCACATGGGGCATGACCGCGACGCCGGTCTCGAAGCCGGACAGGCCGAGGGCCAGTTTGGGGAAGACCAGCAGGGCCACGCCCACCATCGCCAGCACGTTGCCGTGCTGGGCGGTCAGCGCGGTGGACCAGTCGGTGACGACGTGCGAGGCGGTCGCCACGTGCCACAGACCGACGACGACCACCACCACGTTCAGCGCCAGGTAGAGCCCGACCAGGGCCACCGCGACGCCGATCGCCTCCAGGAAGCCCTTGAGGAACACCGCCCCGAGCAGCGCCACCAGGAACAAGGTGATGATCATCTCGTGGCCGTGCAGCACGCTCGTCAGGTGCGGGTTCTCCACCAGGTGGGTGGAGGCGTCCGCCGCCGACAGCGTGATGGTGATCAGGAAGTCCGTGGCCGCGAAGCCCAGCAGCGTCAGCACGAAGAGCTTGCCCTGCCAGAACGACAGCAGCCGCTCCAGCATCGCGATCGAACCCTCGCCGTGCGGGCTCTCCTCCGCCACCCGCCGGTACACCGGCAGCGCGCCCGCCAGGGTCACGACCACCAGGACGATCGTGGCGACCGGCGACAGCAGGCCGGCGGCGAGCGCCGCGATGCCCGGCTGGTAGCCCAGGGTGGAGAAGTAGTCGACACCCGTCAGGCACATGACCCGCCACCACCGCTGTCCGCGGTGGGCGCTCTCGGGCGCCGGCTGCCCGCCCTGCTGGTGCCGGGCCATGTCGGACAGGCCCTCCAGCATCCACGCGCGCAGCCGACTCGGATGAGCGGACATGGCCACGTTGCACTCCCGTCGACAACAGTCAAGATTCCGCCGTCGGCGGACGGCCAGGTCAGCGTACGCAGCCCGGCAGGGGCCGTCCGCGCACGGCACGGCGGCGCGACGGCACCGCGCCGCCCCGGCCACTGCCGCGGCCCGCGGGCCCGCGGTGGCCCGGGGCGGCGCGGCGCCGGAGGCCGCCGTCGCCCCGCACGTGATCAACTCCGCAGGTGGGAGCGGGATTCGGGGGCGCGCGGGGGAGCGGCCGCGCCGTGCCGGGGGACGAGCCGCCGGGCGGAGGGTCCCGCGGACCGCCGGGGCCCGGCGTTGACGCGCTCCATACGGCTGACGCGCAATCCTGACGCTTTCTTAACGCCCCGCCTCCCCCCGCGGTCCGGACGGGCGCCCGGGCCGGGTAGATTCGACCGCGGTGTGCCGGGAAGTCTGGTCGGCGGTAAGTGCGCAGCAGCCGCAGCAACTCCTTCCCGTGGGGACCCTCACATGACCGTCCTGACCGCCGTTCTCCTGCTGGTGGCCCTGGCGACCGCCGTCGCCACCGGCGCCCGGCACTGGCGGGTTCCCGCGCCCTCGCTCCTGGTCGTGGCGGGGCTGCTGGTGGGACTGCTGCCGTGGGTGCCCGCGGTGCACGTCGCGCCCGAGGTGATCAGTGTCGTCGTGCTGCCCCCGCTGCTGTACGCCTCCGCCGAGGAGATCTCCTGGCGGGAACTGCGCCGCGTGTGGCGCCCGGTCACGGTCCTCGCCTTTGGGCTCGTGGTGACCTCGGCCGCGGCCGTCGCGGCCGTGGCGGCCTCCGTGACGCCGCTCGGCGGGCCGATGGCCCTGGTGCTGGGCGCGGTCCTCGCCAGCACCGACCCGGTCGCCGTGACCGCCCTCGGGCGCCGGCTGTCGCTGCCGCCCCGGGTGAAGGTACTGGTGCAGTCGGAGAGCCTCTTCAACGACGCCACCAGCCTGGTGCTGTTCAAGGTCGCCGTCGGCGCGGCGGTCGCCTCGGGCTCGCTGCTCACGCCCGCCGCGGCGGGCCGCTTCCTCGAACTGGGCGGCGGCGGCGCGCTGGTCGGCGCCGCCGTCGCCGGACTCGTCACGCTGATCCGCCGGCGCACCGAGGACCCGGTGCTGGAGACGGTGGTCGCGCTGGTCACGCCGTACGGCGTCTACGTGCTCGCCGAGGACCTGCACACCTCAGGGGTCACGGCGGTCGTGCTGGCCGGCGTGGTGCTGGGCAGCACCGGGCACCGGATCACGAACGCGCCGATACGGCTGCAGATCCACGCCGTCTACGCCACCGTCGTCTTCCTCCTGGAGAACGTCGTGTTCGCGCTCATCGGCCTCCAGCTGCCCACGCTCGTGCGCGAACTCGACCCGTCGGAGCGGGGCCTGCCGCTGCTGACCGGCGTCCTCGCGGTGGCCGCCACGGTCGTCGTGGTACGCCTCGTGTGGGTCTTCCCGCTCTCGGCCGTCATGCAGCACCGCCGCAAGGACGGCCCGGTGTCCTGGTGGGTGCCGCTGGTCACCTCGTGGGCCGGTACGCGCGGGGTCATGCCGCTGGCCGCCGCGCTGTCGGTGCCCGAACTGACCTCCGCCGGGGCACCGCTGCCGCACCGCTCGCTCGTGCTCACCCTGACGACCGGCGTGGTGGTGCTGACCGTCGTCGTCCAGGGCTTCACCCTGGCCCCGGTGGTACGGCGCTCGGGCATCGCCCTGGAACCGGAGCACACCGCCCGCGAGGAGGCCCGGGCACGGGACGCGCTGTCGCGTGCGGGGCTGCGCTACCTCGACCAGCTCGACGACCTCGAGGCCGCTCCGGCGTCGGTCGTCGTCCAGCTGCGCCGCCATCTGGAGGCCGGACTGGACGAAGCGGACGAGAGCCCCGGGGCGGACCGCGCCGCCGTCTCCGCCGAGGCCGTCACCGCCCACCGGGACCTGCGCCGGACCCTGATCGGCGTGCAGAACGGCGAACTGCGGCGGCTGTACGAGTCCGGCCAGGTGAGCGACGCCACCCGGCGAGCCGTCCAGCGGGCCCTGGACCTGGAGGAGGCCGGGCTCACAGGGTGATCGAGCCGTGCGGACGGCGTCCGAGGCCGAGTCGCGCCCGTGACCCGCGGCGCCGCGCCTCGACGAGCTCCGACATCAGGGGCGGCGGCGGCACGGCGAGGACGGGGCACCGGGCGTGGTCCAGGCAGTGCCGGGCCACCGACGGCGACAGCAGGCGGCGCAGCGGCCCGTGCGAACCGGTGCCCACCACGAGCAGGTCGGACTCCTGGTCGGCCACCCGCACCAGCGTGGGGCCGGGCAGACCGAGGGCGATGACGGGGCGCAGCGGCGGGTCCAGCGGGATGCTGCCGCCGAAGGCCGTGTCCAGGGCGGCGAACAACTGCCGTCGGGCCAGGGAATGCCAGCGGTCGAGCAGGGGAGGCGACGGCGGCCTGCTGGAGCCGAAGTCGACGCCCACGGTCTCCCAGGCGATCACCACCGTCAGGGCCGCCGACCGGCGGCGGGCCTCCTCGACGGCCCGGTGGAGTGCCGCCAGGCTGCCCAGGGATCCGCTGACACCGACCACGACACGGTCTTCGCGGGACTCACGCATGGCTCCATGCAAACGCCGTGCCGCCGGCCCGCGACGGCCGTTGTCGCGATCCTGACGCCGCGGTCCCGGGGCCTGACGCACCCCTGATCCGCCCGCGGCCCGGGCGTCAACATTTCCCCGGGTGCCGTCAACGTCCCGTCAGGGAGGGCCGTCACCCCCCGTGCCCCGGGAATAGCGTCCTGGTGCGCCCCGGTCCGACGTGCCCGGACCGGGGTCCTGCCGCCCCTCCTGGAGGAATCCATGACCGAGCCCGCGTCCGAGGACGATCCCGAGCCTTGCGAACCCGTCCCGGCCGGAGCCGGTGGAACGCTCTGCGTCCCCGTCCGGCCGGGACCGGTCGGCCCCGTCGCGCGCATGTTCCGCACGCCGCTGGGCGACCGCACCGCGGTCGCCTTCACCACACCGGAACGCCTCACCGCGACCCTCGGCGCGGAACAGGAATGGATCGACCTGTCGGAGTCCGCGCTGCGCTCGATGGCCCGGCCGCTCGGTGTCACCGCGCTCACGGTGGACCCCCGGTTCGCCGCCCCCGCCGTCAAGGACGACCCCGACGCGTCGCCCGACCGATTCGGCTCCCAGATCATGGGCGTCCTGCGGGTGACCGGCGCGTTCGCCCTCGTCGACGCCCTGTGTCTGTGGATCCGCTGACACGTCCGCAGTAGCCCGGCCCCCTGGGGCCCCTCATTCGCCCTCCGGGCAGGTGCCGTCCCCGCGTTGCCCTGCCCGGAGGTGCCATGCCGTTTCGGCACCATGGTTCGATTTTCCTCGGAGCAGCTCAGATGACCACCGCCCCAGCCCCCGTCAGACCGGCCGCGCAGAGCGCGGCGGAACCGCCCGGTCCCGACCACGGCCGCCGTGTCGGCGGCGGGCTGCTCGATCCCCGGCAGCTGTGGCTCGCCCTGCCGGAGGCGCTGCGCAAGCTCAACCCGGTCACGCTGTTCCGCAACCCGGTCATGTTCGTCACCGAGATCGGCGCGGCCCTCACCACCGGGCTCGCGGTCGCCCACTCCTCGCTCTTCGCGTGGCTGATCACCGCGTGGCTCTGGCTCACCGTCGTCTTCGGCAACCTCGCCGAGGCCGTGGCCGAGAGCCGCGGCAAGGCGCAGGCCGACTCCCTGCGCCGCACCCGCAGGCAGACCACCGCCCGCCGCCTGACGGCGACGGGGGAGAAGACCGTCCCCGCGATCGCCCTGCGCCGCGGCGACAGGGTGGTCGTGGCGGCCGGCGAACTGGTCCCCGGGGACGGCGACGTCGTCGAGGGCGTCGCCAGCGTCGACGAGTCCGCGATCACCGGGGAGTCCGCACCCGTCATCCGCGAGTCCGGCGGCGACCGCTCCGCCGTGACCGGCGGTACCAAGGTGCTGTCCGACCGCATCGTCGTACGCATCACCCAGGAACCCGGAGAGAGCTTCCTGGACCGGATGATCGCCCTGGTCGAGGGCGCCAACCGGCAGAAGACCCCCAACGAGCTGGCCCTCAACCTGCTCCTGGTCATGCTGACCTTCGTCTTCCTGATCGCCGTCGTGACGCTCCAGCCCATGGCGATCTTCTCCAAGGGCATCACCGGCGCCGCTCCCGACAGCACCGCGCTGACCGCCGACGGCGTCACCGGGATCGTCCTGGTCTCCCTGCTGGTCTGCCTCATCCCGACCACCATCGGGGCCCTGCTGTCGGCGATCGGCATCGCGGGCATGGACCGTCTGGTGCAGCGCAACGTGCTCGCCTCGTCGGGACGCGCCGTGGAGGCGGCGGGCGACGTGAACACCCTGCTGCTCGACAAGACCGGCACCATCACCTACGGCAACCGGCAGGCGAGCGGGTTCCTGCCGATCGGAGGCGTCGAGCCGGAGCAGCTCGCCCAGGCCGCCCTGCTGTCCAGCCTCGCCGACGAGACCCCGGAGGGCCGGTCGATCGTCACCCACGCCCGTGAGCACTTCACGCTGAACCACCACAGGGCCGACGAACTCGATCTGCCCGACGCCGAGTGGGTGCCGTTCAGTGCCGTCACCCGCATGTCCGGGGTCGACCTGCCCCGGGGCGGGCGCCAGTTGCGCAAGGGCGCCGCGTCGGCGGTCGCCGGATGGGTGCGCGACAGCGGCGGCACGGTGCCGGCCGGCCTGGACGTGTACGTCGAGCAGGTGTCGGCCTCCGGCGGCACCCCGCTGGCGGTGGCCGAACGCCGGGCCGACGGCCCCGCCCGGGTGCTCGGTGTCATCCACCTCAAGGACGTCGTCAAGCCCGGCCTGCGCGAACGCTTCGACGAGATGCGCCGCATGGGCATCCGCACCGTCATGATCACCGGCGACAACCCGGTGACGGCCCGCGCCATCGCCGAGGAGGCGGGGGTGGACGACTTCCTCGCCGAGGCCACCCCCGAGGACAAACTCGCCCTGATCAAGCGCGAGCAGGAAGGCGGCAACCTGGTCGCGATGACCGGTGACGGCACCAACGACGCCCCGGCGCTGGCGCAGGCGGACGTCGGCGTGGCGATGAACACCGGCACCTCGGCCGCCAAGGAGGCCGGCAACATGGTCGACCTCGACTCCGACCCCACGAAGATCGTGGAGATCGTCGAGATCGGCAAGCAACTCCTCATCACGCGCGGGGCGCTGACGGCCTTCTCGATCGCCAACGACATCGCCAAGTACTTCGCGATCCTCCCGGCCATGTTCGGCGGGGTCTACCCCGCCCTCGACGCCGTCAACATCATGCGGCTGCACTCGCCGGCCTCCGCGATCCTGTCCGCCGTCGTCTTCAACGCCGTCGTCATCGTCGCGCTCATCCCGCTCGCCCTGCGCGGCGTGCGCTACCGGCCGTCCTCGGCGTCCGCCCTGCTCACCCGCAACCTGTGGGTGTACGGCCTCGGCGGCGTCGTCGTCCCCTTCCTCGCCATCAAGCTGATCGACCTCGCCCTCGTCCAGTTCGTCCCCGGGATCTGACCATGCCTGCCCTCACCCGCCTCCCGCACTGGGCGGCCCACCACCTGGCCGCCGTGCGGGTCGTCGTGGCGCTCACCCTGCTCGTCGGCCTGGCCTACCCGCTCGGCATGACCGCGCTCGGACAGCTGCCAGGGCTACGCCACACCGCCCACGGCACCGCCCTCGGCAGGTCGTACACCGACACCAAGGGCCGCCCGCTGCCCGGCTACTTCCAGTCCCGGCCCTCCAACGCCGGCGCCGGCTACGACCCGGCCGCCTCGGCGGCCGGCAACCTCGGCCCCGAGAGCGTCGTGGACACCCCGGACAAGCCGAGCCTGCTCACCCAGGTCTGCACGCGCAGCAAGGCGGTCGGCGAGCTGGAGCACGTCGACGGCTCGCGCCCCTACTGCACCGCCGACGGCGTCGGCGCCGTGCTCGGCGTCTTCCGCGCGGGCGGCACCACCGGTGCCGTGGAACGCGTGGTCAGCCTCAACCAGCCGTGCCCCGCACGGCCGTTCGCCGCCTCGTACGAGGGTGTGGCCGTCGTGTGCGCCGCCCCGGACGCGGACTGGTCCCAGGCCGTCGTCGTCCCCGTACGCGGCGACGCCCCGGCCCGCCCCGTGGTGCCCGCGGACGCCGTCACCGCCAGTGGCAGCGGCCTCGACCCGGACATCAGCCCCGCCTACGCGCGCCTCCAGGCCCCCCGTGTCGCCCGCGAGCGCGGCCTGCCCGAGAGCAGCGTCCGCGCCCTCGTCGCCCGGTTCACCACGGGCCGCGCCCTCGGCGTGCTCGGTGAGCCGGCCGTCGACGTCGTCGCACTCAACAACGCGCTCGACCGCGCCCGTCCGCTCCAGGGAGCCTGAGCATGACCGTCTACGGCTGGCTTCAGGCCACCCTCGTCATCGCCGTCGTCGTGGGCCTGCACGTACCGCTCGGCGACTACCTCGCCCGCGCCCTCGACGGCGGGCGCCACCTCGCCCCCGAACGGCTGCTGTACCGCGTGTGCGGCATCGATCCCGACCGCGAACAGAACTGGCGGCACTACCTGTTCGCGCTCCTGGCCTTCTCCGCCGCGAGCATCGCCGCCCTCTTCGCGCTCTTCACCTTCCAGGACCGGCTGCCGTGGTCGCTCGGCCGGGACGGCATGCCCTGGCCGCTCGCCCTGCACACCGCGGTCAGCTTCACCACCAACACCAGCTGGCAGAACTACGCCGGCGAGTCCACCACCGGTCACCTCGCCGTGATGGCGGGCCTGGGCACCCAGGCCTTCGCCTCCGGCGCCGTCGGCATCTGCGCGGCCCTCGCGCTGGTCCGCGGCCTGGTCCGGCACGGCGCCGACGAACTGGGCAACTTCTGGGTGGACCTGATCCGCTCGGTCCTCCGGGTGTTCCTGCCGCTGGCCGTCGTCTCCGGGCTGCTGCTCATGGCGTTCGGCGTGCCGCAGCACCTGTCGGGCGCCGACCAGTTGGCGGGCCCGGTCGGCTCCTGGGAGCCGATCAAACTCTTGTCGGGCGACGGCGGCGGCTTCTTCAACGCCAACAGCGCCCACCCCCTGGAGAACCCCTCCGCCTGGACCAACACCGTCGAGATCGTGCTCATGCTGCTGATCCCGACCGCGCTCATCCGCACCTACGGCCGGATGGCCGGCAGCCTGCGCCAGAGCTGGACCCTGCTCACGGTCGTGGGCGTCCTGTTCGGCCTGCTGCTGGTGGCGGGCAACCTGGCGCAGAGCATGCACACCGGGACCGTGACGGCGGCCGTCGGCGGCCAGACCGAGGGCACCGAGACCCGCTTCGGCGTCCCGGCGAGCACCCTGTTCGGCGTCTCGGCCACCGCGTCGGCCGACGGCGCGGCCAACGCCTCGTACGACAGCTTCTCCAGCCTCGGCGGAGGCGTGCTCCTCGCGGGCATGATGCTCGGCGAGATCGCGCCCGGCGGCACCGGCAGCGGGCTGTACGGCCTGCTCATGGCGGTCCTGGTCGCGGTCTTCATCGGCGGGCTCATGGTCGGCCGCACACCCGAGTACCTGCGCAAGCGGATCGGCTTCGGCGAGATGCGGCACGTCGTGCTCTACGCCCTGGTCGCGCCCACCGCGATCCTCGTCTGCTCCGCGATCGCGGTCGCCCTGCCCGAGAGCCGCGCGTCGATGGGCAACGCGGGACCGCACGGGCTCAGCGAACTGATCTACGCGTACACGAGCAACACGGCGAGCAACGGCAGCGCGATGGCCGGGTTCAACGGGGCCACCGACTTCCACAACCTGCTCATGGTGGCCGCCATGCTGATCGGCCGCTACCTGCCGATCGTGTTCGTGCTCGCCCTCGCCGGGCGCCTCGCCCGGCAGCGCCCCGGCGTGGTCACGGTCGGCACCCTGCGGCCCTACGGCGTCAACTTCGTCGTCCTCGCCACCGGCGCCGCACTCGTCCTGGCGCTGCTCAACTTCCTGCCGGTCCTCTCCCTCGGGCCGGTCGCGGAGGGACTGCTCTAGCGGCGGGGCGTGGCGGGTCCCCGGTGGGGCCGGGCGGGCGGTCCGCGCTTTCGGGCCACCCGCCCGGCTCGCGCGCGTCGGGGCCGGTTGTCTCATGGGGTCGAGCGCGGCACGGGGTTCCGGCGTCCGCGCGGGCCGTTGCCGCGGCGGGCCGGGCCGGGCCGCGCCGGTTGCGGGCGGGCCAGGCCCGCCCCGTGAGGCGACTGGGCGAGCCGGGCTCTCGGCGGGGTGCGGGCGCATGTCCCGGTCCGGCGCCCGCGTCGGCCGCCGGGTGCTCCGGCGACGTTCCGCCGCGAATGCTGATCGCGTCGTCGGTGGCTCCTGGGGGCCGCGGGGCGCGGCCTTGGAGGCCGGTCGGGGGAGGGCCCTGTCCGTGCGTTCTGGCACGCGTATCCGCGGGAGGGGCGGACGAGCGTTCGCCCCCCCCGGGGGGTGATCGCGCGGTCCGTGGAGCCTGGGGACGGCCGCTCACCGCTGCCGCGCCCGGCGGCGCCGGTGCGGTCCCGGGCGCCAAGGCGCCGGCCGGCGCCGGTTCACCCCGGTCGCGCACGGCCGCGCCGCCCGACGGGCGTTCGCCGCAGGCGCTGGACGGGCCGCGCGGCGCCCCGGAGGATGGGGTGCCGTGAGGGTGAACAGCGTCGAGGACGCCGACGCGCTGGCGAGCAGCGCGCACGAGGGCCAGACCGATCGCATCGGCGTGGCGTACGTCGAGCACGTCCGTGCCGTCGCCGCGGGGCTCGCGCCCTTCGGGCCCGAGCTGCAGATGGCCGGTCTGCTGCACGACGTCATCGAGGACACGTCATGGACCGCCGGGCGGCTGCGTGCCGTGGGGGTTCCCGACCGCGTCGTCGCCGTCGTCGAGCAGGTCACCAACCAGCCGGGCGTCGCCTACGAGGACAAGCTGCGGACGATCACCGGCAGCCGGGACGCGACGCTGGTCAAGATCGCCGACAACGCCCACAACAGCCGGGCGGACCGCGCGGTCCGCCTCGACCCCGCCGCGCGCGAACGCCTCGCCGCCAAGTACCGGGCCGCCCGCGCGGTGCTGTGGCCGGCCGCCTCCCGCGAGGACGTCGCGGCGATCCTCGCCGTCGTCAACCCGGACCTGCTCGCCGAACTGCCGAGCGCGCTCAGTCGGGAGCGGCGGGCGCCGGGCGGGCCGCGGTGATCGCGGCCTGGAGACTGGCCAGCCAGATGGCGGCGTCGACGGCGTAGTACAGCAGCGGGTCAGGGGCCCGGCCCGCCGAGGCCGTGCAGACGTCGTGGATGACCGTGCGGTCGGTCGGCACCTCGCCGGGCTCCGGGTCCCCGGGGGAGCGGCGCTCGCGGCCCAGGCGCAGGTCGTAGCTGAACGGCAGCGCCATGCCCCGCAGGTGATGGGCGGCGTCGCGCAGGTGCGCGGCGCTCAGCGGCCAGGCGGACAGCGCGCCCGGTGGGCAGTTGTCCAGCAGGATCTGCCCCATCGTGATGACGCGGTTCCCGGCCAGCATGATCACCTGGAAGTCGGTGTCCCCGGACGACGCCTGCCGGGGACCGTGCCGTTCGGTGGCGTACTGGGCGTAGGTCGCCTCGAAGATCAGCTGGGCGAGCCGGACCCGCGGCAGCGAGTCGGTGGCCCGCGCGCCCTCGGTGATGGTCTCGGTGATGTCGGCGACCGCGCGGGAGCCTTGATCGAGGACGCGCGCGCAGGCGCGCCGCAGTTCGCCGGTTCCGCCGTGCGGCCAGGCGAGCAGGCCGACGACGGCACCCGTGACGGCCCCGGTGAGTACGTCCAGCACGCGGGCGGCTGCCAGTTCGGGCCCGCTGCGGGCGATCTGGGTGAACGCGGCCGCCACGGTCAGTGTGAAGAACGCCTGGCCCCAGCCGGGCCCGAGCACCGAGCCCGCCGCGAAGGCCAGCAGCATGCACGGCGGCAGCAGCGCGGCGTACACCAGCGGCGTCCCGGCCGCGACGTACAGGATCCCGGCGGCGATCACGGCGCCTGCGAGCGTTCCGCGTAGCGCGGGCCACAGCGCGGTACGGGTGTCCACGGCGCTGGTGCGCATCACGGTGAGCGTGGTGAGCAGCGCCCAGAAGCCGTGCTCCAGGCCGAGCGCGCCGACGACCAGCCGGACCGCCGCGAGGGCCAGGGCGATGCGCACCGCGTTCTGGAAGTACACCGACCGCGGCGTGAGATGGGCACGCAGCCGGTGGTAGTACAGCTCCGCCGTGGGGCGCCCGGCGTACCAGAAGGCCCCGGGCCGGGCCCCGGGCGGCGTGCTGTCCGGCGGGATGCGGGCGCCGAGCGCGATCCGGACCGCCGTGACGACGGAGTCCGCCGTGTGCGTGATGTCCAGGGCGAGCGCGCCGTTGCGCACCATCGTGGCGGAGTCCGTGCCCGTCCCGCGCGGTCGTACGCGGTGCGACTCGAAGGCGCTCGCCGCGGCACCGCAGACGGCCTGCATGGGCGGCGGGGCCCGGCCGGTCAGCGCGCGGTCCACGTCCTCGCAGGCCGCCGCCGAGGTCAGCAGCAGTCCCATGGCGGCCGGTTCGGGCGGGGGCGCCCCCTCGTCGGCCGACTCCGTCAGTTGCCGCGTCTGCGCGAGCAGGTGCCGCATCTGCGAGGCGGCCTCGGACAGCGCACGGTCGCGTGCGGACGCCGACGCGGGGCGCTCGTCGGTCGGCACGTGGCTCATCCGCAGCTGCTGCGATGCCTTCAGCAGGGCGTCCGGGTCCCGGCGGCGGGGCGGGTCCGCCGCCAGCCCGTACAGTGCGTCGGCGGCCGTCCGCGCCGCCCGCGCGAGCCGGTGCTCGTACCGGCCCGGGCACGGCGCGGGCCACAGGAATACCTCCGCGACGCAGGTCAGCACGATCCCGGCCACCAGGCCTGCCAGCCGGTGTCCGAGCGTCGAGGGCGCGTACGGCGGGAAGCACGGAAGGATGTAGAACAGCTGCAGCCCGTTGGCGAGGCCCACCAGCTTCGGGCCGCCGACCCCGCTGAACGAGACGAGGAAGCCGACGACCAGCATCCCCAGGGCCGCGGTCCAGGCGTGCGCGGCCAGCACCGTGCCCAGGGCCACCAGCGCCATGCCGACCGGCAGCGCCGCCAGCAGGGTGCGCGCCCGCTCGCGCGGCGTCCCGGGAACCGAGGACAGGCCGCCCGCCGCGACGGCGCCGAACAGGGCGTAGATGGCCACCGTCCGGTCGCCCAGCCCGTACCGCGCCGCATAGAAGCCCGTGCAGGCCACCACGGTCACCCGTGCCGAGCGCCGCACCGCCGCCAGCCCCGGATCGCGGGCCCGCAGCCACTCCAGTCCGCTCCGACGCGCCCATCCCATCGTCAAACGGTAGGCCGCCCGATCACACCGGGCCACCGCGACGCGCGTGCCGCGCGCGGGGCGGGACCCGTCGTCGCGGACTGCTCCCGGCTGCCGGGCCGTCGTGCCCTTTCGGGGGATGCCCGACGGGTTTCGTCCGGTGGTGGGGTCGGTCGGGCGGCAGGGGCGCTCGGGAGTCTGTCCGGCATGCGCGGTGCGGTGACGGTGCGGGATGCTCGCACGCCGCTGATCGTGAGCCGGAGCGAACCACGGGTTGTCGGGGCGGGCGGCCGGGCCGGTCCGGTGCTTCGTGGGCTCAGGGGGTGCGGGACTCGAGGTCGTGGCGGGTGGCGTCGCCGTATTCGCCGCTCTCGTCGCCGCGGATGCCGTACCAGACCTGGAAGCGGGCGACGGCTGCCGCGAGGCGGCGGTCGAAGCGGCCGTCGACCGCGCCGCCCGTGTAGACGTCGGGGATGCGCAGCAGGCGGGACTGGAGGTCGCTGACGGCGGGGCCGCTGTCGCCTTCCCGGAGTACGCCGGAGACGGTCCGCGCGGCGGGCGGCGCTGTGGTGACCGGCACGGCGGGGGCGGCGGCGGGGGAGAAGAGCGCGAGGGCGAGGCCGAAGCCGGCCGCGCCGGCGCCCGCGACGAGGGCGCCGAGGCCGGTCAGGCGGGCGGTGCGCGACGAGCGGGGCCGCCGGACGGGAGGAGCCGGGGGCGGTGCCGGCGCGGGGCGCCGGACGGGAGGCGGCAGGGGCTGGGTGTCAGAGCCTGGGCCGCTCCCGCGCGGGGGCGGGGCGGCGCCGTCGGCAGGGCGGAAGAGGTCGAGGGACTCCTCCCAGGAACTGCCCGCGGCCGCGGACTCGCGTGCGGGGATGACCCGCGTCGGCTCGATCATGCGGCGCCGTGACGGCCCTCCGGTGGACGGGTTCGGCACTGCGGTACCCCTTGTCTCCCCCCTCGGCCCTGCTGGTTCGCCCACGTTAGGACCGAACTGACGCACTCCCGGCGGGAATCGGCGAACCCGTCCCGCCCGCGGCCGCACTGCGCTATGCCGACGGCCCGTCAGCCGGCCCAGGGCGGCGCGATCCGGAACGAACTGTCGGCGCGGTACGAGGAGTCGTGCCGGTACGGGTCGAGGCGCAGCCGGAAGTCGCGGTGCCGCAGCAGGCGCTCCGGATGGTCGTACGACGCGAAGGAGACCGTGCCCCGCCCGATGCCCGGCCGGGCGCAGAAGGTCGCGTCCTCGCGGAAGAGCGCGGAGCCGTCCGGCCGGTCGAGGCGGATGCGGAAGCCCTCGTGCCGCAGGTAGCGGCCGTCCGTCGTGGCGAAGGAGGCGCAGCGCGCGTCGGCCAGTCCGGTGACGAGGACGAAGGTGGCGGCCCGGCGTGCCGCGCGGGTGGAGGACGCGCCGACGGCGTCGAGGCGGCCGGTGTCCCCGGCCGCGCTCCAGAAGCGCTCGGGGAAGTTCACGGACCGCAGCGACAGGCGGTGCCCCCGGGGTGCGTGAGGGCCGTCGCCGCCGGACCGGGGCGCGGCGGGAGTGCGGTGGGACGGACCGGAGGGGCTGTTCGCGGGGGACGTGGTCACCGCCGGGATCCGGGTGGAGGCCGGCTGGATCCGCGGGGCGGAGGGCAGGGGCGAGGACGATGCCCTCACCGCTCCCGTCGTGGGCGTCCCCGGCGCGGCCGCCGGGCCGTCCGGCGGCTGGGCGAGCGCGGCCTGCTCGGCCGCGGCCTCGCCGGGCGCGGGTGCCGTGTCGTGGAACACCACCGGTGCGAGCAGGGCGCACACCGCCACCACCGCGGTGCCCACGACCAGTCGCAGCGCCCGCGTCTGGCGCCGCGGAGCCGGTTCCGCCCGGCCCGGTGCGGTGAGGGCGACGCGTAACGGAGCACGCGACGCCGACCGCGTCCACGCGTCGTCGTCGAAGCCCGGGAACGGGTGCCGCGCGGCGGGGGCGGCGCGTCGCGGCTGGAAGACGTCCAGTTCATCGTCGTCGAGGCCGTCGGGGCCGTCGGGCTCTTGCGCTGTCACGTGGGGTGCTCCGTGGCTGTCGGGCCGGGGACGGACGGCGCGGGTTCCGGCTGCCCGGCAGCTCGGCTGGTCCGCGGCCTTCCGTGATCGGCGAGATTAGCGAGACCGGGTGGTTTCCGTGGGGCTTCGGTGAAAACTCCTGCCCAGTGGTGTCGCTGTTGTACGACCCCCCAACTTCCCCTCCCGCCCCTCGGGTTGACGCGCGAACCGGCCCGGAGCCGCCCGCCCCGGCCGCGCCGCCGCCCGCCCCGGCCGGCCCATCCCCCTGGCATGAACGGACCGGTCGGCGGGAAGGCGCGCCTGCGGAACCCGCCCCGTACGCAGAACGCCAGGAGGTGGCCCCATGGCAGGGTCGACCGCGCACGCCGATCCCCCGGGATCGATCCGTACGGACGTGCCCGCACGGCTGGACCGGCTGCCCTGGACCCGCTGGCACTGGCGCATCGTGATCGGGCTCGGCACGGTCTGGATCCTCGACGGCCTCGAGGTGACCATCGTCGGCAACATCGCCGGCCGCCTCGCGGAGTCCGGCAGCGGCATCGACATCAGCACTGCCCAGGTCACCACCCTCGCGGCGGCGGTGTACGTGGCCGGGGCGTGCCTGGGAGCGCTGTACTTCGGCCGACTGACCGACCGGCTCGGCCGCAAGAAGCTGTTCATGGTCACCCTCGCCGTCTACCTCGTGGCGACCGCGGTCACGGCGTTCTCGTGGACCGCGTGGTTCTTCATCCTGTGCCGCTTCTTCACCGGCTTCGGCATCGGCGGCGAGTACGCGGCCATCAATTCCGCGATCGACGAGCTGATCCCGGCCCGGGTCCGCGGCCGGGTGGACCTGATCATCAACGGCAGCTTCTGGGTCGGCGCGGCGGTGGGCGCCTTCGCCTCCATCGCCCTGCTGAACACCGCCCTGTTCGCCACCGACGTCGGCTGGCGGCTCGCCTTCGCCATCGGTGTCGTCCTGGGCCTGGTCATCCTCCTCGTCCGCCGCCATGTGCCGGAGAGCCCGCGCTGGCTGTTCGTCCACGGCAGGGCCGAGGAGGCCGAAGGCATCGTCGCGGACGTCGAGCGCGAGGTCCACGAGCAGACCGGGCAACGGCTTCCGGAGCCGGAGGGCAGCATCCTCATCACCCCGCGCGGCGACATCGGCTTCCTCACCATCGCCCGCACGGTGACCCGCACCTACCCCCGGCGCACGATCCTCGGCCTCTCCCTCTTCGCGGGCCAGGCCTTCCTCTACAACGCCGTCACCTTCGGCTACGCCGTCATCCTGACCACGTTCTTCGACGTCCCGAACGGCGACACCGGGTACTACTTCGCCGTGATCGCGGTCGGCAACTTCATGGGACCGCTGCTGCTCGGCCACCTCTTCGACTCGGTGGGCCGCAAACCGATGATCTCCGGCACCTACATCGGCTCCGGTGTGCTTCTCCTGGGCACCGCCTGGCTGTTCCAGCAGGGCGTGCTCAGCGCGTTCACGATGACCGCCTGCTGGACCGCCGTGCTCTTCCTGGCCTCGGCGGGTGCCAGTGCCGCGTACCTCACGGTCAGCGAGATCTTCCCGCTGGAGACCCGGGCGCTGTGCATCGCGTTCTTCTACGCGGTCGGCACGGCCCTCGGCGGCATCACCGGCCCGCTGCTCTTCAACGGCCTGGTCAGCAGCGGCAAGCCGTCCGACACCACGCTCGCCTTCTGCATCGGCGCCGTGCTGATGATCCTCGCCGGGGGCGTGGAAGCGGCCATCGGGGTGCGCGCGGAGCGCCGCAGCCTGGAGTCGCTGGCCTCGCCGCTCAGCGCCGTCGACGAGTCCGGGCGGACCGCCGCCGCGAAGGGCTGAGACCCCGCGGCCGTCCGGCTCAGCGCGTGCGACGGGCCACCAGGCCGCGCAGGAAGGCGGCCTGGCCGGCGTGCTGCAGGTCGTCGGAGACGACGCTGACCAGCCGGACGGCGAGGGTCACGGGCGGGTCCCAGCTCTCGTCGACGACACGCTCGAAGTCGGCCTCGTGCAGGGTGCGGAGATAGCCCACGGTGTGGTCGTGGACGGCGTCGTGGTAGCCGGTCAGCAGCTCGCCCGTCGGCACCCGCACCGCGTCGACCTCTTTGCGGACGTGCCCGTACCCGGTGTCGTACACCGGCAGGGCCAGGTCGAAGCGGTCGGCCCAGCCGTCGGCGGTCCACAGCTGCTCGCTGCCGGCGGCGTCGGCCACGTGGTCGTCCTGGATCCGTGTGAGGTGCCAGACCAGCCAGGCGATGGAGTTGGAGCGGTGCTCCAGGCGGGCGTGCAGTTCGTCGGGCGACAGGCCGTCGACGGCCTCGTGGACGACCTCCTGGATCCGGCCGAAGGCGTCTACCAGCAGTCGGGCGCTCTTCACGGGTACTCCCTGCGATCGGTGCGGGCCGGGGGCTGCGCCCCACGCTAGGCCGCCTCCCCGGCGGCGGCCACGAGACACTCCAGGACCCGGCGCAGCGCCGGCTGCTCCGCGGTGCCCGTGGCGAGCAGGGCGGAGACGGTACGGGTCACCGGGCGGGCCGGCGGGTGCAGGCTGACGCCGTCCAGGGCGGCGGGGAGGGCCATGCGCGGTACGAGGGCGACACCCGCCCCGGCCCCGACGAGCGCGGTGAGCACGGCGAAGTCGGAGGCCAGCGCCACCGGCCGGGGGACGAACCCGGAGGCTCCGCAGGCCCGCCGGGTCAGCTCGTGGCACGAGGTCTCGGGCCCGGGCATCAGCCAGTTCTCCCCGGCGAGGCCGGCGAGGTCGGCAGGCTCCCCGGCGGCCAGCCGCAGCCGGTCCGCGAGGTCCGCGGGGAGGGCCAGCAGCACGGGCTCGTCGAGCAGATGGTGCCGCTCGCACCCCGCGGGGACGTCGCGGGGCAGCAGGCTGTACGCGTGGACCACGGCGATGTCCGTCTCGCGGCGGCGCAGCGCGCCGGCGGCGGCGTCCGGCTCGTGCTCGGCGATGCGCAGTTCCGCCGGGCCGGTGCCGTCCGCGGCGGCCCCGGCGGCGAGCCGTGCCCAGGTCCTCGGCAGCAGGACGCGGGCGGCGGAGGGGAACGCGGCGACGCGCACCGGCGCCCGGCCTCCGCCGCGCAGGCCCTCCAGGGCGGCTTCGGCGGACGCCAGATCGCCCAGGATGACCTCGGCGTGCTCCACGAGCAGCCGGCCCGCGGGGGTCAGCCGCAGCGTGCGCCCGTGCTTCTCCAGGACGGCGACGCCCGCCTCGCGCTCCAGCGCGGCCAGTTGCTGCGAGACCGCGGGGCCGGTCAGGTGCAGGGCCTCGGCGGTGGCGGCGATGGTGCGGTGCACGGAGAACTCGCGCAGCAGGGTCAGCCGGCGGACGTCGAGCACGAAGCTCACCTTCTCGTTCCGCATAGAAAGAGTAACTGGATCTTCTGAATCCTAGCGGGGACAGTGGAGGGCGTGCAGAGTTCCCCCCGCTCCCTGGCCCTCGCCGGCACCGTGGTGCTGTGGGCGTCCGCCTTCCCCGCGATCCGCGTCGGGCTCGACGGTCTCGGCGTCGCGGGACTGTCGTTCCTGCGCCTGGCGGTCGCCTCGGTGGCGCTGGCGGCCGTGGCGCCGCTGGCGGGGGTGCGGCGGCCGCGAGGGCGCGACCTGCCGCTGATCCTGCTGTGCGGGCTGACCGGGATGAGCGCCTACCAGGTGCTGCTGAACTGGGGCGAGGTGCACGTCCCCGCCGGGACCGCGAGTCTGCTCGTCGCGTTCGCGCCCGTGTTCAGCGTGCTGCTGGCCACCGCCTTCCTCGGCGAGGCGCTGACCGCGCGCATCGTCCTCGGCAGCCTGGTGGCCGTCGCGGGCGCCGTTGTCATCGCCTTCGCCCACGGCGGCGCGCGGGTCTCCGCGGGGGCCCTGGTCGTTCTCGCGGCGGCTGTCGTCCAGGGGACGTACCACGTGGCCACGAAGCCGCTGCTGGCCCGCCGCACGGGCCTGGAGGTCGCCTGCTACGCCATGTGGTCCGGGACGGCGCTGCTGCTGCCGCTCGCGCCGGGGACGGTGGCGGCGCTGGCGCACGCGCCCGCCGCCGCCATCGGGTCCGCCGTCTACCTCGGCCTGCTGCCCTCCGCGCTGGGCTTCGTGATCTGGGGCTGGGCGGTCGCCCGTACGACGCTGGCCGTCTCGACGGCGGCGCTCTACCTCGTCCCGCCGGTCGCCGTCGCCGTCGCCTTCGTGTGGCTCGGCGAGACCCCGCACTGGATCGAACTGGGCGGCGGGGCGCTCGGGATCGCCGGCGTCGTGCTCATCAACCGGCGGCGGCCCCCGGCGGGCGCCGTCCCGGGAGCGGGGGCTCAGCGGAGCGCGACCGCCAAGGTGACGACGTAGGGCTCATCGACCGTGCCGTCCGGGAAGAGCGAGGTCAGCCGCTCCCGTTCGGCCGCGAGGAAGTCCCGGGCCCGCTCCTCGCCGAGCACGAGGAAGGCGGAGTGGCTGCCGAGGCTCCCCAGGTGGACCTCCAGCGGTACCCGCCGCGTCCAGGCCACCCGGCGCACGGTGAACTCCGGCCCCTCCGGCACCCGGTCCTTGGAACCGCCGCCCAGGGCCCCGCCGCCGTGCCCGAAGTACGCCCGCAGCCGGGCCTCCTGGTCCGCCAGCCAGGGCGCCGAGCGGTCGAAGTCGTTGCGCCACACCGCGAAGGCGCCGCCCGGGCGCAGTACCCGCAGCGCCTCCGGCACCGACGCCGCCGGGTCCGTCCAGTGCCAGGCCTGCGCGTACGTCACGAAGTCCATGACGCCGGTCGCCAGCGGCAGCCGGTCGCCCTCACCGCGCACGACGGGCACGTCCGGCAGCGAGCGGCGGAACTGGGCGGACATGCCGTCCCCCGGCTCCACGGCCACGACGCGGGCGCCGCGGGCGTGCAGCAGCGCCGTCGCGATCCCGGTCCCCGCCCCGACGTCCGCCACGCGGGCGCCGGTCAGCGACCGGTCCGCGACCTCCTCCAGGGCGTCCAGCAGCGACACCGGGTAGGAGGGGCGGTTCGCCGCGTACTGGGCGGCCGCCTTGTCGAACGAACGGGCACGGGAAATGGTCGTCATGCCCCCATCCTGCGTCGCCGCGCGCCCACCGGGCGAAAGCTTTGCCCTTCCGTGGTCAATTCCACTGGCGGCGGTAGGCGTGCCCCCCTCCGCCGCTCGCGGGCCTGATCCACAGCGTGGCCAGCAGCCCCAGGAAACTGATGGCGATGACGAGCACCCCGGGGCCGATGCCGCGGCCGCTGCTGATGGCGGCGAAGGCCGAGGTGTCGGCGGCCGTGCCCGGATAACCGGCGGCCCCGGGGACCGCCGGGGCGTTCTGCCCGCCCTGCGCCCCGGGAGCGGCCGGCGCGGCCGGGGCCGCGGGCGCCGTCTGCCCGTTGGGGCCGTCCGGCTCGTTCCGGCCGCCCGGTGTGGAGCCGCCGGCGCCCGTGCCGGTCCCCGGGGTACCGGCGGGCGCGGAGGAGGCCGGGGCCGCGCCGGAGTCCTGGCCGCCCGGCGTCGCGCCGTCGCTGTCCGTGGCCCGGGGGATGCCGACGCCCAGCGCGGCCAGCGCGGTCGTCACCGGCTGGAAGAAGGTGATGCCGCCGGAGGTGCAGTCACCACTGCCGCCCGAGGTGACGCCGAGGGCGAGGCTCTGGGCGAACAGCGGGCCGCCGCTGTCCCCGGGCTCGGCGCACACCGTGGTCTGGATCAGGCCGCCGACCTGGCCCTCGGGATAGTTGACCGTCGCGTTCAGCCCGGTGACCCGGCCCGCGTGCAGGCCCGAGGTGCTGCCGCTGCGGAAGACCTGCTGTCCCACCAGTGCCTCGGCCGCCCCGTTGATCCGCACCGCCCGTCCGTCGCCGAGGTTCACCACGCTCGCGCGGTCGTCGTCGGCCCCGACCGGGTCGCCGTAGCGGATCAGGGAGAAGTCCGCACCGGGAAAGGAGCTCGCGACCGTCGTGCCGACCCCGGTGGCACCCCGGTTGTCGCCGAACCAGGTGGTGCCGACCGGGCCGCAGTGACCCGCGGTCAGCAGGAACGTCTCCTGGCCGTTGGTGACGTTGAAGCCGGCCGAACAGCGGCTGCCCCGGGTGAAGATGGGCGCGGCCCCGGCGGTACGGGTGGTGAACGTGTCCGTGGTCCGCTCCATGCGGACCGCGTCCCCGATGCCGTCGGCGACGTCCTTCAGCCGCGACCAGTCCTCGGCCGAGACGGTGCGGTCCGCGAGGACCACCACCGTGTTCGTCCTCGGGTCGACCGACCACGCCGTGCCCGCCACCCGTGGTGCCTCGCGGAGCGTGTCACCGGCCGAACTCAGCTCGCGCATGCTGTGGCGCACGATCTTCGCCCGCGCGCCCGCCCGGGTCACCTCGGCCGCGGACGCGTCGTCGGTGACGGCGACCACCGCGCGGCCCTGGGCGTCCACCCAGCTGCCGGCGGTGCGGGAGTCGCCGAGCCGGCTCTCCAGCTGTCTGGCGAGGGCCGCCGCGCTCCCCACGCTCTGCGCGCCGTCGGCCGGGGCGTCCAGGACGCGGTGGCTGCCGCCGCCGTCCTGTGACGCGTTCGCCCCGGCCTGGGACACCATCACCCCGCCGCAGACGACTCCCGCGACGGCCACGAGCCGTATCGCGCGCTGCACGTGACGCCGTGTGCGCCTCACCCAGACCCCTACTTCCGCATCCGTACGCGGACCCGCGGACCCGGGCCCACCCTCCATACGTGCGGTACGCGCCGCGTGCTCACCGCCCCGGCGACCGGTGTCCGCGAGGCCGGCTCGGGCGGGGGTGAGGCGGGCCGGGGCGGTCGTCCCGGGTGCCCGGGCCGGGGCGAGGACCTATGGTGACGGAGAGGCGCCATGCGGGCGCCGTCCGCGACGGCGCGTCCGTGCCGCCGGGGTGAGCCGTCAAGGAGCCGTGATGGGCGGACAGTTCGAGGCAGTGGTCGAGATCGGCCGGTCCGTGGGCGAGGTCTTCGCCTACCTCGCCGAAGGCACGCACGACCCCGAGTTCAGCCCCCGGGTGCAGGAGATCAGGAAGAGCCCGGCGGGTCCGACCACCGTGGGCACGATCTTCACCAGCGTGGTCAAGGACGCCGGGATGAAGACCCGGCGGGAGTTCCGGATCACGGCGCTCGACGCGCCCAACCGGATCCGCTGGGCGGAGCAGTCCAAGAACCTGGTCACCGCGACGCAGGGCGGTTACGACCTGGAGCCGGTCGCCGAGCGGGTGACGCGGCTGCGCATCTTCAACGAGCTGGAGGGGCACGGCGTCGGCAAGCTGCTCGTCGGGCTGGCCCTGAGCGCGGCCCGCAAGGACGCGCCGGCCTTCGGGCAGCGCATCAAGGCGGCCGTCGAGGCCTCCTGACGCGCGGCGCACCACGCCGCGGCCGGGTCCGGCCGCGCCCCCGCGTCACCCGGGAGTGCGGCCGGGCCGGGGTCAGTAGCGCAGTACCGCGGCGATGCGCTCGTGCTCGGCGAGGGTGTCCGGGGGCAGGAAGACGACCTCCGCGCCCTTGTCGAGCGCGGTCTCCACGACCTCGTCCACGATGTCCTCGCGCACACCGCCCTCGAAGCCGCCGGCCTGTTCGCCGTCGCCGTCGACCGGGACCAGGTGGCCCTCCGACACCTTCACGATGCGCTGGTAGTCCTCCTCGACCGCGACCAGCTCGGCCCGGCCCTCGCACACCGACTCCCAGACCTCGTCCAGTCCGGCGGCGAAGGTGCGGCGGCTGCGGGCCTCCTCGAGCCGCGCCCCGACCCGCTGGGTCTCCTGGCGGGCGAACTCCTCCTTCGCGGGGGCGAGTTCCTGCAGCAGGGTCGGCTCGGGGGCGTCGACCAGACCGCCCTTGAGCACGGTGGCCACGGCGGCGTCGGAGGCCGTGCCGACCTCCTTGAGCAGCCCGACGGCGTCGGGGAGCCCGACCAGGTACAGCGGTCGGGCGTCCGTGCCCAGCAGCGCGGCCAGCGCGGTGTCGACGGAGCGCAGGAAGCGCCGGGTCTCCTCGTTGCTGAAGGTGCTCGGGTGGTCGCCGATCTGCTCCAGCCGTTCGGGGTCCCACTCCAGGTGTTCCGGCTCCGCGGGGAAGCCGTCGCCCTCATGGGCGTGGAGCGACCGCCCCGTGCCACTCCACAGCCTCGCGCGGTCGGCGGCGACGCCGAGCACCCAGTACGGGCGGGCACGGGCCTTGGCGGCGACCAGGTTCCGGGTGAGGAAGCTGTCGCTGATGACCACGCGCTCGGGCACCGGGCGCGGCAGGACCCACAACTGGTGGTCCTCCTCTGTGGCGTACATGACCAGCCCGTCGAGGGAATGCCGCAGGTCCACCTCGGACGCGACCCGCTGGAGCTGGCCCTTGATGTTCATCCGGGTCCGGCGGGACGCGTCCGGGTCGTTCTCGACCCGGCGTTCGGCCTCGGCGATCAGATTGCGCAGCCGCACCGCGTCCTGGGCGTTGTCCGGACGCCGGTGCGTAGGCATGGTCAGCGACACCGCTGGGTACGGCCTGGTCGCGCGGAGCTCCCGCAGCGTTCCGGCCGTGAGGGCGTCGGTTTCCATGGTTGCCTCCCTGAGGTCCACGGTTGCTCCCCGCGGACGGGGGCAGCCCACCTCCCGAGCGTTTCACACCCCGCGCCGGGCCGCCTGCCGGGGAACGGGTCCCACCGGGCGGGTCAGCCGGAGGCGCGGTGCCGGGCGCCGAAGCCGCTGTCCCAGGACCACATGTGGGTGCAGGAAGGGCACTGCAGGTGCACCACGGGACCCTGGTTGGAGAGCAAGTAGCGCCAGTGGTCGGGGCAGTTGTGGCCCGCGGCGCACGTGGCGCACTCGACGTGGTCCGCGCAGCGGGGGCACGGGATCCAGGCCCGGCGGGCGGGGTCCGCCGAAGGGTCAATCGGAAGCAGCACCGTCGTCCTTCCCGGTCTCCTCGCGGGCGGGCAGGACGCCGGCGGCGACGAGCATGCGGTGCACTGCCTCCTGCTCCTCGTCCAGTCCCGAGTAGAGCAGGCGGTGGGCCTCGTCCTCGCCGCGCAGGACCTCGACCGGGTCCCAGTCGTCGCCGAGGGCGGCGACGACCTCGGCGCGACGGGCCGTCTCGTGCTCGGTGAAGTCGAGCTCGAAGGTGTGGAGCTGGTCCGGGGATTCGTTGTGGTTCATGGTTGCTCGCCCGCTCCCGCGGCACTCGGGGTTCAATCAAACGTGTGTATCAAAATGCCGGACTTGCTGGGAAGTGCTCGAACCCCGAATGTGACGCACCCCATGCCGGTCAGGGGCGTTTGGCGAACCCGCGGCGGACGGTCGCCAAGGGCCGGAAGGGCTTGCGCGCGGTGCTCGTGCCGGGCGTGCCCTTGGGGCGGCCGGCCTTGGCGGGAGCGGCCTTGCGCGGCGTGCTCCTGGCCGCGGGGGCGGTCTCGGGCGCGGGGGTCGCGGCGGGCTCGGGCAGGGCGTGCACGACCCGGCCGAGCCGGCGGCCGAGGAGCAGGTAGCCGAGCAGGGCGCCCGTGGTGTTCATGATCACGTCGTCGACGTCGAAGGCCCGGCCCTGCACGACCGCGCCCTGTGCGAGCTCGACGAGGACCATCACCAGCCCGGTGGTGACCACGACCCGCAGCGCGCCGCGCGCCTTGGGCGCCAGTACCGGCAGCAGCACACCGAAGGGCATGCCCAGCAGGACGTTCCCGCCGACCTGGCGGACGGCTCCGGCCACCGTGTAGCGCTCGTAGTACTGGCGGAGCGAGGCTCCCGGGTGGAGATTGGCGTGCGCCAGTCCCTCGGAGGCGTACGAGGGGGAGAGCGTCGCGCGGGCGAGCACCGCCCCGAAGGCCACCATGGCGACGAACGCCAAAGCCATCGCCGCCCACCGGCCCACCGTCGCCAGCACCGACCGGCGCCTTCGCTCCGGTACCTCCGGCACCTCCGGCGATCTCCTGCGCCACACCGACCGACCCACTGAGCCCCTCCTCCGGTCCTGGCCCCCGCCTCCGACCGGATACCCCGGAAGCGGCGGAGGATGCCCTGCTCCGGGGCCGGGCTTCGCGGGCGGGACGGAACGGCCGGTACGCCGCCCGCGCGGTCACCCCGTCGGCGCGCTGGGCGCACATCGCGGCGGCGCACCCGCGCGGCCCCGCCCAGTTCCCCCAGCAGGTCGGCGAGCACCGCCCGGCCGGCTGCGAGGGATTCCGCTCCGCAGCGCCTGGTCAGCCGCTCCTCCAGCGCGGCCCGGGCCCGGCGTGCGGCGGCGACGGCCTCGCGGCCGCGTGGAGTGAGGCGCACGAGCCGCACACGGGCGTCGCCGGGGTCGGGGACGCGCTCGGTGTACCCGAGGCGTTCGAGCTCGGCGACGGCCTTGGACGCGCCCTGCTGCGTCATGCCGAGCCTCGCGGCGAGGTCGCCGACGGTGGGTTGTCCCTGCACGAGGTGCTGGAAGACGTGGCCGTGCGACAGGCGCAGGTCGCCGAAGCCCCGGGCGGCCAGTTCCGCCCGGACGGCGTCGCCGACCACGAGGCCGTCTCGCGCGGGGCGTTCGGTGAGGAACTGGCCCGCTTCCTCACCGAGGACGTGGTTCACCGGGAGTTGCCCGACGCCCTCTTGCCCGAGGGCGCGGTGCGCGACCTGTCCGCACCGCTGGAGGCGGCCCGACGCGGGCGGCAGGGACTGCGCGAGCAGACCTTCGGGGGCGTCAACGCCGTCGCCGCGCGGGACACGGTCGCACGGGAGGTGGCCTGGGAGGGCACCCTGGCCGTCCCGTTGGGCGACCCGCCGGCAGGACACGTGCTGCGGGCGCACATCGGCACGTTCCTGGAGTTCCGGGACGGCCGGATCGCCGGGCAGCGGAACTACGACTGCTACGAGCCGCTGCGCGCCGCGGCTGCCTGAGCCGGCGACGCCCCCGCCGCCTCCTCGGCGGCGGGGGCGGCCGGCGGGTACCGGTCGATATGACGGTTCGTCAGTTGCGGTACCACTTCTGGTTGGAGGTGCCGTAGCAGGTCCACAGCTGCAGCGTCGTGCCGTTGCCGGTGGCCTTGTCCACGACGTCGACGCACTTGTCGGCGTGCGGGTTCACCAGGTCGCCCGCGCTGTTGAGGACGAACTGCTGCGCCCAGCCGCCGTTGCACTTGGCCAGCTGGACCGCCGTGCCGTTGGCGGTGGACGCCCAGGCCAGGTCCATGCACAGACCGAGGGAGTGGACCGAACCGTCGGAACGGAAGTCCCACTTCTGCGAGGCAGCACCGCCGCAGTCCCAGATCCGCAGGCGGCTGCCGTCGCGGCCGATGCCGTCCGACGCGTTGGTGATGTCGATGCACCGTCCGGAGGCCGAGCTGCGGATGCGCACGCCGGGAACCGTGACGGTCTGCTGCGTCTTGGTGGGCTTCGGGGTGGGCTTGGTGGCCGAACCGCTCGTCCCGGAGCCGGAGCCGGAGCCGGAGCCGGTGGTGCCGGAGCCGTTGGTGCCGGAGCCGGAGGAGCCCGTGCCGCCCGTGCCGGTCGTGCCGGTCGTCGTGCTGCCGCCGCCGCCGGTGGTGCTGCCGCCGCCCGCGGCCGCGATGCCTCCGCTGCCGCCGCTGTGGACCGTGCCGTTGCCGCCGCCGGTGAGGACCGTCCCGGCGCCGCCGCCCGTCACGCCGCCGGTGCCGCCGCCCGTGCCGCTCACCAGGCCGCGCGGGCCGGAGTTCTGGGAGTCGGTGTGGGTGCCGACGGTGGGTGAGCCGGTGGACGCCGAGGGGTCCGATCCCGCCTCCCCGGGTGTGCCGGCGGACACGGAGGCGGCCGGAGCGGCGGCCACCGGGCCGCCGTCGGCGCCGTGTTCGGGGAACACGTCGATCTGTGCGAGCAGGGGAACCACCAGCACCGCGCAGCCGACGACGGCGGCCGCCGTGGCTGTCGCGGCCCACACCCGCTTGCCCGGCAGCAGCCCCCGGCGGGGCAGTGCGGGGCGCCGTGCGAAGTGCTCGCTGAAGCGCTCGGGTGCTCCTTCGAGCACCTCGGGGTGCCGTGGCTCGGATGGGGACGGCACATCGTCTCCTGTCGTATCGGTGGGGCTGCCGCGAAGCATGAAGGTGCCGGTCCGCGCGAGTTCAGCCGGAACGTGCACATTGGACGAACGTCGTCTTAAGAGCCTCGCCAAATGATCGACTGTTCGCCAACCTCGTAAGTACAGCACGCCCTGGCGGGCAATATCGTTCACCCCCATGGGCACGAACGAGTCCGGTCACCAGGGCCGATGACATCCTCCGGGAGCCGGCGCCGTGACCCCCACAGAAGACGACGCGCAAGGGGGGCGCCCGGATCTCGCGGCCCGCCTCCTTGCCGAGACCGAAGTCCTGCGACGTTATGTCGGCGGCCTGATGGGCGGCGACGTGCACGCCGCCGAGGACGTCCTGCAGGAGACCCTGCTGCGGGCCTGGCAGAGCGCCGGACGGCTCGACCTCGACGAGCGGCCGATCCGCATGTGGCTCTTCCGCGTCGCCCGCAACCTCGCCGTCGACCACCGCCGCCGCGACCGCTCCGTACCCGTCGGGGTCACCGCCGCGGACTTCGCGGGCACCGCGCTCGCGCCCGTCCGCGACCACGCCGGCGCCGTCGAGGACCGCTCCCTCCTGGTCGGCGCCCTGCGCGCGCTCGCGCCCGCGCACCGCGAGGCGCTGGTCCGCGTCCACGTGATGGGCCAGGCCGGCGAGGACGTCGCCGTCCAGCTGGGCGTCCCGCGCGGGACGGTCAAGTCCCGTACCCACCACGGGGTGCGCGCCCTGCGCGCGGAACTCGCGCGCCGGGGTATCCGCGGCGCGGCCGCCTGAGCACCCGGCCGGTCCTGGCGCGCAGTGCCGTGCCGCCCTCCTGGCGGCGTCACGGCGGCTTCCCGTGGCGCCGTTGTGACATGTCGCAGCTGTGACACCTGAGGCCGGTGACATGCCCGTCGCCACAGCAGATTCTGTCGGACAGCGCGTGACGTCCAGCTGTACGAAAGGTGCTTGGCTGATGGCATGGATCCGCCTGACGGCGGCAATATCGACAGGACTGTTGCTGACCGCCGGAGGCGTATCGTCCGCCTCCGCCCGAACACCCCAGGAGACCGCGGCGCGACCCGCCGGCGGCCAGGGCGCGTCGTCCGTGACCGTACGCCTGGTGACCGGCGACCGTGTGACGGTGACGCCCGGCACCGACGGCCGCACCATCGCGTCGGTCGAGCCCGGGCCGGGCCGCGAGGGGATCGTCTTCCGTACGTACCAGGAGGACGGCGGGAACTTGACGGTGCTGCCGTCGGACGCCGCGGACCTGGTCTCCGCCGGGACGCTGGACCGGCGTCTGTTCGACGTCTCCACCCTGATCGCCCAGGGCTACGACGAGGCCCGCACCTCCGCGCTGCCGCTCATCGTCTCCGGCGGCCCGCAGGGCGGCGTGGCCCGGACGACGGCGAAGAGCGAGAAGGCCGCGGCCGCCGTCGCGGACCGGGTCGCCGCGTTCAACGAGGCATCGGCCCCGGCACGGACCCTCGCCAGCATCGACGCGCGGTCGCTGCGCGTCGCGGACGAGGACCTCGGCGCCTTCTGGAAGGCGCTGAACCCGGGCGCCGCCCAGGGTGCCGCGCGCGCCGCCGCGACCCCGCGGGTGTGGCTGGACGGCCGCGTCGCGCCCGTGCTGGACCGCAGCACGGCGCAGATCAACGCGCCGGCGGCGTGGAAGGCCGGGTACGAGGGCCAGGGCGTGAAGGTGGCCGTGCTGGACACCGGCGTGGACGCCACCCACCCCGATCTGGCGGGCCGGATCGCGGAGTCGAAGGACTTCTCGGGCAGCGGGAACACCGTGGACCACTTCGGGCACGGCACGCATGTGGCGTCGATCGTCGGCGGCACGGGCGCGGCGTCCTCCGGCTCCCGCAAGGGCGTGGCTCCGAAGGCGGAGCTGCTGGTCGGGAAGGTGCTCGGTGACGACGGCTACGGCTCGGAGTCGCAGGTCATCGACGGCATGGAGTGGGCGGCCGCCGAGCACGCCAAGGTCGTCAACATGAGCCTCGGCTCCGACGACCCGACCGACGGCACCGACCCCATGAGCCAGGCCCTCAACACGCTGTCCGCCTCGGGCGACACCCTGTTCGTCGTCGCGGCGGGCAACGCGGGCGAGAACGGCGAGTCCACGATCGGCTCGCCCGGTGCGGCCGACGCCGCGCTGACGGTGGGCGCCGTGGACCGCGACGACTCCCTCGCCCCCTTCTCCAGCCGCGGCCCGCGGCTGGGCGACAAGGCGGTCAAGCCGGATGTGACGGCGCCGGGCGTGGGCATCGTGGCCGCGCGTGCCGCGGGCACCACGATGGGCGACCCTGTCGACGCCAACTACACGGCGGCGTCGGGTACGTCGATGGCGACCCCGCACGTCGCGGGTGCCGTCGCGCTGATCGCCCAGCAGCACCCCGGCTGGACCGGTCAGCAGTTGAAGGACGCGCTCATCAGCACCGCGCACACCGTGTCCGGCACCAAGGTGACCGAGCAGGGCGGCGGCCGGATCGACGTCGCCGCGGCGATGCGCGCGGTCACGGCGACCGGCAGCGTGTCCCTGCCCGCCGTCCAGGTGGGCGGCGAGCGCCGGCAGTCGGGAACCCTGCACTACACCAACACCGGTGACAAGGCCGTCGACCTGAAGCTCACGGTGGCCCTGGCCACCGCCGACGGCGTGGCCCTGACGACCGGTGTCGTCACACCCGGCACGAGCACCGTGCACCTCGCCCCCGGCGCGTCCGCCGACGTGCCGCTGAGCACGGACGCCAAGAACGCCAAGCGCGGCGCCTACTACGGCTACGCCACCGCGACCGGCGCGGACGGCGCCGTGGTCGCCCACACCACCCTCTCCCTGGTCGTGCACGCGCCGCTGCACCGGCTCACCGTGATCTCCCGCGACCGCGCGGGCAAGGTGCTGCCGGGCTGGCTGCCGACGATCTGGGGCCAGGACGGCTTCGTCTCGTACACCAGCGCCGACCCCGCGGTCGCCGTCGTGGAGGAGGGCACCTACCAGGCCGACTTCAGCAGCCTGGACAACGCCGCGGACGGCCAGGAACTGGTCGAGGTGATCAACCCGCAGGTGAAGGTCACCAAGGACACCACGGTGACGCTGGACGCCTCCAAGGTCACCCCGGTGCAGATCCGCACGCCCAAGCCCGCCGAGCAGCACGGTGTCATCAGCTACCAGACATACCGGAAGATCGAGGGACACGGCCTGATCCAGGGCGTGATGTTCTTCGACGTCGCCAAGCGCATCTACGTCAGCCCGACCGCCCAGGTCACCGACGGCACCTTCGAGTTCGCCTCACGGTGGCAGATGACGGCGCCGCAGCTGCGGGCGAAGGTGTCCGGCACCTCGGCGCCCTTCGCCCCGTACTACCTGCCGGCCTCCCCGGTCCTCGACTCCAAGGGCGTCAGGCTGACCGCGGTGGACGCCGGCGCGGGCACCGCCGCCGATCTCAAGGCCGCCCACGTGCGCGGGAAACTCGCCGTCATCCGCTACGACTTCGGCAACGACGCCGAGCTGGCGAAGGCCGCCGCGGCCGCCGGGGCCAAGGCGCTCATGCTCGTCATGCCGCAGGGCTTCTACCCCTGGACGCGCTGGCAGCCGGAGGGCGACCGCCTCGCGCTGCCGGTGATGCGCGCCGGTGCGAAGGAGGGCACCGACCTGCTCGGGCGTGCCGGGAAGCGCACGACCACCGTGGACTTCTCCGGCACGGTGAAGAGCCCCTACCTGTACGACGTGCTGCAGGTGTCCCAGCAGCGCATCCCCGAGAAGGTGGTGTACACCGTCAGCGACCGCAACAGCGCGGTCGTGAAGGCCTCCTACGCCCGTACCGGAGCCTCGGCCTGGGGCAGCGAGCAGCGCTTCGGATGGCGGCCCTACCAGAGCACCGCCTGGAGCGAGACCGCGCGCGACGTGCCGATGGGCCAGGAGCGCGTGGAGTACGTGACGGCCGGGGACACGCTGTGGAGCCACATCGTGCACCACGACACGGTCATGGACCGCGACATCGCGCTGGGCGTCGGCATGCGGGACGCCGCCCACACCTACAGGCCCGGACAGCGCGCCACGGAGAAGTGGTTCGCGGGCCCGGTGCGTCCGTCGATCCCGCACGGTGTGACGGGCTGGCCCGGTTCGGTGCGCAACGGCGACACCCTGTCGCTGTACATCCCGGAGTTCACCGACTCCCAGGCCGGCCACTGGTCGTTCGCGGAGGTCAGCGCGCTGGGTGGCGGTATCGGCACCGGTGCCGCCGTGTCCGCGGTGGGTGACCCGAGCGACGTCGCCCACGCGGAGGTGTACCGCAACGGCCGGCTCGTGGCGCAGTCCGACTCCGGTGCGTGGGGCGGCTTCGAGGTGCCCGCGGGCAAGGCCGGCTACCGGCTGGACCTGACCACCGCCCGCACCTCCGCCGACTGGCGGTTCGGCACCGGCACGAAGACGTCCTGGACGTTCACCTCGGACACCGCGGCGACGGCCACGCTGCTGCCGCTGCTCCAGGTCGACTACAGCGCGCCGGTGGACCTCCACAACGCGGTGGATTCGCGGCGGTCGCACACGCTGGGTCTGAACGTGCGGATGCCGGACGGCCTGGCCGCCCCGCGCGGGGTCACGCTCAAGGTCGAGGCGTCGTACGACGACGGCCGGACCTGGACCACGGCCCGCACCAAGCGGCTCGGCGGCGGTACGGGCTTCACCGCCGGTGTGGAACGGCCGTCCCGGCTGCACGGGGACGCGTACGTGACGCTGCGGGTCACCGCGACCGACAGCGCGGGCCACAGCGTGCGGCAGACGGTCGACCGCGCCTACCTGCACCGCGGCCCCTCGGGGCGGTGACGCAGGTCGGGCGGCACGACTGACCGACGGCGGGTGCCGGGGCGCGGGCCCCGGCACCCGCCGTTTGCTTGCCCGGCGGGGGCATGCCGTGCAAACTTCAACGGGCCGTTCCGCTTATGGGGCCGGCCGCGGCGAGGGAGGGGCACGGCATGCTGGAGGCTGCAGGCCTCACGGGGATCGAGGAGACGGTGTACCGGCTCCTGGTCGGGACCGCGACCGCGTCGGCCCAGGAGGTCGCCGACCAGACCGGACTCCCGCGCGAGTCCGTCGAGGCCGTCCTGGCGGCCCTGCGCGGCAAGGGACTCGCCAGCCCCACCGACCGCGACCCGCTGCACTACGCCGCGGTACCGCCCGACGTGGCGCTGCTGCCGCGGCTGCAACGCCACGCCGACGCGCTCGACAAGGCCCGCACCGCCGTCACCGACCTGCTCGACAGCTACCGCAGCACCCGCCGCAGGCATGACCCCGGCCAGCTCATCGAGGTGATCACCGGCGCCGAGGCGCTGCGCCAGCACCTGCGCCAGATGCAGGACAACGCGCGCCACGAGATGCTCTGGTTCTGCAAGGCCCAGTACGTCGCGATGCCCTCGGGCAGCAACCGCGCGGAGTACGACGCCCTCGCCCGCGGGGTGCGCTACCGCGTGCTGTACGAGCAGGCCTTCTTCGACGACGAGGGCGCCATCGACAACGTCGTCGAGGGAGTGCGCGCCGGCGAGATCGCCCGCTCCGTCCCGCACCTACCGCTGCGTCTGGCCGTGTCCGACCGGGCCATCGCCATCTGCCCGCTGGTCCCCGGCGGGCCCCAGGGCAGTCCGAACGAGGCGACGGCCGCCCTCGTGCGCGGCAGCAGCCTGCTGGAGGCGCTCATCTCGCTCTTCGAGCGCTACTGGGAGACCGCGGTCCCGCTCAACGTCAGCGCCTCCGGCGGGGTCGAGGGAAGCGACGGTGTCATCGACTCCGACCCGCTCTCCGAGACCGACCGCCGGCTGCTCTCGCTGCTCGTGGCGGGTGTCGCCGACAAGGCCATCGCCAGTCAGATGGGGCTGAGCCGGCGTACCGTACAGCGGCACATCCAGCACATGATGACGCTCGCCGGCGCCGACACGCGGATGCAGCTCGCCTGGCAGGCCGCCCGCCGCGGCTGGCTCTGAGTCGCGCCACGACCAGGTGATATGACGATGCGTCAGAACTGGGCGGCCTGCGGCCGAGGCGGGTCGGGGCCGCGCGGGCGGCGGCCCGGGGGACCGGTGCGGGCCGGCCCCGCCGGGTCGCGGGCGGCGGCTTCCCGGACGCTGCCGTTGGCCAAAGCTTCTCGCCCTCGTCGCGGACCCGGCCGGTTGGTGGGAGGCTTGAACCATGAGTACCCGCCTACCAGCGGGTTCCGTGGAGCAGGCTGCCCTGCCGTCCTGGTCGCCCATGCTGGCGGTGGCCGGTCCGCTGCCCGGGCCGGAGGACGAGGCGCAGTACGGGTTCGAGCCGCTCTTCAACGGTGCCCGAGTTCTCGTCCATCTACCGGGGGACGGCCGGGTTCGGCTGATCTCCGGGATCGGCCAGGACGTCACGAGCGTGTATCCCGAACTACGACAACTGCCCGACGTGCTGCCACCCGGGTTGGTCGCCGTCCTCGACGGCGAGATCATCACCCTGGGAAAGCACGGCGGTCCGTCCATGGAGCGGCTGCAGCGGCGGATGAGTCTGCGGCACCCGGCGGCCGTGGAGCAGGCGGCCGTGGACATGCCGGCCCGGCTGATGGTCTACGACATCCTCCACCTGGGGGAGCCGGTGCTGCACTCCCCGTACACCGCGCGCCGCGCCCTCCTGGACGACCTGGGCATGTCCGGCCCCTTCGTCGCCGTCCCGCCGTACTGGCCGGCGATGGCGGAGGAAGCGCTGCAGCACATCCGTCAGGAGGGGTATGACGGCATCGTGGCGAAACGGCTGACCAGCCCCTATCTACCGGGGCGGCGCAGCCGCGACTGGATCAAGATCAAGAACATGCATCCTGGCGAGTCCCACTGATTCCTGCCGGCCGCCGCCGCGGCGGCCGGCCCTCGTGGGGCCGTGTGCCGGTGCCGTCCGTCCGGCCGTCCCGCCGGAGCGTTTCTCCCTTCTCTCTCCTCCCTTGTGTGTCCCGTGCTCCCGCGTGTCCGGCGGGAGCACGGGACGCGCCCGTCCGCCTCCGTTTCGTGACCGCCGCGGGGGCGTTCCCCGCTGTTCCCGGGGTAGTGGCCGAGCGACCGCCGGGGTACGCGTATCCCGCAGCAGCCGATGGGGAGAAGAGGGCGCAAGGACATGACGCATGACGTCGCGCAGATCGTCCGCAGGGCCGTCGCCGAGTACGCGGGCGTGCCGGAGGACGAGGTGGTGCCCGAGGCGACCTTCGCCGGGCTCGGGCTCGGGGACCGGGGCAAGCAGCAGGCGGCCGACGCCGTGGAGCGCAAAGTGGGCGTGATGCTGCTGGCCGACGAGGTCGAGCGGATGGGGACGGTGGGCGACCTCGTCGACACCGTGTCGGGGAAGCTCTCCGAGCAACTCTCGTCAGGCTGATCGCGCACTCTCGGTAGTCGCACACACTGCGTGGCCGGTGGGAACCCTGCGCACCCGGTGGTGGTGACGCTGCACCCAAATCCCCTGTGAGGCAGGGGATTTGGGCTGCGGACGAGGTGTCAGGAGGTGCCGTTCCCGACCTCCGGAAGCCATGTTTATTTGTCCGAGTTCACGTAATTTGTCGGAAACCTTTGACTCTGGGCCACTAACGTGCCTACGGTGCAAATGGGACGCCTTCAACTAGGCACATCGGATACGGCGTTCCACACCAGTGATGGTGTGCCCCGTCCCAAGGACCCGGGCACATCCCGGTCGCACCGGGGTCACGCGCACGAAGCCGGTGCGACGGCGACCAAGTCCTTTTGGTCGCGCATCCCAAACACGTTCACACCCCAAGGGAACGACATGCGCGCGAACAAGAACACCACTCGCAGGATTGTCGCAGCGGCCTTTGTTGCTCCGCTGCTGGCCTTCGCCGGTGCGTCAGCAGCCAGTGCGGCCACGCCGCACGAGACCGCTCCGCAGGCAGTCGCCTCCGCGCACAGCTGGGGCGGCGGCTGGGGCGGTGGCTGGGGCCACGGCGGCTGGGGCGGCGGCTGGGGCCACGGCTGGGGCGGCTACGGCTGGGGCCACGGTGGCTGGGGCGGCGGCTGGGGCGGCTACGGCTGGGGCCCGGGCTACGGAGGCTACTACGGCTTCTTCCGCTGAGGTCTGACGATCTGAGCAGAACAGTGACAGTACGACAGGGCCGCCACCTCGCCCGAGGTGGCGGCCCTGCCGCGTGCGCTGGTGGGGGCGGTCGCGGCGGACGGCGTACTCACCGCGGGAACGAGTGGAAGAGCCCGTCGGGGTCGTACCTCTCGCGCAGCGCGCCGAGCCGCGCCCAGTCCGCCGCCGTGTACGACCTGCGGGCGTGCGAGTCGTCCGCGGTCAGGTCCGCTTCGGCGATGTAGTGCCCGGTCCCGAGCGGGGCGACGGCCGCCATCGCCCCGCGCAGCCACCGGACGTTGGCCTCGTCCCGCGACGGGTCGTCCCAGACCGCGTACGCGGAGACCTTGGCGTCGCCGAGGACGGAGAAGGCCGTGTCGCCCAGCAGCCGAGGGTTCCGTGAGGCCGGCGCGAGCGCGGCAAGGACGAGGGACTTCGCCGAGGGCGCCCGGCCGAGGGCGTCGCCGAGCCGGGTCAGCAGCGTCCCCGGGTCGGCGTGGGACCAGACGGTGTCGGCCGCGTAGCGGTGCCCCTCCGGCCAGAGTGCGGCGGTGCGCGCGTACAGGGCCTGCATCGAGGTGGGCTCCGCGACGGCCCGGAGCAGCGGAGCGACGGTGAACGGCGGCTCGGCGAGCGGTGCCAGCGCGCGGGCCGCCTCGTCGTGCGAGCCGGCGAACGCGGTGCCGGACAACGAGAGGACCACCTCCCCGGAGGCGGGATCGGTCGACAGGGTGAGGACGACCTCCACGTCGGCGGGCAGGGCCCCGGCGGCGTCGGCGACCCAGTCGGCGAGCGACTCGACCTCGCCGAGGTGGCACACGTACGACGTGGTGGCGATCGCCGCCGGACCAGGCCACAGGGCCAGCCGGAAGGCGGTCACGACCGCGAAGAAGCCCGGTCCCGCGCCCCGCGCCGCCCAGAACAGATCGGCGTTCTCCCGTTCGTCGCAGCGCACCACCTCGCCGTCCGCCGTGACGGCCTCGATCGCGCGCACGCTCGCGCACGCCGGGCCCCACGCACCGGAGTTCCAGCCGAGGCCCCCGCCGAGCAGGTAGCCGCCGAGCGCGACCGCGGCGCCGTGACCGGTGGGGAAGGCCAGGCCGGCCCCGGCGAGGACGCGCGTGAACTCCCCGGACGGGAGCCCGGGCTCGACGGTCGCCGTGGCACGCGCGGGATCGACGACGCAACGGCGCAGGGCCGACAGGTCGAGCAGCATCCCGCCGTCGCGCAGGGGCGCGCCGCACCAGCTGTGGCCGCCCGAGCGGACCGCGACCCGCAGGCCCTCGGCGCGGGCCGTCGCGATCGCCGCCGGGACGTCGCGCACGGAGGCGGCGCGGACGATCACATCGGGGCGGCGGTCCGGCCGGTACCCGTTCCACAGCAGGCCGGCCCGGACGTCCTCGTAGCCGGCGTCGCCCTTGCGGACGATCGGCCCCTCGACGCCCGGAACCCGTGCGGGATCGCTCATGACGACCTCCTGGCCGCCGTCAGGCGGAGTGCCGCGTGCGTCGTCCCAGGCTAACCGCACGTCGCACGGGCCGCCCGTGGTCACGGCGGCCGCGGGGGCCGGGGTCTCCCCTGCCACCGCCGGGAGGTATCGCCGGGTCCGCGGCCGCCGTGCGGGCTCAGCCGGTGAGCCGGTCGATCTGGCGGATCTTGTTGGTCGCGTCGAGCGCGGCCACCTTGTAGGACTCGGCGAGCGTCGGGTAGTTGAACACGGCGTCCACCAGGTAGTCGACCGTACCGCCGCAGCCCATCACGGCCTGGCCGATGTGCAGCAGCTCGGTCGCCCCGGAGCCGAAGCAGTGCACGCCGAGCAGCGTGCGGTCCTCGGGCGACACCAGCAGCTTCAGCATGCCGTGGGAGTCGCCGATGATCTGGCCGCGGGCCAGCTCGCGGTAGCGCGAGATGCCGACCTCGAACGGCACGTTGTCATCGGTCAGCTGGTCCTCGGTGCGGCCGACGAAGCTGATCTCGGGGATGGTGTAGATGCCGATCGGCTGCAGGCCCCGCATCGCGTTCACCGGCTCCTCGCACGCGTGGTACGCGGCGGCCCGGCCCTGCTCCATCGAGGTCGCGGCCAGCGCGGGGAAGCCGATCACGTCGCCGACGGCATAGATGTGCGGCACCGCGGTCCGGTAGTGCTCGTCGACGGTTATCCGCCCGCGCTTGTCCGCGGCCAGTCCCGCCTTGCCGAGGTCGAGCTCCTCGGTGAGCCCCTGCCGGCCCGCCGAGTACATGACGGTGTCCGCGGGGATCTTCTTGCCGCTCGCCAGCAGGGTCAGCGCCCCGGTGGCGTGCCGCTCGACGGCCGCCACGGTCTCGCCGAAGCGGAAGGTCACGGCCAGGTCCCGCAGGTGGTACTTGAGGGCCTCGACGATCTCGACGTCGCAGAAGTCCAGCATGCCGTCGCGCTGCTCGACCACCGTCACCTTGGTGCCGAGCGCGGCGAACATCGAGGCGTACTCGATGCCGATGACTCCGGCGCCGACGATCACCATCGAGCGCGGGACCCGCTCGAGGTTCAGCACGCTGTCGGAGTCCATGATCGTGCGGTCGTCGAACTCGACACTCGCCGGACGGGCCGGCCGGGTGCCCGTCGCGATCACGATGTGCCCCGCCGTCACCAGCGTGTCCTGGCCCGAGGCGTCCCGCACGGCGACGGTGTGCTCGTCCACGAAGCGGCCGGTGCCCGGCAGCATCGCGACCCGGTTGCGCGCCAGTTGGCTGCGGATCACGTCCACCTCCCGGCTCACCACGTGCTGGGTGCGCGCGGTGAGGTCGGCGACGGTGATGTCCTCCTTGAGGCGGTAGCTCTGCCCGTACATGTCGCGCTGGGTCAGGCCGGTGAGGTACAGCACCGCCTCGCGCAGGGTCTTCGACGGAATGGTGCCGGTGTGGATGGAGACGCCGCCCAGCATGTCGGGGCGGTCGACGATGGCGACCCGGCGGCCGAGCTTGGCCGCGGCGATGGCGGCCTTCTGGCCGCCCGGGCCGGATCCGATGACGAGCAGGTCGAATTCGGTCACGGGCCGAGTCTGACAGGGGGCGACACTCCGGGGAAAGGGAGGTCCCGGGTCGGGGTCAGCGGGCCTCGGCGACGGTGAGGACCTCGGTGATGCCGCGCGCGGCCAGATGCGCCGGGTCCTCGGCGAGCCCGGCCAGGACGAGGGCCGGCCGGACCCCGCGAGCGGTGAGGGCCGCCCAGGCCTCGAACACCTCGCCCCCCGGGGCGCAGGTGGCGCGGCGCGGCGCCGTGTCGGGGTCGCCGACGTCCACGACGAGAGCGGTGGTACGGGGGAGCGGAGCCGGTGCGGGCCCTGAACGCAGTTCCCCGGCGGCCCGGGCGACGGCGGCGCCCGCCGGTTTCACACGGCGGTCGTTGCCGAGCAGACCGAGCGTGTACTCCAGCTCCGGGAAGTCGGCCAGGCTCCGCGCGACGTCGTGGGAGCACCACCAGGTGATGCCCCACAGGTCCGTGCAGTCCAGCGCGTTGGCGATGGTGGCCGACGCGAAGGCCGCCGCGTGGTCCGGCGGGATCAGTGGCGCGGGGGCGCCGACCTCCTGGAGCCAGACGGGACGGTGCGGGTCGGTGGCCCACGCCTTGGAGAGCTCGACGAGGTACGCGGCGTGGTGCTCGGTGGCGACCCCCGCGTGGCCGTGGCGCTGGGCGGTGCCGTTGAAGACCCAGGAGTGGACGGCGGTGGCGAAGCCGAGGCGGGCGGCCTGACCGGGTGTGAAGGCGTGGTCGTCCTGGTACCAGGCCGCGTCGTACTCCGCGTGCAGGTGCAGCTTGCCGGGGGCGCCGCGCTCGCACGCGTCCAGCATCAGGCGCAGCCACGCCTCGGCCTGTGCGGGGCCGATGCGGTCCGGGTCCGGGTGCGGCGGTCCGGAGAACTGGTTGATCTCGTTGCCGACCGTCATGCCGAGGAAGTTGGGCCGGTCGGCGAGGGCCGCGGCCAGGGTGCGCAGGTACTCGGCCTCCGCCGCGACGACGTCGGGGTCGGTGAAGATGTTCCGCCGGTGCCAGGTGCCGGTCCAGGCGGGCAGGAAGTCGAAACTGGACAGATGGCCCTGCAGGCCGTCGACGTTGACGTCCAGGCCGCGTTCCGCGGCGGCGTCGACGAGGGCCACCAACTGCTCGACCGCCCGCGGCCGGATCAGCGCGCGGTTGGGCTGGAACAGCGGCCACAGCGGGAAGACCCGGATGTGGTCCAGGCCCAGGCCGGCGATGGAGTCGAGGTCGGCGCGGACCGCGTCGAGGTCGAAGTCCAGCCAGTGGTGGAACCAGCCCTGGCTCGGGGTGTAGTTGACGCCTAGGCGCGGGGTCATGGCAGGTCCAGGTGGCGAGGGGCGGGCGCGGGCGGCACGCCGGGGCTGTCGGGCGGGCCGGGGGAGTGGCCGTGCCGCGACCGGCTTCGGCCGGGGGAGCCGGCCGCCGGCGCCCACGCCAAACTGGCATCGCGCCCCCGGTAAAGTCAACTCGCTCCGGGCAAAGCCTTTTTGCGTCTGAGAATCCGCAGGTCACCGCCCTGGTGAAGAATACGGGGAGGAGCTGCTAATGCGCTTTAGGGGAACGCCGCTCAAGCGCTATAGCAGCGCGTGGTGTTCCGCGGGTGGATACTGGCACACCACAGCGGGGACACGGGGCGGCGAGCGGAGGGAGGGGTCCGATGACGGCGTACGAGCGGCCGCAGGACCCGGCGCCCGGGGGCCGCGCCGACCGGCGCGGCCCGGCACGCCGCCCGACCATGAAGGACATCGCCCGCCGTGCGGGGGTGTCCGAGAGCGCGGTCTCCTTCGCCCTCAACGACCGGCCCGGCGTGTCCGACGCCACGCGCCGCCGGGTCCGTGCGGTCGCCGAGCAACTGGGCTGGCAGGCCAGTACCGCCGCCCGCGCGCTGTCCGGCGAGGGCGCGGCCACGGTCGGCCTGGTCCTGGCCCGGCCGGCCAACACCCTCGGCCTCGAGTCGTTCTTCCTGCAACTCGTCTCGGGCCTCCAGGAGGTGCTGTCGGCGCGCCAACTGGGCCTGCTCTTCAGGGTGGTGGAGGACAGCGGGGCGGAGTGCGACGTCTACCGCAGATGGTGGGCGGAACAGCGGGTCGACGGGGTGATCGTGGTCGACCCCCACGCCGGCGACCCGCGCCCGGAACTCCTGGACTCCCTGGGCCTGCCCGCGGTCGTCATCGGCACCACACCGGACGGTGCCGCCGCGCGCCCCGGGATCTCCACCGTGTGGGCCGACGACACCGCCGCGATGGCCGCGATCGCCCGCCACCTCCACGCCCTCGGCCACCGCCGCGTCGTGCACGTCGCGGGGCCGCCGCACCTGTCGCACACCGCGCGCCGCCTCGCCTCGCTCCGCGCCGAGGCCGCGCGCCTCGGGGTGGCCGCGGCCCGCTCGGTCACCACGGACTACTCCGGCGAGCAGGGTGCCGAGGTCACGAGCCGCGTGCTGGCCGGCGCCGATCCGCCCACGGCGATCGTCTACGACAACGACGTGATGGCGGTGGCGGGCGCGGCCGTCGCCGCCCGGCGCGGGCTGTCCGTACCGGGCGACCTGTCCCTCGTCGCCTTCGACGACTCGCCGCTGTGCCGGACCACCCACCCTCCGCTGACCGCGCTCGTGCGGGACACCCTCGCGGTGGGGCGCTGTGCCGCGACGGAGCTGCTCGCGCTTCTCGCGGGCGGTTCGGCGCGCCGCGTCCAGGTGCCGACGCCGCGGCTCTGTGTGCGTGCCAGCACGGCCCCGCCTTCGGCGGCCTGACCGGTTTTCCCCCGCCCGCCCTCCCGGGTGCCCTGTGAAGTCAGTGACCCCGGCGCGCGTGTTGGGTGGGCCGGGTGCGGGGCCTCCGGGGCTGCACGTCCTGGACTGTGATATTTACGCGCGTTTCCAGCACTTGCTCATCCCGTCCCTGCCCGGATGGTGCGCACAAATATCCCGCAGCGTCCAGAACATCCACCCCTACGACCCCGCCCCCTCCGTCTCCATATGCGCCTGATCCCCGGTGGGGGGTGTGGGGGCGGTCCGGGGTGACCGCGGTTGCCTGACTCCACCCCTTCGGCCTGCCGCGCGAGCGCTGGCCCCGCGGACCGCGCCGGTGGGGGGTGTGGGGGCGGTGCGGGTGACCCCGGTTGCCTCACTCCACCCCGGCGGCCTGCCGCGAGACAGCGGGCCCCCTCGGACCGCGCTGCGCCAACGGTGGCCCGAGCACGGTGCCGCTTCTACCCCCCTCCGGGGATCAGGCGCATGACGAAACGGAGGGGGCGGGGTCGTAGGGGTGGGTGTTCTGGACTGTGGAGCATATTTGGGTGCATGACCCGGGGTGATCAGTTGAGGGTGCGTGAGGCACCGAAATGTGCTGTCCAGAATGGCCGGCCCCGGAGGCCCCGCACCCGGCCCCCACGAAACGCGCGCCGGGGTCACTGACTTCACGGGGCACCCGGGAGGGCGGGCGGGGGAAAGACCTCACGGGGTCCGGGGCCGCGCCCCGGGGCCGGGGTGGCGATCCACCTCGTCGCCTCCGGCGACGAGGTGCCCGTGCTCGCACATCAGCGCCACCTGCACGGACGCCCCGCACCCGTGGTGCGTCGCCAGCAGCGAGGGCCCCTCGGGATCGGCGAGATACTTGTCACCCCACGTGCGCAGCGCGCTGATCAGCGGGTAGAGGTCCTGCCCCATCGTGGTGAGGACGTACTCCGAGCGCCGGCGCGCGCCGGGTTCCTGGTAGTCGCGCAGCTCCAGCAGGCCCCGTTCGACCATGCCGTTCAGCCGGTCGCTGAGGACCGAGCGGGAGACGCCCAGGTGGTTCTGGATGTCGCTGAACCGCCGGACCCCGCGGGTGACCTCGCGGAGGATCAGCAGCACCCATGGCTGGCCGACGAGTTCGACGGCGCGCCCCACCGAGCAGTTCGAGACGTCCTGGTCGAGGTATTCCATGAGGCCGATCCTATCTGAGTTCTCCATGAGAACTCAGGGATGGTAGCGTGCGCCCCAACGGCTGAGTTCGAGAGTCGCACCCAGCCGAGGAGGGACACCCCACTCATGACACCCACGACCGCCGCCGGCGCGCCCGCCGCACCGGCGTCCACACAGAGCGAGCAGCCCGTTGCCGCCCGGCAGAGCCGGAGGCAGTGGATCGGATTCGTCGTCGCCAGCCTCGGCCAGATGGCGATGTTCGTGAACATCACCCAGACCGCGGCGGTCCTCGCGCCCCTCCAGCAGGACCTGCACGTATCCGGTGCCGCATTCGTCTGGATCGCCGGCATCTACTCGATGATGGTCGCGAGCTTCGTGCTCTCCGCCGGCACCGTCGGCGACATCCTGGGACGCCGCCGGGTCTTCGCCCTCGGCATGGCGCTCCTGGGCGCCGGAAGCCTCGTGGTCTTCCTGGCGTCCGGGGCCGGGACGGTGATCGTGGGCCAGGCGCTCATGGGCATCGGTGGCGCGGCGATCCTGCCCAACAGCCTGTCACTGGTGACCCACATGTTCCCCGACCCGCAGGAGCGGACCCGGGCGGTGGGCATCTGGGTCGCGGTGTCCGGGATCGGGCTCGCCTTCGGGCCCGTCGCGGCCGGGCTGATCCTGGAGCGCTTCTCCTGGAACGCGGTCTTCCTGGTCAACGTGGTCCTCGCGGTGGTCGTGCTGCTGCTCACGCCGCGCTTCGTCACCGAGAGCCGCCACCCGGGCCGCCACCTCGACCCGCCCGGCCTGGTGCTGGCCGTGATCGCGATCGGCGCGCTCAACTACGGTCTGGTCCAGGGCGGTCACAGCGGATACGGCACCTGGCAGGCGTCCGGCGCGTTCGTCCTCGCCGCCGTCGCGCTGGCGGCGTTCGTCGCGCACGAGTCCCGCACCCGCACGCCGATGCTCAATCTGCGGCTGTTCCGCAACCGGACCTTCGCCACGGCCAACGTCGTCGCCATGATCGGCCAGTACTCCTTCGTGGCCGTCGCCTTCGCCCAGGTGCTGTACTTCGAGCGGGTCCGGCACGAGTCGATCCTCGACGCGGGACTGCTGCTGCTGCCGGTGATGATCGCGTACGTACTGGTCAGCTACGTGGCCGCCGCCGTGGCCCGGCGCGTCGGCTTCAAGACGACCCTCGGCGCCGGGACGGTGCTCGCCGCGGTGGGCGCCCTGGCGATGACCGCGCAGACCCCCACCACGCCCGTCGTCGTCATCGCGGTGCTGATGGGCCTGTTCGGGGCCGGCGCGGGGCTCATCCTGCCCCCGGGGACGGCCGTGGCGGTCATCAGCGTGCCGCACACCGACGGCGGCATGGCCAGCGGCACGGTCAACCTCTTCCGCCAGGTCGGCGGAACCCTCGGCGCGACCGTCACCGGCACCGTCCTGACCAGCGGCCTCGCCTCACGGCTGCCGAACGCGCTCGCCGAGCGCGGCACCCCGTCCGCGGTCATCGGCCAGGTGGTCAAGGCGGTCGGCAGCGGCTCGTCCGGCGCGGGCCTGCCCGCGGGGCTGCGTGCCACCGTCGACTCCGCGGTCGGCGACGCGTTCTCGGGGGCACTGCACATCGCGGTGCTCATCCCGGGTGTGGCCATCGCCGCGGCGGCCGTCGCGGCCGTCGCACTGATCCGCAACCGTCCCACTCCGCAACAGCACTGAGGGAGCCCCGCCGTGCCCGAAGCAGCCCAGCCCGACTCCACCCCCGACGCCCACCTGGCCCCGGAGCGCGCGGGAGCCTTCCTCCGCGCCGTCGGGCTGCACCTCGACTCCGTCACCCCGACCGAGGTCCGCGGCCACCTCGAGGTGACCGCGGAGCACCACACACCGTGGGGCATCACCCACGGCGGGGTCCACACCACCGTCATCGAGAGCGTGGCCAGTGTCGGCGCGTCGGTCGCGGTGGAGTCCCGGGGGCAGTTCGCGGTCGGGGTCGGCAACCAGACGGACTTCCTGCGGTCGCACGTCACCGGGCGCCTCGACGTGGTCGGCAGGCCCATCCAGCAGGGGCGCAGCCTGCAACTGTGGCTCGTGGAGATCAACGACGAGTCCGGCAGGCCCGTCGCCCGCGGCCAGGTGCGGCTGTTCAACCGCGACCTGCCCGGTCACTGACCGGGGACGTCCGTCAGACCGGTGACCCGCAGGGTGAGGTTCAGCCGCCCGGCCGTGAGGCCGGTGGCCGGGTCACCGGTCCCGGGCAGGATCCTCGGGACCCCGTGGTACGCGAAGCGCGACGGCCCGCCGAAGACGAACAGGTCGCCGGAGGCCAGTTCCAGATCGGTGTAGGGGCGGTTGCGGTTCTCGGTGTTGCCGAAGCGGAAGACGCAGCTGTCGCCGATGGTCAGCGACACCACCGGGGCGCCGGACCGCTCGTCCTTGTCCTGGTGCATGCCCATCCGGGCGTCGGCGTCATAGAAGTTGATCAGAGCGGTGTCCGGTGCGTAGCCGTCGCCCGCCGAGGGGTCCTGGTACGCGTCCACCAGTGCCCGGCGGCCCAACTCGGCCAGCCAGTCGGGGAATTCCGCGACCCGGGCACCGTTCACGTCACCCGCCGTCCGGGTGTAGCGGTACGGCTGCCAGTGCCAGCCCACGCAGACCGTCTGCACCGACATCACACCGCCGCGCGGCAGCCTGGTGTGCCGCATGGGAACCGGCCCGGCGGCCCAGCCGCGGCACGCGGTCACGAGCCCGCGCTGCTCGTCCGGGCCGAGCCAGCCGGGCACGTGCACCGCGCCGGGTGCGACCTCCAGCCGGGGGCGGGGGATCAGGGCGTTCATCGGACGCCCCCCGCGGCGGTACGGACCACCCAGCCGCGGTCGAAGTGCCAGACGCCGCAGTCGGGCGCCGCCCCGCGCATTCCCTGGAGCGCGGCCGTGCCGGTCGCGGCCGCGATGCGGGGGTCGCCGAGCGCGGCGAAGCCGGCCGTGCGAGCGGCGTCCCAGCCGGTGCCGCGCCGCAGCCGGCGGACGAGCTGGGCCCATCCTCGGGGCGCCGCCGCGACCGCCCAGGCGTCGGGGGCGTCCGCGGTCAGCCGCTGGGCCGGCCGCAGCCAGGAGGCCGCCTCCTCGGGCCAGTCCACGACGGCGGCGATCTCGCGGCCCGCCGCGCGCCAGGCGGCCGCGAAGGCCACCGCGGCGTCTCGGGAGGCCGCGTCGCGGCTGTGACCGACCGCGACGACCCGCGCGCCGCCCAGCAGGCCGAGGACGGCGGCCAACTCCGCCGCCGTGTGCGCGGCGGGCGCGGGCGGTTCCTCCAGGACGGCGAGATCACCGGCCGTGAGGAGGGGCGAGGGCGGGGGCGCCTCGTTGTCGGGGATGCGGGGCAGTTCCATGGTCTCCGGGTCCCTGTTCGCTCGGCTCGCTTTCCATTGTGCGTACTGGCGGGGCAGGCACCGCGCGCACGGGTGGTGGCCCGCGGCCACCGCGGCGGCCTCGTCGGCGAAGAACACCCGCTCGCGGACGTAGCCGCCGCGGGCCAGCGCCCGCAGCGCGCTGGGGCAGTCCAGCCTGCCGTAGAGCCGGCCGCGCCGGTGCCCGCCGAGGGTGCCGGGCACGGCGCTCGGGTACGGCGCTCCGTCCGGTCCGGTCAGGGTGTAGGTGCGGAGGGGGCCGGAGCCGGTCACGTGGCGTCGTGGAGGACCAGCCCCAGCGTGTGCCGGCGGCCGGAGCGGACGGTGCTCACGCCGTGCCGCATGGGGGCGGCGGACCAGCCGCGCGCGGAGCGGACGGGGCGGTCGCGGGTGGTGAACACCAGCGCGTGGCCCTGGGGGAGCGCGGTGGACGAGCCCCGTGACTGGGCTCGCGCCCGCTGCTCGGTCATCAGGAACTCGCCGCCGGTGTAGTCGCCGCCCGGCCCGTCCAGGCCGATCACGACCTGGAGCGGGAAGACCAGTTCCCCGTACAGATCCTGGTGCAGCGCGTTCCAGTCGCCCGCGCCGTAGCGAAGCAGGATCGGGGTCGGCCGCCGCTGTCCCGCGGCGTGGCACATCCCCAGCCACTCCTCCAGGGTGTCCGGCCACGGCGCGGGGCGGCCGAGGCGGGCCGCCCAGTCCCGCGCGACGGGCAGCAGGCGGGGGTAGAACGCCTCGCGCAGTTCCCGTACGAGGTCCGGCAGCGGGTGGGCGAAGTAGCGGTACTGGCCCGAGCCGAAGCGGTGCCGGGCCATGTCGACGGTGGAGCGGAAGCGTGCCGGTTCGTCGTACAGTCCGGCCACCGCGCGGCACTCGGCGGGGATGAGGACGCGATGGGCGGTCAGGGCACTGCCGTACGCGTCGAGCTCGCCCGCGAGCGCGGGCCAGTCGGCGGCGGCGACCCGCTCGCGGGCCGCCGCCGGGGTGTGGGGGGTCGTGGTCATGAGGGTGCTCCCGGTCAGGCGGTGCGGCGGCCGGACTCCAGCGCCAGCAGGTGTTCCTTGCGGGACATGCCCCCGGCGTAGCCGGTCAGGGCGCCACTGGAGGCGACCACGCGGTGGCAGGGCCGGACGACCAGCAGCGGGTTGCGGCCGATCGCGGCGCCCACCGCGCGCGACGAGCTGCGCGGAATGCCGCACCGTTCGGCGACGTCGGCGTACGAGAGGGTCGTGCCGTAGCCGATGGTCTCCACGGTCTTCCACACCTGCTGCTGGAACGGGGTGCCGGCCGTGGTGAACTCGATGTCGAAGCAGGTCCGTTCGCCCGCGAAGTACGCCGTGAGCTGGCCGAGGATCTCGGCGAAGGCCGCCCGGTCCTCGCGCCAGCCGGCCTCGGGGGCCGCGACGCCGAACCTCTGCCCGGGAACGGACAGCGAAGTGAGCGCCGTGCCGCCCTTGGCCGTCGCCGACTCCTCTCCGACGAGCAGGAGTTCGCCGAGCGGGCTGTGTGTCGTGGTGTAGACCGTCATCGGTCCGGTCCTTCCGTCGTTCGTGCGGTACGGCTACGAGTCTGGCCCCCGGGCGGGGGACGGTGCTGGCGGGATTCGGACGTCGCATTCCCGCTGCCTGCATGCCAGGCCGGTCTGCCCCTCAGGTCACGGTCTGCCCGGCGTTCCAGAGGTGGTGCGCTGCGTAGGTGCGCCAGGGGCGCCAGGCCTCGGCCTCCTGCAGCGAGACGCCCGCCCGGGCGGCGCCCGCGCGCACCGCCACGTCGTCCTCCAGCAGGACGTCGGGGTCGCCCAGGGCGCGCATCCGCAGGTAGCCCGCCGTCCAGGGACCGATGCCGCGCAGCGCGAGCAGTGCCTTCTCCGCGGCGTCCCGGTCGACCCCCGGGTCGAGGGCGACGGTGCCGTCGGCCAGCGCGGCGGCGAGCCCGCGCAGCGTGTCCCGGCGGGCACCGGGCATGCCGAGTTCCGAGAGCGACGCCCCCGCGAGGGTGTCCACCGTGGGGAACAGATGGCTGAGGCCGCCGCTCGGCACGGGCAGAGGCGTCCCGTACGCGGCCACGAGCGCGGCGCCCAGGCGCCGCCCCGCGGCGAGGGTGACCTGCTGGCCCAGCACGGCGCGGACCGCCGTCTCGTGCGGATCGACGGTGCCGGGCGCGCGCAGTCCGGGGCGGAGCGCGGCCAGCGCCCCCATCGCCGGGGCGGCAGCGAGCCGTTCGGCCACCGCGTACGGATCGGCGTCCAGGTCGAACAGGCGCCGGACGCGCTGGGTGGCGGTCGTCAGGTCCCGCAGCTCGCTCAGGTGCAGGCGGCACTCCAGCCAGCGGCCGCCCTTGCCGGCGGTCTCGGCCACCTCGGCGACCGCGTGGCCGCCGGGCAGCCGCAGGGTACGCCAGTAGGTACGGCCGCCGGGGGGCCCGGTGACCTCCTCGATGCCCTGGAGGGCGCGGCGCTCCAGGTGGTCGAAGACCTGGCCGGTGTCGTAGGCGCCCCGATAGGCGAGCCGCAGCGGGATACCGGCGGCGGGGGACCCGCTCTCGCCGACGGCGGACGCGGAACGCGCACTGCCGGGCCTGGCCGCCCGCAGCTCCGTGGGCGTCATGCCGTAGATCTCGCGGACCGTGTCGTTGAACTGCCGCACGCTCGCGAAACCGGCGGCGAACGCGATCCCGGCGGCCTGCATACCGGTCGTCTGCAGCAGGATGCGCGCGGTGTGCGCCCGCTGGGCCCGCGCCAGGGCGATCGGGCCCGCGCCGAGCTCCGCGTTGAGCTGGCGCTGCACCTGCCGGGCGCTGTAACCCAGCCGCGTGGCGAGACCCGCCACGCCCTCGCGGTCCACGATGCCGTCGCCGATCAGCCGCATCGCCCGGCCGACGACGTCCGCCCGCACGTTCCACGCTGCGGAACCGGGCACGGCGTCCGGGCGGCACCGCCGGCAGGCCCGGAAACCGGCGCCCTGCGCGGCGGCCGCGGTCGGGAAGAAGCGCACATTGCGCTGCCGTGGCGTCACGGCGGGGCAGCTGGGACGGCAGTAGATGCCCGTCGTCGTCACCGCGAAGAAGAACTCCCCGTCGAAGCGGGCGTCCCGGCTGCGCACCGCCTCGTACCTGCGGTCGTTCATGGTCACCCCTCCACTGTGCGGCATCGCGCCCGCGAACACCGGCGGAAATCGGACACGGCCTTCCCGCGGGTCCGGCCGGCTCAGGCGCCCGCTGCCCTGCCCGCACGCTTGATCCGCCACGCGAACACCGCCGCGCCGAGGGGGAGGCCGACGAACCCGCCCAGGGCGGACCCGATGTCATGGGTGTCCGGCGAGACCCACGCCTCGACGGCGTCTCCCGGCAGCACCAGTGCCGGGGTGGCCAGAGCGGCGGCCGCGGCGGACCGCCGGCCCGGCGGCCGGGCCCGGTACTGTTCGGCCACCGGCACGCCCCCGGCGAGGACGCAGATTCCGAGGCTCAGGAAGGCCGCACCCGGCAGCAGGCCGAGCGCCCAGGCGATGAGTTCGAGGAGTCCCACGGGGACGAGGCAGATGAGCATGTGCGCGACCACGGCGGCGGCGAGGTCCCGGGCCCCGTACGGCACCGGGCCGGCTCCGGCGCTCCCCTCCTCGGCCATGCCGGGAGCGTACCGGGCACGGTGGGCACCCCCGTGACCTACGAGCGGTCCTGGCCGCGCGGCGGCGCGGGTGCCCACGGGGCGATGTCGCCGGCGGCGAGCCGGTCGAGCGCGGCGCTGAGCCGGCGGCACACCTGCTCGGTCTCCTGACGCGAACGGTCCCGTTCGGTGATGGTCGCGGCCAGCAGGAGGGCGGTCAGCGCCACCGACCCGTTGAACGCCTGGAGGGCGACCATCGTGGCGAGGAGGGTGTGACCGGCGAACGGACCCGCCCCGTCGGCGGCCGCGACGACGGCGAAGAGGGAGACGACCGCCGCGCAGGGCGCCGCGCCCGCGAGCCGGAAGCGGAAGGCGGCCCAGATCAGGACCGGGAAGACCAGGAAGAGCAGCCCGAGACCGCTCCGGGTGGCCACTCCCGCGACGATCACGGTGCACACCAGCAGTGCCGCCGCCTCGGCCCAACGCAGCGGCACGACCCCGCGCGGCCACCGGTACGCGCGGGCGGCCAGCAGCAGGGGCGCGATGACCAGCACGCCCATCGCGTCCCCGGTCCACCACACCGACCAGGTCCGCCAGAAGTCACCGGCGGGCACGGCTCCGGCGGCCACCAGCACCGCGCTGCCGAGGGTCGCGCTGACGAGCATCCCGCCCAGGGCGCCGAGGAAGACCAGTGCCAGCGCGTCCCGCAGCCGGTCCAGTTCGGGGCGGAAGCCGACGTGCCGCAGCAGCAGGCATGCGCACACCGGGGCGATCGTGTTGCCTGCGGCGATGGCGGCGACCGGGAGGATCGAGGGTCCGATGGCGAGGTTCACCAGGAACGCGCCGACGGCGACCCCGGGCCACATCCGCACCCCCCACAGCAGCAGGCCGACCACGGCGATCCCGGTCGGCGGCCACAGCGGGGTGACCTGGCCGCGGACGAGCTGCTGCATCAGTCCCAGGCGCGCGGAGCCGTAGTAGACCGCGCCGACGACGGCGATCCGCAGGACGAGCACCGCCCAGCGCCGTGGCCCGCGAGCCCCGCCGGGCGGTTCGGTACGGAGTCGGGACATGGCATCAGCGCCCTGCGGTCGTCTGCTGTGCGACTGATGTGCGGGGAATTCCCACGCTACCGCCGCCTCCGTCCCCCGGCAGGCCACCCGGGGGCGGTGGTGCGGGCGGGAAATGGTTACGGGCTTGTCGTACGTGCGCACTACAGTCCGCACAGCGAACGCACAACATCAACAGGCAACAGGGGTGGGACCGGATGAGCACGTCGAGGCGTATGCGCCTTGCCGCCGCGGTGGGGGCCGCGGCCGTCGCACTGATCGCGACGGCCGGCTGCGGGGCGGCGCACGACACGGCGAAGGCCGTGGGCAAGACGGACACGATCGCGAAGATCCTCGCGCGGGTCACGGACCGCACGGAGAAGGTCGGGTCGGCGCAGGTCAGGTTCGTCACCGACCCGGGGCAGGGCAGCCCGGTCACCATGACGGGCACCTACTCGTGGGGCAAGGGACTCGCCTACGACGTCATGATGGACACCAAGGCCGCTCAGATGCAGTCGGTTCAGGACGCCCCGACGCTGCGGGCCCTGCTGGTGGACGGTGCCTACTACTACAACGTGGACCCGCAGCCCGCCGGCCCGCTGAAGGGCAAGCACTGGATGCGCGTCGACGTGTCGGCGCTGCTGGGCGAGAAGGGCGCCGCGGCGGTCGAGAAGAACGGTGACCCGACGGCGGGGCTGCGCTACATCGGCATGTCCAAGGACGCCGAGGACCTGGGCGAGGAGCCGGTGCGCGGCATCAAGGCGCATCACTACCACGTGACCCTCGACAAGGACGACCTGGGCGCCGGGATGTCCGCGGAGGACAAGAAGAACCTCATCGGTTCCATGGTCGGTTCCGGCGGCGGCATCGACATGGACGTCTGGGTCGACGGCAAGGACCTGCCGGTCCGGCTCATCCAGGTGATGGGGAAGGTGAAGGTGACCGCGGACTTCCTGAAGTTCGGTCACGCCAAGACGGTGACGGCGCCCCCTGCGTCGGACACCGCTGACGTCAGCGCCCAGGTGAAGGCCGCCCAGCCGGGCTCCTGACCGCCTGCCTCCGCTTCACGAACGCCCCCGTCCGCGTGCCGCGGACGGGGGCGTCCGCGTGTCCTGACGTGGGCACGGCCGCGGTCCAACCACCCCGTTTTTAAGTTAATTAGCAATTAATATTGACAGGCTTCGGGTGTCCCGCCACAGTTTCCGCCGTGGGCACCGGCGCCCGGCACGACCGAGGCGGGGTGCCCTGTGCACCCAACTCTCGGGAGAACTCAGTGGCTTCGCATCGTGCAAGGACGGCGCGCGGGCGGCGTTCCGCGGCGGCGCGCGGCCGCGTCCGCCGGACCGCTCTCTGAGCGTCGCGCTCCGCGTCCCTCCCGTACCGCTCGACCTGTTCCGCCGGCTTGTTCGCTTCATCAGGTGTGCCCTCGGGGCCCGTTGGGACCGGGGCACGTCCTGCCAGAAATAAATTAGTAATTAATCTTGACGGGGCGCAGACGCCTGCGACAGGCTTCTCCTGCCGCACCCAGAGCGGGCCGTCAGGGGGCCTCAGCTCCGTTCCGTGGGCACATTAGGAGTACACAGATGACCGCCATCAACGCCAGCCGCCGCCGGTTCCTCGTGGGAGCCGGCGCAGTCGGCGCCGGCGCGCTGCTCAGCAGCTGCGTCACCCAGAGCCCGGCCGCATCCGGAGGAAAGTCCGGCGGCCCGGTGACCCTGCAGTCCAACCTCTCCTCCCCGCAGGCCAAGACCGCGATGCAGGAGATCGTCGCCGCGTTCGACAAGCGCGGGAAGACCAAGGCGCAGCTCAACACGGTCGCGTCCGAGACCTTCCGCACCCAGCTGCCGACCTACCTCACCTCGGCCAACCCGCCGGACGCCTACACCTGGTACCCCGGTTCCGTCGCCGAGTCGTACGCCAAGAAGGACCTGCTCCTCGACATCAGCGACGTCTGGGAGAAGCCCGAGCTCGCCGGGTACTCCGACGCCCTGAAGAAGCTGTGCACCTCGGCCTCCAGCGGCAAGAAGGTCTTCGTGCCCACCAGTTACTACTGGTGGGGCATGTTCTACCGGAAGTCCAACTTCGAGAAGTGGGGCGTGCAGGAGCCCAAGACCTGGGACGAGTTCCTGGACCTGTGCGACAAGCTCAAGAGCAAGGGTGTCGCCCCCATCGGCCTCGGCGCGGGCGGTGACACCCCGTGGGTCGCCTCCGCATGGTTCGACTACCTGAACATCCGGGTCAACGGTGCCACCTACCACCGCGAACTCCTCGCCGGGAAGCACCGCTTCGACGACCCCGAGGTCCGCAAGGTCTTCGACACGTGGGACCAGGCGCGCCCGTTCTTCGACCCCAACGGCACGGCGATCCCCTTCCAGGACGCCACCACCGCGCTCCTCCAGGGCCGCACCGGCATGATGCTGATCGGCACCTTCTTCGCCGACGCCGCGCCCAAGGACGCCCTCGGGGACCTGGACTTCTTCCAGTTCCCGATCATCGACCCGAAGGTGCCGGTCGCCGAGGAGGCGCCCACCGACGGCTACTTCGCCAGCGCCCGAACCCAGCGCGCCGACGGCGTCAAGGAGCTGCTGCGCTACCTCGCCACCGCCGAGGCGCAGGAGCTCTACCTCAAGAGCTCGTCCGGCACCACGCTGCCCACCCACCCGGACGCCAAGGACAGCGGCACCCCGCTGGTCCTCAAGGGCCGCAAGCTCATCGAGAGCGCCGCCGACCTCACCCAGTTCTTCAACCGGGACTCCAGCGACGCCCTCCAGCCCACCGCCGACACCGCGCTCGTGCACTACCTGGCGAAGCCCAAGGAGATCGGCTCCATCCTCACCACGTGGCAGCGCAGCGCGCAGAAGATCTGGAGCCAGTGAGCATGGCTCTGATCGGCTCCGCACGACGGTCCAGGGCCACTCGGGTGCCCCCGGTGGTCCTGGCCTTCGTCCTCGTCCCGCTGCTCGCCGAGGCGTTCTGGGTCTTCTGGCCGGCCCTCCAGGGGTTCTACCTCTCCCTGACCTCCTGGGACGGCCTGTCCACGCCGACGTTCGTCGGCCTCGGCAACTTCAGCGAGATGGTGCACGACGAGGTCTTCCGCACCGCCGCGATCAACACGGTGCTGTGGCTGCTCCTCTTCGGCGGGCTGTCGGCCGGTCTCGGACTCGGTGCCGCGCTGCTGCTCCAGCAGGAGCGGCGCGGCATCGGGTTCTACCGGGCGGCGCTCTTCCTGCCGGTGGTCTTCTCACTGGTCGCCACCGCCCTGGTGTGGCAGGCGATGTACCAGCCGGACGGCCTGATCAACAACGTCCTCGGGGCCGTCGGCCTCGGCGGCTGGAAGCACGCCTGGCTCGCCGACCAGGACACCGCCTTCTACGCGGTGATCGTGCCCGCGCTGTGGCGCCAGGTCGGCTACGTGATGGTGCTGTACCTGGCCGGCCTCAAGGGCGTCGACCCGGCGCTGTACGAAGCCGCGAAGGTCGACGGCGCCGGCCGCTGGCAGCAGTTCCGGCACATCACCCTGCCGCAGCTGCGCAGTGTCAACGCGGTCGTCCTTTCGGTGATCGTCATCGACTCGCTGCGCTCCTTCGACGTCGTGTGGGCGCTCACCCGCGGCGGCCCGTACCACTCCTCCGAACTGCTGAGCACCTACATGTACTCCACCGCGTTCCAGTCCCTGCGGCTGGGATACGGCTCCGCGCTCGCCGTCGTCATCTTCGTGCTGGCCTTCGGCGTCATCGCGAGCTACCTCGTGCGCGCCTTCAGGGAGGCCGACTGATGACCGCCACCCACGCCGCCGCGCGCGTCAAGGACCCGGACGGCCCGGCGGACCGGACCGGAGAGGACCCGGCCGGGCAGCTCCGCCGTTCTCCGGGGCGCGGCCGCGCCCTGCGCACCGCCGGTTTCCACCTCTCCGCGGGCCTGCTGTCCGCGCTGTGGCTGCTGCCGATCGCCCTCGTCCTGGTCACCAGCACGCGGACGTTCGACGACATCGCCGCGCACGGCGTCGGCAGCTGGCCGCACTCGTTCACCTTCGACAGCTTCCGCCAGGCGTGGGTGGACGGCGGCCAGCAGCGGGCCCTCATCAACAGCATGCTGGTCACCCTTCCCACCGTGGCGCTCTCGCTCGGCCTCGCCTCCATGGCCGCCTTCGCGCTCAGCCGCTACGACCTGCCCTTCCGGCGCGTCCTGCTGCTGCTGATGCTCGGCGGCAACCTGCTGCCCCCGCAGATCCTGCTGATCCCGGTCTCCAAGCTGAGCGAAGTGCTCGGCATCTACGACCAGCTGTACGCCCTGATCGGTGTGCAGGTCGGCTTCGGCGTCGGGTTCTACGTCTTCGTGCTGCACGGCTTCATGCGGTCGATCCCCGGCGAGATCCAGCAGGCCGCCGTCATCGACGGCGCGAACCCCTGGCAGATCTACTGGCGGGTCATCCTGCCGCTGGCCCGCCCGGCGCTGGCCGCGCTCTGCGCGCTGTCGTTCACCTGGATCTTCAACGATCTGCTGTGGGCCATCACGGTGCTGCGCACCGACACGCAGATGCCCATCACGGCGTCCCTCATCGGACTCCAGGGACAGTACGTGTCGATGTGGAACGTCATCGCCGCCGGCTCGGTGATCGCCGCGGCCCCGACGGTGGCCGTCTTCCTCCGCTTCCAGCGCCACTTCGTGGCCGGACTCAACCTCGGAGCCGTCAAGTGACCGCGCACGACCGGTGGCTGCTGCGCACCGACACCACCACCTACGCCGTCACCCTCGGCGGCGAGGGCCGCTGGGCCGAACTCGCCGCCTGGGGGCCGCACGGCGCGGAGGACGGCCCGTCGCCCATGGACTGGTCGCGCCGCACCCACTTCATCACCCCCGCGGACGCGGCACCGGCCGAGTACATCCCGTACGGGCTGCGGCCGTTCACCGGCGCCGACCTGATCGCCTCCCGCCCCGGCGGCGACCGCGGCAGCTGGTGGCGGTTCGAGGGGGCCACCCCGGACGGCGACCGGGCGCTGCGCCTGGACTTCGCCGACGACCTCCTGGGTCTGCGCACCACGCTGTGCTACGAGACCGTGCCCGGCACCGACGTCGTCCTGCGCTGGACGGAGCTGACCTGCACCGGTGAGCACGAGGTCCGCCTGGAGCGCTTCGACTCCGCGGCCGTCAACGTCCCCGTCCAGGGCGGCGCGCGGCTGACCTACCTGGCCGGCCAGTGGTCGCAGGAGTTCCAGCTCAAGGACGTCACGCTGGAGCGCGGCCGTTTCGAGATGGAGAGCACCCAGGGCTCGGCGGGCCACGCCTACCACCCCTGGCTCGCCGTCCAGGACGCTGCCGCCCCCGCCGAGGGAGCCACGCCCACCTACGGCATCGCCCTGGAGTGGTCCGGCAACTGGCGGATCACCGCCGACGCCGAGCCCGGCGGCGCGGTGCGGGTGCGCGCCGGCCGGGTGCCCCACGAGGGCGCCGTCCGCCTCGCCCCCGGTGCCACCCTCGTCACGCCCCGGCTGGCCTGCGCGTTCAGCCCCGACGGGCTCGACGGACTGGCCCGCGTCTGGCACCGCTACGAGCGGCACCTGACCGGCGAGCGGATCGACCGGCCCCGCAAGGTGCTCTACAACTCCTGGGAGGCGACCGGCTTCGACGTCGACGCCGGGAACCAGCTGGAGCTGGCCAAGGTCGCCGCCGAGCTCGGCGCCGAACTCTTCGTCGTCGACGACGGCTGGTTCACCGGGCGCCCCGACGACACCGGCGGCCTCGGCGACTGGGACCCGGACCCGGCCGAGTTCCCCGGCGGCTTCGACCGCTTCGTCGAGGACGTGCGCGCTCTCGGCATGGACTTCGGCCTGTGGGTCGAGCCCGAGGGCATCAGCCCCCGCTCGAAGCTCTACGCCGAGCACCCCGAGTGGGTCTACCGCATCGACGGCCGCCCGGCCACCCTCGTGCGCAACCAGTTGCTGCTGGACCTCGGCCGCGAGGACGTCCAGGCCTTCGTCATCGGCACCCTCGACCGGCTGCTCGGCTCCCACGCCATCAGCTACCTCAAGTGGGACATGAACCGGCCGCCCACCGAGCGCGGCCGCCCCGGTCACGCCGCGGGCGCCGACCCCGAGCTCCAGGACCTCGACGCCGCCCACATCGCCGGGTACCTGAGGGTCCTGGACCACCTGCGCACCGCCCACCCGCACGTCACCGTCGAGGGCTGCGCGGGCGGCGGCGGCCGGGTCGAGCACGCCACCATCGCGCGCACCGACGTGGTGTGGCCCAGCGACAACACCGCGCCCATCGACCGGCTGCGCATCCAGTACGGCTACCTCCACGCGCACGCCCCGCACACCATGAGCTCCTGGGTCACCGACGCCCCCGGCGTCTTCGACCCGCGGCCCCGCTCGCTCGCCTTCCGGTTCGTCAACTCCGCGGCCGGGGTGCTCGGCATCGGTGCCGACATCCGCCACTGGACGCCCGAGCAGCGCGCCGAGGCGGCGCGGTGGATCGCCCGCTACAAGGAGATCCGCGACGTCGTCCACCACGGCGAGGTCCACCTGCTGGGCAGCCCCGCCGACCCGACCTGCGGCGTCCAGTACGAGGAACCGGGCGGCGCGCGTGTGGTGGTGACGGCGTGGAACACCGGGCCGCTCGACGGCGCGCCCCTGGTGCCCGGCCGGCCCGCCCGCCTGCGCCTGCGCGGCCTGCCGCCGGACGCCGCCTACACGGACACCGCCACCGGCACCCGCTACAGCGCCGCCCATCTGGCGCACTCCGGCCTGCCGTTCGCATGGACGGCGCAGCACGACGCGGAGCTCGTCGTCCTGGCCCGGCAGTGACGATCCGGCGAGAATCTGCACACCAGCGATGAAACAGGAGACGACCAGCCCCATGAACCCAGCGGCCCGCTTCACCCACCGCGTCGCCGTCGTCACCGGAGCCGCCTCGGGCATCGGCGCCGCATCGGCGGCGCGCCTGGCCGCTGAGGGGGCGGCCGTCGTCCTCGTCGACATCGCCGCCGAGCGCGGCGAGGAGACCGCCGCGCGGCTGCGCAAGGACGGCGCGCGCGCCGCCTTCGTCGCCGCCGACGTCGCGAGCGAGGACGACTGGCAGCGGGTCACCGACGCCGCGCACGGCTTCGGCCCCGTCGACGTCCTGGTCAGCAACGCGTACACGGTCCAGGTCGCCCCCGCGCACGAGACCAGCCTCGCCTCCTGGGAACGGCAGTTGTCGGTCAACCTCACCGGCGCCTTCCTCGGCTTCAAGGCCGTGCTGCCCGACCTGCGCGAGCGGCGTGGCGCGGTGGTGCTCACCTCCTCCGTCCACGCCCACCGGGGCATTCCCGGCCACCCGGCCTATGCGGCCAGCAAGGGCGCGCTGCTGTCGCTGTGCGGCCAGCTCGCCGTCGAGTACGGACCGGAGGTCCGCGTCAACGCCGTGGTCCCCGGGCCGATCCTGACCGCCGCGTGGGACCGGGTACCGCAGGCCGAACGCGAACAGAGCGTCGCCGAGACCGCGGCCGGCCGCTTCGGCACTCCCGAGGAGGTCGCCGCCGCCGTCGCCTTCCTCGCCGCCGAAGAAGCCTCGTACATCACCGGAACGAGCCTGCTCGTCGACGGCGGCTGGAGCGTCGTCAAAGCCTCCGCCTGACGGGTACGCCCCGACGGAGCCGGCCGAGACGACGGTCCTGCCCCCCGACCAGCAAGAAAGGCATACACATGACGCCATACGCGCGCCGCGGAGTGCACGGCCAGACCGTGGAGACCCTCGCCCGCCGAGTGCTCAGCGGCGAGATCCCCGAGGGAGCGACGCTCGACATGGCGGCCCTGCAGAGCGAACTGGACGTCAGCCTGACGGCCCTGCGCGAGTCGCTGAAGGTGCTCGCGGCCAAGGGCATGGTCGACGCCCGGCAGAAACGCGGCACCTTCGTGCGGCCGCGCGCCGACTGGAACCTGCTCGACGCCGACGTCCTGCGCTGGCAGTTCTCGGAGAACAACGGCAACGGAGCCGACCTGGCGCTGCTGCGCAACCTCGGCGAGGTCCGCGGCATCATCGAACCCGCCGCCGTGCGCCTGGCCGCGGCCAGGCGCACCGACGAGGACCTCGAAGCGCTGGACGCGGCCCTGGCAGCCATGAGCGAGGAGGGCAGCGCGAGCCACGCCGTCGAGGCCGACCTCGCCTTCCACCGCGCGCTGCTGGCGGCCACGCACAACGAGTTGCTGGAACGCATGGAGATGGTCATCGAGTCCGGTCTCGCCCAGCGCGACCAGATCGTGCACAGCGCCCCCCACAGCGAGGACCCCGTGCCGAGCCACCGTGCCGTCCTGGACGCCGTGCGCGACCGGGACGCGGACGCGGCGGAGCACGCCATGCGCGCTCTGCTCGACCAGGCCGTGCGCGACCTGGACAAGGTCAGCGGCCCGCGCGGCTCGGAACAGCCCCCCACCGAAGAGAAGGACGACCCCGCAAAGTGAAGATCGCGCGCATCGAGACGTTCCTCGTGCCGCCCCGTTGGCTGTTCTGCCGCATCGAGACCGACGACGGCGTCGTCGGCTGGGGCGAACCCGTCGTGGAGGGCCGCGCCGAGGTGGTGCGGGCCGCCGTGGAGGTGCTGGCGGAACAGCTCATCGGCAAGGACCCGTTGCGCATCCAGGACCACTGGCAGGTGCTGACCAAGGGCGGCTTCTACCGCGGCGGCCCCGTGCTCTCCAGCGCCGTCGCCGGCATCGACCAGGCGCTGTGGGACATCGCGGGCCGCACCCTCGGCGTTCCCGTGCACACCCTGCTCGGCGGGCCGGTGCGCGACACCGTCCGCGTCTACGCCTGGGTCGGCGGCGACGAACCGGCGCGGCTGAAGGACGAGATCACCGCCCAGATCGAGGCCGGCTTCACCGCCGTCAAGATGAACGCCGCGGGCGCCACCCCGCCGCTCACCAGCCCCGCCCAGACGGCCGCCGTCGTCGAGCGGGTGACCGTCGCCCGTGAGGTGCTGGGCGCGCACCGCGACGTCGCCGTCGACTTCCACGGCCGGTTCAGCGCGGCCAACGCGCGGCGGGTGCTGCACGAGATAGCCCCGCTGCACCCGCTCTTCGTCGAGGAGCCCGTGCTGCCGGACCAGGCGCATCTGCTCCCCGGGCTGGTCGCCGCCTCCTCCGTCCCGCTCGCCACCGGCGAACGGCTCTACGGGCGCTCGGAGTTCCTCTCCGTGCTCAACGCGGGCGTCGCCGTGGCGCAGCCCGACCTCTCGCACGCGGGCGGCATCTCCGAGGTGACCCGGATCGCCGCGCTCGCCGAGACCTTCGGAGCCCACCTCGCACCGCACTGCCCGCTCGGGCCCATCGCGCTCGCGGCGAGCCTCCAGGTCGCCTTCGCCACGCCCAACTTCCTGATCCAGGAACAGAGCCGGGGCATCCACTACAACAAGGACGCCGACCTGCTGTCGTACCTGGTCGACACCGAGCCGTTCCGCTTCGTCGACGGCCAGGCCCGGCGCAATGAGGCGCCCGGTCTCGGCATCGACATCGACGAGCAGGCCGTGCGCGCCGCCGACCGCGCCGGGCACGCCTGGCGCAACCCCGTGTGGCGGCACGCCGACGGCTCCTTCGCCGAATGGTGACCACGTCCCGGCCGGTGCCGCTCACCGTCGCCACCGACCCGGCGCACGGCGGCCGGTGGACCTCGCTGTCCGGCGGCGGCCGTGAATGGCTCTGGCACCGCGAGGAGCCGCGCCGCGCGGGCGCCGCGCCCGGCGACGCCTTCGCCGACGCCGGGGGTCTCGAGGAGTGCGTGCCCACCGTGCGAGGCGTCCCGGACCACGGGGACGCCTGGTCGCGGCCGTGGCGGGCGGAGGGCGACGGGTACGCCGTGCAGTGCCCCGGCTTCCGGCTGACCCGGCGCGTCACCACCGAGGCGGGGTCCGTCGTCGCCGCGTACACACTGCGCGCCGAGCCCGGCCACCGCTTCGTCTGGGCCGCCCACGCCCTGCTGGACCTGTCGCCCGCCGCCCGGCTGGGCGTCGACGGGGCCGCCGCCACCTGGCTCTACCCGGACGAGGGCGCGACCCGGGTCCCCGGCACCTGGCCCCGGGTGGGCGGTGTCCCGCTCGACATGCTCGGGCCCGACGACGGGACCGCCGTCGGCGCCGTCGTCGACACCGCCCGGGTGACGGTGACCGACGGTCCCGACACGCTGCACCTGGCCGTCGAGGCGGAGGGGCAACCGGTCGCCGTCGCGCTCTGGCGCAACCTCGGCGGCTTCCCGGCCGGCGCGCCGTACCGCTCCATCGGCGTCGAGCCGATGCTGGGACGGGTCTTCGACCGCGAGGGCGCCGATGAGGGCGACACGGCCGTCGTGCCCGCCTCCGGCGAGGTCTCCTGGCGGCTGACCGTCACCGCGACCCGCCGCACCTGAACCACCCACCAGCAGAAGGGATGTCGGATGGACCTGCTCGCCGCGCTGCGCGCCCACCGGCTGCTCGCCATCGTCCGGGGCAACGACCCGGACGCCGCACTCAAGACCGTGCTGACCCTCGCCGAGGAGGGCGTCACCCTCATCGAGGTCTCCCTCACCGGACACGGCGCGCTCGACGTGATCGCGCAGGCCCGCGCCGCGCTCGGGCCCGGGGCGACCCTCGGTGCGGGCACCGTGCTCAGCGCCGACGACGCGCACGCCGCCCACCGGGCCGGTGCCGCCTTCCTCGTCACCCCCGCCCTCGGCGAGGGCGTCGCCACCGGCCGTGACCTCGGACTGCCCGTCCTGGCCGGTGTGATGACCCCGACCGACATCCTGCAGGCGCAGCGGATGGGCGCGCAGGCGCTCAAGCTCTTCCCCGCCGGCAGCGCGGGCGGTCCGAACTACCTGCGGGACCTGCGCGCGCCCTTCCCCGACCTGCCCTTCGTGCCGGTCGGCGGGGTGGACGCGCCCGCCGCCGCCGCGTACCTGGCCGCCGGAGCCGTCGCGGTCGGCGTCGGCTCGCCGCTCGTCGCGGACGCGGCCGCCGGGGGCAGCCTCGCCGCGCTGCGGGAGCGGGCCCGGGAGTTCCTCGACGTCGTCCGCGAGGAGCCCGCGCCGTGACGGCCGCCGGCACCGCCTACGAGGTCCTCGGCGACGAACGGCTCGAACTGGGCGAGGGCATCCGCTGGACGGACGGCCGCGCCGTGCTGACCGACATCCTCACGGGCCGCCTGCTCGCCGCCCCCACCTTCGAGGCCGTCGCCGAACTGGCCGTCCCGCTCGGCGCGGTGGCCCCCGTCGAGGGACACCCCGGCCACTGGATCGCGGCGGCCGGCACGGGCATCTGCCGCATCGACCCCGCCGGGCGCACCCGCTGGCTCGCCCGGCCCGAGGACGGCGCGCCCGAGCCCATGCGCATGAACGACGGCGTCGCCGACCCGTACGGCCGCTTCTGGGCGGGCAGCATGGCCTACGCGACGACGGAGGACGCCGGCTCCCTGTACCGCGTGGACCGCGACGGACACGTCACGCGCGCGCTGCACGGCATCACCGTGCCCAACGGGCCCGCCTTCACCGCCGACGGCCGCACGATGTACCTCGCCGACAGCGCCCGCGGCGTCGTCCGGCGCTACCCGGTGGACGTGGCCACCGGTGAACTCGGCTCGCCCGAGACCTTCGTGACCCTGGACTCCGGCAGCCCGGACGGCATGACCGTCGACGCCGAGGGCGCCCTGTGGACCGCTGTCTGGGGCACCGGTCAGGTGCGTCGCCACCTGCCGGACGGGACGCTCGACCGGGTCCTGGAGTTCCCCGCCGTCCAGCCCGCCGGCCTGTGCCTCGGCGGCCCCGACGGCCGCACCCTCCACGTCACCAGCGCCACCATAGGCCTCGCCGCCCCGGGCCCGTTCGACGGTGCCGTCTTCACCGTCCGTGTGGACGTGCCGGGTACCCCCGTCGCGCCGTACCGCCCGGCCGGACCCGAGCCGGAGGACGGCCCGTGACCACCGACTCGGTGAACCTCGGCCCGGGCCCCGTGGTCTGCGTCGGGGAGACCATGGCCGCGCTCGTGCCCGATCCGCTCGGTCCGCTGGAGAGCGCGGACCGCCTCGGGGTGGCGGTCGCGGGCGCCGAGTCGAACGTCGCCCTCTACCTCGCCGATCACGGTGTGCCCGCGCGCTGGGTCTCGGCCGTCGGTGACGACCCGTTCGGCCGCCGCGTCCGCGAGCGGATCGCCGCGGGCGGGGTGGACGTCAGCGGCGTACGCGTCGACCCGGACCGCCCCACGGGGCTGCTGTTCAAGGACCCTGGGGAGCACGGCACACGCGTGCACTACCGGCGCCGCGACTCCGCGGCCTCGGCGCTCGGCGAGGACCTGCTCGACGGCCCGGCCCTGCACGGCGCCGCGCTGCTGCACCTCAGCGGGATCACGCCCGCGCTGTCGAGCAGTTGCCGTGCCCTCGTCGAGCGCGCGCTGCGCCCCGGACGGCCGTGCCCCGTCAGCTTCGACGTGAACCACCGCCCCGCCCTGTGGAGCGACCGTGCCACCGCGGCCGACGTGCTGGGCACCCTCGCCGACCGCGCGGACATCGTGTTCGTCGGCCTGGACGAGGCGCAGGCGCTGTGGGGGGACGCCGTCACCGACGCGCCTTCGGTCCGCGCGCTGCTGGCCGGGCCGCGGGTCCTCGTGGTGAAGGACGGCGCGCGGGCCGCGACCGCCTTCGTCGGCGCCGACGCGCACACGGTTTCCGCACTGACCGTCCGTGTGGCCGAACCCGTGGGCGCCGGCGACGCGTTCGCCGCCGGCTTCCTGGCCGGCCTCCACCGGGGCCTCCCCGTCGAGCCCGCACTCCGCCTCGGCCACCTCACGGCCGCCTCGGCCCTCCGCGTCCCCGCCGACCACGGCCCGCTGCCGCCGGCCGACGTCCTCGCGGCCCTGCTCGACGCGGACGAGACGACCTGGAGGGAGGCTTCCTTCGGCTGCGAGGCGCCTGCCGATCAGGGGGAACGGGTGGCCTGACGCGGTCGTCGCCGGGCTGAGGGCGGCGGGAGACGGCCCGATGCCCGGCCCGGCCGCCCCGTGCGACGCCGCGTCCCGTCGGTGTCGCCCCCACGTCGCAGATCGGGAAGGCATTCCGCGACCGGCAGTCGCCTGCCGTGAACGGTCGGCCGGCCTTGCGGTGGGACACGAAGACCTCCGTGCGGTGGAGTCCCGGACAGCTCCACCACACCGGAGGCCTGCGCCTTGACCAAGCCCGGGACCGGTGTCGACAACGTCCGTGATCAGTGCACCCGGGCGCCGGGCACGGAGTCCACCCTCGGGCGCCCGAGCCGGTTCGCCGCCCGTGCCCGGCCTCGGAGTCCGAGCAGACGCACGGGCCCGTCAGCACGGCCGCGGGGACCGCGCGCCCTGCGACCGCGCGGCGGGTCCGACGCGCTCCCGTCGTCGCCGAAGCCCTGACCCGAGGGGTCAGTTCCGACCGAGGGCCCGTTCCAATTCGGCCTTGTTCATGTGCGAGCGGCCGTCGATGTTGCGCCGCCGCGCCTCCGCGTACAGCTGGTCGTACGTGGGGCCCTGCGTGCCGTGGCCCGAGCGCAGGCCGCCGCGGCGACCGGAGGAGATGTCGTCCACGGAACTGCGGCTCGCGGTCCGGGACTCGCCCGCGCGGGCGCGCTCCTTGTTGACGGTCCGGGCGGCGATCTCCTCCGCGCGCCTCTCGCTCTCGCCGCGCTCCTTGGCGCTCTCCTTGATGTGTTCGTACTGCCGCTCGCGCTTGGGGCTGGAACCTGCCGGCATGACCGTCACCTCACCTTTCCTATGCGTGTTCCCGTGTGCTCCGCGTCGTTCCCGCGCTCTCGCTCAGGGCCGTGAACCGACGCCCGTCGCGACCTCGTGGAGCCGTCCCACCGCCCCGCTCGGCGCCAGGACCGCGGTCGATGCGCCACTGCCCTCCCGCAGGCCCTCCAGGAACTGCTCGACCGCGTCGGTCGCGCTGTGCAGGGGCCGCCAGTCGAGTTCCCGCCGGGCCCGGCCGGTGTCGAGCAGCGGCAGCCGCAGCACCGCGTCGAAGAGTCCCGGGGAGGACGGCACGAGGTGCAGCCGCCAGGCGCCCGCCAGGGCCGCGCGCACCGCGGCGCGCGGCATCCGCACGACCTGGGCACCGAAGATCGAGGCGAGTTCCCCCGCGTCGAGCGGCGGCTCCGCGGCCAGGTTGAAGGCACCGCGCACCGGCCGCAGGACCGCCTTGCGGTAGGCCTCGGCGGCGTCGTCGGTGTGCAGGGCCTGGAAGCGCAGGCCACGCATGTCGGGCACGACCGGGACGAGCCGCGGCCGGACCAGCCGTCCGGGCAGGAACGGTCCGGCGAACAGGCGGCGTTGCTGTGCGGCGGACTCCTTCTTGAAGATGAAGGCGGGCCGCATGCGCACCACCCGCACCCGCGGATGGTCCGCCTCGTACCCGTCGAGGTAGCGCTCGATGTAGGCCTTCTCGCGGCAGTACGCGGCCCCCGGCCAGCCGTGCGTGGGCCAGGACTCGTCGACGCGGCGGTCCTTCGGGCCGGGAGAGTACGCGGCCACCGACGAGGCGTGCACGAGGGCGGGGACGCCTGCCGCCGCCACGGCGTCGAAGACCCGGATGCCGCCGAGGACGTTGGTGCGCCAGGTGATCGCCGGGTCGTGGCTGGGCTGCAGCAGCCAGGCGAGGTGGACGACGGCGTCGGCGCCGCGGAAGAGGTCCGCCAGCCGGGTGCCGTCGTCCGCGATGTCGGCCCTGACCCACGTGGTCCTCGCCGGGTGCCAGTCCGAGGGCACCCGGCGGGCGATGCCGGTGATCCGGGCGACCGCCGGGTCCTCGCCGAGTACCCGCAGCAGGCTGGTGCCGACGTTGCCCGTCGCGCCCACGACGACGACGTGCAGCCCGTCGCGGGGTCCGTGTGCCGGAGTGCTGGTCACGGTGCTCGCCTCCTCGGTGCTCCGACGCTCCGCGGTTCGCGTTCTTGGGGCGGCTACCCGTGTGCGCCGGATTCAGACGGCCCGGCCGGCCGCGGCGGCCGCCATGCGGCGCACCGCCTCCGTGATCACCTCTGGGCCGGTCGCCAGGTTGAGCCGCACGTGGCCGGCGCCGCCCGTGCCGAAGTCGGGGCCGGGGCTGAACGCCACGCGCCCGCGTTCCAGGAACACCTGCGACGGGTTCTCGCCGAGGCCCAGCGCCCGGCAGTCCAGCCAGGCCAGATACGTCCCCGGGGCGGGCCGGTAGCCCACCGCGGGCAGTTGCTCGGCCAGCAGGCAGGCCAGCAGCCGGCGGTTGTGGTCCAGGTCGGCCAGGACCGCGTCCAGCCAGTCGCCGCCCTCCCGCAGGGCCGCGGTGTGCGCGATGACGCCCAAGTGGCTCGGCCCGTGGGAGACCTCTTCCGGCATCCGTGCCAGGTCCCCGGCCGCGGCGGGTCCGGCGAGGGCGAGCGCCGCCTTCAGCCCTGCCAGGTTCCACGCCTTCGACGCCGACATGAGCGACAGCCCGCTCTCCGCGCCCGGCACGCTCAGGTACGGCACGAAAACGGCGTCCGGGGCCACCACCGGGGCGTGGATCTCGTCGGCCACGACCCGCACGCCGTACCGGCCGGCCAGCGCCGCCACGGCGGCCAGCTCCCCGGCGGTGTGCACCGTGCCGGTGGGGTTGTGCGGGCTGCACAGCAGGTACGCGGCCCGCCCCCCGCCCGGGCCGCGGCCGGCGAAGGCCTCCTCCAGGGCGGCGAGGTCCAGCCGCAGGTCCGGGCCGAGCGGCGCCTCCACCACGCGCCGGTCCATGTGCGTCACGAACTGGTAGAACGGCGGGTACACCGGACAGTTGACGATCACCGCGTCACCGGGCGCGGTCACGAGTCTCAGCATCTCGACGACGCCGAGCATCACGTCCGGGACGATCGCGGCGCGCTCGCTCGTCACGCCGTCCCAGCCCCAGCGTTCCCGGGCGAAGCCCGCGAGCGCGTCGGCGTACCCGGTGCCCGCCGGGTAACCGGTGTCGCCGAGCGCGATCGCCTCGGTGAGGGCCCGCGCCACCGGCTCGGCCAGGGGGACGTCCATCTCGGCCACCCACAGCGGCAGCACGTCGGCCGGGTAGGACCGCCACTTCATGCTCGTGCGGCGCCGGAGCTGGTCGAGCGTGAGCCGGTGCAGCGGGCCGGGCGAGGGCGCGGTCGGGGGCACGGCTGCGGATGCGGGAGGAATCGTGTCCATGACATCAACATAGGGTGGAACCGCGTCCGTGCGGCCCCTCTCGACGCTCATGTGCGGCCGTAGCGGACGCTGTGCTCCGCGAACTCCAGCGCCATGTCGCTGGTGACCGTGGGGCGGGTGGTGCGGATGGTGCGCAGGTAGTCGTCCGTGGTCGCCTGCGTCCTGTTCCCGGTGTCCAAGGTGCGTTCGAACGCGGTCTGCGCCACGGCGCGCGCGGCCTGCTTGATGTCCGCCGGTGTGAAGCCCTCGCTGGCGTCGGCCAGGGCGGTGGTGTCGGCGTCGGCCCCCGCCTTGGCGAGGTAGCTCCCCCACAGCGCGCGGCGCGCCTCGTGGTCGGGCGGCCCCACCGGCAGGACGTAGTCGAAGCGGCCGTGCCGCAGGAACGCCGGGTCGAGGGCGGCGACGGTGTTGGTGGCGCAGATCAGCAGCCGGCCGTCGCGGTCGCGGAACCGCACGATGGACTTGAGGAGTTCGTTGACCACGCCCACCGAGGCCGGGTCGGCGAGATTGCGGCGGCCCGCGACCTCCTCCACCTCGTCGATGAACACCAGCACATGGTCGAGCTGCGAGATCTCGTCGAAGCGCCGCCCGAGTCCTGTCGCGATGCCGCCCTCCAGGGCCAGCCGCGACGGGAACAACTCCACGAACGGCCAGCCCAGCCGGCCGGCCACCGCCTGGGCGAAGGTGCTCTTGCCCGTGCCCGGCGGCCCGAACAGGACGACGGCCTGCGGCGGTTCCACCCCGTGCTCGTCGGCGAGCTCGGCATTGGCCAGCGGAAGCACGATGCGGCGCTCGATCAGGGCCTTCTCCCGCCCCATCCCCGCGAGTTTCTCCCACAGCCCGGTGGGCGGCACGAGTGCGCCGAGGGAGGCCAGCACCGCCGGGTCCTGGGCGGTCACCGCCTGGGTCTTCTCGAAGTACGTCAGGCCCTGGCGCCGGGTGAACCCGGAGTTGCACAGCGCCGCGGTGCCCGTCTCGTCCTCGGGCAGCACGGCGGCCAGCGTCCGCGCCCCGGCCGCCTGCAGCCGGTGCTCCAGCGCGGACAGCAGCGCGGTGCCCAGGCCCAGGTTCCGCCAGGACGGGTGGAGGCTGATCCGCAGCACCCACGCCCGGTCCCCGTCGACGCGGCCGATGGCGGCGCCGATGAGATGGCCGTCGGCGATCGCCACCACGCTGGGGTGCTGCGCCTGCAGGGCGGCGACGGCCTCGGAGAGGCGGAAGACGGCGGGCTGGTCGGTGGTGCCGCTCTCGGCGTCCAGGCGCACCACGGCCTCGAGATCGTCCGGGGTGAAATCGCGTACGTGCCACACGGCCATGGCGAGCCTCCACGTGGGACGTCCTGCCGTCCCCCCCATCATCGGCCGGGCGGCACGCGGGCGCCCCCCGGGCCCCGCCCGGCGCGCGCGGTGTTGCCGAACCGGCAAGGAACCTTGCCCACCCGCGTGCGCCGGGCGCATCGTCGGCACCGAGGCGGCGCCCGCGGGGGCGCCGCGCCGCGCACTTCGAAGGGACCCGATCCACCGATGACCGACGACATCGCCTCGCAGGAGGACTACTGGGACGGCCGCTACGCCTCGACCGAGCGCGTGTGGAGCGGCAACCCCAACGGCGTCCTGGTCCGCGAGACCTCCGAGCTGACCCCGGGCACCGCCCTCGACCTGGGCTGCGGCGAGGGCGGTGACGCGATCTGGCTGGCCGGCCGGGGCTGGCGCGTCACCGCCGTCGACATCTCCGGCGTCGCGCTGCGGCGCGCGGCGGATCACGCGGCCGACGCCGGTGTCGGCGGGCTGATCAGCTGGGAACGCCACGACCTCGGCGAGTCCTTCCCCGAGGGCGCCTACGACCTGGTCTCGGCCCACTTCCTGCACACCGTCGGCTACATGCCCCGCGAGCGCATCCTGCGCTCCGCCGCGGCCGCCGTCGCGCCCGGCGGCATCCTGCTCGTCACCGGGCACGGCGGCTTCCCGGCCTGGGAGCACGACCACCACCCGGAGGTGCACTTCCCCACCCCGGACGAGGTCGTGCGCGACCTCGAACTCGCCGAGGGGGAGTGGGAGGTGCTGCTCAGCGAGGAGCACGAGCGCGTGCAGAACGACCCGGAGGGCCGGCCCACGACGCGCCAGGACAACGTCGTCAAGGTGCGGCGGCTGCGCGGCGCGGGCTGACGGCCGGAGGGCCGCCGGTCACGCGGCCGGCCACGCGATCGGTCACGCGATCGGTCACCCGGTCGCGGACCGGCCGCCGTCGAGCAGGGACAGGTCGTCGGCGTCGAGGACGATCGCGGCGGCGGCCATGTTCTGCTCCAGGTGGGTCAGGGAGGCCGTGCCGGGGATCTGCACGATCGAGGGGGACCGGGCCAGGCCCCAGGCCACGGCGATCTGGAACGGTGTCGCGCCGTGCCGTTCCGCCACCTTGGCCAGGGCGTCGCCGTCGAGCGGGGCGTGTCCGCCGCCGAGGGCGAAGAACGGCATGTAGGCGATGTCCACGGTCGCGCAGAAGTCGACCAGAGCGCTGTCGACCTGGTCCAGGACGCCGAACCGGTTCTGCACCGCCGCGACCGGGGCGATGGCACGCGCCTCGTCCAGCTGATCACGCGTCACATTGCTGACACCCAGGTGCCTGACGAGGCCTTCGTCCCGCAACTGGGCGAGCGCGGCGAAGCGTTCGCCGAGGGAGTCGCGCGCATCGGTGCCGAGGCGGCCGACCCGCAGGTAGACCAGGTCCAGGACGTCGACGCCGAGTTCCCGCAGGTTCTCCTCCACCAGGCCGCGCAACTGCCCCGGCTCCGCCTGCCCGTACATCCTGCCCTCCGCGTCGCGCAGCGGGCCCACCTTGGTGGCGAGGGTGACGTCGGCGGGGTACGGGTGGAGGGCCTCGCGCAGGATCGCGTTGGCCCGGTTGCCGCCGGAGAAGTAGAAGGCGGCGGTGTCGATGTGGCGCGCGCCGAGCTCGACGGCCCGGCGCGCGACCGCCACCGACGCCGCCGGGTCGGTGGCGGGCCCGTTCCACCGGCCGGGCAACTGCATCGCGCCGAAGCCCAGGCGCGGGACGGTGGTCGTTCCGTCGAGGGCGTAGGTGGCGGCGGGGGACGGGGGTTCGTTCGGTGCGGTCGTCATACGGGAAGCATGACTCACGGCGCGATGTCGAGCCGCCGGATCAGGCCGTCGCGCAGGGCGAAGCGGTAGCGCAGGTCGACCACGCCGCCCGGGAAGTCGCCCTCCAGGCGGTTGGTGACGGTGCAGTGCTCCGCGTCGGTGCGTTCGGCGGCGGTCAGTTCGGTCGTGTAGGTGTACTCGCTCGCCGCCCGGTCCAGCCACCGCTCGATGGCGGCGCGGCCCTCGTACGTCCGGCCGTCGTCGGTCACGGTGGCGTCGGGGGTGAAGGCGCCGATCGCCGTGGCGGTGTCGCGGGCGGCGTGGGCGCGGAGGTAGCGCGTGACGATACCGGGCAGGTCGGCGGGGTTGACGGGCTGTGCGGTCATGGCGTCGTTCCTCGGGGGAGCAGGGGTGTGCGACGGGGTGCGTGAGTGGCTGCTAAATCGGAAGCAAGTAGCTTCGATATTAGCAGCAACTCCACGGTGACCGTCAACCGCTCGGGCCCGGGCGCGGTGGCGGGGCCGGCGGACCGGGGCCCGCCGACCTGGCGCGGTTCAGCGCGGGGTCTGCGCCACGCCCGTGGCGGAGGCGCGCTCGATGGCGTCGATGAGCCGGTACCGGTCCAGGGCGTGGCGGAAGTCGGGGACCGTGTGGCCGCCCTCGGCGAGGTCGCGGGCGGACTGCGCGTACAGGCGGGCCGCATTGCCGGTCATGGAGCGGGAAGGTCGGCGGGCAGGCCGTCGCCGAAGTGCGACGCGGGGACCTCCAGGGGCGGCGGCGGTGGTGTCCGTGCCGCGGCCGCCGGCCAGGGAGAGATCGGCGACCTGCATGTTGCCCCAGTCCGCGGAGAGGACCAGGTCGCCTTCGGTGCCGGATCTCCCAGCGGAAGTTGTCACCCTGGGAGGTCCCGCCCCGGTAGAACACCGAGGCGGCCGCGCCGCCGGTGAGCGTGCCGATCACGGCGACCTGGTCCGGCGCGGTGATCGGCACGGTGCCGCCGTCCGCGGTGATCCGGGCCTCCGTGCGGCCGACCACGAGGTTGGCGCTCAGCTTCTCGAAGTCCCCCAGCACGTGGTTCAGCGGGTCGACGGCGTGCGAGAAGGGCGAGGTCAGCGGGGTCGCGCCATGGGCGTTGTCGTAGTAGTACTCCGCCTGGCGGGTGGCGGCCTCCGGGCCCCGGACCATGCCGGAACCGACCATGGTGGTGCCGATCACCCGGCCCACGTATCCGTCGTTGATCAGGTCCTGCGCGTACCGCACCTGCGGGGCGTAGCGGCCCTGTGTGCCGATGACGCTGCGCACCCCGGCCTTCTCCGCGAGTTCCGTCAGGTGCTGGGCCTCGGCCAGGCCGTTCCCCAGCGGCCACTCGCTGTAGACGTGCTTGCCCGCCTCCATGGCGGCCGACAGGAGTTCCAGGTGCTCGCTGACCTTCACCGCCACCACGACCAGGTCGATGCCCGGGTGTGCCAGGAGTTCCCGGTGGTTGACGTAGCCGGCCACCCCGTACCGCGCCGCCGCGGCCTCCGCCGAGCCGCGCCGGGAGGTGCTGACGGCGCGCAGCTCGTACGCCGGGGACGCCGTGACGACGGGGATGTGCGAGATCGAGGCCCAGCCGCCGATGATGCCTGCGCCGATCGTTCTCATGGGTTTCCCATCACAGGAGAGGAGGTGAATTCTGGAACGGATGAAAGTAATCTGGGATGCGCGGGGTCGCCGCGTTTCGGCCGGAATCCGACGGCCCGTGCGCCGGGGGCAAGGGCTGTGGGCGAGCGGGGTGTGGCCGTCTCATCGCACGCTGACACGTTATGGAACGAACGTACGGTAAAGAAAATGTCCGGTTCGCCACGCCTCTGGTGACGTGGTCCCTCAGGGAGTCGGAATGCCGGCCGGGCGGGAGGGGCGCCCGAAGCGGACGGGGACGCCGGCGGAGTACAGGACGCTCACCGGGGGACCCGCGGGCGCCGGCAGTCCGGCGGCGGTGACGAGGTTCTCCTCGCACGCGACGAGCTCGGCGCGGTGCAGGGGCCAGCGCGGATGGGTGTTGGGCAGGTACAGGGACCGCTCGAAGAACGTGTTGTGCAGACCCCAGCGCGCCGTGAGGAAGTGCTCCAGCTCGCTCGGCTCGGCGACGGGCTCGCCCACCCGCACGGTGATCCGCGCGTGCGCACCGCCCGCCCCCGGCCCGCGCCGCCGACTGGTGTACGTCAGGGTGTCGCCGTCGCGGCGGATGTCCATGCGCGCCCACTGGTACGGCAGCCGGAACGCGGCCCGCGCCACCGCGACCGGGATCAGCCGGGACGCGTCGAGCGAGCGGAAGACCACGCCGCGCCGCCCGTGCGCGTCCACCGAGTACAGGCGGACGTTGGTCTCGGGGAAGGTGCCGAGGTACGGGATGCCGGGGAGCCGGAACCAGCCGACACGGTGCATCCGGAAGGCGACGAGCCCCACGTAGGTGACCCCGTCGAGGGTGTCGGGCACCGTACCGGCGGGCAGCAGCGGCGCCACGTCCGCGGGATCGGCGGCCCAGTGCAGGAACGCCAGGTCGAGCCACGACTGCGTCAGCAGCGGATTCGCCGTGGCACCCGGTGGGTCGGCCGTTATCGGTTCCGGGGCGGGCACACAGCAAGCATCGCAGAGTCGTCCGGCCTCCCGGGGAGTGAACGCCGGGGACCTGCCTCCCGGGCGGGTCCGGGGGCGTGCTCGATGGGGGGCCGCGGCAGGCGGGCGCGGGCGGCGCGGCCATGCGGGCGCGGCCGTTGTGCGTGCCCGGCGGCAGGTGTCAGCACCGCGTTGCGCGGTCGGCGCGGCATGATCACCCCGCGATCCGGAGGACCGCATGTTCGGCGGACTCGGGCCTGTCGAACTGATCCTCGTCCTCGTGGTGCGCGTCGTGGCGGCCGTCATCGTCGGAGTCCTCGCCCTCGAACGACGCCGGTGACCCCCGCGGACCCCGGGATCGAGCGGGGCCACCGCGGGGCGGGCTGCACCGCCGGACGGCCCGGGCGGGTCGGTCCCTTCGCGCCCTTGCCGCGCCGGGAGGGGACACGGGGGCGCTGCTCGCGGACCCGGACCCCGCCGTACGGCCTGCGCCGCGTCGGGCACCGGCGATCCGGAGGCGGTGTCCGTCCCGTCGGCCGCCGCCTACACCTGGTTCGAGGGCCGCTGCCGGTCGCCCGCGCCACGGTGCCGCTGTGCGCCGCTCCCACGGCGGAACACAACGGGCGGCCGCTGTTGGCGTGCGCCCTCCCCGATGGGCGGCGGCCGGGGCAGCCGCTGACGCGAACTCAACGCGCCTTCCTGGCCGCGCTGATGGAGCGGAACCCCTGCCGGGGCGACATCGCCCACCGCGACCACTGGCTGTATGCGGCGGGCCTCCCGGCGGAGGGCGCCCGCGGGGTGACCCGCGCGGGGCCCGATCAGCCCAGGACGCGCAGGGCCCGCTCCACCGCCGTCGCCATGTCCGTGCGCGCGGGCGCGAGATAGCGGCGCGGATCGACGGTGGTGCCGTCCGCCGCGAGGAAGCCGCGGACCGCGCCGGTGAAGGCGATGTTGAGGGCGGTGCCGATGTTGATCTTCGCCATGCCGCCGGCGACGGCGCGCCGCAGCTCGTCCTCGGGGACACCGGTCGAGCCGTGCAGGACGAGCGGTACGGCGACGGCGGTGCGCAGACGGGCGATCAGGCCGTGGTCGAGCCGGGCGGTCCGGGTGGTCATCGCGTGCGAACTGCCCACGGCGACGGCGAGGGCGTCGACCCCGGTCGCGGCCACGTAGGCGCGGGCCCCGTCGGGGTCGGTGCGGGCGCCGGGGGCGTGCACGCCGTCTTTGCCGCCGACCTCGCCGAGTTCGGCCTCCAGCCACAGGCCCGCGTCGTGCGCCCACTCGGCCGCGGCGCGCGTGGCGGCCACGTTCCGCTCGTGCGGCAGCGCGGAGGCGTCGTACATGACCGAGCCGAAACCGCAGTCGGCGGCCTGCCGCAGCAACGCGTCGTCGGTGACGTGGTCGAGGTGCAGGGCGACGGGGACCCGCGCGGACTCGGCCACGGCCGCGGTCGCCCGAGCTATGGGCGCGAGGGCGCCGCCGTGGAAGCGCACGGCGTTCTCACTGATCTGGCAGATCACCGGGCGGCCCGCGGCCTCGGCCCCGGCGACGATCGCCTCGGCGTGCTCCAGGGTGATGACGTTGAAGGCTCCCGCGCCGCGGCCGTCTGCGCGGGCGGAGCGGACGAGGGCGGCGGTCCCGATCAGCGGCATGAGGTCGTTGTTCCTCTCGACGGGCCGATGGCCTGTGGTTTCATGGCCGCCAGGTCCGGCGACAAGGGGCGAGACGATGGCGGCACCGCAGGCCCGATGGAGCGCGCTGCTGGAGATGCTGACCCGCGACGGACGGATCGAGGTCGAGGCCGCGGCCGCCGAACTCGTCGTCTCGGCCGCCACGATCCGCCGTGACCTGGACGAGCTGGCCCGCCAGAACATGGTCACCCGCACCCATGGCGGCGCCACGATCAACGCCATCGCCTACGACCTGCCGCTGCGCTACAAGTCCGCCCGCCGCGCCGCCGAGAAGGAGCGCATCGCACGCGCCGCGGCGGCCCTGGTGAAGCCCGGCGCCGTCGTGGGCCTGAACGGCGGGACCACGACGACAGCGGTCGCCCGTGCGCTGGCCGAGCGGGGCGACCTGGCCGAGGAGGCCGGCGAGCCGACGCTGACCGTGGTCACCAACGCGCTCAACATCGCGGGTGAGTTGGCCGTGCGCCGGCATGTGAAGCTCGTCGTCACCGGCGGGGTGGCCCGCCCGGCCTCGTACGAGCTGATCGGTCCCCTGGCGGCCGATCTGCTCGCGCAGATCACGCTCGACCAGGTCTTCCTCGGCGTCGACGCCCTCGATGTCGCACACGGCGCCACGGCCCGCCACGAGGGTGAGGCGGGCGTCAACCGCGAACTCGCCCGGCGCGCCGAGCGGGTCGTGGTCGTCGCCGACGCCTCGAAGCTCGGCAAGCGGGCCTTCGCGCGGATCTGCCCCGTCGAGGACGTGCACGTCCTGGTGACGGACGGGGACGCGCCCGCCGGGCTCACCGAGCCCTTCGTCGCAGCCGGGGTGGAGGTCGTCCGCGCCTGACCACGCGTCGCGCCGGTCTTCACCCACGGGGACCTCCGCCTCCTTCCGGCGTGCGCGTTTTTGCGCGAACCTTGCACGAGTCGAGCAACTTCGCTCATCATGCTGGATCGAGCGTGCGGCCTGTCAAGACCGGCGGCACCGGCAGAGGCCGGATCGAATCGAGCGGACGGAGTCCCGTGAGCCAGACCGAGATCGAGATCGCGACCCAGCCCGACTGCTGGCGCCGGGCCGTCGCCCTGGCCGCCGACCCGAACGCCCCCTGGCGGGCGGCGATGCCCCGTCCCGGTGAGCGCGTGGCGGTCGTCGGCTGCGGCACCTCCTGGTTCATGGCCCACGCGTATGCCGTGCTGCGCGAGTCCGCCGGCCTGGGCGAGACGGACGCCTTCGCGGCCTCCGAGATGCCGGCCGGCCGCGCCTACGACCGCGTGCTCGCCCTAACCCGGTCCGGCACCACGAGCGAAGTGCTCGCTCTGCTGGGGCGCCTGCGCGGAGTGACGCCCACCGTCGCGGTCACCGCCGACCCGGCCACCCCCGTCATGGAACGCGCGGACGCCGCCGTGGTCCTGGACTTCGCCGACGAGACATCGGTCGTGCAGACGCGCTTCGCCACCACCGAACTCGTGCTGCTGCGGGCGCTGCTCGGCGAGGACCTGACCGGACTGGCCGCGCAGGGCGAGTCGGCGCTGACCGACCCGCTGCCCGGCGAGCTGCTGGAGACCGAGCAGTTCACGTTCCTCGGCAAGGGCTGGGCGTACGGCGTGGCCCAGGAGGCCGCGCTGAAGATGCGTGAGGCGGCGGGCGCCTGGACCGAGGCCTACCCCGTCATGGAGTACCGCCACGGCCCGATCAGCGTCACCGGGCCCGGCCGTGTCGCCTGGTGGTTCGGCGACCCGGCCGACCTGCCGCCGGGCCTGGCGGAGGAGATCGCCGGGACCGGCGGCCGTCTGGTGGCGGCCGGCCGAGACCCGCTGGCCGACCTCGTCCTCGTCCAGCGTCTCGCGGCGGCCCTCGGAGCCGCCCGCGGCCTGGACCCGGACTCCCCGCGGCACCTCACCCGCTCCGTGATCCTGCCCCCGGCGGAGAGCAGCTGACACTGCGTCAGGTGTGAGCACGGGCGGGCCGCCCCGGCTTCGAGGAGGCGGCCGCGGTCCTGCGGCGTCGGCACGTACGCGCTGCAATCGGCCGAGGCCCTCGGTGTCGGCCACGTCACCGGTGCGTGCGGCACGGCCAAGACCGCTTTCGTCGGCTCCCCCGGCGCCGACGGGGTCGCCGGCCGCACCCGCGAGGACCCGCCGCTACGACATCGCGGGCAACCACCTGCTCTTCCTGCTGCGCCGGGTCCGCAGCCCGCGCGAGGTGGGAAGGGGCGCTGTTGGACCGGGGGCATCGGTCGGCTGTTGCGCGGCTTGTTGCTGTCGGGTCTCGTCCGGCCCCGGATCGTCGGAACGCGGTTCGCCGCCGCGGAGCGGGTGCACGCGGCGCTCGCCGACGCCCTCGAAGCGGTCCGCCGGCCACGCGGCGGCGATGCGCGGGGCAAGCCCGTCCTCCGCGTCCGACGCTCTCCCCTGGGGGTGTGCCGGTGGGGCACGGAGCCGGGTCGTAGGGTGGGGAGCTGCTTCTCAGGGCAGGAAGGGATACGGCTCCGTGGCCGTTGCACCCAGTGGCCCGCGCAACCCCACGGATCGGAGAACCGCCCCGCCATGTCGACCAGCGTCCACCCCGCCCACCCGTCCGACTCCGGTGCGGAGCCGCTCGCCGCCGCCGCGCCGCATCCGCTGGACAACCCCGTGTGGTTCGCGTTGACCGGAGCGCACGCGCGGTTCGCCGAGCGGCACGGCCGGGCCGTGCGCTACCCCGGCGACATGTCGCCGTTCGCGTCACTGGAGGACCAGGCCGACCCGGCGGCCTGGGCGGACCTGGCCGAACTGCTGGGCCCCGGCGGGACCGCGCTGGTCACGGGCTCGCCCGAGGTTCCTGGGGACTGGCAGGTACTGGAGGGCGGCGAGGGCGTGCAGCTCGTCGGGACGAACCTGCGTGTCGCGCACGATCCGCAGGCGGTACTGCTGGGCGCCGACGACGTCCCCGAGGTCATGGACCTGATCGCCCGCACGAAGCCCGGCCCCTTCGCGCCGCGCACCATCGAACTCGGCACCTATCTCGGCGTGCGGGAGAACGGGCGCCTCATCGCCATGGCGGGCGAGCGCATGCGCCCGCCCGGCGGCACGGAGATCAGTGCCGTGTGCACCGACCCGGACCACCGCGGCCGCGGCCTGGCGAGCCGGCTGATCCGCGCGGTCGCCGCGGGCATCGCGGACCGGGGGGACACGCCCTTCCTGCACGCCGATCCCAGGAACACCAACGCGATCCGGCTCTACGAGTCCATGGGCTTCGCACTCCGCCGCCGCCCGCTCTTCCTCCTGGTCAGGGCGCCGGGCGACGCGACGGTGTGACGCCGGCCGGAGGAGCGCCGCTCAGGCCCGGTCCAGCAGCGTCCGCAGCATCAGCCGGCGCGGCGACTCCCGGGGAAGCGCGCTGATCGCCGCCTGCAGCATCTCGGCGTCGACGTGGTTCTCCGGGCGCTCCAGCCAGGCGAGCAGCAGCCGGGCGTCGCCGCGGTGCCGCAGCGCCCGGCGCATCTCGCAGTCGAGTTCGTCCCGCGCCTCGGCGACGGCGGGAGCGGTGGACCCGGGCAGCAGCGCCCCCGGGTAGGCGGCGAGCGCCTGGCGGTACGCGCCGCGGGCGAGCAACGCGCGCACCTCCTCGGCGTCGCTTGAGGCGGGCAGCAGAAGCCGGTACGGGCGCGAGCCGACGACATGCGGGCCCAGCAGGCGCCGCAGCCGGGACATCTCCGCGCGAACCGTGACACGGGCCGCCTCGTGCTCGTGCAGCCGTACGGCGAGCGCGTCGGCGCCGAGCCCGCGCGGGTGCAGGGCGAGGACGAATACGATCTCGGAGTGGCGGGGGCTCAGTTCGACACGCCCGTAGGGCGAGCCGAACCTCGCCCGGTCGCGCGCGAGCACCTCCAGCCGGCAGGTCGCAGCGGCGGTCCCGGCCGCCGCCGGAACCGGTACCCGACCAGGCACCGGAGCGGGGACCGAGGCCGGTTCCGGTGCGGCCGCCGGGATCTCACCGCGCAGCCGCAGCACCCGCAGTTCCGCCTCCGCCGCCGCGACCGTGGCCCGCACCAGCGCCAGCGCGTGGGGCGCCGCGATGTGGTCGCCCCCGGTCAGGTCCAGCACACCGATGACCCGCCCGGTGTCCGGGTCCCGCAGCGGCGCGGCCGAACAGCTCCAGGGATGCACCCGGCGTACGAAGTGCTCGCCTGCGTAGATCTGCAGCGGCCGGCCGAGGGCGAGCGCCGTGCCCGGCGCGTTCGTACCGGCGGCCTCCTCGGCCCACACCGCACCCTCGACGAAGCCGATCCGCTCCGCGCGCGCCGCCAGCCCCGGCGCGCCCTCGACCCACAGCAGACGGCCGTGCTCGTCGCCGACGGCCACCAGTTCGTTGCTCTCCTGCGCCGATTCGACCAGCAGGCGGCGGACCACGGGCAGCACCGCCGCCAGCGGGTGGCTCTCGCGGTAGGCGCGCAGCTCCGGTCCCGCGAGGGCGGGCACGCTGGGCCCCGCGACCTCCGGGTCGACCCCGCGGCTGCGGGAGCGCTGCCACGAGTCCCGCACCACGTCGCGCACCGGCCGCGGCGCCCGCCCGGTGATGAGGAACTCCTCGTGGGCACGTGCCACGTCCCGGCGCAGCAGCTTCGGATCGGTCCCGGGTGGCCAGGCCGCGTAAGAGGCCGCGTACGAGACAGTCATGGTCGCCCCTGGGTCGGGGGTGGGCCGGCGCCCGGCGGCACCGGCCGGCTGCAGCCGAGTGTAGTTCCGCGGGTACGCCGCGTCGCAACCCTCCTGCAACCTTCTCCGTTCTACGGTCGCACCACCGCCGTCCGCAACGGAGCGGGCGGCCCATCCATGGGAGGCCGCCCCATGACCCGCTACGCCAACCCCGGTTCCGAGGGCTCGATCGTCCGGTACCAGGCCCGCTACGACCACTGGATCGGCGGCGAGTACGTCCCTCCCGCGCGCGGCGAGTACTTCGAGAACCCGACCCCCGTCACCGGTCAGCCGTTCACCGAGATCGCCCGCGGCACCGCCGACGACGTCGAGCGTGCCCTGGACGCCGCGCACGCGGCGGCCCCCGCGTGGGCCAGGACCTCGGCCGGCGAGCGCGCGAACATCCTCAACCGGATCGCCGACCGCATGGAGCAGCACCTGGAGGAACTGGCCGTCGCCGAGAGCTGGGAGAACGGCAAGCCGGTCCGCGAGACGCTGGCCGCCGACATCCCGCTGGCCATCGACCACTTCCGCTACTTCGCGGGCGCCGTCCGGGCCCAGGAGGGCAGCCTGGCCGAGATCGACGACGACACCGTCGCGTACCACTTCCACGAGCCGCTGGGCGTCGTCGCCCAGATCATCCCGTGGAACTTCCCGATCCTGATGGCGACCTGGAAGCTCGCCCCGGCCCTGGCCGCGGGCAACGCCGTCGTCATCAAGCCCGCCGAGCAGACCCCGGCGTCCATCCACTTCTGGATGAGCCTGATCGCCGACCTCCTGCCGCCCGGTGTCGTCAACATCGTCAACGGCTTCGGCGTCGAGGCCGGCAAGCCGCTCGCGTCGAGCCCGCGCGTCGCCAAGGTCGCCTTCACCGGCGAGACCACCACGGGCCGGCTCATCATGCAGTACGCCTCGCAGAACCTGAAGCCCGTCACGCTCGAACTCGGCGGCAAGAGCCCCAACATCTTCTTCGAGGACGTCTCGGTCGCCGACGACGACTTCTACGACAAGGCGCTCGAGGGCTTCACGATGTTCGCCCTCAACCAGGGCGAGGTCTGCACCTGCCCGTCCCGCGCGCTGATCCAGCGCGGCCACTACAGCGCCTTCCTGGAGGCGGGCGTCACCCGCACCGAGAAGATCGTCCAGGGTCACCCGCTGGACACGTCCACCATGATCGGCGCGCAGGCCTCCAACGACCAGCTGGAGAAGATCCTCTCCTACTTCGACATCGGCCAGCAGGAGGGCGCCAAGGTCCTCACCGGCGGCGAGCGCGCGCAGCTCGGCGGCGAACTGGCGGGCGGATACTACGTCCAGCCCACCATCCTGGAGGGTGACAACCGCATGCGGGTCTTCCAGGAGGAGATCTTCGGCCCGGTCGTCGCCGTCACGTCGTTCAACGACTTCGAGGACGCCATCTCCATCGCCAACGACACCCTCTACGGCCTCGGCGCCGGCGTCTGGACCCGCGACGGCAGCACCGCCTACCGCGCGGGCCGCGCGATCCAGGCGGGCCGGGTGTGGACCAACTGCTACCACGCCTACCCGGCGCACGCCGCCTTCGGCGGCTACAAGCAGTCCGGCATCGGGCGCGAGAACCACAAGATGATGCTCGACCACTACCAGCAGACCAAGAACCTTCTGGTCAGCTACTCGCCGAAGAAGCTCGGCTTCTTCTAGGAGCGGGGCGGCAGGCGTCCGCACCGGCCCGCCGGCCGGTGCGGACGCATCGCCGCGGCCACCGCGGAGCCCACGTCCGTCAGCCGGCGCACAACGGTCGCCACGCTCCCGTCACCCGGACGCCTGAGGCTGAAGGGAAGGAACGACGCGATGTGTTGAGGCTTTCCGCGCTCGCGGGTGCCACCGGCGTGCTGACACTGGCCCCGGTGAGCTCCGCGGCCGCATCCGACTCCGCCCCGGCCGGCGGTCACCCCGGCGGCTCAGGCGGCATCCCGCCGGAGGGGAGCATGCAGACCCGGGTCGTCACGGGGCATCTGCCGACCGGTGCCGCCGACTTCGTCCACCTGCCCGTGGAAGTGCCGCGTGGGGTCAGGCAGATCGCGGTGTCGTACGGCTACGACAGGCCGGCCGTGCCGCCCGGGACGCAGGGCAACGCCTGCGACATCGGCATCTTCGACCAGCACGGCACCGACGTCGGCGGGCGCGGCTTCCGCGGCTGGTCGGGCGGCGCGCGGACGGAGTTCGCGATCAGCGCCGACACGGCGACCCCCGGCTACCTGGCGGGACCGGTCGGGGCGGGCACCTGGCACGTCGTCCTCGGACCGTACACGGTCGCGCCGCAGGGACTGGACTACTCCGTCACCGTCACGCTCACCTTCGGCGCCCCCGCCGCCGCGCAGGTCCCGAACTACCCGCCGGACCACGCGACCGGCCGCGGCCGGGCCTGGTACCGGGGCGACTGCCACCTGCACAGCGTGCACTCCGACGGCAAGCGCACCCTGGAGCAGTTGGCCGCGCTGGCCCGGGCCGCCGGGCTGGACTTCATCAACTCCAGCGACCACAACACCACTTCGGCGCACGCCCACCTGGGCGCCGTATCCGGCGACGACCTGCTGATCCTCACGGGCGAGGAGGTCACCACCCGCAACGGCCACTACCTGGCGATCGGCCTGGACGCCGGAGAGTGGATCGACTGGCGCTACCGTGCCCGCGACGACGCCTTCGGCCGCTTCGCCCGGCAGATCCGGCGGGCCGGCGGCATCGTGGTGCCGGCGCACCCGTACGCCCCCAGCCTGGCCGGCCAGTGGAAGTTCGGCTACGACGACGTCGACGCCATCGAGGTGTGGAACGGCCCCTGGACCCTCGACGACGAGCTGACCCTTCTCACCTGGGACAACCTGCTGACCGGTGCCGCGCGCCGCGGCGACGGCCACTGGATCCCGGCGATGGGCAACTCCGACGCCCACCGCGACCCCGACGTGGTCGGCCTGCCGCAGACCGTGGTGCTCGCGGACGGCCTCAACCGGCGCGCCCTGCAGGCGGGTCTGCGGGCCGGGACCTCCTGGATCGCCGAGAGCGCCGCCGTGCGGCTCTCGTTCACCGCGAGCGGCCCGCGCGGCGAGCACGCCGGCATCGGCGAGCGGCTGCCGGTGGCCCGCGACGCGGCGGTGACCGTCCGCCTGGAGGCGGGCGGGGTGCCGGCGGGCACGGTGGTGCGCCTGATGACCGACGAGGGGCAGATGGTGGGCGCGCCACTGCCCGCATCCGGTGTCCTGGAGTGGTCCACCACCGCGTCGCTGGCCTCCTACGTACGGGCCGAGGTGCGCCGTCCGGCCCCGGACGGGGGCGCGTCGGGTCTCCCGGGTCCGGCGCTGGCCCTCACCAACCCGATCTGGCTGGGCCGGAAGTAGCCAGTACGCCGGCCCCGGCACCACGCCACGGTTCCGGGGCCGAGGCCGCCCCGGAACCCGGCCGCGTCCGGCAGGATGGCGTGCATGACTGCCATCCCCGAGGGGTCCTCGCTCTCCCTGTGGTCGAAGGGCTCCGTCCTGTCCATCGGTTCCGTGGACTCCGTCCTCTCGATCGGCTCCGTCGGTTCCGTGCTCTCCGTCGGTTCCGTCGGCAGCGCCCTGTCCGCCGCTTCCCTCGGTTCCAGCCTCTCGCTGCTCTCCGCCGGTTCCTGGCTCAGCGTCGGTTCCCTCCTGTCCGCCCAGTCCCGCTGGTCCGTGCTGTCCTGGCGCTCCTCCCGCACGATCCTCACCGCGGCCACGGCCGCCGCCGTGACCGGCGCCGCGCTGGTCCTCCTCGACGGCGCGCGCACCCACCGGACGGCGCGCTGACACCGGCGCGCCTCACCCCGACGCCTGCGCCGCCTCCCGTTCCCCCTGACGCAGGGCCAGGGTCCGGTGGCGGGCCGGGGGCTGGCCGGTGACGCGCTTGAAGGCGTTGCTGAAGGCACTCTCGGAGGCGTAGCCCCACTCGGCGGCGACGGAGGCGACGGTGCGGTCACCGCCGCGGAGCGCGGCGGCCGCGCGCTGGATGCGCCAGCGCATCAGGTAGTCCAGGGGCGGGCGGCCGACGAGCGACCTGAAGCGGAGCGCGAAGGCGGAGCGCGACATGCCGACCGCGGAGGCGAGTTCGCCCACCGTCCAGGGGTACGCGGGCCGCTGGTGCATGTGCCCGAGGGCGGCGCCGATCTGGGGGTCGCTGAGGCCGCCGAGCCAGCCGGTGCCGGACTCGCCCGCCTCGGCGGCGAGTTCCAGGTAGGCGCGCAGGGCCTGGAGGAAGAGGATCTGCGTGAGGCTGGCCGCCATGACGGAGGCCCCCGGGCGGTCCTCGGCGGTCTCGTCGGCGAGCAGTTGCAGCGTGGGCCGCAGCACCTGCGCCTGCGGGTTGCCGGCGGGGATGCGCGCGGTCGGCGGCAGGCTGCTGAGCAGCAGGCCGGCCGTGACGTCGTCGAACTCGATGCTGCCGCCGACGACGACGGTACGGTCCGGCGCCCCGGGATCGCCGTGGCGGACGACCATCGAACTGCTCCCGGTGCGCGCCCGGGCCGCCTGGTAGACGGCGTGCCCGTCGACCGGCTCGACCGGCGGATCGCTGATGCTGCCCACCTGGTACGGCCGGTCGCCCGTGAGCAGGTAGCAGTCGCCCGCCCCGAGCAGCAGCGGCGCGGTGCCGTCCGGGGCGAGCCGGCAGGAGCCGGTGAGGACGGCGCCGACCTTGACGTACGGGTAGGCGCGGAAGCGCATCGCCCAGGGGCCGCCGACCTCGATCCGGGAGGGCGAGGCTCCGCGCAGGTGCAGCAGGTTCAGGACGTCGGACAGCGGATCCATGGTCACTCCGGACGATCGCGCAACTTCGAAGGACTTTCTCTTATGGATTGTCCATCGTCACCGTCTTAGCGTGCACATACGGAGGCACCGCGGGCCTCCGGGCAGACCGGCAGATGACGTTGCACACGCACCCGCACCCGCACCACAAGAGGCAGTGAGACAGCACATGCAGTACGAGCAACTGGGCAGCACCGGAGTCTTCGTGTCCCGCGTCGCCCTCGGCGCGATGACCTTCGGCGGAAGGACCACCCCGCCCTACGACTCGGTCGGCGGCCTGGACCTCCCGCAGACCGACGCGATCGTGGGCCTCGCCCTGGACAGCGGCATCAACCTGATCGACACCGCGAACGTCTACTCCGCCGGCGAGTCCGAGGAACTGCTCGGCCAGGTGCTCGGCAAGCGCCGCCGCGACGTGGTCCTCGCCACCAAGATGACCGCCCGCGTCGGCCCCGGCCCCAACGAGGTCGGCCAGTCGCGGCTGCACATCATGCAGGCCCTGGAGGACAGCCTGCGTCGCCTGCGCACCGACCACATCGACCTCTACCAGATCCACAACATCGACCCGGTCACGCCGGTCGAGGAGACACTCGGCGCCCTCGACGACGCCGTGCGCCAGGGCAAGATCCGCTACATCGGCGCCTCCAACCTCGCCGCCTGGCACATGATGAAGGCCCTCGGCGTCTCCGACCGGCGCGGACTGGCCCGCTTCTGCTCGCTCCAGTCGTACTACTCCCTGGCCGGACGGGACATCGAGCGGGAGATCCTGCCCCTGGTCCGCGACCAGAAGCTGGGCATGCTCGTGTGGAGCCCGCTGGCAGGCGGCATGCTCACCGGCAAGTTCGACCGCGACGGCGCGAGCGACGCCGCCGCCCGCCGTGCCAAGGTCGACTTCCCGCCCGTCGACCGCGAGCGCGTCTACGACGTCGTCGACGCCCTGCGTGTGGTGGCGGCCCGTCACGACGCCTCGGTCGCGAGCGTCGCCCTGGCGTGGGTGCTGGGCCGGCCCGGCGTCACGAGTGCCATCGTCGGAGCCCGCCGCCCCGAGCAGCTCACCGACAACCTGTCCGCCCTGGACCTGGCGCTCTCCGCGCAGGATCTGGAGGAGCTGGACGCCGCGAGCCGCCTCCCGGTGGAGTACCCGGGCTGGATCCACGGCTTCTCGGAGCGGCTCCCCAACAGGGCGTGACGCTCCGCGAACTCACCGGAACCGCTGGCAGGCCGGCGCGCTGTACGGTACGACTGCAAGAGTGAACTGTACGAACTGTGGCGCGTCCGTGCTCCAGGGCCCCGGAGGGCGCTGGTCCTGCAACAACTGCGGCGCATCCGGCTGAGGAGTAAGGACAGGTCGGCATGGACTGTGAGCGCTGCCTCGAACCCGTCATCGAAGGCCCCGAGGGCGGTTACGTCTGCGGCCTGTGCCTGTTCACCGTCGAGCCCCCCGGGTACAACAAGCGCCGCGAGGAGGGCCTGAAGGCGGCCGCCGCCGAGCGCCGCCGGCGCACCCTGGAACGCCGTGCCCGCAAGGAGCACAGCGCCGGACGCACCTGAGCCGTGCCCCGTGAACGCAACCGCCGGTGTCCACCGGCGGTTGCGTGTTCCCGTGGTCGTCGGCCGCGCGGCCCCCGGGCGCGTCGGCGTCCGGGTCCGCCGGGCAGGCGGGTCGCGATGCCGTCGATGAGGAAGTCCGGGCCCAGGGCGAACCGCATCGTCCACGCCAGGGCCTCCGGAACGGCCTCGCCCGTGCGGCCGGCCCCCCGACGGTGCCACGGCCGTGCGGCCGCCCGACCCCGGTGGCCGCTCGGCTCCGGCACGTCTTCGAGGTGTGCCGCGACGGCAGGGCGCCGCTGCACGTCTGTGGTCCGCCGGCGACGTCGTCCACCGGCGCGGACGAGCCCGCCGCGCCCGCGCGGGCAGGGCGCCGTCCGCGTACCGGTCCCGGTCGCGCAGGTCTTCCCGACCGTCGCAGGCCAGGCGTGATACCCGACGGGCATCACAGGGGCCGCAACAGGTCTTGGACCGCCGCGGCGCCTCGCGACAAGACTCGGCTGCATCACATCCGTCTGGAGTCGTCGAGAGAGGCGAGCAGCATGAAGGTCTTCGTGACCGGAGGGTCCGGGTACATCGGGCAGGCGACGATCAAGGCGCTGGTGCGCCGGGACATCCAGGTCAGCGCCCTGGTCCGCAGCGATCAGGCGGCGGCGGTCGTGAACGGGCTCGGGGCGGCCGCGGTCCGCGGCGCGCTCACCGACACCGCTGTGCTCACCGAGGCGGCCCGCGCCGCGGACGGGGTCGTCCATCTGGGCCAGCACGCCGGCCCCGACAGCGGCGACATCGACCGGGCGGCCGCCGAGGCGCTCCAGGACGGGGCCGGCCCCCGCCCGTACGTGCACACCGGCGGGATCTGGGTCTACGGCGACACCGACGGCGTCGTCGACGAGGACGCGCCGTTCATCCCGCCGCGGCTCACCGCCTGGCGGCTGGAGAACGAGAAGCGGGTCCTGGCCCGCGCCGCGACCGGCGAGCGGCCCGTGGTGGTCATGCCCGGCGTGGTGTTCGGCCACGCGGCCGGCCTGGTCGAGGCGTTCTACGCGCAGCCTGGGCGCGCCGACGGCGCTGTGCCGTGCATCGGGGACGGCGCCAACCACTGGTCCGTCGTGCACGTCGACGACGTCGCGGAGCTCTACGCGCTCGCCCTGGGCGCCCCGGCGGGCTCGGTCTTCGCGGGCACCATCGACGTGTTCCCCACGGCCGCCGAGATCAGTCAGGCGGTCAGCCGGGCGATCGGGCGCCCGGGCGCCGTCCGCCACCTGTCGCCCGCCGAGGCCGAGGAGCGGATGGGCCCGATCGCCCAGGCGTTCGCGCTCGACCAGCGGATCACCGGCGCCCGGGCCCGCCGCGAGCTGGGCTGGGCCCCGACCCGTCTGGACCCCCTCGCCGCCCTCGCCGACGGCTCCTGATCCGCGATCGACGTCGTGCCTCCTCCCGAACGCGCATAGGCTCGTCCGGGAGGAGTCCGGCCGCGAGGGAGGTGCCCGTGGACCTCGATCTGCGCAAGCTGCGGTACTTCGTCGCGGTGGCCGAGGAACTGCACTTCGGGCGGGCCGCCGAGCGGCTGCACATCGCGCAGCCGGTGCTGTCCCGGCAGATCCGGGCGCTGGAGCACGAACTCAGGGCACAGTTGTTCTCCCGCGACCGCCGCACCACCGGCCTGACGGCGGCGGGGGAGCAGCTCCTCGCCGACGCCGGGCCTCTGCTGGCCGCGGCGGAGGCGGCGCAGCGCCGGGTGGCCCGTGCCGCACTCGGGGGTCCGGGGACGTTCACCGTCGGCTTCATGCCGGGCCTGATCGTCACCGGCGCGGTCCGGGAGTTCTCCGGGCGCCATCAGGGGCTGTCCGTGGAGGTCGTCAGGACCGGCTGGGACGACCAGACCGAGGCCATCCGTGACGGCCGGGTCGACGTCGGGTACGTCAGGATGCCGCTCGACGCCCGGGGCCTGGACATGTGCGAGCTGATGACCGAGGCGCGGGTCGCGGTCCTGCCCGCCGACCACCGCTACGCGGGCAAGCCCTCCCTCGGCATCGCCGACCTCGCCGGCGAGCACCTGCTGCAGGACCCGGACGCGGTCCCGGAGTGGCGCGACGTCGCGCAGGAGCTGCGCACCGACGCCCCGGCCCCGGTCCCGGCGTTCCGCACGGTCGAGGAGAAGCTGGAGAACGTGGCGGCCGGGCGCGGTGTGGTCGTCCTGCCGCTGTCCACCGCTTCGTACTACACCCGCCCCGACGTCACCCACGTCGAACTGTCGGACATCGGCCCGAACCGGGTGTGCCTGGCCTGGGACGGCAGCCGCCACGACCCTCTCGTGGAGGAGTTCGTCTCCGTCGCCCTCGCGCACCGCCCCCCCGTCCCTCACGGGCTGCCCCTCGATTGATTGTGGGGTGCGCCCGCCTGGGAGTTTGGCTGGTGGGTGATTCAGCAGGCCATCGTGCGGACGTGCACGAGTTCGGTGCCGGGCTTGCGGCGGGTGGTCCTGCGGGCGGCGCGGTCGGCTCATCGCTCATGACGACCCCCTCATCGAGGCAGGGGAGGAGTCCCCCTGCCTTCCGCCACGATCCTTGCCCGTCCTCGGCGTTGACCGGCAGAAGATCCGGGAAGATACGGGGCTGTTCCGGGCAGCCGGTCGGCCCGCTGTGTGGCCCACCTCGGCACCGGCCTGTCCGGCGCCACGGATGCCGACCCGCCCGTTCAGCTGCTGAAATCGCACCCACCAGCCGCACCTCCAGGCCGACACACCCCACAATCCATCGTGGGGCAGCCCGTTGGCACTCCGCGCGTCCCCGGCCTGCCCGGTGCCCCCGTCCGGCCGGACGGGGGCACCGTCGTGTGACGGGGATCACGGCCCCCGGCCGCATAGTGGAGCGGGGGCCGGCGTCTTTCCAGAGGTGCAAGAGGCGGTGAAGGGCGGGGCGGTGTTGATGGGTTCGACGCGAACGGATGAGTTCGACGAGTTCGTGACAGCCCGTTGGTCCGCTTTGTTCCATCTTGCGCGGTTGCTGACCGGTGGTGACCGCCATCGGGCCGAGGACCTGCTCCAGGAAGCCCTGGTCAAGCTGTGGTTCGCGTGGCCGAGGGTCGGCTCCCAGGCGCCCGAGCCGTATGTGCGCAAGGTGCTGGCCCGGGCGGCGGCGCGATCCGCGCGCCGCCGCTGGTGGGGGGAGCGGCCGGTGGGGGAGGTGCCGGAACGGGCCGCGGCCGGGGACGTGTCGGCGGCCGTCGCCGAACGCACGCGCCTGGAGGCGGCCCTGGCGCTGCTGCCGGCGCCGCAGCGAGCGGCGGTGGTGCTGCGCTACTACCAGGACCTGCCGGAGGCGCAGGTCGCGGAGGCGCTGGGCTGCCCGCTGGGCACCGCCCGGTCGCACGCGTCACGCGGCATCGCGCGACTGCGGCAGCTCCTGGCCGATGCCATCGAGCCGGTGGGATGAGGGACGAGGGAAACGGGGGAGAGGGGATGGACTCCATGGACGACTTCGAGCGGCGACTGGCGCGGATGATGCACGCCTCCGAGCAGCACACCCCCTTCGAGCCCCGGCACCGGGAGCGGCTGCGTGACGGGGTCGTCGTCCGGCGCCGGGTGCGTACCGCGTGGCAGGCCGGCAGTTCCGCGGTCGCGGTGACCGCCGTCGCCTGCGCCCTGGTCCTGCTGCCCGGTTCCTCGTCCGGTCAGGTGGTGCCGGCCGGCCCCGGCGGTCCGGCGACGTCCGGTGCGGCGTACCCGAGCACCTCCGCACCGGCGGGGCCGAGCGCCGGCGGCAGCGCCAGCTCCAGCCCCACCTTCTCGCCGTCGGGCGCGGACACGGGCGGGACGCCGACCGCGCCCACCGGCTCCGCGGATCCGTCGACCGCCACCGCCTCCGTCGCCGACACCGCCACGAGCAGTTCCACCGCCACCGCCACCAGCACCGACACCGGCACGGCGTCGGGCGGGCCCGGCTCCACGACCTCTCCGCCGGTGAGCCCGTACGGGAACTCCACCGGCACGGGATAGCACCCGCTCGCCCCGTCACCCCACCGCGCCACCACCCCACCGAACGCCCGTAGTGCCGTCGGCGCGCCCGCGATGCGGCCCCGGCACGGCCCGGCATGCCCCGGCGCGCTCCGGCACGCCCCGACGCAGAGAGCAGATACGGACAGACCATGAGAAACGAACCACCCGGTGCTCTGAGGGAACGCGTCCCGCTGCCGGCCCGGCACCAGGAGCCCGTCCTGGACGTGGTCGTCCCCGTCCACAACGAGGAGGCGGACCTGGAGCGGTCCGTGCGGCGGCTCCACGCCCATCTGCGCGAGACCTTCCCCTACCCGTTCCGGATCACCGTCGCCGACAACGCCAGCACCGACCGGACCCCGCTGATCGCGGCCCGCCTCGCCGAGGAACTGCCCGAGGCGCGGTGGCTGCACCTGGCCGAGAAGGGGCGCGGCCGGGCGCTGCGCACGGCGTGGTCCCACTCGACGGCGCCGGTACTGGCCTACCTGGACGTGGACCTGTCGACCGATCTGGCCGCCCTGCTCCCGCTCGTCGCCCCGCTCATATCCGGGCACTCCGACATCGCCATCGGCACCCGGCTCGCGCGCGGCTCCCGCGTCGTACGGGGACCCAGGCGGGAGGTCGTCTCCCGCTGCTACAACGCGATCCTGCGCTCCACCCTCGCCGTCCGCTTCACCGACGCGCAGTGCGGATTCAAGGCGGTGCGCCGTGACGTCGCCGAGCGGCTGCTGCCGATGGTGGAGGACGCTGGGTGGTTCTTCGACACCGAGCTGCTGGTGATCGCCGAGCGGGCCGGCCTGCGCATCCACGAAGTGCCCGTGGACTGGGTCGACGACCCCGACAGCCGGGTGCACATCGTGTCCACCGCCCTCGGCGACCTGCGCGGCATCGCGCGCATCGGCCGTGCCCTGGCCGGCGGCCGGCTCCCGCTCGCCGAACTGCGCCGCAGCGCCGTGGCCACCGAGCCCCCGGGGGGCCTGCTCTCCCAACTGCTGCGTTTCGCCGCCGTCGGCGTCGCCAGCACCGTCGGGTACGTGGCGCTGTACGCGGCCCTGCGACCCGCCACCGGCGCGCAGGCCGGCAACGCGCTCGCCCTGCTGGTGTGCGCGGTCGCCAACACCGCGGCGAACCGCCGGCTCACCTTCGGCGTGCGTGGCCGCACGGGCGCCGCCCGGCACCACGCCCGCGGGCTCGCGGCGTTCCTGATGGGGCTGGCGCTCACCAGCGGGGCCCTGGCCGTGCTGCACCACGCGGCACCGGGCGCCGGACAGCGGGTCGAGACCGGCGCGCTGGTGGCCGCCAATCTCGCCGCGACGCTGCTGCGGTTCCTGCTGCTGCGGTCCTGGGTCTTCCCCGGCCGGCACACCCCGCGGACGGGAACCGGCTCCCGATGACCCTCGTGCCCGGCACCCTCGACGCGCCCGTCGGCACCCGCCCCCCGGCCGACGGCGATCCGCCGGCAGAACCCTCCCGCGCCGCCCGCTGGGGCCGTGTGCTGGCGACGTACGGCACGCTGAAGCTCGCCGGCTTCGCGGTCTTCCTCCTGCTGCTGCGGTACGCGGGCGACTACCGCACGAAGAACCCGCGCTTCGGGGGCGGCGCGCGACCCTGGGACGTCCTCGCCAGCTGGGACGGCTGGTGGTACCAGCAGGTCGCCGCGCACGGTTACCACCCGGCCCTGGTGCCGGTGCCCGGGGCCACCGGCCTGATCACCCTCGAAGGCAACTCCGCGGCCTTCTTCCCGCTCTACCCCGCGGTGATGCGGCTGGTCGCGGAGTGCACCGGCCTCGGCCTGTACGGCGCCGGGATGCTCGTCTCCGTCGTCTGCTCGTTCGCCGCCGCGCTCGGCGTGTACGTCGTCACCGCGCGCTTCGGCGGGCACCGCGCGGGACTTGCCGCGGCCGGGCTGTGGGCCGTGTGGCCGGGCTCCGGCATGGAGTGGTCGGGGTACTCCGAGTCGCTCTACGTCGCCCTCGCGGTCTGGTCCTGCCACGCCGTCATGACCCGCCGCTGGATCACGGCGGGACTGCTGACCTTCGCCGCCGGACTCGCGCGGCCCACCGCCACCTCGCTGATCGCCGCCCTCACCGTCGCCGCGCTGCTCGCCCTGGTGCGAGACCGGCGGCGCTCCGGCGTGCTGCGTCCCCTGGCCGCGATCGCCGTGGCGCCGCTCGGCCTGTTCGGCTACCTCGGCTGGGTGGGGTACCGCATGGGCGACTACGGCGGCTACTTCGCGCTGCAGGAGGGCGCCTGGGCGCACACCTTCGACTGGGGGCGGTACACGGCGGACGTGTTCACCTCCGTCCCGGTGGGCCGTTTCGACTACCTGTCCGCGTTCCCGTTCGCCGATCTGATCGGCGTGGCCGTGGTCCTGCTGGACATCGCGCTGATCTGGCTGCTGATCCGCCTGCGGCCGCCCGCGGAGCTGGTCGTCCACGCGGTGCTCACCGTCGTCACGGTGCTCGGCACGCAGCAGATCTTCAGCAACGTCTCGCGCTATCTGCTGCCGGCCTTCCCGCTGTTCATCCCGCTCGCCCTCGTCCTCGGCCGGCTCAAGGCCCCGCACCGGGCCGTACTGCTCGGGATCGCCGCCCTGGCCTCCGGCTCGTACGCGGGCTACGCGCTCTTCGAGCTCGGTGTGCCGTAACCGCACCGCCGTGCGGGGCGTTGGACCTCGGCGCCGGACCCGTCCCCCACCGGGCCTTCCCACTGGAGCCGCCATGTCCTCCCACGCCGCCATGCCGCCGCATCCCGCCGAGGCGCAGCCGCCGCCCGGGGACGGGCGCGCCGGGCGCCGCCTCGCCCTGGTCGGCGGATCGCTGGGCAATCTCGTCGAGTGGTACGACTGGTTCGTCTACGCGAGCTTCGCCGTCTACTTCGCCGAGTCCTTCTTCCCCGGTGGCAACCCGACCACCCGGCTGATGAACACCGCCGGGATCTTCGCGGTGGGCTTCCTGATGCGCCCGGTGGGCGGCTGGGTGCTCGGCAGGGCCGCCGACCGGCACGGCCGCAAGAGCGCGCTGACGCTCACCGTCGCCATGATGTCGGTCGCGGCGCTGCTGATCGCGGTCGCGCCCAGCCATGCGCGGGCCGGCTGGCTCGGCGCGCTCGTCCTGCTCGTCGCCCGGCTGCTGCAGGGGCTCAGCATCGGCGGCGAGTACGCGGCCAGCGCCACCTATCTGACCGAGGCCTCGGCGCGCGACCGGCGGGGGCTCGGTTCCTCCTTCCAGTACGTGTCCATGACCGGCGGCCAGCTGCTCGGCCTCGCGGTCCTGATCGCCCTCCAGCACCTGCTGACGGAACGGCAGTTGACGGACTGGGGCTGGCGCGTCCCCTTTGTGCTGGGTGCGGTCCTCGCGGTGGTGGTGCTGTGGATCCGGCGCAGCCTGGAGGAGACCGAGGCCTTCGCGGAGGAGGCCGCCGAGCCCGCCGCCGCGCGGGGATCGCTGGCCCTGCTGTGGCAGTACCGGCGGCAGGCACTGCTCGTCATGGCACTGACCCTCGGCGGGACGGTCGCCTACTACACGTACACCACCTACCTGACGAAGTACCTGATCGGCAGTGCGGGGATGGCCAAGACCACGGCCACGCTGGTGAGTTTCACGGCCCTGGCGGTCTTCGCGCTGCTCCAGCCGCTCGCGGGCGCGCTCTCCGACCGCGTCGGCCGCCGTCCGCTGCTGATCACCTTCGCCGTCGGCTGCTCGGTCTGCACCTACCCGGTGATGACCGCGCTCGGCTCGGTGACGACCTACTGGCCCGCCCTCGGGCTGTCCCTGATCGCCCTCACCGTCGTCACCGGCTACACGTCCATCAATGCCGCGGTGAAGGCCGAGTTGTTCCCCACCAGGGTGCGGGCCCTGGGCGTCGCGTTGCCGTACGCGCTGGCCAACGCGCTGTTCGGCGGGACGGCCGAGTACGTGGCCCTGTGGTTCAAGGACGCGGGGCACGAGAGCGCGTTCTTCTGGTACGTGTCCGGGTGCGCGCTGGTCTCGCTCGTCGTCTACGTCCTCATGCCGGACACCCGTGCCGTCGCCCTGAGCCGGGCCGAGGCGCGCGACGACGGCGTACGGGCCGAGCCGGACACGACCGCTGAGGCATCGTCGGAGCGCACCGGAAGGCAGTGAACCGGCGGGCGGTGATCCGGTGAATGTCATGGCCACGTAAAATTAACCTCGTCGCTCTACCCGCATAGATCCCAGGAGGCCATCCTGATGCGCGGACCCGGTGATCTCAGCGATCGACGAGAGGACCACAGATGAGGACGTTGACGAAGGCGCTGGCCGCGACGGCCGCCGCCGCGGCCTTCACGGTCATGGCCCAGCCGGCGCACGCGGTGGTGCCGCCCGAGCACGCGATCATCGTGTGCCAGAGCGCCAGCTTCTACGCCAACTACGACAGTTCCTCCGGACCCAGCGGCCTGATCCGCGTCCTGGGCTACGGCAACAAGGTCGGCCACACCCGCGGCGCCCACCCCGTCTACAACGGCTGGGCCGCCACCTTCGACTTCGGCAAGGGCGACTGGGGTTACGTCCGCAACGAGTGCCTCGGCGGCTACGGCTCCTGGTGAACCGCCCCCGCCGTACCCGATCCGCCACCGCCCCCCGACGCAGGAAGGAACCACCATGCCCCTACCCCGCACCCTCCGGATCTCCCGCGCCGTCGTCGTCGCCGCAGCCCTGGCCGCGGGCCTGCTGACGACCGCGGGCCCCGCCCGTGCGGCCGACGGCACCATCGGCCGGCGTGAGACCGTCTGCGCCCAGGACCTGTACGTGCGCACCGCCCCCGGCGGCGCGTGGACCGGGACCCTGTACACGGGCCAGACCTTCACCGTGGAGAGCAAGCAGAGCGGCTGGGCCTACGGGTTCGCCTACGGCAACATCAACCGCCACGGCTGGGTCCAGGACGGCTGGTTCTGCTGATCCCCGCCCGGGCCCTCCCGGCTCACCGTGCCACGGCGGCCGGTCCCGCCTGCTCGCTCGCCCCGCCGGGCGACACGGCGCGCGGGACCGCCGCCGTGCCGGACTGCGCCGGCGCGGGAGCCGGTCCGCCGCGCCGCTGCTCCGGCGCCGTGGGGGAGTGGGTGGGACTGGCCGGCGGCACGGGATCGCCCTCCCGCCGCGCGGCGGTCAGGACGAGCAGCACGCAGGCGAGCGCCGCCGCGAGCCCCAGCACGGCCACGGCGGCGGGACGGACCCGCATCGGCGGGCGGGTCAGCAGGGACGGCGGGGCCGCCCGGCGCAGGCTGTCCGGGCCCACGGTGCGGGCCTTCGCGTCCAGCGCGGCACGCAGGAGCTCCTCGGTCCCGGCCCGGTCCGGCCGCTGGACGGCGGCGGTCATGACGGCACCTCCAAGTGACGGGCCAGGGCGTCCAGCGCCCGGCTCGCGGTGGACTTCACCGCGCCGCGCGACAGCCGCAGCGTGTCCGCGATCTGGGCCTCGGTGAGGTTCGACCAGTAGCGCAGCACGAGCACCTCCCGCTGCCTGCGCGTCAGCCGGCCGAGCGCGGCCAACACCTCCCGGTGCTCCTCACGCAGCAGCACGTACTCCTCCGGGGGCGGCGCGTGCCCCTCGCGCTCCGGAACGTGGGCCCGCATCGTCCTGCGCCGGCGCAGCACGGACCGGGCACCGTTGACCACGCTGGTGCGCACGTACGCCTCGGGGTCGTCCACGCCCGCCAGCCGTTCGCCGTGCCGGCGGTAGAGCGCGGCGAAGGCGTCCTGCACGACGTCCTCCGCGGTGGGCAGGTCGTCGACCAGGAACAGTGCCAGACGCACGAGGTCCAGACGGCGGTGGTGGTACAGCTCGTCGATCTCCGGCCGCGCGGTGTGCCCGGGCCGTCCGGCGCGCACCTGGGACGACGGGTGCACCGCCCGCGCCGCGGGCCGGCGGGCGTCCCCGGACACGGCGCTCCGCAGCCGTGCCCAGACGTGCCGGAGCGGGGCCGTCGGGAGGGCGGGGCGCGACCCCACAGCCGCTGTGCTCATGGATCTCCTGGGTAGCGGTTCGGGAGGCGGGGGGGGGGGGGGGGGGGGGGGGGCCGCGCGGGGGGGGGGCCCCCCGGGGGGGGGGGGGGGGCCCCCCCCCCCCCCCCGGCCCCGCGGGGGGGGGGGCCCCCCCCCCCGGGGCGGGCGGGGGGCGGGGGGGGGGCGGGGGGGGGGGGGGGGCGCCCCCCCCCCCCGGGGGGCCTCTGGGGGGGGCGGGTTGGGGGGGGGGGGGGGGGCCGCGGGGGGGGGCCGGGCGCCCGCCGTGGATCAGCGCGCCGGTGCGGGTGCCGGCACGGCACCGGTCCTGGCCTGGGCCGGAGCGGGCGCCGGGACGCCCTTCGCGGGCGCGGCGTGGGCCTGGGCCGGAGCGGGCGCGGCGTGGGCCTGGGCCGGCGCCGGAGCGGGCGCGGCGTGGGCCGGAGCCGGAGCGGGCGCGGGGGCGGCGTGGGCCGGAGCCGGAGCCGGGGCGGCGTGGCCCGTTCCCTTCGCGGGGGCCGCGGCGGGCGCAGGTGCCGGGACGTCCGCGTCGGCCTGCGCGGCGGGCGCGGGCGCCGGCTTCGGCGTGGCGGCGTGCGCGGTCATGGCGGCGCCGCCCAGGGCCAGGGCCGCCGCGACCGTGGACGTACCGACCACGAGACGTGCCCGATGCCGGCGGGCCAGGCCCGCGATGGCGTGACGTGCGGTCATACCGTTCCTCGAATCATCCGGTGGAGAGCTGGGTCGAAGGCGCCTTCACTCCCACAGACGTGCGCGGCCGCCGGAGGTTGCAGGTGGGTCCCGTGAGATTTTCCGCCCGGCGCTCCGCACCCCTCCGCCGCCCCCGGCCCCTCCACCCCGCGCGACCCCTCCGCAGCCTGTCCCCGCCACTGCCGGGCATCACCACCCCGTTCGGCCTGGCCTCCACCGCCGAGGAGGGGCTTCATGACGCGGACCTCGCCGGCCGGCGTGCCGTCGTCACGGGCACCGCGTCGGGCATCGGCGCCGAGACCGCCCGTGCGCCGGCCGCCACCGGCGCCGAGGTGACCCTCGCCGTGCGCGACACGGACGCGGGGAGCCGGGTGGCGGCGGACATCACCGCGCCCACCGGTGACACCGCCGTCCGCGTGCGCACCTCGGCGTCGCCGACCGCCGCCTCGACGTGAGCGCCCGCATCGCCGGGCCGCGGCCGGGAGCGGACGAATCCGGCGGGGCGCACGCCCGAAGCGTGCCGGGGGGCGCAGAATGTCGGGAACGGCGGGACCGTTGACCCCCGACGCGCTGGAGGCCCCTCATGCCGTACGCCACGTCCCCGTATCCGCCCGGCACGCCGTGCTGGATCGACCTCATGGTCCCCGATCAGCAGGCGGCGCTCGACTTCTACCGCGACCTCTTCGGCTGGCAGGGCGAAGTCGGACCGCCCGAGACCGGCGGCTACGCGGTCTGCACGCTCAAGGACAGGCCCGTCGCCGGCATCATGGCGACCATGGCCCCCGACGGTGCTCCCACCCCGCCCACGGCGTGGACCACCTACCTCGCCACGGCCGACGCCGACTCCGCGACGGAGGCGATCACCAAGCACGGCGGCACGGTGCTCTCCCCCGGCATGGACGTCATGAGCCTCGGCCGCATGGCGATCGCCGCCGACCCGACCGGCGCCGTCTTCGGGCTGTGGCAGGCCGGCGAGTTCCTGGGCGCCCAGGTCGTCAACGAGCCCGGATCACTGGTGTGGAGCGAGCTCGCCTCCGGCGACCTCAAGAGCGCCTCGGCCTTCTACTCCGCGGCCCTGGGACTGGAGACGGAGCCGATGGAAGGCGCCTCCGACTACTTCTCCCTCACGGTGAACGGCCGGGTCGTCGGAGGTGCGCAGGGGCTGGACAACCTGCCGCCCGAGACCCCGCCGCACTGGCTGGTGTACTTCAGCGTGGACAACACGGACAGCACCGTGGACGCCCTCGTCCGCGCGGGCGGCAATGTGCTCGCCGCGCCCTTCGACATGTCGGCGGGCCGCCTCGCGGTCGTGCAGGACCCGCAGGGTGCCGTGTTCGGGCTCATCGACGCCACCGGTCCCGAACTTCCCTGATGCCCGAGCCGGCCGGGGCCGCCGCCCTTCACGGGGCGGCGGCCCCGGCCGTGCCGGTCGTTACCGCGGCTACTTCTGGTCGGGGTGCAGGACCACCTTGGTGTAGCCCTCGATGCGCTTGTCGAACTTCTCGTACGCCGAGGGCGCGTCGGACAGCGGCAGTTCGTGGGAGACCACGAAGCTCGGCTTGGCACGGCCCTCGATGATGAGGTCGCGCAGTTGCCGGTTGTACTGCTTGACGTTGCACTGCCCGGTGCCCACGCGCAGCGCCTTCTCGAAGAGCCGGCCGATGGCGACCAGCAGCCGCCCGCTCTTGGCCTGCTCGTCGGGGCCGCCGGGGTCGGAGGGTACGTACAGGCCCGGGACGCCGAGCGCCCCGGTCGCGCGCACGGTGTCGATGAGCGAGTTGAGGACGGCCGCGGGCTCCTCGCGGTCCTGGCTCTTCGCCTGGGCCTGGTAGCCGACGGCGTCGATGCCCTTGTCGGTGCCCGCACCCTTGGTGTGTTCCTTGATCTGCTCCACCGGGTTGCCCTCGGCGAAGTTGATCGGGATCGCGCCCATCTCCTCGGCCTTCTGCAGCCGTTCGGTGACGCGGTCGACCACGAACACCTTGGACGCGCCGCGGATGAGGGCCGAGTACGCGGACATGAGACCGACCGGACCGCCGCCGTACACCGCGACGCTCTCGCCGGGCCGGACATCGGCGAGTTCATTGCCGTGGTAGCCGGTCGGGAAGATGTCGGCGAGCAGGACGAAATCCGTCTCGTGCTCGGTGCCGGCCGGCAGCTTCAGACAATTGAAGTCCGCGTACGGCACCCGCAGGTAATCTGCCTGACCGCCGGGCCACGGGCCCATGGCGACATATCCGTAGGCTCCGCCTGCGAAGCCCGGATTCACGGTGAGACAGAATCCGGTGAAGCCGGCCGAGCAGTTCTTGCAGAATCCGCAGGCGACGTTGAAGGGCATGACCACGCGGTCGCCCTTCTTCAGGGACGTGACGCCCTGGCCGAGCTCCTCGATGATCCCCATGTTCTCGTGCCCGAAGACGATTCCCGCCTCCGCCGCGGTACGTCCCTCGTACATGTGCAGGTCCGACCCGCAGATGGCGGTGGACGTGACCCGGACGATCACATCGTTGGGGTGGTGTATGCGGGGTTTTTCGACTTCCTCCACTGCTACTTCGAACGGTGCTTTGTAGACGACGGCCTTCACCTGACACCTCCGTTGGTGTCGTGCTCTCGTACGTGCCGGAGGCGAACGCCGCCGCGTTCCCGGCGTGTCCCGATGGGAACGGACGGTGAGTGGGCCACGGCCGTTCGCCTCGCGTGACCTATTTCTCATGCTGCCCCCGTGGGAGGAATGGGACAAGCCAGCTAATCTTTACCCGGTATTGAGCTGTTTTGGTTTGTTTTCCAAGGAAGGTGGGAACAGTGGCGCAGCGTTTGGGAACCCTCCTGGTCCCCGTGCCCGGGCTGTCCGGCACGACATACCCGGTGGGCACGTCCGTGGTGATCAACGGGCGCGGGTCGTCGGTCGACGCCTTCGTGGACGGTGACTGGCTCCCGCTCGCGTGGTGGGAGTTCTCCGAGGGGCACGCCGAGGACGCGACCGAGCTCTGACCCGGGGCCGCCCGGCTCGCCCCGTCCGCCCCCGTGCGCTCAGCCGCGCGGGGCCACGAACAGGCTCTGGACCCCCCGGCCGATCGGCCCCCGCTCGTCGTGGAGCGCGGCCTCCGCCATGCCGATCCCGGCGCCGTCGACGACGGTGCGGGCGTCGAGGCAGACCCACTCGCCGACCGGGTGACGGTGCAGGTGCACCGTCAGGTCGGGGTTGACGAACAGGTGGGCCGAGAAGTCCAGCACATTGCTCACCCCGTTCCCGGAGTCCGCCGCCACCAGCACCCGGTCCAGCGGGGCCGTCTTCTCCCCGGCGACCAGGGGCACCCGCATGCGCAGCCAGCAGGTCGCCGGACCCGGCTCCAGGTAGGAGCCGGCGGCGAAGCGCGACTCCATCGCCGTGTGGTAGCCGACGTCCCAGGGCACGGGGAAGAACGGCACCGCCCGCGACTCCCGCGGCCCCGGCACCGAGGAGCCGGGTGCCACCTCGGGCACCGCGCCCGGCTCGGTCCGGATGCGCAGCGCCCTGGCCCGCATGATCTCCTTGCCGTCGTCCGCCGCGAGCGACGCCTCCACCAGTTCGACGCTGCGGCCCTCGCGCAGCACGCGGGTGCCCACGGTGAGTGGCAGCAGCGGCACGGGGCGGTGGATCTCGAAGGTGATCCGGGTCAGCCGCATGTCCTCGCGCGCTCCCGGGCGCTCGCGCACCGCGCGGCCCAGCAGCGCGGCCGGCGGTCCGGCGTGCTGGCTGTGCGCGTCCCAGGGCCCCCGGGTGTACTCGGTGGGGGCGAAGCGCTCCTCGGCCACCCGCTCGAAGAAGGCCTCGGCACTGCTGGGGCTGGACGGGACGGTCACGACGGCTTCTCCTGCCCGGGGGTCGACCTGGAAGCTACTGATCGGTAGGCGCCGGTGGGGGTCAGTAGACCAGGGCCGCGGGCCGCGGGCAAGGCCCCTTCCCCACCCGCGGGTGCTCAGGGGAACGTGTGGACGACCTGGATCTTTCCGACGATGTGCGTGTTGAACTCGTCGAGCTCCTCGGCCGGCACCCACAGCTCCAGGATCGTGCGCCCGCCGGCCTGCTGCACGGGGTAGCGCTCCAGGAACGCCGTGTCGACCTCGAAGCGGGTGACGAAACCGGCCCCGTCGTGCTTCACGTTCCAGTCCCGGGCGATCCGGATCGCGTAGTCCTCGTTGAGCACCGGGTAGAAGATCGGCTGTTCGGGCAGCCGGGGCGGCCAGGCACGCCAGCCGAGCTCCCGGACCAGGTCCAGTTCCACCGGTCCGGTGGGCCGCCACAGCGTCGTCGTCGTTCGTGGTGAGGTCACGGCGCTCCCCAGTCCAGCCGCAGGACGGCCAGGTCGTCGGTGTGGCGGTCGGCGTCGAGATCGCGGATCCGTGCGATCACCCGGTCCAGGTGGGCCCCCGGGTCGGCCGGGGAGACCTGGCCGATCAGGGCCAGCAGCCCGTCCGCGCCCAGGCGTTCGCCGGAGCCGCCGGTGCCGTCGGCGTGACCCTCGACGAGGCCGTCGGTGTAGAGGGTGAGCGCCCCGCGGGCGGGCAGGGCGAACGTGGTGGGCGGCCAGTGCGCCAGGTCCGGCATGATGCCCAGCGCGATGCCGTGCTCGGCCTCGACCGGGCCGGTGCCCGCGTCGGCGGTGAGCAGCGGTTCGTGGTGCCCGGCGAGGTGCAGCGTCGCCGTCCTCGCGGACAGGTCGAGCGTGAGCAGGGTGCAGGTGGCGAAGAGGTCCGACTGCGCCCGCTCGGCGACCAGGATCCGTTCCAGCAGGCGCAGCAGGTCGCGTCCCCGGTGGCCGCCGAGGGTCAGCGCCCGCCAGGCGACCCGCAGGCAGACGCCGAGGGCGGCCGCGTCGGGGCCGTGACCGCTGGCGTCCCCGATCACGGCGTGCACCAGCCCGTCACCGGTCTGTACGACGTCGAGGAAGTCGCCGCCCAGCAGGGCGCGTTCGCGGCCGGGGATGTAGCGGCTGGTGGCCGTGACGGCCTCGGTGGTCAGCAGGGGCCGGGGGAGCAGCCCGCGTTCCAGGCGGGAGTTCTCCTCGGCGCGCAGGGCGCCGGCCTGCAGGGCGGCCGCCGCGCGCTCGGCCTGCTTGCGCTGGACCGCGTAGCGCACGGCGCGCTGCAGCAGTTCGGGCTCGACCTTGCCCTTGACCAGGTAGTCCTGGGCGCCCGCCGCCATGGCCCCGGGGCCGGCCTGGGACTCGGCGAGGCCGGTGAGGACGATGACCGCGGTGTCCGGTGCGGCGGCCTGCACCGCCGCGACGCCCGCGGGCCCGCTGGCGTCGGGCAGGTGCAGATCGAGCAGCACGCAGTCGGCGGCCTGCGCGGCGAGTTCGGACCGCGCCTCGCCCAGCGTCTTGTGCCAGGTCAGCGCGTACCGCAGGCCGGTGTCGGCGAGGAGCTCGGTGACCAGCAGCGCGTCGCCGGGGTCGTCCTCCACGAGCAGGATGCGGTAGTGCGGTTCCGGCGGGGGGCCAGGGGCGGGGGTCATCAGGCTCGGGGCTCTCCGGTGCTGTCCCCACCGGCGTCCGCGTCGGCGGGCACCGGGGCGGGGAGGGTGAACGTGATGCGGGTGCCCGGAGTGTGCGCCGGGTCCACGCCGATCGTCCCGCCGTGGAACTCCACGATCTTCTTGCACATCGCCAGGCCGATGCCGTTGCCCGGATAGGCGTCCTTGGTGTGCAGGCGCTGGAAGATCACGAAGACCCGCTCGGCGAACTCCGGGTCGATGCCGATCCCGTTGTCGGTGACGGCGAAGTGCCACAGGTCGCCCTCGCGGACCGCCTCCAGGTGGATCCTCGGCGGCACGTCGGGGCGGCGGAACTTCATGGCGTTGGAGACCAGGTTCTGCCAGAGCATGCCGAGTTGCGTGGTGTCCCCGACGACGGTGGGCAGCGGGTCCCGGGTGATCTCGGTGCCGGACTCCTCGATCGCCACACTCAGCGAGTCGAGGGTGCGGTCGACGACGGCGTCCAGGTCGACGGTGCTGTGCTCGTTGTGGATCCGCCCGACCCGGGAGAAGGCGAGCAGATCGTTGATGAGGGTCTGCATGCGGTTGGCGCCGTCGACGGCGAAGCCGATGTACTGGTCGGCCCGGTCGTCCAGCTGCCCGCCGTAACGGCGCTGCAGCAGCTGTGTGAAGCTCGACACCTTGCGCAGCGGCTCCTGCAGGTCGTGCGAGGCCACGTACGCGAACTGCTCCAGCTCGGCGTTGGAGCGCTTGAGTTCCGCGGACTGCTCGTCCAGCAACTGCCGGGCCCGCTCGGCGAACGCGAGCTCGTCCGCCAGGCGCCGCCGCATCGCCTCCACGTCACCGGCCAGCTGCCGCAGGTCGGCGGGACCGGTCGGGGTGATGGGATGCTCGAAGTCGCCCCGCGCGACCATCCGGGCGTCGTCGCTCAGCCGGGTCAGCGGATCGGTGATGCCGCGCCGCAGGCCCTCGAAGACGAGTGCGGCCAGCACCACGATGAGGACGGCGGCCGCGGCGAACACCCAGTTGCGCAGCGCGATCGACCGGTTGAGCCGGTCCCCGGCCGCCAGGCGGGCGTCCCGCAGGTGGTCCTGCTGGCGGGTGGTGGCCTTCCGCAGCGCGTCGAAGCTCCGCTTGCCCGCGTCCGCGCGCTGGGTGGCCAGCCGGACGGCCTCGTCGGCGGGGGCGCCGGCGATGGGGCGGGCGATGGTCCGCTGCCAGGCCTCCGCGGCGTTCTCCACCTCGGCCAGGTCCGCGCTCGCCTGCTCGTCGCCGCGGACCAGGGGGCGGAGCCGTTCCAGCGCGGTCTTCTCGTTCGCCAGGCCCTCGGTGTACGGGGTGAGGAAGTCCTTCTGCCCGGCGAGGCCGTAGCCGCGGACGCCGGTCTCCTGGTTGACCAGGGCGGCCTCCAGACGGACCGCGTTGACCAGTGCCGGGGAGCGGGTGTCGACCAGCTGCCGGGTGATCGTCGTGTTCCGGTCCAGCGACCATATGCCCAGCGCCCCGAGGACGGCGAGGACCGCCAGGGCCGCGCTCACCCCCACCCGGAGCCAGCGGCGCGTCGTCCACCGCGCAAGCCGGCCCGTTTCCTCCACCACGTCGCCGCCCCTTCCGATGCCGAATCCGTGTCCTGCTCGTCGCCACGGCCGCTCCGGACTCCGTGCGGCAGGCACTCACTGTAGCCGCCGCCGCGACAACGTCTGTTGTCCTCGCTGATCGCGACCCCCTAGGGTGGGGCCATGCCCGGCACCCACTCCTCCCCGCGCCCCGCCGAGCGGGGGACCACCGCGCCCGCGGCGACGGCGGTCGACGACCTCGCCGTCCGCCGGGGCGCCCGCGGACGCCGGCCCGGCCTCGTGACCACCGCATCCCCCCACCGCCTCCCGCGAGGCACCGACCGGACCCGGAGCCGATGATGATGATGATCGCCTCACCCCGCCCCTACGACGTGCTGCTGGTCGAGGACGACCCCGCCGACGCCATGCTCATCGGGGACGCCCTGTCCGAGCGCGGCGCCCGGAACCTCACCCAGGTCGAGGACGGTGTCGCCGCGCTCGACTACCTGCGCGACAAGAGCAACGCGCGCCCCGACCTGATCGTGCTCGACCTCAACATGCCGCGCATGAACGGCCGCGAGCTGCTGGCCATCCTCAAGGCCGACGACGACCTGCGCGCCATCCCGGTCGTCGTCCTGACCACCTCCTCCGCGCCCGACGACGTCACCGGCGCGTACCAGCGGCACGCCAACGCCTATGTCACCAAGCCGGTCAACCTGGACGACTTCGAACGCGCCGTGCAGAGCATCGACGCCTTCTACCTCGACACGGTCACCAAGCTGCCGCGCGAGTAGCCGCCGCCGGGCGGCGTGCCGGCTCATCCCCGGGTGCGCCGCACGCACGCGGCGACCACGGCCCGCAGGTCGTCGCCCCGTTCCCGCAGGTCCCGCTGGAAGCGGGCCCCGTTGCCGGCCTTCAGCAGGCCGGCGAGGGCCTCCTGGGCGGGCACGAGGTCGCCGTTGTCCTCCAGGGCGTCACGTACGTGCTCGAACAGGGCGCGTACCGCCGCCTCGGCCGGCACCGGCTCCATGCCGAGCGGGTGGAGGAGCCGCCCGCCCAGCCCCTCGCTGGCCGCCCGCCACGTCGCCAGCCGCAGCAGCGCGACACTGTGGCGCGCCGGCGGTTCGCCGTCCTTCCACCGCCGGGTCGCGGTCTCCACCAGGGCCCGTACGAGGGTGGCGAGCAGCGCCGTGTGCCATGCCTCCAGGCACACGTCGGCGACCCTGATCTCCACGGTGGGGTAGGTCTGCGAGAGCCGGGCGTCGAAGTAGACCATGCCCGCGTCGCGCAGCGCGCCCGTGCCCACCATCGCGGTGACCAGTTCGTGGTAGCGGTCGGCGGAGCCGAAGACCTCGACCGGACCGGCCGAGGGCCAGCGTCCCCACACCCGGTTGCGGTAACTGGCGTAGCCGCTGTCCTGGCCCTGCCAGAAGGGGGAGTTGGCGCTCAGCGCGAGCAGCACGGGCAGCCACGGGCGGATCCGGTCCAGGACCGCGACGCCCTCCTCGTCCGACTCCACCGCCACGTGGACGTGGCAGCCGCAGGTGAGCTGTTCCTGTGTGGTCAGCCCGTACTGGTCGCGCAGCCACCGGTAGCGCTCGCCGGTGCTGAGGGCGGGGTCCACCGGCAGCGGCGAGGTGGCGAGCGCGGCGACCGAGGCGCCGAGGTCCTCGGCGTGCCGGGCCGCCTCGGCCCGCCAGCGGGTGATCTCGGCGCCCAGGTCCTCCATCCGGACCTGCGGCCGGGTGGCGAACTCCAGCTGCTGGCGCTGGAGTTCCGACTCGAACACCTCGCCCCCGGCCGCCCCGTCGCGGCGTGCCGAGGCCAGCACCGCCGTCGACAGCGCCCGGGGTTCGCCGGTCTCGGCGTCCAGCAGGAGGAGTTCCTCCTCGACGCCCACGGTGCGAACGGCTGTCATGCGACGGCCGAATCGTCCAGCGGCCTCGCGCCCGGCAGGCGCAGCCGCGCGGCGATGAGGGCGGCGTCCACGTCGCTGGTGCCGGTCGCCACGCACAGGGTGTACGAAACGTCCTCCAGCCGGCGCCGGACCACCGGGTCCGCCGGGTCGAGCACGCGCAGCGTCTCGTAACGGTCGACGAGGTCGTTCAGCACAGCGGGGTGGGCCATGAGCATGGGTCTCTCCTCGATAGTCCGCGGCACCGACCGGGCCGAACGGTGTGTCTGATCGCCGCTTACCCCGGCTCCGGGGTGTCACGCAGGGCGACGGCGCGCCGGATGTGCCCGGTGGGCCCCGGGTGCGCGCATGCGGACGGGGGGGGGCCCCGGGCCGCCCCCCCCCCCCGGGGGGCCGGGGGGGGGGGCGCCCCGCCCCCCCCCCCCCCCCGCCCCCCCGGGGGGGGGGGGCGGGGCGCGCCCCCCCCCCCCGGGGGGGGGGGGGCCCCCCCCCCCCCCCCCCCCCCCCCGCCGGAGGAGGAGCCGCGGACTGATGAACCGTCAGTGGTCGAGCTCGGGACGGCTGTCCTTCTTCTTGACCCGCTTGCCGCGTCGCGGCTTGGCCTCCACGCCGCCCCAGAAGGCCAGGCCCTGCACCTTGATGACCGGGGCTCCCGGGTCGGGGGCCTCGTACGCCTCGACGTCGGAGCCGCCCATGATGCCGACGACGCCACCGCCGCGCAGGGTCACGTTCTCCGGCACCTTGATCTCGACGCCGCCCATGATGGCGGTGCAGTTGATGACGACCTCCGGCGCGGTGAACGTCGCCTCCGTCAGGTCGATCACCACCCCGCCCAGGATCGCGACCGCGTTGATCTTCGAACCCACGCGCCAGCGGCCCTTGCGCTCGGCGCCGCCGAGGATGCCGACGAGGTTGGGGTTCTCCCCGGAGTGGTCCGGGACCCAGTGCCGGGCCCGGTCGGGGGCGGCCGCCGGGGCGGGGACCGGAAGGTCGCGCACGAAGGGCTCCAGCTCGCCGACGGTCTTCGCCGCGTACACGCCGTCCAGCCGCTCCGAGTGCTCCTCGGTGGTCAGACGTCCCTCGGCCAGGGCATCGCGAAGAATGTCGGCCACCCGGTCGCGGTCCGCGTCGGACGCGCGGATGTCGACTTCGGCGACAGGGGGACTCAGGGGCTGCTGCTCACGCTTCTGGAGCGAGGACTCATCCACGGGCCTACGGTACACAAACGCGATAGATCGCGACTAGGCCCCTACCTCCGGCAGTGAGGGTCACCTCACACGCCCGGTGACCCGCGCTCGTTCTACGCTTGTTGGGCTTCTACGACGCAGCGCAGTGAGGATGTCCATAAATGCCCGAGTTCGCCTATACCGACTTGCTCCCCCTCGGTGAGGACACCACTCCGTACCGCCTGGTCACCTCCGAGGGCGTCAGCACCTTCGAGGCCGACGGCCGGACCTTCCTCAAGGTGGAGCCGGAGGCGCTGCGCACGCTCGCCGCCGAGGCCATGCACGACATCTCGCACTACCTGCGCCCCGCGCACCTCGCGCAGCTGCGCCGCATCCTGGACGACCCCGAGGCGTCCTCCAACGACCGCTTCGTCGCCCTGGACCTGCTGAAGAACGCCAACATCGCCGCGGCCGGCGTGCTGCCGATGTGCCAGGACACCGGCACCGCGATCGTCATGGGCAAGCGCGGCCAGAACGTGCTGACCTCCGGCGGTGACGAGGCGGCCCTGTCGCACGGCATCTTCGACGCGTACACCAAGCTCAACCTGCGCTACTCCCAGATGGCCCCGGTGACCATGTGGGAGGAGAAGAACACCGGCTCCAACCTGCCGGCCCAGATCGAGCTGTACGCGACCGACGGCGGCGCGTACAAGTTCCTCTTCATGGCCAAGGGCGGCGGCTCGGCCAACAAGTCCTTCCTCTACCAGGAGACCAAGGCGGTCCTGAACGAGGCCTCCATGATGAAGTTCCTGGAGGAGAAGATCCGTTCGCTCGGCACGGCCGCCTGCCCGCCGTACCACCTGGCGATCGTCGTCGGCGGCACCTCCGCCGAGTTCGCGCTGAAGACCGCCAAGTACGCCTCCGCGCACTACCTGGACGAGCTGCCGACCGAGGGCTCGCCGGCCGGCCACGGCTTCCGGGACAAGGAGCTGGAGGAGAAGGTCTTCGAGCTCACCCAGAAGATCGGCATCGGAGCGCAGTTCGGCGGCAAGTACTTCTGCCACGACGTCCGCGTGGTGCGGCTGCCCCGGCACGGCGCCTCCCTGCCGGTCGCCATCGCCGTCTCCTGCTCCGCCGACCGCCAGGCGGTCGCGAAGATCACCGCCGAGGGCGTCTTCCTGGAGCAGCTGGAGACCGACCCGGCGAAGTACCTGCCGGAGACCACCGACGACCACCTGTCGGACGAGGACGTCGTGCGCGTCGACCTCAACCGCCCGATGGACGAGGTCCTCGCGGAGCTGTCGAAGTACCCGGTCAAGACCCGGCTGTCGCTGACCGGCCCGCTGGTCGTCGCCCGCGACATCGCACACGCGAAGATCAAGGAGCGACTGGACGCGGGCGAGGAGATGCCGCAGTACCTGCGCGACCACCCGGTCTACTACGCGGGCCCGGCCAAGACCCCCGAGGGCTACGCCTCCGGCTCCTTCGGCCCGACCACGGCCGGCCGCATGGACTCCTACGTCGAGCAGTTCCAGGCCGCGGGCGGCTCCAAGGTCATGCTCGCCAAGGGCAACCGCTCCCAGCAGGTGACCGACGCGTGCGCCGCGCACGGCGGCTTCTACCTCGGCTCCATCGGTGGCCCGGCGGCGCGCCTGGCCCAGGACTGCATCAAGAAGGTCGACGTCCTGGAGTACGCCGAGCTCGGTATGGAAGCGGTCTGGAAGATCGAGGTCGAGGACTTCCCGGCCTTCATCGTCGTCGACGACAAGGGCAACGACTTCTTCACCGATCCCGCGCCGCAGCCGACCTTCACGACGATCCCGGTGCGCGGCCCCGGGCTCGCGTAGCGCCGTTCGGGGCGGACCGGCGACACAGTCCGCCCCCTCGGCCCCTCTCCGCCCCCGGTGCCCGCGCGCCGGGGGCGGAGGTGTTCCCGCGCCGGTGCGGGTAGGCCTCCCAGGGGGCGGCGCGTGGAATGAAAACCGCCGCGCCGCTGTCCTACTGACCAGTACTTTCCCGGCACCGGTGGGACGCTGGGAACCGTCCCGAGGGAAGGAACCCCAGCGATGTCCGAGCAGGGCGCGGCCGACTACCGGATCGAGCACGACTCCATGGGCGAGGTGCGCGTTCCCGCGCACGCCAAGTGGCGGGCCCAGACCCAGCGGGCCGTGGAGAACTTCCCGATCAGCGGGCAGCGGCTGGAGCGCGCCCACATCGCGGCGCTCGCCCGGATCAAGGCGGCCGCGGCGAAGGTCAACGCGGAGCTCGGCGTGCTGGACAAGGACGTCGCCGAGGCGGTCCAGGAGGCGGCCGCGGAGGTCGCCGGGGGGCGCTGGGACGACCACTTCCCGATCGACGTGTTCCAGACCGGCTCGGGCACCTCGTCCAACATGAACGCCAACGAGGTGATCGCGACCCTGGCGAGCGAGCGCCTCGGCCGCGACGTGCACCCCAACGACCACGTCAACGCCAGCCAGTCCTCCAACGACGTCTTCCCCTCCTCCATCCACATCGCCGCGACCGCCGCCGTCACCGGCGACCTGATCCCGGCACTGCAGCACCTGGCGGCGGCGCTGGAGCGCAAGTCCGCCGAGTTCGCGGACGTGGTCAAGTCCGGCCGTACGCACCTGATGGACGCGACACCGGTCACCCTCGGCCAGGAGTTCGGCGGCTACGCCGCCCAGGTGCGCTACGGCGTCGAGCGGCTGCGCGCCTCGCTGCCGCGGCTGGCGGAGCTGCCGCTCGGCGGGACGGCCGTCGGCACCGGGATCAACACCCCGGCGGGCTTCTCGGCGGCGGTGATCGCCGAGGTGGCGCGGGCCACCGGCCTGCCGCTCACCGAGGCCCGCGACCACTTCGAGGCGCAGGGCGCGCGCGACGGCATCGTGGAGACCTCAGGCCAGCTGCGCACGATCGCGGTCGGGCTGACCAAGATCTCCAACGACCTGCGCTGGATGGCGTCCGGGCCGCGCACCGGCCTCGCCGAGATCGCCCTGCCCGACCTCCAGCCCGGCTCGTCGATCATGCCGGGCAAGGTCAACCCGGTCATCCCGGAGGCGGTGCTGATGGTGGCCGCCCAGGTCACCGGCAACGACGCGACCATCGCGACGGCCGGCGCGGCGGGGAACTTCGAGCTCAACGTGATGCTCCCGGTGATCGCCAAGAACGTCCTGGAGTCGGTGCGGCTGCTCGCCAACGTCTCCCGGCTGCTGGCCGACCGGACCGTGGACGGCATCACCGCCGACGTCGAGCGCGCCCGCGAGTACGCCGAGTCCTCGCCCTCCGTCGTCACGCCGCTCAACCGGTACATCGGCTACGAGGAGGCCGCCAAGGTCGCCAAGCGCGCGCTGGCCGAGCGCCGCACGATCCGTCAGGTGGTCCTGGACTCCGGGTACGTCGAGCGGGGCCTGCTCACCCTGGAGCAGCTGGACGAGGCACTGGACGTGCTGCGCATGACCCGTCCGTGACGGCGGCCGCCCCGCGGTGGCATGGTGCGAGGGCCCGTGACGAAGGCTCGGCGCAAGGGTGACGCCGCCGTGACCCGTCGTCCGTAAGATCTCTTCATGACGGCGGACATCCTTCTTCATCCGGGTACCGGGCGGAACGGCGGCGAGGACCACTGGTCGCCCGGCGACCAGGTGCTGTGGCGCTACCGCGGCAACGCGACGGACCGGGTGCACATCTGCCGTCCGGTGACGGTGGTGCGCGACGACGCGGAGCTGCTGGCCGTCTGGATGGCGCCGGGCACCGAGTGCGTCCGCCCGGTGCTCGCCGACGGCACGCCGATCCACGAGGAGCCGCTGGAGACGCGCTACCTCAAGCCGCGCACGACGAGTGTCGACCGCTGGTGGGGCACCGGTGTGCTGAAGCTGGCCCGCCCCGGGGAGCCGTGGTCGGTGTGGCTGTTCTGGGAGCGGGGCTGGCTCTTCAAGAACTGGTACGTGAACCTGGAGGAGCCGCGCCGCCGCTGGTCGGGCGGCGTGGACTCCGAGGACCACTTCCTGGACATCCATGTCGGCCCGGACCGCAGCTGGCACTGGCGGGACGAGGACGAGTTCGAGCAGGCGCAGGCCGCGGGGCTGATGTCCGCCGCGACGGCGGAGCGGGTACGCGAGGCCGGACGGCGCGCGGTGGGTGTCATCGGGGAGTGGGGCCACCCCTTCGACGAGGGCTGGCAGCACTGGCGTCCGAATCCGGCGTGGCCGGTACCGGCTCTTCCGGTTGACTGGGACCGTCCGGCAAGGTGACCGCGTGAGTCTTGCCGGGCCCCCCAGCCCCAACCGTAAGATCGTGCCTCATAGTGCTGCACAAATCACAGGCTCACACTAGAGTTTGACGCTACGTCACGCAGGTCATCACGGGAGGCCCAGGCTGTGGGAGTCGGCGGCTACGAGGACATACAGCTGGACCGCACCGGCCAGGCGGAGGCCTTCGACGCCATAGGCGACCGTTACGACGAGGCGTTCCCGCACAAGGAGGGGCAGCTCGCGGCCGGCGAGTGGATCCTGACGCAGCTGCCGGACGCCTCCCGCGTGCTGGATCTGGGATGCGGCACCGGACTGCCGACCTGCCGTCAGCTCTCCGACGCCGGGCACCAGGTGACCGGAATCGACCTCTCCCCGGTCATGCTGTCGCTGGCCCGCCAGTACGTGCCCCAGGCCACCTTCCACCGGGCCGACATCGCCGATCTGCGACCGGGCGGCCCCTACGCCCGGCACGGCAGGCACGACCTCGGGCAGTTCGAGGCCGTCACCGCCTTCTTCTCGCTGCTGATGCTCTCCCGCGCCGAGATTCCGCTGGCCCTGCGGGCCGTGCGCGATCTACTCGTCCCCGGCGGGCTGTTCACTCTTTCGATGGTAGAAGCCGATGTGGATGACTTTCCGATTCCGTTCCTTGGTAACACCATCCGGGTATCGGGTTATCTACGGGACGATTTGCGCCAGGTGGTGGCCGACGCAGGATTCGAGGTCCTGAGGGAGGAGTCGTACGCCTACGCGCCGCACAGCACAGAAGTGCCGCCGGAGGAGCAACTCTTCCTGCACTGCCGCCGACCCGCCTGACGCGGCCGCCCCGCCACGTGCCCCGCACGTGACGCACCCGACCGGATGGAACGACCAGCGTGAGCACGGAGCGCATTTCTGAGCAGGCCGCCGTCCAGGCGACAGCGGCCGGCCCGGCACGTCCGGGCGACCCCGAGCCGGTCCCCGATCCGCGGACCGGATTCCGGCTGACCCCGGAGGCCGCGACGGCGGCCGGCGAGGCCGGCGCGGCGCAGCCCGTACAGAACCAGGCCCCCGCCCCTTCCTCCGCCCCGGCCGGGTCGTCCTCCGGCCGCCCCCGGCGGCCCCGGCGCGGCGGTGGCGCAGGCGCGGCCAAGCGCGCCGCCGGCGCGGCCGGGAGCGATCCCGGCACACCGTCCCTGCAGCCCGTTCCGCCCACCCAGCGGCAGTCGGGCGGCGAGACCGGCGCTCCCGCCAAGGCCGGCCGGGCCGGCCGCCGCGGCACCCGCGGCACCCGGCCCGACCGCAGATCCGCCGAGGTGAGAGACCGTCAGGCCGCCGGCGTGGTGGCCGCCGAGAGCGCCACCGGGGTCCAGCACGCGATCGCGGGCACCACCGCCGACGCCGCCCGGGGCCGGCAGTCCGCACATCTGCGCTCCCCCGGTTCGCCCGGCGCCCCCGGCGACGAGTCCACCGGCCGGCCGTGGGACCACCCCTCCCCGCACGACCTGCGGGCGGCCACGGCCATGGCCGCCCCGGTCGAGCCCGGTCGCCGCGCCTCCGCCACCGGCGGCACCCCGGGCACGCCCGGCGCCCCCGGCCCTGCTCAGCCGGAGGGCGGCGAACCGCGCACCCGTGCCCGGATGCCGGACACCGGGGTTCCCGCCGCGCGCTCGGGCGGCCGGCACGGCGGCCCCGGCGGCCACCCGGTCGACGACGACTCCACCGCGGGCCGCCCGCTGAAGAAGATCGGCTCGCAGAACCGCGGCCGGGCCGGGCAGGCCGAGGCCGAGCGGCTGCGCTACGTCGGCGCGGCCACCCGCCGCATCGCCCGCGGCCTGGACCTGGACGAGATCGTGCTGGGCCTGTGCCGCTCGACGGTGCCGGCCTTCGCCGACGCGATCCTGGTCTATCTGCGCGACCCGCTGCCGGTCGGCGACGAGCGTCCCTCGGGCCCGCTCGTCCTGCGGCTGCGCCGTACCGACCGCGTGCCGGACGACACCGAGCAGCCCGTCGAGGGCCTGCTGATGCCGGTGGTGCCGTCCACCGAGGGCCAGTACGGCGCGGCCGCGGAGGCCGTGGACGTGACGCTGGACGGGGCGCTGGCGGAGGTGCTGCGCGGTGTGCGCCCGGTCTTCTCCGACAACCCGCAGGCCACGGCCGCGCTCCACGAGCTGGTGGGCGGCTGCCCGGAGGCGGAGTCCGGCGACACGTTAGAGCTTCCGACGGGGCGCCGCGCCATCCTGGCCCCGCTGCGCGGCCGCCGCCGGGTGATCGGCGCGACCGTGCTGCTGCGCCGTCCCGACCGGCCCGCCTTCGACCCCGACGACCTGCTGGTGGCCGCGCAGCTGGCCACCCACACCGCGCTGGGCGTCGACAAGGCGGTGCTCTACGACCGCGAGGCGTCGATCGCCGACTCCCTGCAGCGCGAGATGCTGCCGGACTCCCTGCCCGAGCCCACGGGCGTCCGGCTCGCCAGCCGCTACCTGCCGGCCGCCGAGTCCGCCCGGGTGGGCGGTGACTGGTACGACGCGATCCCGCTGCCCGGCAGCCGGGTGGCGCTGGTCGTCGGCGACGTCATGGGCCACTCCATGACCTCGGCAGCGATCATGGGCCAGCTGAGGACCACCGTGCAGACCCTGGCGGGCCTGGACCTGTCGCCGCAGGAGGTCCTCTACCACCTGGACGAGCAGGCCCAGCGGCTCGGCCAGGACCGCATGGCCACCTGTATCTACGCCGTCTACGACCCGATCGCGCACCGGGTGACCATCGCCAACGCCGGTCATCCGCCGCCGGTACTGCTGCACGCCGACGGGCTGGCCGAGGTGCTGCGTGTGCCGCCGGGCGCGCCGATCGGCGTGGGCGGCGTGCCGTTCGAGGCGGTCGAGCTGCCGGCTCCGGCCGGGGCGACGCTGCTGCTGTACACCGACGGCCTGGTGGAGTCCCGCGCACGGGACGTGTGGGGCGGCATCGAGATGCTGCGCGAGCGGCTGCACACGGCCTCGGCGGTGATGTGCCCGCCGCCGCTTGAGCCGCTGTGCGACGAGGTGCTGGAGATCGTCGGCCCCGGCGACCGGGACGACGACATCGCGCTGCTCGCCGCCCGCTTCGACGGCATCGCGCCGCGCGACGTGGCGTACTGGTTCCTCGAGCCGCGCGCCCAGACCGCGGGCCGGGCCCGGCGCCTGGTGCGCCAGGCGCTCAGCCGCTGGGACCTGGACTCGCTGGCGGAGGCGACCGAGCTGCTGGTCAGCGAGGTGGTCACCAATGCGGTGCGGTACGCCGAACGGCCCATCACGCTGCGGCTGCTCCGCACCGACGTGCTGCGCTGCGAAGTGGGCGACGACGCCCCGACGCTGCCGCGGATGCGCCATGCCCAGCCGCAGGACGAGGGCGGCCGTGGGCTGTACCTGGTCAACCGGATGGCCCAGCGGTGGGGAGCGACCCGGCTGAGCGCCGGAAAGGTGGTCTGGTTCGAAATGGGCATTCCGGGCGGTGTGCAGCGCTAGACGCTGCGTGTCCGTATCGGATTTATTTTTGGACTTTGTCCAGAACGGTGGCCGGAAGGCATTGCCCGGCGTGCCGAGCCGGTGATTCAGTGTTTGTGTGGTCGTTAGCGACCAGGAGCCCCCGACGGACTCTTCCGAAGATCGACGGGAGGACACATTCACATGAGCACCCCCTACACCACCAACAACGCCGGGATTCCGGTGGAGAGCGATGCGCATTCGCTCACGGTGGGCTCGGACGGCCCCATCCTCCTCCAGGACCACTACCTGATCGAGAAGATGGCGCAGTTCAACCGCGAGCGGGTTCCCGAGCGCGTGGTGCATGCCAAGGGTTCGGGCGCGTACGGCGTCTTCGAGGTGACGAACGACGTCAGCCAGTTCACCAAGGCCGACCTGTTCCAGCCGGGACGGCGGACGGAGATGCTGGCCCGCTTCTCGACGGTGGCCGGTGAGATGGGCAGCCCCGACACCTGGCGCGACCCGCGCGGCTTCGCGCTGAAGTTCTACACCGAGTACGGCAACTACGACATGGTCGGCAACAACACGCCGGTCTTCTTCGTGCGCGACTCGATGAAGTTCCAGGACTTCATCCGCAGCCAGAAGCGCCGTCGTGACAGCTCACTGCGCGACAACAACATGCAGTGGGACTTCTGGACGCTGTCCCCCGAGTCGGCGCACCAGGTCACGTGGCTGATGGGCGACCGCGGCGTGCCCAAGTCGTACCGCCACATGAACGGCTACAGCTCCCACACCTACATGTGGGTCAACGCCGGCGGAGAGCGGTTCTGGGTCAAGTACCACTTCAAGACCGACCAGGGGATCGACTTCCTCACCCAGGAGGAGGCCGACCACTACGCGGGCGCCGACGGCGATCTGCACCGCCGTGACCTGTACCAGGCCATCGAGCGCGGCGACCACCCCTCGTGGACGCTGTACATGCAGATCATGCCGTTCGACGACGCGGCGGACTACCGGTTCAACCCCTTCGACCTCACCAAGGTGTGGCCGCACGGCGACTACCCGCTGATCGAGGTCGGCCGGATGACCCTCAACAAGAACCCCGAGGACTACTTCATCCACATCGAGCAGGCCGCCTTCGAGCCCAGCAACATGGTGCCCGGCATCGGCCCCTCGCCGGACAAGATGCTCCTCGGCCGGCTGTTCTCGTACGCGGACACCCACCGCTACCGGATCGGCCCGAACTACGCGCAGCTGCCGCCGAACCGCCCGCACACCGAGGTGCGCTCGTACGCCAAGGACGGGCCGATGCGCTACGAGCCGTCGCGCACCGCCGCGCCGTACGCACCGAACTCCTTCGGCGGGCCCGAGGCCGACATCCAGCGGTTCGGCGAGCCGGCCGGCTGGGAGGTGGCGGGCAACATGGTGCACGAGCCCTACAAGCTGCACCGCGAGGACGACGACTTCGGGCAGGCCGGGACGATGGTCCGGCAGGTCCTGGACGACGCCGCCCGCGACCGGCTGGTCTCCAATGTGTCCGGGCACCTGAAGAACGGGGTCAGCGCCCCGGTCCTGGAGCGCGCCGTGCAGTACTGGCGCAACATCGACAAGGAGGTCGGCGACCGCATCGCCGCCAACGTCAACGGCTTGTGACCTCCTCCTGATCGCAGCCCCGGCGCACGTGATGTCCGTCCGTGCCCCGGGGCTGCATCGTGTCCGCAGCCGCCCCGGGACGAGAAAAACCCAGGTCGGAAGGGGTTCTGTCACACCCTCGTCACTGTACTCGCGCTCTATACACTGCGGGTATACGCCTCATGTAGAGTCCTCCGCATGAGCATCGGCCACACCCTGCTCGGGCTCCTGGAGTCCGGCCCCCGCCACGGCTACGACCTGAAACGGGAATTCGACCACAAGTTCGGCCACGACCGCCCGCTGCACTACGGTCAGGTCTACTCGACCATGGCGCGGCTGCTGAAGAACGGGCTCGTCGAGGTCGACGGCATCGAGGCCGGCGGCGGCCCGGAGCGCAAGCGGTACGCGATCACGGACGCCGGGATCACCGACGTCGGCAAGTGGCTCGCGGAACCGGAGAAGCCCGAGCCCTACCTGCAGAGCACCCTCTACACCAAGGTCGTCCTCGCGCTGCTGACCGGTCGCAGCGCCGCCGACCTGCTCGACACCCAGCGCTCGGAGCACCTGCGCCTGATGCGGGAACTGACCGCGCGCAAGCGCGACGGCGACCTCGCGGACCAGTTGGTCTGCGACCACGCCCTGTTCCACCTCGAGGCGGACCTGCGGTGGCTGGAACTCACCACTTCACGACTGGACCGACTCGCGGCGGAGGTAACCGCATGACCACCACGGACCGTTTGCTGGAAGCCGTCGGCCTGCACAAGGCCTACGGACCCACCCCGGCCCTGGACGGCGCCGACTTCGCGATACGCGCCGGTGAGGTCGTCGCCGTGATGGGGCCCTCCGGCTCCGGCAAGTCGACGCTGCTGCACTGCCTGGCCGGCATCGTGCGGCCGGACTCCGGCCAGGTGCTGTACCAGGGACGGGAGCTGACCGCGATGAGCGACGCCGAGCGCAGCGCCCTGCGCCGCGGCGAGTTCGGCTTCGTCTTCCAGTTCGGCCAGCTCGTGCCCGAGCTGACCTGCGTGGAGAACGTGGCGCTGCCGCTGCGGCTCAACGGCGTCAAGCGCAAGGAGGCGGAGACCCGCGCCACGGAGTGGATGGCCCGGCTGGAGGTCGACGACCTCACCGGCAAGCGGCCCGGCGAGGTCTCCGGCGGCCAGGGCCAGCGCGTCGCGGTGGCCCGCGCACTGGTCACCGGCCCGCGGGTGGTCTTCGCCGACGAGCCGACCGGCGCCCTGGACTCGCTCAACGGCGAGCGTGTGATGCGCCTGCTCACCGACGCCGCCCGCGACACCAACGCAGCCGTCGTCCTGGTCACCCACGAGGCGCGCGTCGCCGCCTACTCCGACCGCGAGGTCGTGGTGCGGGACGGCAAGTCGCGGGACATGGAGCGGGTGGCATGAACTCCCAGTCGACCGCGCGGGGCGGCACCCTGTCCGGCTGGGTCCGCGACGTGGGCCTGGGATTCCGCTTCGCCACCACCGGCGGCCGCGAGGGCTGGACCCGTACCGTGCTGACCGCGGTCGGCGTCGGCCTCGGCGTGGCGCTGCTGCTGGTGGCCGCATCGGTCCCGGCCATGCTGGGAGCCCGCAACGACCGCGGCTACGAACGGGACTACTCCTGGTTCAAGGCGTCGCCCAAGGCCAGCGCGAGCACGGTGCTGTTCGCCGTGGCGAACACCACCTTCCGCAACGACGACGTCCGAGGCGTGCTCCTGAAGGCCGACGGTGACCGCCCCGTCCTGCCGCCCGGCGTCAAGGCGATGCCCGCCCCCGGCGAGATGGTGGTCTCCCCCGCCCTGAAGCGGCTGCTCGACAAGCCCGGCAGCAAGCTGCTGCGTGACCGCCTGGACTACCGGATCACCGGTGTCATCGGCGACAACGGCCTGGTGGGGCCGGCCGAACTGACCTATTACGCGGGCAGCGACAAACTCGTCGCCTGGGACGACGGCGAGAACGCCGGCACCGGGAACGCCACCCGCATCCCGTACTTCGGACGCGGCGCGGTCCACTCCGACCCGCTGGGCGGGATCCTCTCGCTGCTGGTGATCATCATCTTCGTGGTACTGCTGCTGCCGGTGGCGGTCTTCATCGGCAGCGCCGTCCGCTTCGGCGGCGAGCGCCGCGACCGCAGACTGGCCGCACTGCGCCTGGTCGGCGCGGACAGCCGGATGACCCGGCGGATCGCGGCCGGCGAGGCACTGTTCGGCTCACTGCTCGGACTGGCCGTCGGCGCAGCGCTGTTCCTGGTCACCCGGCAGTTCGCGTCCGACGTGACGCTGTACGACATCAGCGTCTTCCCCTCCGATGTCACACCCGGCGCCGGGCTCGCCCTGCTCGTGGCCCTGGCGGTGCCGGCCGCCGCGGTGGCGGTGACCCTGCTGGCCATGCGCGGCATCGCGATCGAGCCGCTCGGCGTGGTGCGCAACGCCACCGCGCGCCGCCGCCGGTTGTGGTGGCGGCTGCTGATCCCGCTGGCCGGCGTCGGGCTGCTGGCTCCGCTCTTCGGTTCGATCAGCCAGGAGAGCGAGGTCAACTCCTATCAGGTGGCCGCCGGCACGGTCCTGCTCCTCGTGGGGCTCACCGCCCTGCTGCCCTGGGTCGTCGAGGCGGTCGTCGGCCGCTTCCGCGGCGGCCCCGTGCCCTGGCAGCTGGCCACCCGCCGGATCCAGCTCAACAGCAGTGCCTCGGCGCGCATGGTCAGCGGCGTGACGGCGGCGGTGGCCGGGGCGATCGCCCTGCAGACCCTCTTCACCGGGGTGCAGAGCGACTTCGTCAGCGACAGCGGCAAGGACCCGGACCGGGCCCAGATGGTCGCCACCACCCAGGTCAGCACCGGCGCCGAGGCCCACCGGGCCGAGCAGGCCTTCGCCAGGACCCCGGGGGTGCGCGAGGCGCTCGGCGTGGTCTCCTCGTTCGCCGTTCCTGCGGACACCTCCACCAAGAAGCCCATGACCGACGTGCAGTCCGCGCCGGTCATGGTGGCCGACTGCGCCACGCTGGGCGAACTGGTGAACGTCGGCCGCGACTGCAAGGACGGCGACGTGTTCCTCGCCGACGACCCGAACGGCTACGGCGACATCGACGCCGTCGTGCGGCCGGGCCGCGCGATCGACCTCAACATGCCGCTTGAGGACCACTACACCGGCACGCCGCGGCTGTGGACGGTGCCGGCCGGCGCCCACCGGGTGACCTCGCGCACCTCCCCGGACGGCAACCAGGAGTGGGGCGTTTTCGCCACCCCCCGGGCGCTGGACGTCGCACTGCTGCACCGCCCGGACGTCAAGGTCCTGCTGCGGCTCGACCGGCACGTGCCGGACGCGTTCGACCAGGCCCGCAACACCGCGGTGCGTCTCGATCCGCTCGGCAGCAACATCTACACGCTCGAGAGCACGACCGAGGACGGCAAGTTCGTCACCATCCGGCGCGGCCTGCTCGTCGGCGCCGCCGCCACTCTGGCCCTGATCGGCGCGAGCCTGCTGGTCTCGATGCTGGAGCAGCTGCGCGAGCGCAGGAAGCTGCTGGCGGTCCTGGTCGCCTTCGGCACCCGGCGCTCGGTGCTCGGGCTGTCCGTGCTGTGGCAGACCGCGCTCCCGGTCGCGCTCGGGCTCGTCCTGGCCGTGATCGGCGGTGCCGGGCTCGGCGCGGCCCTGCTGAAGATGGTCAACGCGCCGCTGCACTTCGCCTGGGGCAGCGTCGCCACCATGAGCGGCATCGCCGCGGGCGTCGTCCTGCTGGTCACCCTGCTCAGCCTGCCGCCGCTGTGGCGCATGATGCGCCCGGACGGACTGCGCACGGAGTGACCGCCCGGCCGGTGCGGTTCAGCAGGCGAACCGCACCGGCAACGGTGCCAGGGCACCGCGCAGCGCGGAGGCGAACGCCTCGAACTCCTCCGCGCGCGCGGTGCCCGCGCGCATCGCCAGGGCGATCCGCCGCGACGGCGCCGGGTGCGCGAAGTAGCCCGTCGCGAGGGCCGCGCTGCGTCCCGTCTCCACCGTGACCGCCGTGCGCGGCAGCAGCGTCACTCCGAGCCCGCCGGCCACCAGCTGGACCAGCGTGGACAGCCCGGCCGCGCTGGTCGTCGCGACCGCGCCCCGTGTGCGGCCGGCCTCGCGGCACACGTCGAGCGCCTGGTCGCGCAGGCAGTGGCCCTCGCCCAGAAGCAGCAGATCCAGCTCGCGCAGCGTCTCGCGAGGCAGGTCCACGCGTCCGGCCAGCCAGTGGTCGCCGGGCGTCACCAGGACGAAGTCCTCGTCGAAGAGCGGCAGTTCGACCACGCCCGGCGCGGCCAGCGGCACCGCGAGCAGCAGCAGGTCCAGCCGTCCGGCCGACAGGCCCTCCAGCAGGGACGCGGTCTGCTCCTCGTGCACCTGCAGCTCCAGGTCCGGGTACGTGCCGTGCACCAGCCGCAGCACGCTCGGCAGGAGATAGGGGGCGACCGTCGGGATCACCCCGAGCCGCAGTACGCCCGTGAACGGCGCCCGCGCCGCCTCCGCCTCGTCCTGCAGTTCGCCCACCGCCTCCAGCACCGCCCGCGCCCGCACCGCGACCCGCTCCCCCGCCGGCGTCAGCAGCACCTTGCGGGTGGTGCGCTCGACCAGCACCACGCCGAGCACGTCCTCCAGGGCCGCCAGCGCGCCCGACAGGGCCGGCTGGCTGGTACCGATCGCGGCGGCCGCGTCCCGGAAGTGCAGGTGCTCGGCGACGGCCGCGAAGGCCCGCAGCTGGGACAGACTGGGCTGGCGCCGGGTCGCGCGCTGACTACTGATAACCGCCTCCGATCAACGGCCGCACAGTTTAGCCGCGCAACCGGAGGCGGACCGTCCGCCCTGTCCCACCGCCTCGGTCGATCGGGCAGGGAGTGACCGGTACGGGCGTCGGCGCAGCGGTGGCGGCGGGCGCAGCCGAGGACGACCGGACGCGGGCCGCGTCCAGGCCGGCCCCGGCCGCCCGCAGCGTCAGCACCGGGTCGGTCCCGTCGGCGCCCGGACACCGGGTCGCGTGCAAGGAGATCGCCTCGATCACTGCCACCGCCGGTACGGCAGGCCGCCGCGCGCGGCCCTGTCACCACCGCCGGCAAAGCCGTCAGCGGCGGCTCGTCCCGTCCCGTCACCCGCGCCGCTCGCGAACACCGGCCACTCCCGGGGCCACGGGAGGACGAACTCCGGGCGTCGGGCGCCCCTCACTCGGCGGTCACTCTGCGCAGCCACGCCCTTGGCCCATCCGTCGATAAGCAGGGCCGATCAATGCGGCCCGCGGGGACGATTTCACTGATCAGTGGGCTCATGACAGGCTGACGGCGACCCACCATGGGACCGGTTCGGCCACCCCGCCGCCGGTCTCAACCCTCACAAGGAGTGCGCGTGCTCACCGTCGGTGACAAGTTCCCCGCGTTCGAACTGACCGCCTGTGTCGACCTCGACCCCGAGAAGGCCTTCGCCCAGATCGACCACAAGTCGTACGAGGGCAAGTGGAAGGTCTACTTCGCGTGGCCGAAGGACTTCACCTTCGTCTGCCCGACGGAGATCGCGGCGTTCGGCAAGCTGAACGACGAGTTCGCCGACCGCGACGCGCAGATCCTCGGCTTCTCCGTGGACTCCGAGTTCGTGCACCACGCCTGGCGCAAGGACCACGACGACCTGCGCGACCTGCCGTTCCCGATGATGTCGGACATCAAGCGCGAGCTCTGCGCCGACCTCGGCATCCTGGGCGAGGACGGTGTCGCCCAGCGCGCGACCTTCGTCGTCGACCCGGACAACGAGATCCAGTTCGTCATGGTGACCGCCGGCTCCGTCGGCCGGAACCCCAAGGAGGTCCTGCGGGTCCTCGACGCGCTGCAGACGGACGAGCTGTGCCCCTGCAACTGGAAGAAGGGCGACGAGACCCTCGACGTCGTCAAGCTCCTGGCCGGTGAGTGAGCATGGCGCTCGCTGAGCTGAAGTCCGCGCTGCCGGACTACGCCAAGGACCTCAAGCTCAACCTCGGCTCCGTGATCGGCAACGCCGAGGACACGGGGCTGCTGACGCGGCAGCAGGTGTGGGGCACGGTGCTGGCCACCGCCATCGCCTCCCGCTCGGCGATCGTGCTGCGCGCGCTGGAGCCGGAGGCCCGCGAGAACCTCGCGCCCGAGGCGTACCAGGCCGCGAAGGCCGCCGCCGCCGTCATGGCGATGAACAACGTCTACTACCGGACCCGGCACCTGCTGTCGGACCCGGAGTACGGCAACCTGCGGGCCGGTCTGCGGATGAACGTCATCGGCAACCCCGGCGTCGAGAAGACCGACTTCGAGCTGTGGTCGCTGGCGGTCTCGGCGATCAACGGCTGCGGGATGTGCCTGGACTCCCACGAGCAGGTCCTCCGCTCGGCGGGCGTCGAGCGCGAGACGGTCCAGGAGGCGTTCAAGATCGCCGCCGTCGTGCAGGCGGTCGCCACGACGCTGGACGCGGAAGCGGTTCTCGCCGACGCGTGATCCGTGCCGCGCACCGCGACGGGCCCGGTCTCCCCGTGGGGGAGGCCGGGCCCGTCCGCTGTCCGCCGCGGCGGCTCAGGCGCTCTGTTCCGGGGCGGGTTCGGGGAGTCCGGATGCGGCCACCGGGGCGGTCCCGGCGGCGCCCTGCGGGTCGGCCTCGGTCTCGGCGGACCGCAGCGCCGCCTCCCGGGAGTTGGCCCGCAGATAGACCACGACGGTGTTGGTGACCGCGACCAGGGGCACGGCCACGACCGCGCCGCCGATCCCCGCGATGAGCGATCCGGCGGCGACGGAGAGGATCACGCCCAGCGGGTGCACCCGCACGGCCCGGCCGAGGATGAACGGCTGCAGGATGTGGCCCTCGATCTGCTGCACCGCCAGTACGACGACCAGCACCATCAGCGCGGTGAACGGCCCCTGCGTCACCAGCGCGACGACCATCGCGATGGCGCCCGAGGCCACCGCGCCCACCAGCGGCACGAACGCGGCCAGGAAGATGATGACGGCGAGCGGCACCGCCATCGGCACCCCGAGGAAGAAGATGCCGATGCCGATGAATATGGCGTCGATCAGCGCCACGATCACCGTGCCGCGCACGTAGAGGGTGAGGGTGCGCCAGGCGCGCGGGCCGGCCCCGCCCAGTCCGTCGCGGGCGGCGACGGGGAAGAGCTTGAGGCACCAGTTCCAGATGTTGCGGCCGTCGTAGAGCAGGAAGAGCGTGCTGAACATCGCCAGCAGGATGCCGGTGAGCAGTTCCACGACGACGGTGACGCCCTGCAGTCCGGCGTCGGTGAGCGCCTTGGAGTTGGTGCCGATCGCGTCCTGGAGGTTCGCGGCGATCTGGTTGATCTGGTCCTCGGTCACATGGAACGGGCTGTTGAGCAGCCAGCGCTTCAGCTCGTTGATGCCGTCCTGCAGGCTGCTGGAGAGGTTGTCGACGTTCTCCATGACCTGCCAGACCACGAACCAGCCGACCAGGCCCATCACCACGAAGCCGCCGATGAAGACGATCGCGGTGGCCACTCCGCGCGGCACCCCCAGCCGCTTCAGCCGGCCCACGAAGGGCTGCAGCAGCGCGGTGATCAGCAGTGCGGCCACAAAGGCCAGCACCACCAGCTGGATGGTGCCGATCACCCGCATCAGCACCCACACGGTGCCGGCCAGCACCAGCAGCCGCCAGCCGACCTCGGCCGCGACCCGCATGCTCCACGGCACTTGGGACACCGGGTCCCCGGGACCCGCGCCGCGGGGCGCGTACCGGCGCGCGGCGGCGGCCTGTTCCTCCTGACGGCGGGTCTCGGCGCGCGCCTCCGCGCGCGCCTTCTCGGCCGCGGCCCGGCGCTGTTCCTCAAGGCGACCGGCCAGCCTGGCCAGTTCGGCGGCCAGACCGGCGCCCCACTGGCGCTTCTCCGACATCGATGTACCCCTGTCCCCCGCCCCCGCGGCCTATCCGACCCGCACTACCGTACGCGCAGAAAGCCCCTGACCCCGCACAGGGGTCAGGGGCTCGGTGTCGCTTTGCGACGGTACGAAGTGGTACCAGGCGGATTGTCTAGTACCAGTGGTTCGTCTGCCAGAAGGACCATGCGCCGCACGGGCTGCCGTAGCGGCTGTTCATGTAGTTGAGGCCCCACTTGATCTGGGTGCCCGGGTTGGTCTGCCAGTCGGCGCCCGCGGAGGCCATCTTGGAGCCGGGCAGGGCCTGGACGAGCCCGTACGCGCCGGAAGAGGAGTTCGTCGCGGTGTAGTTCCAGCCGCTCTCGCGCGTGACGATGTTGGAGAAGCACTGGTACTGGGTGGAGTCGCCTATGATCCCCTGCGCCATCGCCTGGACTTCGGCGGTGGTGTACGAGGCCTTCACCACGAGGGCGGCGCGCTCCGCGGCACGGGACGCGGCTTCCTGCTTCTTCCGCTCCTCGGCCTTCTTCTCGGCCTCCTTGCGGGCGGCGGCGTCCTTGGCCGCCTGCTTGCGGGCGGTCTCCTCGGCGGCCTTCCTCGCGCTCGCGTCGGCGGCGTCCGTCTGCGCCTGCACCTGCTCCGTCAGCGAGGCCTGCTGAACCTGCTGTCCCGCGGGTATGTCCGCGAGAACGGTGGTCGCGTCGGTGGCGGCGACGGGCTGCAGGCCCGGCTGCTCGCTACCAGAGGCGACACCGACGACAGCGCCCACGGTGGTGACCGCAGTGGCCGAAGCCACCGCGAATCCCCGGACCGAGATCCGGCTCACACGGTTTCCTTCCAGCGTCGCCCGCTTGGTGACCTCACGGACGCGATCGTGCCCTTCGCACTGGCTTCTTCATGCACCGGTCACAGAAGCTACTGGCCCGGTGGGTCTCCCACATGGAGGCGGGAGTCCGCTGATTCAGCTCGGGCGGCCCACGGCGAACGCTGTTCAATTCTGGGGTTCCGCACGCTAGTAGGTACGGGTGTGCCATGGGCAGGGCCTGACAGAACCGACAGCCTGCCCTAGCCGCACCGTCAACGCAATTCCCTGTCGGGTGTCAAACCTCACACGGCACGTGGGCCACGGAATTTTCTCGTACCACCCGGTAGCGGCCACAGACGCCGCTAGGCTGCTGCGCCCTTGCGGCGCAGCAGCCTAGCGGCGGTGCTCAACTGCCCTGACGGCAGGGTCGGGTCAGGTGCGTCCGTCCTCCAGCATCTCCGTGACGAGCGCGGCGATGGGCGAGCGCTCGGAACGGGTCAGGGTGATGTGCGCGAAGAGCGGATGCCCCTTGAGCTTCTCCACGACGGCCACCACGCCGTCGTACCGACCCACCCTCAAGTTGTCGCGCTGGGCGACGTCATGGGTGAGGACAACCCGGGAATTCTGCCCGATACGCGACAGAACGGTCAGAAGGACGTTGCGTTCGAGGGACTGCGCCTCGTCCACGATCACGAAGGCGTCGTGCAGCGACCGTCCGCGGATGTGGGTGAGGGGCAGGACCTCCAGCATGCCGCGGGCCACGACCTCCTCGATGACGTCCTTGGACGTCACCGCGCCCAGGGTGTCGAAGACCGCCTGGGCCCAGGGGCTCATCTTCTCGGCCTCGCTGCCCGGCAGGTAGCCGAGCTCCTGCCCGCCCACGGCGTACAGCGGCCGGAAGACCATGACCTTCTGGTGCTGCTGGCGCTCCAGAACCGCCTCGAGCCCCGCGCACAGCGCGAGCGCCGACTTGCCGGTGCCGGCCCGGCCGCCCATCGACACGATGCCGACGTCCGGGTCGAGCAGCAGGTCGAGCGCGATCCGCTGCTCGGCGCTGCGGCCGTGGATGCCGAACGCCTCCCGGTCGCCGCGCACCAGCCGTACGCGTCCGTCCGCCGTGACCCGCCCGAGCGCCTTGCCGCGCTCGGACTGCAGGACCAGGCCCGTGTGCACCGGCAGCCCGTCCGCCTCGGGCAGGTCGACGACCTCGCTCTGGAAGAGCTCGTCCACCTGCTCGGCAGGGACCACCACCTCCTCCATACCGGTCCAGCCCGAGGTGATCGCCAGCTCGGCCCGGTACTCCTCGGCCAGCAGGCCGACGGAGGACGCCTTGACCCGCAGCGGCAGGTCCTTGGACACGACGGTCACGTCGTAGCCCTCGGCCTGCAGGTTGCGGGCCACCGCCAGGATGCGCGAGTCGTTGTCGCCGAGCCGGAATCCGGCCGGCAGCACCCCCGGGTCCGAATGGTTCAGCTCGACGCGCAGGGTGCCGCCCAGCTCGCCGATCGGGATGGGCGCGTCCAGCCGCCCGTACCGGACCCGGTACTCGTCGAGCAGCCGCAACGCCTGGCGGGCGAAGTAACCGAGCTCCGGGTGGTGGCGCTTGGCCTCCAGCTCGGTCACCACCACGACCGGGAGTACCACCTCGTGCTCGTCGAAGCGGAGGAGGGCATGCGGGTCGGCAAGCAGCACGCTGGTGTCGAGTACATATGTGCGCCGGTCGTGCTCACGGCGATTCTTGCTGGTCACCACGTGTGGACGAACCCCCTCGGAAGAGGTCGGGGTGCGACGGCGTCGCGCGGGACAGGGCCGGGAGCGACCACCAGGGCCGAACCACGGCCCTTCGAGTCGACGCGGTCAGTGCCGTCTGAGTCAAGTGTTGACAGCGGCACGTCCGTGAGCAAAGGGCCTCCCGGGCGGACAGCCAGGTGCCGTCCGCTGCTGTCCGACATCCATGGGCCGGATGTCGGTCTGACGGATCTATTCCCTCGAAAGTGGAGGCCTATGCGACTGCATATGACAGCCGTTGGCCCAAGCCCGCACGTCTCCGCTGCTTCTCCGGCCGTTCTCCCACCCGCCCCCGCAGCGCGATCCGGCCACGTCCGTCACGGCGTGCGGCCGTGCCGGGGTGTGGCGCATCTCTCACCCCGGGCGCCTCTCCGGGCCTCCGGCCTGCGGTCCCGGCGCCGCGGGGAGGCTTCCGGCGGTCGCGCGAGGGGCACCACGCAGCGGTGACGGGCCCTCCCGCCGGGCGGCGCGGGTGGAACGGTCCGGCCTGCGGAACACGGACCGGCGGCACCCGCGGAGGCCCTGCGGGGCGGATACGGCAATACTCCGAACGGGTGCTCCACCGCGGCGTGTCGTTTCACCGCTGGGAACCGGCCCCGCGGGGCCGGCCGCCGTCAGGTGCCGTAGCGGCGGTGACGTGCCGTGTAGTCGCGCAGCGCCCGCAGGAAGTCGACCTTGCGGAACGCGGGCCAGAAGACCTCGCAGAAGTAGTACTCCGAGTGGGCGCTCTGCCACAGCATGAAGCCCGACAGCCGCTGCTCGCCGGAGGTCCGGATGACGAGGTCGGGGTCGGGCTGGCCGCGGGTGTAGAGGTGCTCCGCGATGTGGTCGATGTCGAGGATCTCCGCGAGGTCCTCGATGGAGGTGCCGCGTCCGGCGTGCTCGTGGAGCAGGGAGCGGACGGCGTCGGCGATCTCCTGGCGGCCGCCGTAGCCCACGGCGACGTTCACGAGTATGCCCTCGACACCCTCGGTGGCCTCTTCGGCCTCCTTGAGGACGGACTGGGTGCGCGCGGGCAGGAGGTCCTTCGCCCCGACGTGGTGGACGCGCCAGCGGCCGGTCGCCGCGAGCCCGCGGACCGCGTCCTCGATGATGCCGAGCAGCGGGACGAGTTCCTCCGCCGGGCGGTCGAGGTTGTCGGTGGACAGCATCCAGAGCGTCACGACCTGGACGCCGGTCTCCTCGGACCAGCCGAGCACCTCGGTGATCTTGTCCGCGCCGGCCCGGTGGCCCTGCTCGGTCGTGCGCGCGGCCGCCTTGGCCCAGCGCCGGTTGCCGTCCAGGATGACGCCGATGTGCTTGGGGCTCTGAGCCGGGTCCAGACGCCGCTCCACCCGGTGGGCGTACAGGTCGGTCAACCTGAGGCGTACCAGGTCGCGCAGATTCATTGCCGGGCCCCTCCTGCGGTCGTCCCCCCGCGGCCACCCTAACGCCCCGTCCCGCGGGGCGCCGAACCGGGTGCGGGGGCTGCAGGGGGCCCTCGTGATAGGACGACTCCCGTGGACATTCGCACTCTCTACCGCGCCGCCGACGAGCGCTACGACGCCATGGAGTACCGCCGGTCCGGCCGCAGCGGCCTGAAGCTCCCGGCGATCTCGCTCGGCCTCTGGCACAACTTCGGCGACGACCGCACCCTCGACTCGCAGCGCGCCATCCTGCGCCGCGCGTTCGACCTCGGCGTCACGCACTTCGACCTGGCCAACAACTACGGCCCGCCCTACGGCTCCGCCGAGTCCAACTTCGGCACGGTCTTCGCCCAGGACTTCCGTCCCTACCGCGACGAGCTGGTGATCTCGACCAAGGCCGGGTACGACATGTGGCCCGGCCCGTACGGCGAGTGGGGCAGCCGCAAGTACCTGCTGGCCTCCCTCGACCAGTCGCTCGGCCGCATGGGCCTGGACTACGTCGACATCTTCTACTCGCACCGCTACGACCCCGAGACCCCGCTGGAGGAGACGATGGGCGCCCTCGCGTCCGCCGTCCGGCAGGGCAAGGCGCTGTACGTGGGCATCTCCTCGTACGGCCCGCAGCGCACCCGCGAGGCGGCCCGGCTGCTGCGCGAGATGGGCGTGCCGGCACTGATCCACCAGCCCTCCTACTCCATGATCAACCGCTGGGTCGAGGACGAGGGCCTGCTGGACGTCCTGGACGACGAGGGCATGGGCTGCATCCCCTTCGTCCCGCTGGCCCAGGGCCTGCTGACGGACAAGTACCTGAACGGCATCCCGGAGGGCTCGCGCGCCGCCCAGGGCAAGTCGCTGGACCCGACGCTGATCACCGACGAGGTCGTGCGCCGGCTGCGCGGTCTGAACGAGATCGCCGCCGGCCGCGGCCAGTCGCTGGCGCAGCTGGCGCTCAGCTGGGTGCTGCGCGACCCGCGGATCACCTCGGCGCTGATCGGCGCGAGCAGCGTCGCCCAGCTGGAGGCCAACGTGGGTGCGGTGGGCGCCCCGGCCCTCACCGACCAGGAGCTCGCGCAGATCGACACCTTCGCCCTGGAGTCGGGCGTCAACCTCTGGTCGCGCAGCAGCGAGGCGTAACCCGCGACCGTCCCCGCCCGGCGTCCTGGTCAGGGGAGCAGCAGCACCCCGGCCAGGGCGCCGGCCAGCATGAACGGCCCGAAGGGCAGCGGCGTCCCGCGGTCCGCGCGACGGGCCGCCAGCAGCGCCAGCCCGGTCACGGCGCCCAGCAGGAAGGCCGTGAAGGTCCCGGCCAGCAGCGTGTCCCAGCCGTACCAGCCCAGCACCAGCCCCGCGGTGGGGGCGAGTTTGACGTCCCCGAAGCCCATGCCGCCCGGATTGACCAGGTGCAGGACGAGATAGAACAGCCCCAGCGCCAGCCCTCCGAGCAGGGCGCGCGGCCACGACCCGGCGTGGCCGGGAGCCGTCGCGGCGACCCCGAGCAGCGCTGCCGTCCCCGCCGCGGCGGGCAGTGTCAGCACGTCCGGCAGCCGCAGCACCGCCAGGTCGATCCGGGCGAGCAATACCGCGAGCGGTACCAGCAGCAGCCAGACGGCGAGCTCGGGCCGCGCCCCCAGCCGGCCCGCCAGCGCCGCGCACAACACCGCCGTGAGCAGGGCGTACCAGCGCCCGGCCGACCACTGCGTCCCGCGCACCGGCCCCAGCCAGCCCGGCACTCCCGCCGGGTACACCTGCCCCTCGGGGCCCTCGATCCGCCAGGGCTGCTCGGCGCCGACCGCCAGGCGGTGGGCCGCACGCGGCAGGACGAGGCCCGCGCCCGTTCCCCAGACGGCCGCCACGGCGATCGGATAGACATGCACCGGGCGACCGTACACGGGCCCGTGTCCCGGAGGGAGATGACCGCATTGCGCATCCGGCTGCGCGACGGCGCCGCGCAACTGAGCCTGCCCGGGGGCGTGGTGCCGCTGGAGGTCGCCGCGTCCTACCGGGCCCGCACCCGCGGTCTGCTGGGACGCGACGGCGTCGCCGGCGCCCTGCTGCTGACGCCCGCCGCGAGCGTCCACACCCTCGGCATGCGGTTCGCCATCGACGTCGCCTACCTCGACCGGCGGCTGCGCGTGCTGGCCGTGCGCACCATGGCCCCGGGCCGGATCGGCCGGCCGCGGCTGCGGGCCCGGCACGTGCTGGAGGCGGAGGCGGGCGCCATGGCCGGCTGGGGACTGGTGCGCGGGATGACGGTGTCCGTGGAACCCGGAGAGGCCGTGGAACCCGGGGAGCGCTGAGCGTGAAACGGGGCACCCGGGGCGGCGAGCCCGCCCGTTCCGCTGAGGCACCTGGTGATCACGGTGCGTGTTCGGGAACCCCTGCCCGATCGGGAAAAGGAGACGGGCCGGTCCGCAGGGGGGGAGAGCGGACCGGCCCGAGGGGGGGGGTTTCCAAGGTACCGCGTATCCGCCGCTGTGCAGGACCAAGGTCATGAGGGAGATGTGAAGGTTCCCTTCAGAAAGGACCGCAGCCGGAATCCGATTCACCCCTTTGGCCCTATAAGCGGTGTCCTTCTCCCCAAAACATACCGATGGCGTGCCCATTTCGTCACTCCGCGTCACAGGGCGGGCGGCCGAGGAATTTAACAGCTCATGGGTCCCGGGTACCCCACGCGGGTGAGTCGCGCCGTTGACCGGGCGCCGCGCCCACGCCTCATGTCCTGGCTAGGAGGGGCGGAACGTGATCTCCACACGGCGGTTCTGCTTGCGGCCCGCCTCGGTGGAGTTGTCGGCGATCGGGTAGTCCTCGCTGTAGCCGCGGACCTGAAAGGCATGGCTGTCGTTGCCGAGCGAGGCCAACTGACCGGAGAGGATCTTGTAGACCGCGTCGGCGCGCTTCTTGGAGAGCACCTGACCGTGTGCGTAGGAGCCGAGGTTGTCCGTGAAGCCGAAGACGCGGATCGGCTGCGTCACGTTCTTGGCGTCGATGTCGGATGCGATCGCCCTGATCCGCGCCGCCGCGGCCGGGTTGAGTTTCGCGCTGTCCCTAGGGAACAGCACATCGGCCTGGAGGGCGTACGTCACCGAGGAGTTGGACTCCTCGTGCCGTTCCTCCCCGTCGTCGGCGGAGGCGTCCTCGGACGAGGACCCGTCCGTCACCGACACGATGTCCAGCACCTTCGGCGGCGCCAGCTTCGCGCCCTCCGGGAGTTCCAGGTCGGGGTCGTTCGCGTCGATCGCGGTCGGCGCGGACGGGGTCGGCTGCGCCGTCGGGGCGTCGTCCGCGTGCGCCGCCGGCGTCACGAGCGTCAGCGCGAGACCCAACGCGGCCGCGGCCACGGATCGGGGACGGGGCATGGCTCACCCCTCCGAGAGCGTGATCTTGGCCGGGGGCATCGTCGGCAACTGGAACTCCACCTCGGTGGTGGCGGCCGGCGGGGCCGGGAACTGGGCGAAGAACGGTCGCGTCTCCTCGGGCCGGATACCGATCAGCTCGGTTGTACAGAGGCAGACCCCGTCAGTGTCGCGGAGTACGTAATAGCGCTTCTTGCCAACCTCGTCGATCAGCATCGCTCCGGCTACCGATGCGCCTGACTTCGCGAGCCCCACCTCCGGGCCGATCCAGCTTGTGGCATTGAACGAGTCCGGGCCGTGGTTCGCAACGCTGCCCTTCACTGTCACGAAGCCTCCCGAATCACGCGTGGCCGAGCTGATCGTGACCGTGATGCCCTTCTCGCCCTTCATTTGAGCCAGAATCTGAGTGGGCTCCGTGGACGGCGACGCAGCACCGGCGCCCGAACCACTCCGAGCAGAACGCGTTTCAGAGGGGGCACCACCGCCCGGCCCCCCGTCACCGCTACCGCCTCCGCAACCCGTCAAGGCAAGAGCCAGGCCCGCCGTGACAGCCAGCACGGCCATGCCCCTGCGGCCCATCACCCGCTGCCGGTATCGCATCGGTCCCCCGTTCCTCACTCGCTGAGATGGACGGAATAGAACTCCGCCAGATTCAGATCGAAGTCGTTGGCCGTCGGATCCACGCTCACGGCCCCCTTGTCACAGGTGAACTTCACCGCGTCGCCGTCTTTGTCGTCCACCGTGCATCGCGCTTCGACCACGCCGGTGGCGGTGGCACGCGCGTGCATATTCTCGGTGCCGTGCACGACCGACTTGCCCACGGTCCCCTCCGTGTGAAGGGAGACCTTTGCACCGCTTGGCCCGCTGACGAGGTCGCAGGTGTCGATGACCGCGCGGTTCTCGACGGCGAAAGTCCGCGCCGCGCCGCACGCACCCCCGCCGTCCATTCCGTTCCCGGCAAGCAGGTCGGCCAGCTTGCCGAGGTCGCCAGACTTGAGTGCGTTCAGGAAGTCGTCACGAATGCCGTCACGTGTCTCGCGTGCTGCGGCCAGCGCCGCCGCATCAGCCGCCGTCTGCGCGCTGTTACGCACGGAAGAGGCCTGCCCGACGGCGAAGAAGGCGAAAGCGAGAAAGAACAGCGCGGCCACAGCAACGATGTAGAGGCCCAACGTCTGCCCCTTGTCGTCTCGAATGCGGCCTCTGCTCATCCTCCGGCGTCGATGATGTCCTGAATCTTTCCGAGGATGCCGTTCAGAACTGTGGTGCCAATGTTCGTCGTTCCCGCGAGCACCCCGATGATCACCGCGATCACGACCGCGATCCCCAGGTACTCGAAGGACGTCTGCCCCGCGTCGCCACCTGCGCGCATGCGCATGCGCACGCGCAGCGCTGTCAGTCGTGTCACAACCCACCTGCTCATGTTCCGTGCCCCAAACCGTAGTCACGTGACGTACGCCGGCCGCGCCCCTTGCGTCGGCCGGGCTCTGGCTGTCGCGGCGGGACAGGACGGCGGCGAGGTTCACGGTGCGCCGCCTCCCCTCGGGCCAACCCGCTGCGATCCGTGCTCGATTGCAGGTGCAAATATGGTTGCGACTGCAAAGGTACACCGCAACCGTGGACTTCCGCACCCGACAAGGCGGGCTTCGGTCCATACCCACCACGGCCCCCGGCCATTCGCCCATGTCCCCCTCACCCCAGCAGATCGCCGAAGTTGATCCGGGAGCCGAGGATCGTCCCGGTCATGAGGAGGATCATCGTCGCGGGGACGAGCAGCGTCGTGATGACGCCCGTCGCGCGCGGCACTGTGCGGGCCGCTCGGCGGCGGGCGTTCTGGGCCTCGGTGCGCCGCATGTCCGTGGCGATCTGGAGCAGCGTGCGGGCGATGGGCGCGCCCAGTTCCTCGCCCTGCTGCAGGGCGGAGACGAACTGCCCGACCTGCTCGCTGCTGTTGCGCCTGCGCAACTGGTCGAAGGCGTCGCGGCGGCTGACGCCGACGTCCATCTGGCGCAGGGCGATGCGGATCTCGTCGCTCCAGGGCCCCTTGTAGACGGAGGCGACGCGTTCGAGCGCCTGGCGGAAGCCGAGTCCGGCGCTGACCACGACCGCGAGGACGTCGAGGAAGTCCGGGAGGGTGCGCTCGATCTCGTCGCGGCGTCTGCGCACGGCGAGCCAGATGCCGAGGTCGGTCCAGCCGAGGCCGTACGCGACCATCAGCAGTGCGGCGAACCAGTGGCCCGCCCGCAGGAGGACGAGAGCGGCCAGCGCCCCCAGAGCGCCGTAGACCGCACGGCGGGCGGCGTAGCGGTCGACGGTCAGGCCGTAGGGGTGGCCCGCGTGGTCGATGCGGGCGCGGACGCGGCTGACGCGGGCGGGCCCCATCAGGCGCAGCACGAGCGGTGCCCAGCGGATGCCGAGGCGGTCGACGGCGTTGCCGACCCGGGTGGTGCGGGTCCGACCGACCTCCAGGGCGAGTTGGAGGTCGCTGGGCAGCTTGACCTCGGAGCGGTAGAGGCCGATGCCGTAGCACAGGCCGAGGACGGCCAGCGCGGCAACCGCGGCCAGGGCGAGGGAGATCACCGGTGTCCCACCCTCCTCAGACGTCGATCCGCGACATGCGGCGGATGAGGGCGAATCCGACGACGTACAGGCCGAGGGCGACGACGACGGCGATCCGCCCGGCCCCCGAGCCGGTCATCGCGCCGAGCGAGCCCGGCATGATCCGGTCCAGGAGCAGCAGGGACCCGATGCCGATGAACGGCACCGCGTACGCGGTGACCGTGACCTGCGACATCTGGGTGCGGATCTCGCGCCGGGTCTCCTTGCGCTCCTCCAGGGTCACCGTGAGGTTCCGCAGCGACTCCACGACCGAGCCGCCGGCCCGCGAGGACAGGACGAGGGTCGACACCAAAACCACCAGTTCCCGGCTCGGCAGGCGTTCGCGCAGTTCCTCCAGGGCGTCCTCGATGGAGTGGCCGAGCGCCATGGCGTCGGCGACCTTGCGCAGTTCCTCGCCGGCCGGCGCGTCCAGTTCGTCGGCGGCCATGGAGACGGCCGTGCGCAGGGCCAGCCCGGCCTGGGTGGCGTTGGCCAGTACGCGGGCCAGGTCGGGCAGCTGGGCGATGAAGCGCTCGGTGCGCACCCGCCGCCGCCAGCCGAGGAAGGAGCTGACCGCCCAGGCCGCGAGCAGCGCGGCGATCGGGCCGAAGAAGGGGGCCAGCACCACGTCGGCCACCAGCCACGCCCCGCCGACCACGCCGACCGCGGCGGCGGTGAACTGGCCGGGGGTCAGGTTGGTGCCCGTCGCGGCGAGCCGGGCCGCGAGCCGCCGGCCCCACCCGGTGGTGCGCACCCGGCGGTCCAGGCCGGAGAAGGCGACCGCGCTGCGCCGGCCGGCCGGGATCTCGGCCAGCCGGTCGACCAGGGCGGCCCGGTCGGCGCGGCCGCCGGCCCAGGCGTGCAGTCCCCACACGCCGATCACGAGGGCGAGCCCGGTCACCCCCAGCACCGACAGTGCCATCGTCGCGGAACTCACTTGGCCTCCCTGGTCGACAGCTCCAGCTCGGTCTCCCCGACCCCGAACGCCGCGGGGACCGACTCCCCCGCCAGGTAGAGGCGTTCCGCCATCTCCCGGGGCACCGGCTGGTGCTGGAACCAGCCCCGTACGATCCGGTCGGCGCCCATCGGCTCGGCGCGGAAGCGGGTGGCGCTGGTGAGCCGGAAGACGTCCCGGCCGCGGGAGGAGAGCATCGCGATCTCGGCGATCCGGCGGGTGCCGTCGACGTCGCGGCGGAGCTGGACGATCACGTCCACCGCGCTGTTGATCTGGTCCCGCAGGGCCTCGAAGGGGATCTTCACCTCGGACATCGACGCCAGCGTCTGCAGCCGCAGCACCGCGTCCTCGGCCGAGTTGGCGTGCACGGTGGCCAGCGAGCCGTCGTGGCCGGTCGACATCGCCTGGAGCATGTCCAGGGTCTCGCCGCCGCGCACCTCACCGACGATGACCCGGTCGGGCCGCATGCGCAGCGAGTTGCGGACCAGGTCGCGGATGGTGATCCGGCCGTGGCCCTCGACGTTGGGCGGCCGGCTCTCCAGGCGGACGACGTGCTCCTGCTGGAGCTGGAGTTCCGCCGCGTCCTCGACGGTGATGATGCGCTCGCCGTCGGGGATCAGCCCCGACAGGGAGTTGAGCAGTGTGGTCTTGCCGGAGCCGGTGCCGCCGCTGACGATGATGTTGAACTTCGCCCGCACCAGCGCGGACAGCAGCATCAGCATGTGCTCGTCGAGCGTGCCGAGGCCGATCAGCTCGTGCAGGGTGTAGGCGCGCGGGAAGCGGCGGATGGTCAGGATCGGGCCGGTCAGGGACAGCGGCGGGATGATGACGTTGACGCGCTCGCCGGACGGCAGGCGCGCGTCGACCATCGGGTTCGACTCGTCCACACGGCGGTTGACGGTGGAGACGATCCGCTCGATGGTCTGCAGCAGCTGCTCGGCGCTGCTGAACCGGGCGGCGACGGGCTCGACCCGGCCGCCGCGCTCGATGTAGATCCGGTCCGGGCCGTTGACCATGATCTCGGTGATCGACGCGTCCTCCAGCAGCGGTTCGAGGATGCCGAGGCCGAGGGCCTCGTCGACGACCCGGCGGATGATGCCCGTGCGCTCCTTCGTGGACAGCACGGGGCCCTCGCGGCTGATGATGTGGCCCAGTACGCGCTCCAGGCGTACGCGGCGCTCGGCGGCGGCGAGCGCCGACATCTCTGCGAGGTCGATCTCCTGGAGCAGCTTGGCGCGGTAGACGGCCACGAGGTGGCCCTCCTGCGTCTGCGGGGCGGTGTCGTCGTTGGCCGCGATGCGGTCGCGCAGGCTCATCCGTCCGCTCCTTCCCCGAGTTCCCCGTCGTCGTCCTCCCTGGGCATGGTGGCGCTGCGGGTGACGGAGCCGGGGCTCAGGCCCGGGATCACCGAGGGGATCTCGATCGTGGCCGTGGCGTGCGTGGCGTCGCCGCCGTCGTCGGTGGTCACGTCCGTGCCGTCCCGCAGCCAGGAGCTGACGGCCTGGGTGCCGGCCGCCGAGCCGCTCAGGGGGTGGTCGTGGCGGGCCTCCATGCGGGCGGCGGCGCGGGCGGCGGTGCCGGCCTGGGCGGCGGTGTAGGCCGCCAGGCCCAACTGGACGCCGGCCAGGGCGATGAGCAGCAGGATCGGCAGCATCCCCAGGAACTCCAGCGAGGCGCTGCCCCGGTCCCGCCGCCGGGTGCGGCCGGTCACGGGGCGTCCACCTCCTCGTCGACCGCCGAGGCGTGGCCGTGCACCCACAGCGGGAAGTCGACGGCGCCGGGGAAGAGCACGGGCACCTTCAGCCCGACGGTCACGTCCACCATGCCGTCGGTCCTGCCGGAGTCCACCGTGACCTGGTCCCAGGCGCCCGGCAGGTCGTCGACCGCCGCCGCGCGCGCGTCCTCGCCGACCGCGGCGGCGCGGGCGGCCTGGTCGGCGGCGTGCCCGGCGAGCGTGAAGGTGTAGCCGGCGAGCACGGCCTGCCAGACCAGGATCAGCACCAGCAGGATCAGCGGTGTCATGCCGAGCGTCTCCAGCACGACCTGGCCCTGGTCGCCGCGCGTGCGCCGGCCCCGCCGGGGGACGAGGGCGGTCCCGGCGCCGGACAGGCCCACCTCGGCGGCGAGGGCCCACACGCCCTGCTTGACGGTGGAGCGGTTGTCGAGGTCCTGCAGCCGTCCGGCGTCGACGACGGCCTGCAGCTCCCTGAACGCCGCGGGGACGACGGCGGTGGAGACCCTGGTCCCGGTGATGCGGGCGACCAGCGAGGGCTGGATCTCGCTGCCGCGGGTGTGCCGGTTGACGGTGACGAGGACGTCCTGCGGTTTGCGGATCTGCAGCCGGTCCCACATGCGCACCATCCGCTTGGCGGCGCGCACGGCGACGACGTCCGGGGTGGTGACGAGCAGAGCGGTGTCGGCCGTCTCGACGGCCACCGCGTTGGCACCGGTCATCTGGGTGCCGCAGTCCACGACGACGACCTCGTAGCGCTGCCGCAGGGCGTGCAGGACGTGCCGCGCCGAGCGGTCGGTGACCTCCTCGCCGCGCTCTCCGTCGCCGGGGGCGAGCAGCAGCGCGGGCCCGGACTCGTGGACGTACATGGCGTCCTGGAGCACCCGGCTGGTCACGTCGGGGATGTCCGCCAGGTCGGCGACCGAGCGGCGGAACTGGACGTCGAGGTACGAGGCGATGTCGCCGCCCTGGAGGTCGAGGTCGACCAGCGCGGTGGACTTTCCGGCGGCCTGCGCGGCCAGGGCGAGTTGCACGGCGATCACGGTGGTGCCGACCCCGCCCTTCGCCCCGGCGACCGCGACCATGGTGCCGCCGGGTACGGCGGGCAGCGCGGCCTGCTGCGGGCTGAGATGGCGCCGGACGCCGGCGGCCCAGCCGGCGGCCGCCTCGATGCGGGCACCCAGCTCGTCGTACGACAGGGGCAGGGCGACGACGCCGCGCGCGCCGGCGTCCATGGCGCCGGACAGGACGGCGGGGCTGGGGTCGGCGGTGAGCAGGACGACACCGACGGCCGGGAAGCGCAGCGCGATCTCCCGGATGACCTCCAGGGCGGGCATCGGGCTGATCCGGTCGTGGACGACGACGGCCTCGGGCAGTTCGTCGATCCCGGTGTCGGCGGCCCGCGCGAGGACGTCGAGGAGGGTGGTCGAGTCGGGCAGCGCGGGCCCGGGGTCGGCGCCGGGCAGCTGGTGGAGCAGCCCGGTGAGGGCGCGGGCGGTGTCGGGGTCCGGGGTGCCGGACAGGATGCGCACGCCGTTCACGAGGCGGCCCCGTCGCGGGCGAGGGTGTAGGTCCGGTCCCGCGCCGAGGGCGCGGTGTCGTCACCGGGGGCGACCAGGGCGAGGCGGACGTGCCGGGCGAAGGACTCCGCGAAGGCGACCCGCTGGGCGTCCTCGGCGCCGAGGGCGAAGGTGATGGGGACGCCCTTGCCGCCGGCCCGCTGGCTGTCGGCGCCGGTGTCGAACGCCCTGATCTCGCCGACGTCGATGACCCGGGCGTTCGCCACGATGATCTTCGAGACCTCGGGGTCGGTGTCCTTGCGGGGGGCGAAGGTCGCGAAGATGTTGACCCTGGCCCCCGGTGTGATCTTGCCGGCGACGCCGGTCTCCGCGTCGATCATGATCGCGATCTCCATCTGCCCGGCCTGCAGGGCGGGCCGTTCGGCGACCATGTCGGTCTGCAGCAGCGATCCGCGCTCCAGCGGCACGGCGGCGATCTTGCCGCTGAGCTGCCCGACGTCGCGGACGGCCGTGGCCGGCAGCCAGCGCTTGGGTATGCGGACCGCCTCCAACTGGCCGCGGCCGATGGACTCGTACGCGGGGACGTCCTTGGCCAGCCGGTACGCGGTCACCTTGGGTCCGACCTGGGAGCGCGCGTCGCCGATGACGGTGACGACTCCCGCGAACGCGGCGAGCGCGCAGAGCGCGGAGACCACGAGAAGGACGACGCCGCGACGCTGACGTGAGTTCATAGAGGTGGGGCCCTATCGCTCAAGTGCCGAGTGCTGGTGGGGAGAGCCTTCGGGAGGAGGGGACGGGAGGGAGGGGGCGGTGCGGGACGCCAGGCTGTGCGGGCGCCGCTGCGCGTGCACGACCTGACGCGGCCGCTCGGGCGGCCGGATGCGCTGGAGTCCGTCCACCGCGGCCGAGCAGAACAGGCAGCGGTCGCCGATGACCGCGAGGCCGCACCAGCCGCAGCTGTCCCGGCGCACGGAGGTGACCAGTTGGTAGAGCACGCCGACGTCGGCGATGTAGGCGGTGAACTCGACCAGCTTGCCGGTTCCCCACCAGCGCGCGGAGTCCGCGGGCAGCGGCACCTCGCGCACGTGCTGGGCGCGCCAGGCGCGGGCCAGCGGGCCGGTGACCCAGCCGGGGTCGACGCCGTGGCCCTTGGCGAGCGCGAGCTGGGTGAGGAACGCGGGGCCGGCGGGCACCGCCGCGGGGTCGGCCTCGACGAGGTGCGGCTCGGGGTGGGCGAGGACGGCGAAGTGGCGGCCCGGCACCAGTGATTTCAGGTGCGCGCCGACCGGGACCTCGACCCGGTCGAGCTTGGCGACGGAGCCCAGCAGCGCGCCGGAGTAGAGGTAGTGCGACAGCAGGCGGGCGGCGCCCGCGAGCACGCCGGGGCCGAGGTCGGTGGCGGCCAGCTGCCGCAACTGCTCGGCGAGCAGGACGGCGGCCAGCGGCGGCAGGTCGACGGGCACGATCGCCACCCGGTCCGCCTCCAGGGCGGCCCGCACGGTGTGCACCCGGCGGCGCACCGGATCGGCGGGGTCGGGCGGCACGAGGAGGACGAGGTGGCCGTGGACCTCCAGAGCGGCGACGGTGCGGCTCACGTGCTCCTCCAGGGGGAGCGCGAGGTCGTCCGTCGTGACCGCTATGACACTCGACACCCGTTGCCTCCCGGAACTCCCGCCCAGTCCCATCGCGGTGAGCCTATCGGTGCGTAGTGGGAGCAGCGCGCTAAGTCGCCGAACACTTGGTGAAGTCGGTACCCAAGTGACGGGGCGAATACGCGTACGGGCGCAGATGCTCGGCGCATATGCGCGGCCGCGGGAGCGGGACGGCCAAGGGGCCAGGGGTATTGACCGGGGGATTGGTCTGGACCAAACTTCGACCTCACAAGAGTGGCCACTCGCGTACCCGTTGCCCAACTCCTCGCCCCCAGGAGGCAGTAGTGGAACTCGCACGCCCGCGGAGCACCGCCCTCAGAGCCGCGGCGGCCGTCGGCGCCGCCGCTCTCGCGGTGGCGGGACTCGTCGCCAACTCCGGCAGCGCGAACGCCGCCGACACCAACCTCGTGGCCAACGGCGGATTCGAGAGCGGCCTGTCCGGCTGGTCGTGCACCGCCTCCAGCGGCGCGGTCGTCGGCTCCCCCGTGCACGGCGGCACCAAGGCCCTCCAGGGCACGCCGTCGTCCTCCGACAACTCCCGCTGCTCGCAGACCATCAGCGTCCGGCCCAACTCCACGTACACGCTGAGCGCCTATGTCCAGGGCAGTTACGTCTACCTCGGCGCCACCGGCACCGGCATGGCGGAGGCCTCGGTCTGGACCCCGTCCGCGACCTCGTACCAGCCGCTGTCCACGAGCTTCACCACGGGCGCGAGCACCACCTCGGTCACCGTCTACCTGCACGGCTGGTACGCGCAGCCCGCCTACCTGGCCGACGACGTGAGCCTGCTGGGGGCACCCGGTTCGGGCACGCCCACCCCGACACCCACCCCCACGGACCCGACGCCGACCCCCACCCCGACGGACCCGACGCCGACCCCGACGCCCACCGGTGGCGGCTCGCTGCCCAAGCACGTGCTCACCGGCTACTGGCAGAACTTCAACAACGGCGCCACCGTGCAGACCATCGCGCAGGTCCCGAGCCAGTACGACATCATCGCGGTGTCGTTCGCCGACGCCACCACCACGCCCGGCGCGGTCTCCTTCACCCTCGACCCGGCGCTGAACTACTCGGTCGGCCAGTTCAAGGCCGACATCGCGGCGAAGAAGGCGGCCGGCAAGAAGGTCGTCGTCTCCGTCGGCGGCCAGAACGGCACGATCAGCGTCACCGACTCCGCCTCGGCGAACAACTTCGCGAACAGCGTCTTCTCGCTGATGCAGACGTACGGGTTCGACGGCGTCGACATCGACCTGGAGAACGGGATCAACGCGACCTGGATGACGCAGGCGCTGCGTTCCCTGTCGGCCAAGGCGGGCACCGGGCTGATCATCACGATGGCCCCGCAGACCATCGACATGCAGTCGACGTCCTTCGGCTACTTCCAGACCGCGCTCAACATCAGGGACATCCTGACCGTCGTCAACACCCAGTACTACAACAGCGGTTCAATGAACGGCTGCGACGGCAAGGTGTACTCCCAGGGCACGGTCGACTTCATCACCGCCCTGGCCTGCATCCAGCTGCAGAGCGGTCTGGCACCCTCACAGGTGGGTCTCGGCCTGCCGGCGTCATCCCGGGCGGCGGGCAGCGGCTACGTCTCGCCGACCGTCGTGAACAACGCCCTGGACTGCCTGACCAAGGGCACCAACTGCGGCTCGTTCAAGCCCTCCACCACCTGGCCGGGGCTGCGCGGCGCGATGACCTGGTCCACCAACTGGGACGCGGCGAACGGCAACGGCTTCTCGGGCACGGTCGGCCCGCACGTGCACGGGCTGCCGTAACCGGCGGGACCGTCACCCAGACCCACCGCGCCCCCGGGAGAGGTCCCGCGCCCCGGGGGCGCGGTGTCACGTTCACACCGCCGGCCCCACCGCGGTGGGGGCGGGCGTCAGTCCAGGACGGCCAGGGCGTCGATCTCGACGAGCAGCCCGGCGGGCAGGCCGACGTAGACCGTCGTACGGGCGGCGGGGGCGCCCTCCAGGCCGGCGAAGTACTCGTCGAAGAGGGCGTTGAACTCGGCGAAGTGGGCGGTGTCGGTGAGGTAGACGCGGATCATGACGGCGTCCTCCCAGGAGGCGCCGCCCGCCTCCAGTACCGCCTGGACGTTGGCGAGGGTCTGCAGGGTCTGCTCCCGCAGCCCCGGCCCGACCGGGGCGGGGGCCCGGCCCGGCACCGCGGGGCCGAAGCCGACCTGGCCGGCGACCTGGAGGATGTTGCCCTTGCGGACCCCGTGGGAGAACGTGGCCGGCGGGGTGGTGTGGGTCGCCGGGGTGATCGCGGTCTTGTCGCTCATCGGGCTCCTTGGCTGGGTTGTCCGGAGTACTCGCGGCTGATCGCCTCCGCGGTGCGCTGGACCTGCGGGCGGAGCCGGAGCAGGTCCTCCGCGCTGACGACCACATTGGGGGCGGACAGGGAACAGGCGGCCGCGACGCGCCCGTCCGCGCCGCGGATCGGCGCGGCGACGCAGTTGATCGACTCCTCGTGGCCGCCGAGGTCGCTCGCCCAGCCCTGCTCGCGCACGCGGGCGAGTTCGGCCAGGTGGGCGGCGGCGTCCGGGGTCGAACGGGAGGTGTAGCGCGGGTACTCCAGCCCCCGGGCGACCGCGCGCCGCTCGGCCTCGGGCAGGTCGGCCAGCAGCAGCTTGGCGACGGCCGCCACGGTGATGGCGACAGGCTTGCCGATCCGCGAGTACATGCGGACTGGGTAGCGGCTGTCCACCTTGTCGATGTAGACGACCTCGCCCTCCTCGTACACGGCGAGGTGCACGGTGTGGCCGGTCAGCTCGCCCAGGGCGACGAGGTGGGGGTGCGCGATGCCGCGGACGTCCAGGTTCTCCATCGCCTCCTGGGCGAGGGCGAACAGCCTGGTGCCCAGCCGGTAGCGCTGGTCGTCCTGGCGGTAGACCATGCCGTGCTCGTGCAGCGTGCGCAGCAGCCGCAGCGCGGTGGACTTGTGCACGTCCAGGCGGGTGGCGACCTGTTCGAGGTTGGCGGGCCCCTCCGCGAGGAGGGGCAGGATGCGCAGGGCGCGGTCCACGGTCTGGCTCATGCGCGCAGTCTCCCCCATGCCTCGTCCCCGAGTACGGCAAGGGAATCGCCGCGTACCCCGATCGCCGCGGCGGCCAGCGCGTGCCCGCGGGCGAGCCGGTCGGGCAGCGGCAGCGCGCGCAGTGTCGCGGACAGGAATCCGGCGGCGAAGGCGTCGCCCGCGCCGACCAGGTCGACCACCGGCGCGCCGGCCGCGGGGACGAAGACGCCCGCACCGGTGCCCTCGTAGGCGGTGGCCCCCAGCGCGCCCTGCTTCACGACGAGCACGGCGGGCCCGGGCAGCGCCTCGCGCACGGCGTCGGCGTCCGGCAGGCCCCAGGCGGCCTCCGCCTCGTCCTCGCCGACCAGGACCAGGTCGCAGCGGCGCGCGAGCTCGGCGAGTTGCGCCGGGTCACCGGAACGCCACAGGGCGGGGCGGTAGTTGACGTCGAAGGAGACCAGCGGGCGCCCGGGCCCCGGCGCGGTCAGCTCGCGCACGAGGTCGGCGCAGCCCGCCGAGAGCGCGGCCGTGATGCCGGACAGGTGCAGGACCCTGCCCGCCCATGCCTCCTCGCGCCCGACGGCCGCCGGGGACAGGGCGGTCGCCGCGGAGCCCGCCCGGTAGTACGCGACCTCGCCGTCCCCGGTGCGGAAGTAGACGCCGGTGGGACGGTCTGGGTCGCGGCGCACGGCGGAGACGTCGACTCCGGCCGCGGCGATCTGCGCGAGCAGAAGGTCCCCGAACGGGTCCGCGCCCACCCGGCTGATCCAGCGGGCGGTGTGGCCGAGCCGCACCAGCGCGCAGGCGACGTTGGACTCGGCGCCGCCGGTGCCGCGCGCGAACGAGGCGGCCTCGGCGAGGCGCTGCCCTGGCGCGGAGGGCACGAAGGTCACCATGGATTCGCCCACGCACACGACGTCCACGCTCACTTCGGCTCCCTCCTGGGCACCGTTGACCCGGCGCCGGCAGGGATGTTAGACACGTCGGAACACCATACGCAATGACCATTGCACATATTGCAACGCTCCTGGGAGGCCCCATGCGGATCGACGAGCTGCGCGAGGAACGCGTGGACCACCGCTTCAAGGGGCTTCCCCCCGACGCGGACGGACGCACCGTCGGCGAACTCGCCGCCGAGCGCCGCTCCCTGTTCGACGGCGGCTTCACCACCCCGCTGCTCACGCTCTCCGGGCCCGCCCTGGAGCACAACCTCGCCCAGCTCGCCGCCTACACGGACAAGCACGGGCTCGCCTTCGCACCGCACGGCAAGACCTCGATGGCCCCGCAACTGTTCGCCCGCCAGATCGCGTACGGCGCCTGGGGCATCACCGCCGCCACCCCGCACCAGGTGCGGGTCTACCGGGCGTTCGGCGTGCCGCGGGTCTTCCTCGCCAACGAACTCGTCGACGCGGCGGCACTGCGCTGGCTCGCCCGCGAGCTCGCGGAGGACCCCGGCTTCCGCTTCGTCTGCTACGTCGACTCCGTCCAGGGCGTCGAGCTCATGGACGCGGCCCTCACCGGCGTCGTCGACGTCGTGGTGGAACTCGGCGCGGCGGGCGGCCGCACGGGGGTGCGCGGTCCCGTCGAGGCGGCACGCGTCGCGGACGCGGTGACCGCGGCGCGGCACCTGCGGCTGGTCGGCGTCGCGGGCTACGAGGCGCCCACGCCGGACCCGCGCGCCTGGCTGGACGAACTCGTCGCACTGGCGGGGGACTTCGACGCGGCGGGGCGTTTCGTCGCGGCCGAGGAGATCGTGGTCAGCGCGGGCGGCAGCGAATGGTTCGACGGGGTGGCCGAGGCCTTCGGCTCCCTGGGGCCGTTGTCCCGTCCCGTACTCAAACTCCTGCGGTCCGGGGCCTACGTCACCCACGACGACGTCCACTACCGGGACGTCACGCCCTTCCGCGGCCGGATCGCCGCGGAGGGCTCACTGGAGCCTGCGTTCCGGCTGTGGGCCCAGGTGCTCTCCCGGCCCGAACCGGGGCTCGCCCTCCTCAACGCGGGCAAGCGCGACGCGCCCTACGACCTCGATCTCCCGGTGCCGCAGGTCGTGCGCCCCGCCGCCGGCGGCTCCACCGTCCCGGCGGCGGGACTGACCGTCACCAGGCTCGCCGACCAGCACGCGTTCGTGTCCGTGGCCCCGGGCGGGGTCGACCTGGCGGTCGGGGACTGGGTGGGGCTGGGGGTGTCGCATCCGTGCACGGCGTTCGACAAATGGCAGCTCATTCCTGTCGTGGGCGAGACCGGGGTCGTCACGGACTTCGTCCGTACCTTCTTCTGACCGCCCGGGTAGGTTTTTTCCCCGCCCGCCCTCCCCCAGCTGCCGCTGGGGGAGGACCCCGCCACGCCCCCACCCGGGCCGGTGGGGGTGCTGTAGGCGGTGACGGCTGCGCCCTTGGACTGCGCTGCGCCAACGGTGGCCCGAGCATCGTGCCGTCTCTACCCCCCACCGGGGATCAGGCGCATGACGAAACTGAGGGGGCGGGGTCGTAGGGGTGGGTGTTCTGGACTGTGGAGCATATTTGGGTGCATGACCCGGGGTGATCAACAGATCGTGCCCGAGGCACCGAAATGTGCTGTCCAGAATGCCCAGCCCCGGAGGCCCCGCACCCGGCGCACCCCGCACGCGCGCCGGGATCACTGACTTCACAGGGCACACGGGCGGGCGGGCGGGGAAAAACCTGCGGAAAAGGAGGAGCGCCGCGCATGGATCTGGGCATCCGCAACGCGACCATCGTGGACGGCACCGGAAAACCCCCGTACGTCGCGGACGTCGGCCTGCGCAACGGCCGCGTCGCGGAGATCGGAACCGTGCGCGGCGCACGCCGGACCCTGGACGCCACCGGGCTCGCACTCGCCCCCGGGTTCATCGACATGCACGCGCACAGCGACCTCGCCCTGCTGACCGACCCCGCGCACGAGGCCAAGACGGCACAGGGGGTCACCCTGGAGGTGCTGGGGCAGGACGGGCTGTCGTACGCGCCCGTGGACGACGCCACCCTCGCCGGGCTGCGCAGCCAACTCGCGGGATGGAACGGCGATCCGGACGGGCTGGACTACGACTGGCGCAGCGTCGGCGAGTACCTGGACCGCCTGGACCGGGGCATCGCCGTGAACGCCGCGTACCTCGTCCCGCAGGGCACCGTGCGGATCCTCGCCGTGGGGTGGGAGGACCGCCCGGCGACGCATGCCGAGCTGGACCGGATGAAGGAGCTGGTCGCGGAGGGCATGGCGCAGGGGGCGGTGGGGATGTCGTCGGGGCTGACGTACACCCCGGGGATGTACGCCTCGGACGCGGAACTGACCGAGCTGTGCCGGGTCGTGGCCGCCCACGGGGGCTACTACTGCCCGCACCACCGCAGTTACGGCGCGGGCGCGCTGGAGGCCTACGCGGAGATGATCGCGCTGACCCGCGAGGCCGGCTGCGCCCTGCACCTGGCCCACGCGACGATGAACTTCGGCGTGAACGCCGGCCGTGCGCCGGATCTGCTGGCGCTGCTGGACGCGGCGTTGGCGACGGGCGCGGACATCAGCCTGGACACCTATCCGTATCTGCCGGGTTCCACCACGCTCGCCGCGACGCTGCCGAGCTGGGCGACGGAGGGCGGCCCGGAGGCGACCCTCGCCCGGCTCCGGGACGACGCGCAGGCGGAGCGCATCCGGCGGGCCATGGAGGTGGACGGTTCGGACGGCTGCCACGGGGTGCCCGTGGACTGGTCGACGATCGAGGTGTCCGGGGTGCGCGAGCCGGCGCTCAGGGCCCACGTGGGCCACCGGGTACCGGACTTCGCCACGGCGCGCCGGCTGCTGCTGGAGGACCGGCTGGGCACAACGATCCTGCAGCACGTGGGCCACGAGGAGAACGTCCGGGCGATCATGCGGCACCGGGCGCACACCGGCGGCAGCGACGGGCTGCTCGTCGGGGACAAGCCGCATCCGCGCGCGTACGGCACCTTCCCGCACTATCTGGGCCGCTACGTACGGGAGCTGGGGGTGCTCTCGCTGGAGGGCTGCGTCGCGCGTCTGACCGGCCGCCCGGCCGCCCGGCTGGGGCTGACCGACCGCGGGCTGGTCCGCGAGGGCCACCGCGCCGACCTGGTGCTGTTCGACCCCGCGACGGTGGCGGCGGGCGCGACGTTCGAGCGGCCGCGAGGGCTGCCCACCGGCATTCCCCACGTGCTGATCGACGGACGGTTCGTCATCGAGGACGGCCGGCGGACGGACGTGCTGGCGGGACGCTCGGTACGGCGCCGGGCTGCCGGAGCATCCGGTCGATGAGCCCGTACAGCGCGGCGGGTTCGGCGGCGACGCCGAGCGCGCCGGCCTGCCGGGCGCGTTCCTCGCGTTCCGGGGCGACCCAGCCGGTGTAGAAGAGCGCGGGACCGGTGTAGCGGCCCGTGCCGCGCAGGTGCTCGAGGTCGGTGAAGCCCGCCTGGGGGTCGCCGTGCCGTCCGATGTCGGAGAGCAGCAGGTCGGGGGCGGCGGCCCGCAGCCACTCCTCGGCACCGGCGCGGTCCTCGACCACCTCGACCCGGGCGCCCCTGCTCCGCAGCGCGTGGACCTCGGAGGAGACGGTGTGCGGGTTGTCGTCGATCCACAGCACGCTCAGACCGGTGTACGGGCCGGGCTCCGGGGGTTCGGGGGCTGCCTGCGGGGCCCGCTCCTCGTCCAGTTCGACCGTGGTCACCGCCGCGGCCCGCGGCGACCGCCGCAGGCGGCGGATCAGACCGGCGGCCTCGGGCATCCGGACGAGGTCGTCCACGAGCGAGGTGAACCCCCGGTCCCCGACCAGCGCCACGAAGGCGGGGGGCAGCCGGCGTTCCAGTTCGGCCAGTGCCCGCGTGCGATCCTGCGGCGCCGGGTCGGCGGCGAGCGGCACCTCGTGCTCGGTGAGCAGGCGGCGCACCAGTTCACTGCCCTGACCGGTCAGGGGCGCGGGCGCGCGCAGCAACCGGCGCACCGCACGGTAGTCCAGGAACTCCTGGATCGCGTCGCCGCCGCGGCCGCTCACCAGCACGCGGTGGAAGTCCCCGTACAGGTGCTGCAGCAGGAGCGTGCGGAGCATGACCTCGGGCCCGAAGTCCCGCCAGAGGGGATTGAGTCCGGCTTCCAGGACGAAGCCGTTGAGCAGCCGTTTGACGCGGCGCGGGTTGCGCCCGGTGCGCTCGGCCAGCAGCGCGATGTGCGGGCCGTCGAGGAGGTCGCCGATGCCGGCCCGGGCGGCGCAGCCGCGCACGTACGCCTCGATGTCGTCCGGCGGCGGGACGCGGTAGTTGGTCTGGAAGATCTTCTCCATGAAGGCGGAGCCCGCCGGGGACAGGTCGCCCAGCAGGCCGCCGGGGGACAGCGCGGAGCGGTCGCAGCCGATGACGAAGGCCAGACCGGGGACGTCGAGGTAGACCTTGACGGCCTCGCAGACGGCCAGCACGGTCTCCTCGGAGCAGCGGTCGAGGTCGTCGATGAAGACGACGAGCAGCCGGCGCGGCGCGTGCTCGGCGGTCTGCGCCCATTGCGCGGCCAGGTCCCGCAGGGCGTCCCGCATGTCGTTGCGGGCCTGGGCGTCGGCGGACAGGCTGCGCCAGAGCTCGTCCACCAGTCCCGCCGCGCCGAGCGGCCCGGCGAGCAGCGCCGTTCCGGCGCGGAGGGTCCGCAGCAGCACGCGGTGCTCGGTCGCACGGTGCAGCGCGCGCCGCAGCAGGCGACGGTCGAACTGCGCCAGGACGGATTTGATGAGGCCTTCGAGGGCGTCGGCGCCGCGCGAGGTCCAGGCGTTGTACCAGACGGTGTGCACGTCGGCGGTGCCCGAGAGTTCGGCGTCGACCAGGCGCATGAGGCTGCTCTTGCCCATCCCCCAGCCCGCGTCGACGGCGAGGGTGAGGGGGGTGGAGCCGCGGGAGTCGATCAGCAGCCGGGCCAGTTGCCGTGCGGCACCGCCCGTGCCGAGGAGGTCGTCGCCGGCGGTGGCGACGGGTTCGTCGTTGAGCAACGAGAACATGCCGCGAGGGTAGCGGTCCGTCACCGTTCGGCGCACACGTGGTCAAGAACACGGGGCGATCGGCGTTACGTGGCCGTAAGCTCACGGACATGCAGGTGATCCAGTCCACGAAGCTCTCCAACGTCTGCTACGACATCCGCGGCCCGGTGCTGGAGGAGGCCATGCGGCTGGAAGCGGCAGGTCACCGCATCCTGAAGCTGAACACCGGCAATCCGGCGGCCTTCGGTTTCGAGTGCCCCCCGGAGATCCTCGAGGACATGCTGCGCAGCCTCGGCGGCGCGCACGGCTACGGCGACTCCAAGGGCATCCTCCCGGCCCGCCGCGCGGTGATGCAGCACTACCAGACCAAGGGCATCGACCTGGACGTCGAGGACATCTACCTCGGCAACGGGGTGTCCGAGCTGATCCAGATGGCGATGCAGGCGCTGCTGGACGACGGCGACGAGGTGCTGATCCCGGCACCGGACTACCCGCTGTGGACGGCGGCGGTCTCGCTGTCCGGCGGTACGCCGGTGCACTACCGCTGCGACGAGCAGGCGGACTGGTTCCCGGACCTCGCCGACATCGAGCGGAAGATCACCGACCGCACCAAGGCACTGGTGATCATCAACCCGAACAACCCGACGGGCGCGGTGTACGACGACGAGTTGCTGCGGCAGCTGACCGACCTCGCCCGCCGGCACAACCTGATCGTCTGCTCGGACGAGATCTACGACAAGATCCTCTACGACGGCGTCACGCACACCCCCACCGCGGCCATCGCCCCCGACCTGCTGACGCTCACCTTCAACGGGCTGTCGAAGGCCTACCGGGTGGCGGGCTACCGCAGCGGCTGGCTCGCGGTCTGCGGCCCCAAGGAGCACGCGACCAGCTACCTGGAGGGCCTGACGATCCTGGCCAACATGCGGCTGTGCGCCAATGTGCCGGCGCAGCACGCGGTGGCCACCGCGCTGGGCGGCCGCCAGTCGATCAAGGACCTGGTGCTGCCGGGCGGCCGGCTGGCGGAGCAGCGGGACGCGGCGTACGAGCTGCTGACGCAGATCCCCGGGGTCAGCTGCGTGCGGCCGAAGGGCGCGCTGTACGCGTTCCCGCGGCTGGATCCCAAGGTCTACAAGGTCAAGGACGACCAGCAGATGGTGCTGGACCTGCTGCGCGCGGAACGCATCCTGGTGGTCCAGGGCACCGGCTTCAACTGGCCCGAGCCGGACCACTTCCGGCTGGTCACCCTGCCCTCGAAGGAGGACCTGACGGACGCGGTCGGCCGTATCGGGCGGTTCCTGGACGGCTACGGCCAGCCGTAGTCCGGACCAATGTCTTGAATCACTCGCATCTTGGACTGAGTCCAAGCTAGGATGTACTCCTGAACGCAGGAGGAGTGCACCCATGTACGAGCCGATCCGCACCAAATCGGTCCATACGGCGACGGCGCCCCGCCTTCCGCGACGCAGCCGTGACGAGGAGCTGGACCTCCAGCTCGCCGGCCACCTCGCCGCCCTGCTGACCGTCACCGACGAGCTGCGGGGGTCGGCACCGTGCCCCGAGCTCGACCGCGCGGCGGAGCAGCTCGCGGAGGTGGTGGCACGACTGCACCAGGGCCGGCCGCCGCTCCGGCTCCCCGCCGGCCGCGGGGCCGGGGATCCCGCCCGCACGGCCGCCCTCCACCGGCGGGCGCACGCGCTCGCCGGCCGGGCACTGGTCGTCGCCGAGTCACGGCAGGACACGGAGGCGGTGGCGCTCGCCGAGCGCCGTCTCGCGGCCCACGCCGCGACCGTCTGAGGCACCACCGCCCGGGGCCCGGACACGACGTCGCACGCGTCATGTCCGGGCCCCGGGCTCTGTGAGGGTCGGCCGGACCCGTCCGGCGGGGGTTGGTCAGGGTCAGGGACCCCCCGCCACCGGGGCCGCGCCTACCGCCGGGACCGCCCGCCCGCGCCGCACACGCGAGGAGGGCCGGGGGACCCGGATTCCGGCGGGCGGTCAGCCCAGGCGCTTCACCAGGGCGCGGTACTCGTCCCACAGCTCCGTGGGCGTGTGGTCGCCGAAGGTCTCCAGGTGGGACGGGATGAGCGAGGCCTCCTCGCGCCAGGTCTCGATGTCCACCGAGAGCAGCAGATCGAGGTCCTTCTGCTCGATGTCCAGCCCGGCGACGTCCAGGGAGCCCTCGGCCGGGAGGATGCCGATCGGGGTCTCGACGCCCTCGGCCCGGCCGTTGAGGCGCTCGACGATCCACTTCAGCACGCGGCTGTTCTCACCGAAGCCGGGCCACACGAACCGGCCGTCCGCGTCCTTGCGGAACCAGTTCACGTAGTAGATCTTCGGCAGCTTGTCGGCGTCGTGCGTCTTGCCCAGCCCGACCCAGTGGCCGAAGTAGTCGCCCATGTTGTAGCCGCAGAACGGCAGCATCGCGAACGGGTCGCGGCGCAGCTCACCGACCTTGCCCTCGGCGGCGGCGGTCTTCTCGGAGGCGACGTTGGCGCCGAGGAAGACACCGTGCTGCCAGTCGAAGGACTCGGTGACCAGCGGGACCGCCGAGGCGCGGCGGCCGCCGAAGAGGATGGCCGAGATCGGCACGCCCTTGGGGTCCTCCCACTCGGGCGCGATCGTCGGGCACTGGGCGGCGGGCACGGTGAAGCGGGCGTTGGGGTGGGCGGCGGGGGTCCCCGACTCCGGCGTCCAGGAGTTGCCCTTCCAGTCCGTGAGGTGCGCCGGGAGCTCCTCCGTCATGCCCTCCCACCAGACGTCGTTGTCGTCGGTGAGGGCGACGTTGGTGAAGACCGAGTTGCCCCACAGGGTCTTCATCGCGTTGGCGTTGGTGTGCTCGCCGGTGCCCGGCGCGACCCCGAAGAAGCCGGCCTCGGGGTTGATCGCGTAGAGACGGCCGTCCTCGCCGAAGCGCATCCAGGCGATGTCGTCGCCGATCGTCTCCACGGTCCAGCCGGGGATCGTCGGCTCCAGCATCGCGAGGTTGGTCTTGCCGCAGGCGCTCGGGAAGGCGGCGGCCACGTATTTGACGGCCTCGGCCCCGCCGCGCGGCGGGGTGAGCTTCAGGACGAGCATGTGCTCGGCCAGCCAGCCCTCGTCCCGCGCCATGACCGAGGCTATGCGCAGCGCGTAGCACTTCTTGCCGAGCAGCGCGTTGCCGCCGTAGCCGGAGCCGAAGGACCAGATCTCGCGCGTCTCGGGGAAGTGCGAGATGTACTTGGTGGAGTTGCACGGCCACGGAACGTCGTCCTGGCCGGGCTCCAGCGGGGCGCCCACGGTGTGCACGGCCCGCACGAAGAAGCCGTCCTCGCCGAGCGCGTCCAGCACGTCCTGGCCCATGCGCGTCATGGTGCGCATGGCGGTGGCGACGTACGCGGAGTCGGTGATCTCCACGCCGATCGCGGACAGCTCGGAGCCGAGCGGGCCCATGCAGAACGGGACGACGTACATGGTCCGGCCGCGCATGGCGCCGCGGAAGAGTCCCTGCGGTCCGGTGAAGATCTCCCGCATCTCGGCGGGGGCCTTCCAGTGGTTGGTCGGGCCGGCGTCCTGCTCCTTCTCCGAGCAGATGAAGGTGCGGTCCTCGACACGAGCGACGTCGGTCGGGTCGGAGGCGGCGTAGTACGAGTTGGGGCGCTTGATCGGGTCGAGCTTCGTGAAGGTGCCCTGCTTCACGAGCCCGTCGGCCAGGCGCTGGTACTCCTCCTCCGAGCCGTCGCACCACACGATCTCGTCGGGCTGGGTCAGTTCGGCGATCTCGCCGACCCAGGCGATCAGGTCCTGATGATGGGTGGGAGCCGCATTGACGCGCGCCACGATCGCTCCGTTCCGCCCGGTGTGCACTCACCTGGCGTCAGTTTTCGAGGGTGTTTTGTTGGGACCCCTTGGGGGCTGCGACCCGGATGCTGCTTCGTGGGTTGCTCATCCGGTGCCGACCGCACTCATATGAGTATCAGGACAGGAAACGGGATCTGTCCAGGGCGCGTGAGGTGAGCAGCGCCACTCCCCCCGTCCGGCGACATCGCAAGTTACCTACAGGTAACTTACGCGAGCGTAGGTAGCATTGACCTCATGAGCTCCGTGGACGAGACTCCCGTTGTGCCTCCCGCCCTTGATGAACTCGCCGCCGTCGCCGCCCCACTGAAGCCCAAACTCCGGGGGTGGTTGCACGCGGGGATGTTCCCCGCCGTCCTGGTCGCGGGCGTCACCTTGACCGCCTTCGCGGAGAGCACCCGCGGGCGGATCGCCTGCGCCGTCTTCACCGTGACCGCCTGCGCGCTGTTCGGAGTGAGCGCGCTCTACCACCGCGGGAACTGGGGTCCGCGCGGCGAGGCCGTGCTGCGCCGCCTCGACCACGCGAACATCTTCCTGATCATCGCGGGCACCTACACGCCGCTCACCCTGCTCCTGCTGCCCACCGGCAAGCAGGAGATACTGCTCTGGCTGGTGTGGGCGGGAGCCCTGGCCGGCATCGCCTTCCGGGTCTTCTGGGTCGGCGCCCCGCGCTGGCTCTACACGCCCTGCTACATCGCGCTCGGCTGGGCGGCGGTCTTCTTCCTGCCCGACTTCATGCGGCGCGGCGGTGTCGCCGTGCTGGTACTGATCGTCGTCGGCGGCCTGCTCTACAGCGTCGGCGCGATCGTCTACGGCACCAAGCGCCCCAACCCCTCGCCGCGCTTCTTCGGCTTCCACGAGGTCTTCCACTCGTTCACCCTCGCCGCCTTCATCGCCCACTACGTCGGCATCTCGCTGGTGGCCTACAACCACGCGTAGCCCACCGCAGCGGCCCCGAGAGCCCCGCGCACCGCTCCGGCGGTCCGCGGGGCTTTCGCATACCCGCATTGACAGCTACCTTTTTTTGAGAGTCACTGTCATTTGATACCGGCTATCGGAAAGAGTCGCGCCATGACGACGAACGACCCCCGCCGCTGGTGGGCCCTCGGCGCGCTGGTGGCGAGCATGCTCGTCCTTGGTTTCGACATGACGATCCTGAACGTGGCGCTGCCGACCATGGCCGCCGAACTCGGCGCCGACACCGGCGACCAGCAGTGGATCGTGGACGCCTACACCGTGGTGTTCGCCGCCGCGATGCTCCCGGCGGGCCTGCTGGGCGACCGCTGGGGGCGGCGCCGGATGCTCGTCGCGGGCCTGGCGGTCTTCCTCGCCGGCTCGGTGCTCGGCGTCCTCGCCGGCAGCCCCGGGCCGGTGGTCGCCGCCCGCACGGTGATGGGCCTGGGGGCCGCGCTGGTCATGCCGCTCGCGCTGTCGGTCCTGCCCTCGCTGTTCGGGCCCGAGGAGCGCTCCAAGGCGGTCGGCGCCGTCACCGCCGCCATGGCGCTGGGCCTGCCGCTCGGGCCGATCATCGGCGGCGTCCTGCTCGACCACTTCTGGTGGGGCTCGATCTTCTGGGTCAACGTCCCGCTGGTCGCCGTCGGCATCACCGCCTGCCTCCTCCTGCTGCCCGAGACCCGCGACCCCGCCACACCCCGGATCGACCTGCCCGGCACCGCGCTGGTGATGACCGGGCTCGGCGCGCTGGTCCTCGGCATCATCGAGGCCCCGCGGCGGGGCTGGGCCGATCCGCTGGTGCTCCTCGCGCTCTTCGGCGCCGTCGCCCTGCTCGCCGGGCTGGTGCTGCGCGAACGCCGCCAGGAACGGCCGATGCTCGACGTCGGCCTGCTGCGGCAGCGCGGCTTCCTGTGGAACGCGGTCGCCGCGACGCTGGTGACCTTCATCCTCACCGGGCTGCTCTTCGTGCTGCCGCAGTACCTGCAGGCCGTGCTCGGCAACGACGCCCTGGGCACCGGCCTGCGGCTGCTGCCCATGATGGGCGGCCTGATGGTGGCGGCCCGGGGCAGCGCGCCGCTGGTCGCGCGGTTCGGGGCGCGGCCGGTGGTGACCGCCGGGCTGGTGGCGCTCGCCGGGGCCGCCGTGCTCGGCAGCCGTACCCAGGTGCACGACGGCTACGGGTTCACCGCTTTGTGGCTGTCGGTCACCGGGTTCGCCTTCGGCTTCGCGATGATCCCGGCCATGGACGCCGCGCTCGGCGCCCTGCCGAAGGAGCGCGCCGGCGCCGGTTCCGGGCTGCTGATGACCCTGCGGCAGACCGGCGGCGCGATCGGCGTGGCCATCCTGGGCAGCCTGCTCGCGGGCGCGTACACCGGCCGGCTCGACACCACCGGCCTGCCCGCCGCGGCCGCCGGCACCGCCGCGGGCTCCGTCGGCGCGGCGCACGCGGTGGCCGCCGCCCTGGGCGACCGGGCGCTGGCCGCCTCCGCGGACGCGGCCTATGTGCACGGCATGGACCTCGCCCTGCTCGTCTGCGGCGGCGCCTCGGTGGCGGCCGCCGTCCTGACCGCCCTCTTCCTGCCGGGCACGGGCGGGAAGACGCGGGCTACGGTGTCCGCCGCCGTGGCCGCGCCGGCGACCGATGCCCGACAATGACCACGTGACCGCACCGACGAGACCGACGAGCTCGACCAGACCCGGCCTCCGCGAGCGCAAGAAGATCCAGACCCGCCGGGCCATCCGCCGCGCGGCCTACCGGCTCTTCGAGGCGCAGGGGTACGACGGCACCACCGTCGAGCAGATCGCGGACGCGGCCGAGGTCTCCGCCAGCACGGTCTTCCGGTACTTCCCGACCAAGGAGGACATCGTCCTCACCGACGAGTACGACCCCGTCATGGTGGCCGCGCTGCGCGACCGCCCGGTGACGGAGCCCATCGTCGAGTCGGTGCGGCACGCCCTGCTGGGGCCGCTGCGGGAGATGTTCACCGACCCGGCCGAACTGGACGAGATGCGGCAGCGGCTGCGGCTGGTGCGCACCGTCCCGGCCATCCGCGCCCGCATGGGCGAGAACATCCAGGAGTCCAGCCGGCTGCTGGCCTCCGTCACCGCCGAGCGTCTGGGGCGCCCCGAGGACGACTTCGAGATCCGGATCGTCGTCGGGGCGCTGATCGGCGCCTGGAGCGAGGCCGTCTTCCACTGGATCGACACGGGCGGCGGCGACGACCTCGCCGCGATCCTCGACCGCGCGCTGACCCTGCTCGCGGCGAACCTGCACGGCCGCTGACGACCGCCGAGAGCGGCGCGGGTCCGGTTCGCCGGGCCCTGTCGTCCCATCGGCTCCGCCGGCCACCGCTGGAAGAGCCCCCTGCGCGGTGCGTCGCAAGGCGGCGGGTCGTCAGGAATCGCCGGAGCGGGGCCACTCGGACGCCTCGGCCGCTTCCCCGGGCCGAAGTCCGGGGAAGCTCCGCGCCTGGGGGCACCTCCGAGCGGGGCGGCCGGGGATGCGGCAACCGGGCCCGGACCCCGCACCGGTGGTCGGCTGGGTGATCGTGACGGGTCGACGGGGGCCCGGCTCTGCCGTACGCCGGGGTCAGCGCGCGCCGAGCTGCTCCCCCAGTGCTTCGGGGTCGGCCGTCGGGGCCGCGCACACGAAGTGGCGGCAGACGTAAGCGGCCGGACGATCGCCGATCAGCGGGCGGTCGGCCAGCAGGGCGTACTCGCCGGTGCCCGGCGCGCCGACGGCGACCACCGCGCCCGGGGCGGTGCCCAGCAGCGCGACGCGGTGCAGCGCCGCCGTCCCGGCGTCGTCCACCGGGCCGACCACCGCGACCTCGCGGGGACCGTCGAGCGCGGCCTCGGCGACGGCCAGCCCCCAGCCGATGAACCGCGGCACCCGGCCGGCGAGCGCGCCCACGACCCCGAGCGCCTGCTCGGCGGCCTCGCGGTGCCGGTCCGAGCCGGTGTACGCGGCGTACGACAGCAAGGCCCCGGCAGCGGCCGTCCAGCCCGAGGGCGCGGCGTTGTCGGTCGGGTCCTGGGGCCTGCGGATCAGCGCCTCCGCATCGTCCGCGGTGTCGTAGAGCGCCCCCGCCTCCCCGGTGAAGTGCCGCAGCACGGAGTCGAGCAGCAGCCCCGCGAAGTCCAGCCACACACCCTCGCCGGTCACCGCGGTGAGCGCGAGGAAGCCCTCCGCGACGTCCGCGTAGTCCTCCAGCACACCGGCGTTGACGCCCACGACGCCGTCCCGCGAGGTCCGGGCCAGCCGGCCGTGCTCGTCCATGTGGACCCGCACCAGCAGGTCCGCGGCCTCCACGGCCGCCGCGACGAGGTCCGGCCGCTGGAAGTACGCGCCGGTCTCGGCCAGGGCGGCGATCGCCAGCCCGTTCCACGCGGCGACCACCTTGTCGTCCCGGCCGGGGCGCGGGCGGGTCTCGCGCGCAGCGAAGAGCCGTTCCCGCACGGAGGCGATGCGCTCCGCGTCGGCCGGGCCCGCGTCGGCCGGGAGTTGGAGCACCGAGGCGCCCTCCTCGAAGGTGCCCTCCTCCGTCACGCCGAAGTGCGCCGCTGCCAGGGCCGCGTCCGCCGGACCCAGGACGTCCTCCAGTTCCGCCGGCGTCCAGACGTAGAACGCCCCCTCACCGTGACCGCCGCCCGGTTTGTCGCTGTCGGCGTCGAGCGCGGAGGCGAAGCCGCCCTCCTGGGTGCGCAGTTCGCGGACGAGGAAGTCGGCGGTCTCCAGGGCGACCCTGCGGGCCGGGTCGGAGCCGGTGGCGCGCCACAGGTGGGCGTAGACCCGGCACAGCAGGGCGTTGTCGTACAGCATCTTCTCGAAGTGCGGCACCACCCACTCCCGGTCCACGGAGTAGCGCGCGAAGCCGCCCCCGAGCTGGTCGTAGATGCCGCCGCGGGCCATCGCCTCGCAGGTGTCCGCGGCCATCTGCAGCGCGCCCTCGGAACCGGTGCGCGCGTGGTGCCGCAGCAGGAACTCCAGGGCCATCGACGGCGGGAACTTCGGCGCGCCACCGAAGCCGCCGTGCGCGGCGTCGTAGTCCCGGGTCAGCCCGAGCAGCGCCGCCGCGAGTTCCTCCTGTCCCGGCGGGGTCGTCCCGCCGAGGGCCATGGAGCGCGCGCCCAGGTCCTTCACGATGCTCGCCGCGACCTCCCCGACCTCGTCGCGGCGCTCGCGCCAGGCGGCCTCGACGCCCTGCAGCACCTGGCGGAACGAGGGCATGCCGTGCCGCGGGGCCGGCGGGAAGTAGGTGCCGAAGTAGAACGGTGCGCGCTGCGGGGTCAGGAACACCGTCATCGGCCAGCCGCCCTGGCCGGTGGCCGCCTGCACGGCCTCCATGTAGACGGCGTCGACGTCGGGCCGCTCCTCGCGGTCGACCTTCACCGACACGAAGTGCTCGTTGAGGTACGCGGCGGTCTCCCCGTCCTCGAAGGACTCCCCCGCCATGACATGGCACCAGTGGCAGGCCGCGTACCCGACGCTCAGCAGGACGGGCACCTGCCGGCGCTCGGCCTCGGCGAAGGCCTCCTCCCCCCAGGGCCACCAGTCGACCGGGTTGTCGGCGTGCTGGAGGAGATACGGCGACGTCGCGTCGGCGAGGCGGTTCGGCATGACCCCATCCTTGCCCATCGCGGCGGCGCTGACCCACTGCATCCTCGCCGCGCCCCGCTCTTTCCGGCAGCAGGGCGATCGGGACGCCCGTCGCCCCGGGGGCCGCACCGCTGGGCCCGCCGCGAGCGCATTCGTCCCCCGCGGTTCCCCTCCTGGTACAGCGGACGGGCTCCGGCAGGAATCCGGCGCCTGGACGGCAAGCGGCGCGGATCGCCCTGCGCCGGGTGCGGCGGACACGGCGCCAGGGGTCGCGTCGCGCCGCAGGTGAGGCACGCCGGCGGCTCCGGACGATCCGCCGTCCGCTGCGCCGGCTCCTACAACCCTTCGACGACGGCGGAAGTCTCCTGTGGAGCACGTGTTCACCCTTGGTTCAGCCGTCGGCAGCCGCCACTTCACTCAGAGGATTCCATGACTCCCACTTCTCACGGCCACCGTGCCCTCCGCTGGACCGCCGGTACCGTCGGTGCCCTGGCGCTGATGGCGCTGGGTGCCGCCCCCGCCGGTGCCGCGGACCCGGCACCCGGGGTGGTGCTGGGCAAGATCGCCCCGATCGACGGGGTGAAGCCCGGCAGTGCGCTCAGCGTGCCGATCTCCTTCACGAACACCGGCCCCGCGGCGCTCGACAAGGTCTGGATGGAGTTCGACGTCACCCGCGGCCTCAGCCACACCGAGGTGCCCTCCAACTGCGGACGCTGGGATGGCCAGGCTCACGATGATCTGCCGGCCTTTTCGAACCTGCTCTGCGAGTTCGACCAGCCGGTGAGACCCGGCGTCGTCTACGCGCTGGAAAAGCCAGTGGCCCTGAAGGTCCTCGACCACTCCTTGTACGACCTGTTGAGGGTGGCGATCTGGGGCACCGAACCCGTTTCGGAAGGCGGGTTCGAGCCGATACCCGGCACCGCGCCCGCGGTGAAGCTGGTCGAGCGGCCCGACGACACCCCGGCCGCCCCGGGCTCCGCCCGGCCGGACGGCGGGGACTTCGCAACCGTCGACGTGACCGCCGAGAACACGGCCGACTTCCAGGTGACGGGTGCCCGGCTGGAGGGCGGGGTCGGCGACACGGTCCCGCTGGAGGTGAAGTTCACCAACGCCGGGCCGGGCTGGGTGCTCCGGGACGGCGTCTCCCCGGCCGTCGTCCGCATCAAGATGCCGGCCGGTACGTCGGTCGCCAAGTCCGCCGGATTCTGCAGGAACCTGGGGTCGGCGACGTACGAATGCGGCATGGGCGACTCCTGGGTCGACGAGCACGGCGGGCAGACCTATGACTTCAAGCTGAGGATCGACAAGGCGGTGCCGGGGGCCAAGGGCTCGGTGGCGCTCGCGGGGAAGCTCCCCCGCCCCTTCGACACCGTCAGGTCGAACGACACCGCGGACATCCTGCTCGACGTCGCCGGTGCCGGGGCCACGGGCGGCAGCGGCTCGACAGGCACGACCGGAGGCTCCGGGACGGCCTCCGGCGGTTCCGGAACGGCCTCCACCGGAGGCTCCGGCTCGACGTCCGGCTCGACGTCCGGCTCCGGGACCGGCGCCACGGGCGGCAGCTCCACCACGCGCAGCACGGGCACCACCGGCCTCTCCTCCACCGGCGGTGCCCTGGCGTCCACCGGCTCCGGTTCGGTCCTGCCCCTCACCGCCGCCGCTGCCGGGACCCTGGCCCTCGGCGCGGGCGCCCTCCTGGTGGCCCGCCGTCGCGCCGACCGGCAGCGGTAACCGCGCCGGGTCGGACGGGGCGGGCATGAGCCCGCCCCGTCGCGGCGCAGGTCAGGACTCCTGCGTCACACCGGCGGCAGTTGCGGTCCCCGCCGAGCAGCACCGGCACCCCGCGCTCCCGGGCCGCGCGAACGCCTCCCGCCCCACGGTCACCGGTGCACGGTGCACGGTGCACGGGTCTCGTGCCGCCACGCGGTTGCCCTCGGCAACCGACGTTGTCCCCGGACGGATGGGCTGATGGAATCCAACGCCGGACGAAACACGTTCTCCGACGCGGACCCCGGATCGCGCCGGGCGGTGACGGGAGGGACGACATGCTGGAGACGGTGGGCCTCACGGCCGCCGAGGGCGATGTGTACCGCCTGCTGCTCGGCCACGAGTCGGCGTCCGCCGAGGAGGTCTCCGGCCGCTGCGGCCTCGACACCGCGGCGGTCCGGCGGCTGCTGCTCGCGCTGGAGGCCAAGGGGCTGGCGTACCCGGTGGAGGACAGCCCCGGCTGGTTCGCCGCCATCCCGCCGGAAGTCGCCCTCGTACCGCGGCTCCAGCGCCACTCCGAGGACCTGGACCGGACCCGCGTGGCGGTGTTCGAGATGGTGCAGGCGTACCAGCGCGGCGCGCGGGCCCGGGTCGGGGGCGAGGCGATCGAGATCATCAGCGGCGCGGCCGCCCTGCGGCAGCGGCTGCGGCAGCTCCAGGACAACAGCCGTCACGAGATGACGTGGTTCTGCAAGGCCAGTTACGTGGCCATGTCCCCGGAGAGCAACCAGGAGCAGTTCGCCGCGCACGCCCGGGGCGTGCTCTACCGGGTCCTGTACGAGCAGGCGTACTTCGACGACCCCGGCGCGGTCGACAACGTCGTCAGAGGGGTGCACGCCGGCGAGGTCGCCCGCGCCGTGCCACGGCTGCCGCTGCGGATGGCGGTCTCCGACCGGTCGGTGGCCGTCCTGCCACTGGCCTCCTCGGGCGCCCCCGGCAACCCCAAGGAGCTCAAGGCGGCGCTGGTGCGGGAGAGCAGTCTGCTGGAGGCGCTGATCGACCTGTTCGAGCGCTACTGGGAGGTCGGCGCCCCGCTCCGGGTGACCGAGGAGGGCCGGATCGGCGGCGCGGGCCCCGAGGACGCCGCGTCGCTGGCCCCGGAGGACCGGCACCTGCTGTCCCTGATGGTGGCCGGCCTGACCGACGAGGCGATCGCCGGGCAGCTCCGCGTGAGCAAGCGCACCGTCCAGCGTCGCATCCAGGGACTGATGGGCCTCGCGGGCGTCGCCACCCGCATGCAACTGGGATGGCACGCGGCGCGCCGCAACTGGCTCTGAGCGCCGCGCAGCCGCAAGCGCGGTCCCGCGCTTGCGGCTGTGCTCGCGGTCGCGGCTACTTGAGCAGGTAGGCCCTGATCACGGTCTCCTTGAAGGAGTTGCCCGCCGCGTCCTTGACGTAGGTGCGCAGGCTGACCGATCCGCCCGAGGAACGGTGCGGGCTGTCGGCGGTCACGGTGCGCTGCGTGCCGGTTCCCTTGACCGCGGCCGACTGCCACGTCCGGCCCTCGTCGTAGGAGACCTCGACGGTGAGGGTGCGGATCGGCGACTCGGCGGCGCCGGGCGTCCGCTGGACCAGGACCGGGATGCGGAGCTCACGACCGGCCCTGGCACGGTTCCACTCGTCCAGTTCGGGCGACATGCGCACCGCGTACAGCGGCAGCGCCTGACGGGTCGCGGTGGTCTGCGACCGGAAGCGCCATTCGGCCGACACATGGGTGGAGACCGAGCTGGGGGCGAGGTCGCGGTCCTGCTCGACCGTCAGGCGGTAGTCGGCGGGGGTCGGGTCGGCGGGGACGTCGCTCATGCTCCAGTCCTCGGAGACGAGTTCGCCGTTGCGCCGCAGCTCCACCGCGGGCAGGCCCGCCGTCGTGTCGGCCACCAGATCGAGGTTGCCGTTCGCGGCCGACTGGAAGGGGCGGTAGACGGTGTCGCCCTCGCGGAAGGCGGCCATCTGCGACGAGAGGCCCAGGGCCTGGACGCCGCCGTTCCAGCGCTCCTCGACCCTGGCGCCGGCCTTGTAGCCGTGCAGATCGCCGAGGTAGCTCTGTCCGCGGGTGTCCGGGTCGAAGATGTTGTTCTGGTCGAAGGCCGCCTGCCAGCGCAGGCCCTCGGCCGCGGAGAACCAGTCGACCCGCCGGGTCGGGACCGGCAGCCCCGTCATCGAGGGTGCGCTGAAGCGGACGTTGTCGACGTACATCCAGACGAGGCGGGCCGCGGTGGTTCCCGGGGTGGTGGCGGCGAAGGTGGTGTCCACCCTGGCCAGTTCCGACGCGCGGGGACGGTACCCCGGGTCGGCCGGGATGGCGCCGTGCACCGGCCGGGAGAGGTAGTAGACCGACGAGGGATTGCCGTCCGGGCCGGTGGGGTCACCCCAGACGGTGCTGACGAGGTAGGTGAACTTCCCGTCCTTGTCCCGGGCCGTCGGGGTCGCGTACACGCCCTCGATGTGGTCCTCGCCGACCGCGTTGTTCATGGTGACGGAGAGCAGTTCGTCGCCCAGGCTGATGGTGCCGATCTCCGCCGAGAGGATGCGCGCCGCGCGGCTCGGCGCCGAGACGGTCACGGGCTTCGCCTTCCGTGCGTCGACGGCGACCTGCCGGTCGGCGGTCATCACGACCTTCGGCACGCCCACGATGACGCCCTCGGTGAACGACGCGTCGAAGAAGAAGCCGCTCACCGAGTAGGTGTCCTTCGGCAGCCGCACCACGGTGCTGTTCTTGCCGAGCGCCTCCACCTCGAAGGACTTGCGGTCGGCCGACTGGACGAGCAGGTACGCGGTGTCGGGGGCCGCGCCCGTGCGGCTCTTCATGTCGATGCGCAGGTCGTAGGACGGCTGCTCGAGGTCCAGGCCGAACGGGACGCGCACCGACACCTGGCGGTCCGCGGTGCTCGCGGTCACCACGCCGCTGTAGGCGGCGTAGGCCGTGGTGGCCTCCGGGGTCCCGGTGAGGGTGACGTCCGCCGTTCCGTGCGCGGGGACGGTGACGGTGTCGGCGCTCAGCCGGAACAAGCCTGCGGGGGCGGGCTTGTCCAGCAGGCCGCTGCTCGCGTTCTGGGCCAGCCGGAGGGTGACCGGGGCTGCGCCCGGGTTCCGGTAGGTGATCTTCCGGCTCACCGGCGGCCGCTGGGCGTCGGTCCAGCGGACCAGCCCGAAGTCCACTGCGGCGACGTCGGCGGTGACCTCCTGGTCGACCGCCCGGGCGACGTCGACGCGCCCGGCGCCCTGGTAGTAGGCGCCGTGCTCCAGGGCACCGGTCGCCGACTGCATCAGCTGACGCTTGACCTGCTCGGCGGTCCAGTCCGGGTGCTGCTGGAACAGGATGGCGGCGGCGCCGACCACGTGCGGCGTGGCCATGGACGTGCCGTCCATCGCGATGTAGCCGTCGTCGGCGGTGGTGCCGCCCGCCCTGGCGGCGACGACACCGACGCCGGGGGCGATGATGTCCGGCTTGAGGCCGGAGTCGCCGGTCCGCGGGCCGACCGAACTGAAGACGGCGCGGTCGTCGTCGGCCTCGGCGGCGCCGACGGCCAGCGCGCGGTCCGCGGAGGCGGGCGAGGAGACCCTGCTGCCGGAGCCGTTGTTGCCGGCCGCGGCCACCACCAGGACGCCGTAGTCACGGCTGACGGTGTCGACCATGGCCTCGACGGCGTCGGTCTCCGGCGTGTCCGTGTCGCCCAGGCTGAGGTTGATCACCTTGGCGCCGTGCTGGGCGGCCCAGGCCAGACCCTCGATGATGGCGGAGTTGTCGCAGTTGCCGTCCCCGGTGCACACCTTGCCGGACAGGATCTGCACACCGGGTGCCACGCCCTTGTACCGGCCGTCGGAGAGCGTGCCGGATCCGGCGATGGTCGAGGTGACGTGGGTGCCGTGCCCCATCAGGTCGTCGGTGTTCGGCTCGCCGGTGAAGTTCGCCGACTCGGTGACGAGGCCCTTGAGGTCCGGGTGGTCGGGGTCGTAACCGGTGTCCAGCACCGCGACCTTGACGCCGGTGCCGGTCCAGCCCTTCTCCCAGGCGTGCGGGGCGCCGATGCGGGTCGCCGTGCTCTCGGCCTGGACCGTGGAACGCCCGTCGAGCCAGACCCGGCGCACCCCCGCGCCGAAGGACGTGGCGCCCGCCTGGCCGGGGGCGATGCCCTTCCAGAACGCCGCGGCGTCCTCGCGGTGTTCGGCCAGGGTCGCGAAGGGGGTTCCGGCGACGGTCCGGGCACCGTCGGCCCCGGCCGCGGTGAGCCGGCGCTCGGCGGTGCCCGCGTCACCCGCGTACTGGACGATCAGCGGCAGGCTCGACCGCTCGGCGTACTTGCCCGCGACCAGGGCCGAGACATTGAACAGCGCCGCGTCGAGGCGGTCGGTGGCCAGCAGGGGGAGGGCGTCGGCGGGTATGACGATCCAGTCCCGGCCGTCCTGACGCTTGACGAACGTGATGTGCTCGCGCCCCTTGGCGGGCTCGACCGTGACGCTCTGCCTGCCCGAGGGGTCCGTGTCCAGCGTGACCCGGTCACCGGTGATCAACGTGACCTGCTGCCGGGTGATCCCGGCCGCGCTGCCCTGCGCGCCGGAGCCGGACTGCCCGCCGCTCCGCCCGGTGTCCCGGCCGGTGTCCTGGGCCGCGCCAGGAGTCGCGGTCAGACCTGCCAGCAGCGCCGCGAGAGCGGCGGCCGCCACGTACTGCGGCCGCGGGCTCCGCACCCTCGGCCGCCACCTGCTGTTCATGTGTCTCATGGCGGGAAAGCATGTCCCCGCTGATGGCGGGGGTCAGTACCCCTTGGCTGTCCAGCAGGTGCCAAGTCACCTTTGCGCCACGGCGCGGGGGGTACGAAGCGGCCCAGACAGGGACGAAGTCACGGGCACGGCCCGGTGGCCGCCACGTGCCCCGGACGCCTTCCGGCGCCGCGCCGGTGCGCCGTGAACCCCCCACCGCCGGATTCGGGCCGCGGGCTCGGCCTGCGCGAGCCGCCACAGCCCGCGGCTCCGCGGGCACGACCAGCAGGCCCACGTCCGTCTGCGCCAGCGCCTCGGTCACGGCCTCGTCCATGCGCCGCGGCAGATCCACCACGACCACTCCGCCACGCCGCCGGGCGGCGCCCATGACCGACCGCATCGCCCGCGGCGGAACGACCACCGTGTCCCCGCGGTCCCAGCTCAGCACGCTCAGGGCGTGCGCCCGCGGCAGTGCCTCCTCCAGAGCGCCGCTGTTGACCCGGCCCCGGGACTCGGCGAGGTCCGGCCAGCGCAGACCGGCCACCCTCTCCGCACCGAGCAGCACGTCCAGACCGCCGCCGAGCGGGTCGGCGTCGACGAGCACCGCGCGCCGCCCGGGCCGGTTCGGGGCGCTCGACGCCGGTCCCCGGACCGGGCGTCGCACTGCGTGCGCGCGAACCGCACAAGCCCCGCCACACACGGCGCGCGACGGCTGCGCCTCGGTGCACGCCCGCGTCGCGGGGGCCGTGCCGGGCGCCGCGCTTCCACAGCCCCGGCCGTACCGATGGTGTCGCATGTGGCCGGTTCGGCAGGACACTTGGGTCCTGGCTCGGCGACCGAGGGGGATCGTGTTGACGAAGCGGACTGCGGAACTGCACCCGTCCGACCGGACCGAGGTGTCACGGCTGCTGGAGCGCGCCGTGGCCGGAGAGCGACGGCGCAGACGCCCCGAGGACGCCGAGGAACTGCTGCGCAGGGGACGCGCGGCACTCGACGGGATCGCCGGGGAGGCCGCGGACGAGTACGCCGCCTACGCGGCCGCACGGCACGCCGAACGCGCCGGGCGGCGCACCGCGATCGGCACCCCCGCCCTGGTGACCGCCGTGGCGGCGGTCGCGGCGTGCGTGGCCGACCTCGGCTGGGGCACCGGCGCCGGTACGGCACTGGGCACCGCCGCCGTCGTCGCCGTGGCGGGGGCGGCCACGACGGCGGCCCGTTCCGCGCGCGGGTCCCGCGCGGGCGGCGGGCGCACCGGTGAACTGCGCCGCGCCTGGCTGGAGGCGGTCGACCGGCGCGGCGTCCGCCCGTTCCTGGAACGGCAGCTCACCGCGCCCGCCCCGGCGCCCGCGCCGGGTCCGGCCCTGCCGCCGCAGCGGCGCACCGACCGCAGCGCCGCAGCGCGCGGCCGCAGCGCGCTGGAGCAGTCCTTCGCGCAACTGCCCGTCGCCGACGGGCCGTTCACTGGCCGCCGGGACCATCTGCGGCAGATCGCGCAGTGGGTCCACCAGGCCCGGGTCTCCCCCGCCAGCGGGCCCGTGGTGGTCGTGCTGCACGGCCCGGCCGGCTCCGGGCGCACCACGCTGGCCGTCCGCGCCGCCCAGCAGCTCAAGGACCAGTTCCGCGGTGCCTGCGTGGTCGACCTGCGGGGAGCGGCCCCCGGCGAGCGGCCGCTGCCCACCCGGGACGCGCTGCTGCACCTGCTCAACCGGCTGGGAGCGCCCCGCGAGCAGTTGCTCTTCCGCGAGCGCACCTCCCAGGAGCAGCATCTGCGGCGCCTGGCCGACGAGTACCAGAAGCGGCTGACGGGTGTGCCGGTCGTCGTCGTCCTGGACGACGCGGCCGACGCCGGACAGGTCCGGGACCTGGTCCCCGAGCGGTCCGACAGCCTCGTGCTGGTCACCGCGGCCGGCCCGCTGGCGCTGGACGTCCCGGCGGCGCGCGTGCACGACCTTCCCCTGGAGCCCCTGACGGCGGGCGCCTCGCGGAAGTTGCTGGCCGCGCTCGGCGGGGACGGCGGGGGCGGCGGGGACGGCGCCGGTGACGGCGCGCCGGACGGGACCGCCGCCGGCGCCGAGGAGATCCGGCGGCTGTGCGGCGGCCTCCCGCTGGCGCTGCGCATCGCCGGCAGTTCGCTGCCCGAGCGCGGGGTCGCGGTCCTCGCCGCGGAGCTCGCCGCCTACGGCCCGCTCGACCCGGTCGAGCGGGCGCTGGCGCTGCGCTACCACGACCAGCCCGAGCCGGCCCGCAGGCTGCTGCGGCGGCTGGCGCTGGCCGGGCGCACCAGTCTCGGCGCGGCGGCGGCCGCGGCACTGCTGGCGGCCGACGAGCAGGAGGCGGGACGGCGGCTGGGCGAACTGGCCGCGGCCGGGCTCATCGAGCACGTGCGCGGCAGCCGCTACCGGCTGCACGACCTCGTACGCCGCTTCGCGCACGCGCGCCTGCTCGACGAGGAGGACCCGGACGAGCGCGCCGCCGCCCAGGAGCGGCTGATCCGCAGCTACGCCGAACTCGCGGACTCCGTGATCCGCCTGGTGGACGGCCGCACCTCCACCCGCGCCGACCGCTTCGGGCCGCAGGGCTTCGCCTCGCTGGACCTCGCGCTGCGCTGGCTGGACGAGGAGTCCAGCTTCATCACCGCCGCCCTGCGGCATGCCGAAGGCGTCGACCAGCGGGTCGTGCAGCACCTGCTCGGCGCGCTGTGCGACTACTGCCTGCTGCGCGGCGACCTGTACCGGCTGGGCGAGATCAGCGAGCTGGCGCAGCGGCACCAGCGGGAGGCCGACCAGAACGTGCTGGTGCGCTCCGTGCAGTGGCGCACCGGGATCGCCGCCCGGCAGCTCGGCGAGCTCGACAAGGCCCGTTCCACGCTCTCGTCCGTGGTCGACCTGTACTTCGAGGCGCAGCACCCGGCGGGCGCCGCCCGCGCGCTGTGCAGTCTCGGCATCACGCTCCAGCAGCAGGGCAGCCTGCACGAGGCGGAGGAGAAGCTCCGTGAGGCCCTGGAGCTGCAGGCGGCCGAGGAGCTGCGCGCCGACCGGGCGTGGACGCAGCACGCGCTGGCGGCGGTGCTGCGCGACGCGGGCCGGCTGGCGGAGGCCCACGACCTGCTGACCGAGTCGCTGGCCCTGCACCGCGAGAGCGAGAGCGTGCACGGCCAGGCCTGGGCCCATCTCCAGCTGGGGCAGTGGCAGTTGGCGGTCGGTGACGCGGACCGCGGCGAGGCCGAACTACGGGCCGCGGGCGAGTGCTACGCCGCCACCCGCGATCCGCGCGGCACCGCCTGGACGGCCACCCAGCTCGCCCGTGCCCGGCTGCTGCGCGGCGACGCCCCGGCCGCCCAGCGGGTCCTGGGCGACGCCCTGACCCGGCACCGGGCCAACGAGGACGCCCGCGGCGAGGCCTGGTCGCTGTACTACCTCGGCCAGGCGCTGGAGGAGGCCGGCGAACTCGACCCCGCGCTGCGGGCCCTGGAGCGTTCCCGGACGATGTTCAGCCGCATGCGGGACGTCTACGGACTGGCCTGCGCCCGGCACCACTCGGCGCGGGTCACCCGCGACCAGCGCGCCGCCCTCACCGGCAATCTGCGCAACAGCGGTTTCGCCCGCCAGTTGCTCCAGGACGCCCGCGCCGACTTCCGCCGCATCGGCGTACCGCACGGCGAGGCCTGGTCCTGCGTCGAACTGGCCGTGATCGACGCGGGCAACGGCCGCGTGCCGGAGGCGCTGGAGCTGCTGCGGGACGCCGAACGGCTCTTCGCCGCCCTGCCCGACCGCCGCGGCGCGGACTGGTCGCGCTTCCTGCGGTGCACGCTGCTGCCGCTGCTGACCGAGGACGGCGCCGCCGAGGCGCGCGAGGGGCTGTCCGCGCTGCTGCGGGACACCTACCAGGGGCGCGACCTGGACCTGGAGGAGTACGCCGAGGCGTACGCCCTGCTGCTGGAGCGCGGCGTCGAGCCGGGCACGCCGTGGGAGGCCTGGCGGTTGGGCATGGTGCCGTCACGCGGAGCGCGGATGGCGATGACTCCGCCGCCGGCGGACCGCGCCTCCGACCGGCGCCCGGGCTGAGTACGGGGCTGCCGGGGCGCCGCGTCAGGGCATGCCACGGCCCCGGGCGGTCGTCGCCCGGGGTCCCGCGGCGTGCTGCGGCTGCCGGATCAGCCGGCGCGGCCGGCGCTCTTGCCGGGAACCGGCGCCGCGTCGGCGGCGGAGTCCGGCTCCTCGACGAAGTCGATCTTGTGCATCTGCTTGTTCATGTTCTTCATCAGCCACCACAGGGAGAGGCCGATGAGGGCGAAGATGACGAAGCCCAGGAGTCCGGGCGTCACCTTGTTCTCGTCGAGGTCCTTGACGGCGAGAGGAACGAGCTGGGCTGCGGCCGTGCCGAATGTCGCGTTCACGCGCTCAATTCTCCCGGATGCCCGCGAAGAGGTCGTCCTCGGGGAGGGTGGTGTCCACGCGGGACTGCGCGAGCTCGTAGTCCTCGTTCGGCCAGACCTCCTTCTGGATGTCCATCGGCACGTGGAACCAGGCGCCGTCGGGGTCGATCTGGGTGGCGTGCGCGAGCAGCGCCTTGTCCCGGATCTCGAAGAAGTCGGCGCACGGCACATGGGTGGTCAGGGAGCGCTCGGGCCTGTCGAAGGTCTTCCACCGCTCCAGCCACTCCCCGTACGGGGACTCCAGGCCGCGGGCGAGCAGCGCCTCGTGCAGGGCGACGGTGCGCTGCCGGTTGAAGCCCTGGTTGTAGTAGAGCTTCAGCGGCGTCCAGGGCTCGCCGGCCTCGGGGTAGCGCTCCGGGTCGCCGGCGGCGTCGAAGGCGATCGCCGAGATCTTGTGGGTCATGATGTGGTCGGGGTGCGGGTACCCGCCGTTCTCGTCGTACGTGGTGATCACGTGCGGGCGGAACTCGCGGATGAGCCGCACCAGCGTCCCGGCGGCCTCGTCCACGTCCTGCAGGGCGAAGCAGCCCTCGGGCAGCGGCGGCAGCGGGTCGCCCTCGGGAAGGCCGGAGTCGACGTATCCGAGCCAGGACTGTTTGACGCCCAGGATCTCGCGGGCCTCGTCCATCTCCTTGGCGCGGACCTCGTGGATGTGCTCCTCGATGTACGCGTCGCCCTGGAGCTTGGGATTGAGTACGGAACCGCGCTCGCCTCCCGTGCAGGTGGCGACCAGGACGTCGACGCCTTCGGAGACGTACTTGGCCATGGTGGCCGCGCCCTTGCTCGACTCGTCGTCGGGGTGGGCGTGCACGGCCATCAGTCGCAGCTGATCGGTCAAGGTTGGATCCTCAGTCGGGGGTACGAGTAGCGACTTCTATAGTGACCGAAGCAAGGGGCTGATTAATTCCAGGGCGGGATTCCCCGCCCCCGGGAGGACTGATCGATGAGCGCGGTGACCCGGCAGGCACCCGAGGGCCGGTACGGCCGGAGCGCGGACGCGGACGCCCGCGCCGACCGCAAGCTCAAGGTCATCGGTGCCGTACTGGGCGCGTTGACGCTGGTCCTGCTGGTGTGGATCGGCTGGGACAAGATCGCCGGCACGGAGGTCAGCGGCCAGGTCATCGCCTTCCAGGTGGTCTCCGACCACGAGGTCCAGGTCCATCTGGAAGTGCGCAAGAACACGGACGTCACCGCGGTGTGCACCCTGCGCTCGGTGGCCGAGGACCACTCCGAGGTGGGCCGCCGGGATGTCCGCCTCAATCAGCACAGCGGTCGCGTCGACACCGTGGCCACCATTCGCACCACCAGTCGCGGGACTTCCGCGGAGCTGATCGGCTGCCAGCCGACACACTGATCACGCCGACCCGGCAGGTACCCCCCTGACCTGCACTGATGCTCTCTTGATGTTTTTCCTCTCGCCGATTGTCGGGGGAAATTGTTAGGCTCGTGGTTTCGCCCTCCCGCGAAGACGCATCTTTCTGGGTAGGGCGTTCATTTGTAAGCAAGCGAGTACCGACGAGGAGCACCTGTGACCCAGACCAGTGAGAACGTCACCTGGCTGACCCAGGAGGCGTACGACCAGCTCAAGGCCGAGCTGGAGCATCTGTCTGGTCCGGCGCGCGCCGAGATCGTCGCCAAGATCGAGGAAGCCCGCCAGGAAGGCGATCTCAAGGAGAACGCCGGCTATCACGCGGCGCGTGAGGACCAGGGCAAGCTCGAGCTCCGGATCCGCCAGCTGACGCAGCTGCTGCAGCACGCCAAGGTGGGCGAGGCCCCCGCGGACAACGGCGTTGTCGCGCCCGGCATGGTCGTCACCATCGCCTTCGACGGCGACCCGGACGACACGCTGACCTTCCTCCTCGGCTCGCGCGAGTACGTGTCGTCGGACCTGGAGACCTACTCGCCGCAGTCCCCGCTCGGCTCGGGCGTGAACGGCAAGAAGGTCGGCGAGAACGCGAGCTACGAGCTCCCCAACGGCAAGAAGGCCTCGGTGAAGATCATCGAGGCGAAGCCGTACAGCGGCTGACCACGGCGGGCGCCGGCACACCGGCCCCCCTGCCCACGGACACAACGGAGCCCCCGGCCACGACGGCCGGGGGCTCCTCGTGCGTCCGCGTCCTTACGCGGTCGCGGAGCGGTACTTGCGCACGGCCAGGGTCCGGAAGACCACGATGATCACGACCGACCAGATCACCGAGGCCAGCGCGGGGTGCTGCATCGGCCAGACGTCCGCCGCCTGGTAGCCCTCCGGGAGGTTGCCGAACAGCTCACGGCAGGCCAGCACGGTGGAGCTGAAGGGGTTCCACTCGGCGATGTGCCGCAGCCACGGGGTCATCTGGTTGGAGTCCACGAAGGCGTTGGAGATGAACGTCAGCGGGAACAGCCAGATCAGGCCGCCGGAGGTGGCCGCCTCGGGGGTGCGGACCGACAGGCCGATCAGGGCACCGATCCAGGAGAACGCGTAGCCGAGCAGGAGCAGCAGCGCGAAGGCGCCGATCGCCTTGGGCAGGCCCTCGTGGATGCGCCAGCCGACGAGCAGCGCGACGATCGCGAGCACGACGACGGTCAGCGCCGTCTGCACCAGGTCCGCCAGGGTGCGGCCGGTGAGCACCGCGCCGCGGGCCATGGGCAGCGACCGGAAGCGGTCGATGAGGCCCTTGTGCATGTCGTCGGCGATGCCCGCGCCCGCACCGGCGGTCGCGAAGGTGACGGTCTGGGCGAAGATGCCCGCCATCAGGAACTCGCGGTAGACGGACGGGCTCGTGGAGCCGCCGACGTTCATCGAGCCGCCGAAGACGTAGCTGAACAGCACCACAAACATGATCGGCTGGACGAGGCCGAAGATGACGACCTCGGGGATCCGCATCATGCGGATCAGGTTGCGCTGGGCGACCACCAGCGAGTCGCGCACGGACTGCACGAACGGGTTGGTGGGGCGCGGCTTGGCGGTGGGCACCGCGTCGGTCGCCGTGGTCACTGGGACTCCTCTTCCTTCTCCTCGGCGGCGTGGCCGGTGAGCGACATGAAGACATCGTCGAGCGTGGGGCGGCGCAGACCGATGTCGTCGATCTCGATGCCGCGGGTGTCCAGTTCGCGGATGACCTCCGCGAGCAGCTTCGCGCCGCCGGTGACCGGCACGGTGATCCGGCGGGTGTGGTTGTCGAGGGTCGTGTCGCCCTTGCCGAACCCCCGGAGCACCTCGGTGGCCGTGGCCAGGTGCTCGCGGTCGTGCACGACGACCTCGACGCGCTCGCCGCCGGTGCGCGCCTTGAGCTCGTCGGAGGTGCCGCGCGCGATGACCTTGCCGTGGTCGATCACGCAGATGTCGTGCGCGAGGTGGTCGGCCTCCTCCAGGTACTGCGTGGTGAGCAGCAGGGTGGTGCCGCCGGCCACGAGGTCCTGGATGACCTCCCACAGGGCCAGGCGGTTGCGCGGGTCGAGTCCGGTGGTCGGCTCGTCCATGAACATCACCGGCGGCCGGACGACCAGCGCGGCCGCCAGGTCGAGGCGGCGACGCATGCCGCCGGAGTAGGTCTTGGCCGTACGGTCGGCGGCCTCGGCGAGGTTGAAGCGCTCCAGCAGCTCGGTGGCCCGCGCCTTCGCGTCGCGCGCGGACATCTGGTAGAGCCGCCCCACCATCTGCAGGTTCTCGCGGCCGGTCAGGTACTCGTCGACGGCGGCGAACTGCCCGGACAGGCCGATCTGCCGGCGCACCTCGTTGGGGTGCTTGAGCACGTCGATCCCGGCGACGACGGCCTTGCCGCTGTCCGGCTGCAGCAGGGTGGTCAGGACGCGGACGGCGGTGGTCTTCCCGGCTCCGTTCGGGCCCAGCAGACCCAGGACGGTGCCTTCGGGGACGTCGAGGTCCACTCCGTCCAGTGCCCGTACGTCGCCGAAGGTCTTCACCAGACCTTCGGCGTGGATGGCGCCTGGCATGCGTTGTCTCCCCTTCAGGGCGTGAGTGAGATGTGGGGGATGAACGGGCGTGCGGCCGGAGCGGCGGCACACGTCGATACATCGCGAGCATCCCAGACGCGATATATCGCGTCAACCGGTTTTTTGCGCGGCTCCCTCTCCCGCGTTCCACCGCGTCCGCAACACCTGCGTCCAGCCTGCCGCACGCCACTGACAATCGGGCCCGGCTTTTCCGGCCCCGCGCAGGCGAGGGCACGGACGCGCAGGTCAGAGCAGCACGTACCCCGCGGACCGCAGTGCCGAGCCCACCGCCTCGCGGTGTTCGGGCCCGCGCGTCTCCAGCCGCAGCTCGACCTCGGCCTCGGTCAGCCCGAGCCGGGGGTCGGTACGGACGTGCGCGATGTCCAGCACATTGGCGTCGTTGGCCGACAGGATCCCCAGCAGTGCCGCCAGGGCGCCCGGCCGGTCCGTGAGCCGCAACCGGAACGACAGGTACCGGCCGGCCGCGGACATACCGTGCCGAAGGATGCGCTCCATGAGCAGCGGGTCGACGTTGCCGCCCGACAGCACGGCCACCACCGGCCCCTCGAACGCCTCCGGCCGGGCCAGCAGTGCCGCCACCGGGCTCGCCCCCGCCGGCTCGACGACCTGCTTGGCCCGCTCCAGGCAGAGCAGCAGCGCCCTGGACAGCTCGTCCTCGCTGACCGTGTGCACGTCGTCCAGCAGGTCCCGGATGATGCCGAACGGCACGTCCCCGGGACTGCCCACCTTGATGCCGTCCGCCATGGTCGCCACCGAGTCCAGCACCACCGGCCGCCCGGCCCGCAGCGACGGCGGGTACGCGGCCGCCCCCTCCGCCTGCACGCCGATGACGCGGACGTCGGGGCGCACCGACTTCACCGCCAGGGCCACGCCCGCGGCGAGACCCCCGCCGCCGACACCGACCACGATCGTGCGGACCTCGGGGCACTGGTCCAGGATCTCCAGCCCCACCGTGCCCTGGCCCGCGATGATGTCGGGGTGGTCGAAGGGATGGATGAAGACGGCACCGGTCGCCTCCGCGTACCGGCGGGCGGCGTGCAGCGTCTCGTCCACCACCTGCCCCTCCATCCGCACCTGGGCCCCGTACTCGCGGGTCGCCGCGATCTTCGGCAGCGGGGCACCGACCGGCATGAAGACGGTGGAGCGCACCCCCAGCAGCGACGCCGCCAGCGCCACGCCCTGCGCGTGGTTGCCGGCGCTCGCGGCGACGACCCCGGCCGCCCGCTCCTCCGGCCGCAGCCCGGCGATCCGCACATAGGCGCCGCGCACCTTGAAGGAACCGGTGCGCTGCAGGTTCTCGCACTTGAGGTGGACGGGCGCGGACACCAGGCCGGAGAGGTAGCGGCTGCCTTCCATGGGTGTCGTCCGGGCGACCCCGGAGAGCATCTTGTGCGCACCGCGGACGTCGTCGATCGTGACCGGGTGCGAGGGGGGCGGGCCCGCCGGACGGCGCACGGGACGTACAGGACTTGCCGGGCTTTCCATGGTCCCCAGTCTTGCAGCCGGGCGTCCGGGGAGCCGGGACGGAGCAGTTTTCGCCGGTGGGGTCCCGGGGTGACGCTCTCCGCGTACTCTTCTCCCAACCTTCGCAGGACCGACAGAACGCGAGCTTCCGGCCATGCCCATTCCCTCGGAGACAACGACCGACCTCCTGGAGCGCCTGCAGCACCAGGTGGCACTCTTCGCCCGGCGCGCGGAGCAGACCCGTCTGGGTGGCGTCGGCAAGGCCCGCAACTCCATGGACCGGGCCGCATATCTGCTGCTCAACCGCCTGGACAACGAGGGGCCGATGGGCGTCAAGGCGCTCGCCGAGGGCATGGGCATCGACTCCTCGACCGTCACCCGGCAGGTCGCGCCGCTCGTCGACAGCGGTCTGGTCAAGCGCACCTCGCACCCCGAGGACGGGCGCGCGGTGGTCCTCGCGCTCTCCCCCCGGGGGCGCACGCGCCTCGAAGAGGTGCGCATCTCGCGCCGCGAGCTCATGTCGGTCGTGACGGAGGACTGGACCGGGCAGGAACGGGAGATCTTCACCGATCTCCTCGGCCGCTTCAACGCTGCGTTGGCGGATTATCACGCGGCGATGACCTCCGGGGACGAGCAGAGCTCTTGACCTGAGGTCACCGTCTGCCGTCCCATGGCGCTGTGGGAGAGCGCCGGGCGGCAGCGGAACGCCTGCGCGACGCCGAGTTCGCGGCGTTCGCGGCGGGTGCGGCAGGGCGTCTTCTGCACGCCGCCACGCTGCTCACCGGCGACGGCGACGAGGGCGCCGAGCTGCTGTTCGCCGCGCTGTCCCGGACGTACGCGGACTGGTTCCGGCTGCGCGGCGAGGACCCGTACGTCCACACCCGCGGTGAGATCGTCCGCCGCTTCACGCTCCGGCCCCGGTGGCGACGCCCGCGCGGCGGACCGCTCGGGACGCTGACCGTCCAGGAGCGGCTGGTGGTCGTCCTGCGGCTCTACGAGGGCATCGCGGAGGAGCAGACGGCCGCGCAGCTCGGCATGCCGGTCGACCGGGTGCGGGCGGTGTGCCTGCGGGCCGTGACCGTCCTGCGCGACGCGCGGCCCGCGGCCGAGCCCGCGCCCAGGGTGCCGGAGGCGGCCTCATGACCCCGTGGGACCGCAAGGAGGACGAGGTCCGCCGCATGCTGGACGGGCCGCACCCCGTCGTCCCGCTGGGCCTGGCCCCCCGGGCCGCCGAACAGGGCAGGCGCCTCCTGGCACGCCGCCGGGTCCTGCACGTGGTCCTGTGGGTGCTGCTGCTGGCGGGCCTGGCCGCCGCCTTGGTGGCGGCCGCGCTGTGGTGGCCGGACCCGCAGCCTTTGCAGCAGACGCCGCTGGTGTACTGGTAGCGGACGCCGCGGGAAACGCGGCGCCCGCGCCGCGTCACGCGAGGGCGTGCCGCAGGTCCTCCAGCAGGTCGTCGACGGACTCGATGCCCACCGACAGGCGCACCAGATCGGCCGGCACCTCCAGCGCCGAACCGGCGGCCGAGGCGTGCGTCATCCGGCCGGGGTGCTCGATCAGCGACTCCACGCCGCCGAGCGACTCCCCGAGGGTGAACAGCCGGGCCCGGTTGCAGACCTCGACCGCCGCCTCCTCGCCGCCCGCGACCCGGAACGAGACCATGCCGCCGAAGCGCTTCATCTGCTTGGCGGCGACGTCGTGCCCCGCGTGCTCGGCCAGGCCCGGGTAGAAGACCTGGGTGACCTTCGGGTGGGTGGACAGCAGGTCCGCGACCTTCTCCGCGTTGTCGCTGTGCCGGTCCATGCGCACCGCGAGGGTCTTGATGCCGCGCATGACCAGCCAGGCGTCGAAGGGGCCGGCCACCGCGCCCATCGCGTTCTGGTGGTACGCCAGTTCCTCGCCGAGACCCGCCTCGGCCGCGATCAGCGCGCCGCCGACCACGTCGGAGTGGCCGCCCATGTACTTGGTGGTGGAGTGCACGACCACGTCCGCGCCCAGCGCCAGCGGCTGCTGGAGGTAGGGGCTGGCGAAGGTGTTGTCGACCACGAGCCGGGCGTCCGCGCCGCGCGCGATGTCCGCCAGCACGGCGATGTCGGTGATGCCGAGCAGCGGGTTGCTGGGCGTCTCGACCCAGATGAGCCGGGTGGTGGGGCGGATCTCGGCCCGCACCGCCGCCGGGTCCGATGTGTCGGCGACCGACCACTGCACGCCCCAGCGCTCCACGACCTTGGCGAAGAGCCGGAAGGTGCCGCCGTAGGCGTCGTTCGGGATGACGACGTGGTCGCCGGGCTTCAGGACCGTGCGCAGCAGGCAGTCCTCGGCCGCCAGCCCCGACGCGAAGGCCAGGCCCCGCCGACCGCCCTCCAGCGCCGCGAGGTTCTCCTCCAGCGCGGTGCGGGTGGGATTGGCGCTGCGGCTGTACTCGTAGCCGCCGCGCAGCCCGCCGACGCCGTCCTGCTTGTACGTGGAGACCTGGTAGATCGGCGTCACGACGGCCCCGGTCTGGGCGTCGGCCGCCTGACCCGCGTGGATCGCGAGGGTCTCGAAGTTCTGGTGCTGCTGGTCGCTCATAGCGCCGAGCGTAGTGCGACCGACGGCTCGGGGGCGTGCCGGCCGGGCGCGCGTACGCTTGCTCATCATGGAATTCCTCTGGGTGCTGTACGGAGTGCTCCTGATCGCCGCCGTCGTGATGTGGCCCCGCCTGCGTCGCGGCCGCGCCGAGTGGGCCAGGGCGGCGGCGGACCCCGCCCTGTACGGGTTCGTGTCCCAGGACATGATCGACATCCGGCTGCCGGGGCCCGACCCCGAACTGACCCAGGCCCTCACCGCGACCCAGCGGACGCAGGACTGGCACGCGGTGTCCGCCCTGCTCAAGGGCACCCCGGTGGAGGGCGAGGCCCGCTGGCAGCGGGTCCAGACGCTGGCCGGGGCCGCCGCCGTGGAGCTGACGCGGGCGCCCGGCAAGGGCGGGGCGTGGCTGCGCACCTGGCGGGTGGAGGAACCCGAGGACCCGGGCGGCGCGGCCGTCCAGGCCGCTTTCCTGGTGCAGCAGGCGAGGCGCGCCCCGGCGAGCTCGCCCGACGTGCCGATGATCCTGGAGGAGGCCCGCACGGTCGCCGCGGAGGCCGTGCTGCTGGCCCCGGGCGACCCGGTCCCGTACATCGTGGACCTCGCCGCGGACGGCGACTTCACGGCCTCGTGGGAGAAGATCACCGCCCGCGCCCCGCACCACATGGGCGCGCACCTCGTCGCCCTGTCCCGGCTGCCCGAGGACGCCGCGCGCGACTTCGCCGAGCGCGCCGCCGCTTCCGGACCCGAGGGCAGCCTGCTGCCGGCGCTGCCGCTCTTCCAGGTCTTCGCGCACCTGCCCGAGCTCATCCTGACCAGCAGCTTCTACCAGAGCGAGGTCATCTCCCGGGCCGTCGGCGGCGCCCTCTACGCCACCGAGCACGCCTCCTCCAACGACCCGGTACTGCCCCTCGTGCGGCACCTGCTGATCTCGTTCCTGGTCCGGGCCGAGCGCTACCCCGAGGCGGTGGAACAGCTCCGCCACGTCGACGGCTTCGCGGGCGCGGCCCCCTGGTCGTACGCCGACGACCCGGCGGCCGCGTACGCCCTCTACCGCGCCCAGGCCATCGCCGGGCTTCAGCGCAACTCCGCCCCGGGCCCGGCCCGTTGACGGCGACGCCGTTCCCCCACCACGGGCTGCGCCTGCCCTCCGCCGGGGAGGCGCTGCCCGGCCGCGCCGCCCCGCTGCACACCGTGCCCGCGCGGCACCTCCTGCTGGGCACCCCGCTCGCCGGCCCCTACCCGGCGGGACTGGAGGTCGCCGACCTCGCCCTGGGCTGCTTCTGGGGCGCCGAGCGCACCTTCTGGCGCCTGCCCGGAGTGTGGACCACCCTCGTCGGCTACCAGGGCGGCCACACCGAGCACCCCGCCTACGAGGAGGTCTGCAGCGGTCTCACCGGGCACGCGGAGACCGTGCGCGTGGTCTTCGACCCCGCCCTCCTCCCCTACGACGGGATCCTGCGCGCCTTCTGGGAGGCCCACGACCCCACCCAGGGCTACCGCCAGGGCCACGACCACGGCACCCAGTACCGCTCCGCCCTGCGCACCCACTCCCCGCGCCAGCACGCCACCGCCCTCGCCTCCCGCGAGCGCTACGCCGCCGCCCTCCACGCCGCCGGCCACGGCCCCGTCACCACCGAGATCGCCCCCGCCGGCCCCTTCTACCCCGCCGAGGCCCGCCACCAGCAGTACCTCGCCCAGAACCCCGCGGGCTACTGCGGCATCGGCGGCACGGGCGTGGCCTGCCCGGCGGACCCGGCCGGGGCGGCACGGTGACCCCACGTCCTCTCGGGTGTCCGGGCTCCTCGGCGACGCCGCCGACTCCCGCACTGCTCCGTGTGCGACGAGCCGACCTGACCGGCGCGCCGTCGGTGTGCCCGGCCGGTCCGGCGCCGCCGACGACCCAGGCACCGGTGTCGGCTAGTTCCTCATCCGTGAAGGCGCCGCTCTCCTCCTGGTGCCGTCGTCACCGACAAGCCGGTGCCCGATCTGGCGGGGCACCGCCTCGGCCACGTAGCCGGAGACGCTGTCGGTGAACTTCCTCAGCTCGGCGACCCGCTCGGCGGGGCAGGGTGACGGTGATGCGTGTCGTGGCGGACGTCTGTCGGACGTACCGCGGTGTGCGTCACGGCGATTTTCTTCGGTGGGTGCCAGGAGGCCGAGGCTCACCCGATCGCGGGCCGGAGTCGGGCTTCCGCTGAGTAGGCTGGCGCGAGGGATCAGAATCAGCCCATGGGAGAACCGATGACCGCCTCCACCGCCGGGCAGCCCCTCATCCCTCGGCCCCCTGCCACCGTGACGGCGTTGCGTCAGGCGCTCGCGCAGATCGCGCCGGCGGCTCTGCCCGCCTTCACACGCGAACTCGACCAGGCGGCGGACCAGTCCCGCCAGGGATCGGACCTCGCTCCGCTGCGGCGGTTCATCGTCCAGTGGTCGGTGTACGTGCACATTCAGCGACACCCCCAGCTCGCGGCGGACCTGCGGCACTGGGAGGAGGTGGCGGAATCGGGTGACGCCGTCCAGGCCGGCAAGGCGGCGTCGGAGATCGGCCGTATCCTCGACACCGCCCATGCCGCCGTCGCGGTCCACCAGCGGTGAGCGAATGGCGTCGGGAGTACGACCCGGACCGCGCGCACGTCACCGGCGGCGTTCCCGGCTTCGTCGTCGCCGAAGTGGAGCGGTTGGCCGGGTAGTTGATCGAACTGGCCGATACGGGCGTCGATGTCCGCGACTTCGACAGCGGTCCGCGGCCCAGCGGTCTGCGCCACATGGACGCCGCAGGCGGCTGGTTCTACTTCCTGGTGGCCCCGCGGGCCCGGCTCCTGGTCGTGGTGAGGATCATGCCGCCGTTCGACGCCGCCTGAGGACGCACCCGGGACGATGACCCGGAACTACACCGCCACGGGCCCGCTGCTGTCGCGGACCGTCAGGCGGGGCTCGATGAGGTGGACACCCGGAGAGGGCGCGGCGGGGCCGCCGCCGAGTTTGGTCATGACGAGGTCGACGGCGCGGCGGCCCATCTCCTGCGCCGGAATGGCGACGGAGGTCAGGCGGGGTGCCGACTGGGTGGCGACCTGGTCGGGGCAGACGGCGACGACGGAGACGTCCTCGGGGACGGCGCGGCCCCGTTGGCGCAGGAAGGACAGGAGGGGGCCGATGGCGGCCTCGTTCTGGACGACGAGCGCGGTGGTGCCGGGCCGTTCGTCGAAGATGCGGGAGACCGTGCCGGCGGTGGACTCCCAACTGCCTTCGCAAGGGCGGTGTATGAGCCGTACGCCGCGTTCGGCGGAGCGGGTGCGCAGGCCCTGGAGGGTGCGCTCGGCGAAGCCGGTGTGCCGCTGGTAGACCGCGGCGGCCTCGCCGACGACGGCGACGTCGCGGTGGCCGAGATCGGCGAGGTGGTCGACGCAGAGCGCACCGGTGGCCTCGAAGTCGAGGTCGACGCAGGTCAGTCCGGCGGGGTCGGCGGGCAGGCCGACAAGGACGGCGGGCCGGTCGCCGTCGCGGAGCAACGGGATGCGCTCGTCGTGCATTTCGACGTCCATGAGGATCATCGCGTCGGCCAGCCCGCTCGCGGCGACCCGGCGCACCGCGGTCGGCCCCTCCTCGCCGGTGAGCAGCAGCACGTCGTGGCCGTGCTGCCGCGCGGTGGTGGCGACGGCGATGGCGATCTCCATCATGACGGGGACGTACATGTCTGTACGCAACGGCACCATCAGGGCGATGATGTTGGACCGGCTGCTGGCCAGCGCGCGGGCACCGGCGTGGGGGTGGTAGCCGAGTTGCTGGATGCTGCGTTCGACCCGGCGCCGTGTGGCCTCGGAGATGGACCGCTTGCCGCTCAGGACGTACGACACGGTGCTGGCGGAGACCCCGGCGTGCCGGGCGACCTCGGCGAGCGTGACCATCCGGCGACTCCCTCGGGTGTGCGGGCGGCGAATACAGTGAAGCACGCGCGGTGAAGCGCTTCGACAGAAGACCGTACCCAGCGCCAGGATTCCTGTCCAGAGAACCGTCGAAGCGCTTCAACGAACCCCCGCCGCCCATCGCACGAACGTATGGAGGACACTAGGCCGAATCTGACACGGTGTTTACCTGTGGGGCTCTGGAGACTCGGAGGACACCGGCGGATACTGAGCAGTAAGTAGGCGGGGGGGGCTTCGCCGGGGGGATCGCCGCGGGGGGAACATCGCGTGCGCGCGCCGGGGAAGCGGCTCCCGCGTGTCATGACACAGACACCAGGGGAGAAGTTGCACGCACAGTGGAGCAAGGCGCGCGCGTCAGCGCTCGCAGCGGGGGTCGCCGCGGTACTGACCGCGAGCGTCGTCCTGCCGGCCACCGCGGCGGGAACGCCGGGAGCACAGCCGTCGGCCGGCGCCGCCGGCGCCCGCGCGGCCGGCGGGCAGACGTGGATCACCCTGATCACCGGTGACCAGGTCGCCGTGAACGCCAAGGGCACGCCCGTCGCCGTGAAGCGCGCGAAGGGCCGCGAGGGCATACCGGTCCAGACCCGCCGGCAGAACGGCCACGTCTACGTCGTCCCGCAGGACGCGACGCAGCTCATCGCGCAGGGCCGCGTGGACCGCCGGCTCTTCGACGTGACCACCCTCAGCCGCGCGGAGTACCGCAAGGCGGCCGAGCGGCACGGCCTCGGGCTGATCGTCACGTACCGGGGCGGGGCGCCGGACGCCAGGTCCGAGCTGCACGCCGCCGAGGGCACGAAGGTGACGCACACCTTCTCGCGGCTGAACGGTGAGTCCGTCACCGCCCCGGAGAAGGACGCGGCCGACGTCTGGTCGGCGCTGACCAACGACAGAAACGGTTCGCCGTACGCCTCGGCCGAGTCCGGCCTGGGCACGGTCTGGCTGAACGCGATCCAGAAGGCCGCGCTCGACAAGAGCGTGCCGCAGATCGGCGCGCCGACCGCGTGGGCCGCCGGCTACGACGGCACGGGCATCAAGATCGCTGTCCTGGACACCGGAGTCGACACCCGCCACCCGGACCTGCCCGCGGGCACCAAGGTGGTGCAGGCCGTGAACTTCTCGGACTCCGACAACGCCACCGACCACTTCGGCCACGGCACTCACGTCGCCTCCATCGCGGCCGGTACCGGCGTGAAGTCGGGCGGCACGTACAAGGGCGTCGCCCCCGGCGCGCAGATCATCAGCGGCAAGGTGCTGGACGACGACGGCCTCGGTGACGACGCCGGCATCATCAAGGGCCTGGAGTGGGCCGCCGCGCAGGGCGCCAGGATCGTCAACCTGAGCCTCGGCGGCAGCGACACCCCGGGGGTCGACCCGATCGAGGCGACCGTCGACCGGCTGTCCGCCGGCCCCGGCGCCCCCCTGTTCGTCATCGCGGCGGGCAACGAGGGCGACGCGCCCTCCACCGTCGGTTCGCCCGGCAGCGCCGACGCCGCGCTGACCGTCGGAGCCGTCGACAAGAGCGACGCGCTCGCCGACTTCTCCTCGCGCGGTCCGCGCGTGGGCGACGGCGCGATCAAGCCCGATGTCACCGCCCCCGGCGTGGACATCACCGCGGCCGCGGCCAAGGGCAGTGTCATCGACACCGACCCGGAGGTCCCGCACCCCGCGGACGGCTACCTGACCATCTCCGGCACGTCCATGGCGACCCCGCACGTCACCGGCGCCGCGGCGATCCTCGCCCAGGAGCACCCGGACTGGACGGGCCAGCAGATCAAGGCGGTGTTGATCGGGTCCGCCGAGGACGGCGGCTACACCCCCTTCCAGCAGGGTTCCGGCCGGATCGACGTGGCCCGCGCGATCGGGCAGAGCGTCGTCGCCGAGCCGGCGTCGCTGAACTTCGGCACGGCGCTGTGGCCGCACAACGACGACCCCCGGCTGACCAGGACCGTCACCTACCGGAACTCCGGTCAGCAGGACGTCACCCTCGACCTGTCGCTCACCGGCCAGGGGCCGCGCGGCGGCGCCGCACCCGCGGGCTTCTTCACCCTGGACAAGCAGCAGGTGACCGTCCCCGCGGGCGGCGCCGCCGAGGCGACCGTGACCGTCGACTCCACCCTCGGCGGCACCGTCGACGGCGCCTACAGCGCCTATGTGGTGGCCACTGGAGGCGGCCAGAGCGTGCGCACCGCGGCGGCCGTGGTCCGTGAGGCCGAGTCGTACAACCTCACGATCAAGAACCTGGACCGCACCGGACACCCGGCCGCGACCTTCGACACGATGGTCACGAGCCTGGACGACTTCGACGTGGCCCCGGAACTCACCGCCGGCACCACCACGGTGCGGGTGCCCAAGGGCACCTACAGCGTGGACAGCATGATCATGAAGCTGAAGTCCGACGGCAAGACGCCGCAGAGCGCGGACTGGCTGACCCGCCCGGTGGTGAAGATCACCGGCGACACCACGCTGACCTTCGACGCCCGCGTCGCGAAGCCCTTCGTCTTCAAGCTGCCCGACTCGGCCGCCAAGCAGACCGATCTCTCCGTCGGCTACAGCCTGGACTACGGCGACAGCGGCAGCGGGCTGACCTTCAGCGCCGGCACGATGACCGACTTCCGCACCGCGCACATCGGTCCCTCCTTCACCTCGTCCCAGTTCCAGGCCGCGGTGACGGGCGTCTTCGAGCACGGCTCGAAGGTCTTCGACGTGGCCTACGGGCGGACCGCGTCCTTCTACACGGGCTTCACCAAGACGGTCGCGAGCGGCGACCTGGCCAGGATCAACACCACGGCCGGTGCCCCGGCACCGAAGAAGCTCGGCCTGCTGATCTCCGAACCGACGGTCAACGAGGCCTTCCTCGTGGTGGGCGGCCACGCCGTCAAGCTGCCGTACACCAGGACCGTGTACGTCAACGGCTCCGGTGTCACCTGGTCGCAGAGCTTCCTGCAGATCGACGCCACCGGGACTCCCGAGGCGGCCTGGTTCGTCGACGATCACCCCTACGCCAAGGGCAAGAGCTACAACCGCACCTGGAACGTCGGCGTCTTCGGCCCGAAGCTGGACTCCCAGTCGGGGCTGTTCCGCTCGGGGGACAGGATCTTCGGCTACGTGGGCGCCTTCGACGACGGAGCCGGCCACGACGGCGGCTCCCTCTACGACAAGGCCAGCACGACCCTCTACCGGAACGGCGCGAAGATCGGGACCGTGAACGGCATTCTCGACGAGGGCGTCTCGTTCACCGTCCCGGGCGGCAAGGCGGCCTACCGGCTCAGCAGCACGGTGATCCGCAGCAAGCCCGCCACCGTCAGTACCAGGATCACCACGACCTGGACGTTCACCTCCCAGCGCGCCGAGGCGAGGCTGCCCGCCTCCGTGGTCCGCTTCACCCCGGCGCTGAGCACGTCGAGCACCTCCTGGCCGGGCCTCATTAGGACCATCCCGGTCACCGTCCAGGGCTCGGCCGCAGGCTCCAACCTCAAGTCGCTGAAGGTGTACTGGTCCACCGACGGCGGCGCGCACTGGAAGGCGCTCACCGTCAAGAGCGGCAAGGTGACGCTGAAGAACCCCAAGGCCGGTACGGGCGTCTCGCTCAGGGCCCTGGTGACCGACAAGAAGGGCAACACGCTCGACGAGGCGATCTTCAACGCCTACCGCACGAAGTAGTCCGCGCGGGCCGACCGCCCGGGCAGGCGCGCCTTCGGGGTGGCCCGCCGGGAACGGATGTCTCCGTTCCCGGCGGGCCACCCGCGTCGTGTCCGCGTCGGGTCACAACTCCGGCCCTCCGTACGGGTGTTCGCCGGTCGGATGTCAGGATGTGCTGCCCGATCCCATCCATCGACCCATGGAGTTTCTTTGAGACTCGGCATCACGAGGACGCACCGGCTCGGCGCCGCACTCCTGGCCTCCAGTGCCCTCGTCGTGGCCGCCCCGGCGGTGGCCCCGGCCCAGGCGGCCACGGTCAAGGCCCCCTCGGTGACCGCCACCGGCGCCTTCCTGCTCGACAGCACGGCCAACAAGGCGCTGTGGAGCAAGGCCGCCGACACCAAGCGGCAGATGGCCAGCACCACCAAGGTGATGACGGCCGCCGTCGTCCTCGGCACCCCGCACCTGGACCTGAACAAGAAGATCACCATCAAGCAGGCCTACCGGGACTACGTCGTCCGCAACGGCGCCAGCACCGCCGACCTGAAAAAGGGCGACACGGTCACCGTCAAGCAGCTGCTCTACGCACTCATGCTGCCCTCGGGCTGCGACGCCGCCATGGCGCTCGCCGACACGTACGGCACCGGCAGCACCGTCTCGGCCCGCACCAGCTCGTTCATCAAGAAGATGAACAGCACGGCCGCGGCGCTGAAGATGAAGAACACCAAGTACGACTCGTTCGACGGCATATCCTCGGCCGGCAGCAACTACACCACCCCGCGCGACGCGGCCGTCCTGGCCCGCAAGGCCATGTCGTACGCCAACTTCCGCGATGTCGTGAAGACCGCCAAGTCGGTGCAGAAGGCCACCAACGGCCGTACGTACACCTGGTACAACACCAACAAGCTGCTCGGTGCCTACAGCGGCGCGGTCGGCGTCAAGACCGGCACGGGCACCTCGGCCGGCCCCTGCCTGATCTTCGCCGCCACCCGCAACGGCCGCACCATCGTCGGCGTGCTGCTCCACAGCTCCACCGGCGACAACCGCTTCGCCGACGCCACCAAGATGCTCAACTACGCCTTCGGCACGAGCAGCAAGTCCGCTGCCGGCACGCTGAGGCTGCGTTCGCTCCCGGCCGGCGCTCAGCGCGACTGACCCGGAAGCATCCCCCGAAACCGAGGAATCCCCGGGGCCCGCCGATGCGGGCCCCGGGGATTCCTCATTGCCCCGCGGGACGGACGGGACGGGTGGGGCGGGTTGTCAGGCCGCGGGCGTGCGGTCGGAGACGGTGACCTGGCCCCGCTTGATGGTGGCGACTCGGGTCGCCCGACGGGCGATGGCGGAGTCGTGGGTGACCATGACGAAGGTCAGTCCGTACTCCTTCCACAGGCCCTCCAGGAGGGCGAGGATCTCGTCGCGGGTGCCCTCGTCCAGAGCGCCGGTCGGCTCGTCGGCGAGCAGCACCTTGGGCTTCTTCACCAGCGCGCGGGCGATGGCCACGCGCTGCTGCTGGCCGCCGGACAGCTCGCCCGGGAGGTGGTGCAGGCGGTCGCCGAGGCCCACGGAGTCCAGCGCCTCGGCGGCGCGGGCACGGCGCGCGGCGGCCTTGACGCCGAGCGGGACGAGCGCGGTCTCGACGTTCTCCTGCGCGGTGAGCGTGGGGATCAGGTTGAAGCTCTGGAAGATGATGCCGATGCTCTCGGAGCGGACCTTGGTCAGCCGGCTCTCGCTGAGCCGGGCGAGGTCGACGCCGTCGAGCTCCACCGAGCCCGAGGTCGGTTTGTCGAGGCCGCCGAGCATCTGCAGCAGGGTGGACTTGCCGCCGCCGGTGGGGCCCTTGATGACCAGTTGGTCGCCGTCCTCGATGACGAGGTCCACGCCGCGCAGCGCGTCCACGACGTCCTTGCCGCGCGAGTAGCGCTTGGTCACGCCGCTCAGCTTGTACATGAGATGACTCCTGAAGCCTGGGAGGAGAAGGGGTGGGAGCCGCGCCCCGCCAGGGGGAAGGTCCGGGGCGCGGCACCCGTCTCGGGGAGGGAGGCGCGGTTACTCGACGCGGCGCAGGGCGTCGGCGGGACGCAGCCGGGAGGCGCGCCAGCCGCCGAAGGTGCCCGCGATCAGACCGCCGGCGACCGCCAGCACCACCGCGACGACGATGGTGTTGACGCTGACCGGGGCCTCGAGTGCGATCTTGAGAACGTTGGACGCGGCCTGCCGGGCCGGACCGCCCTGCCCGCCGCCGAAACCGCCGCCGCCGAAGCCGCCACCACCGGAACCGCCACCGCCGGTGCGGCCGACGGACGCCTCCAGGGTCGGGCTGATCTCGGTGATGAGGTAGGCGCAGCCGAGGCCGAGCGCGATGCCGAGGACACCGCCGATGAGGCCGTTGACCAGGGCCTCGCCCATCACCTGGCGGGTCACCCGGCCGCTCTTCCAGCCCAGCGCCTTGAGGGTGCCGAACTCCCGCACCCTGCGGTTGACCGCGGAGGACGTCAGCAGCCCGGCCACCAGGAACGCGGCGATCAGGACCGCGATCGACAGCCACCTGCCCACGTTCGTCGCCAGGTCGGAGGCCGTGGACAGCGAACCCGACACCGTGGACGCCAGGTCCGAGGAGGTCGTCACCGTCGTGCCGGAGATGTTCTTCTGGATGGCCGACTTGACCGAGTCGATCTTCTGCGAGTCGGTGGCCGACACGTAGACCGTGGTGACCTTGTCCTTGGAGTCCGACAGCGTCTGGGCCTGCTGGAGCGGGATGTAGACGTTCGCGCCGGAGGATCCGCTGTCCGCGGTCGCGATGCCGATCACCGAGAACGTGGTGCCCGAGATGGTGAGCGTCTTGCCCACCGACAGCTTCTTCTGCTTCGCGTACGCGCTGTCCAGGACGGCGACCTTGGCGTCGGTCTGCGAGCTGGTGAAGGTCTTCCCGGAGGTGATCTTCGAGGAGGTCAGCGGGCCGAGGTCCATGTGCGCCACGTCGGTGCCGAAGAGCGTGAAGTTGTCGATGCCGAAGTTGGCGCCGCCGCCGCGCACGGTGCCGCGCGGCTGCTGGCTGCCGCCCCCGCGGCCGAAGCCGCCCCCGCCGCTGTTCGGGTCCTGCTGGAAGGTGCCGCGCTGGAACTGGCCGTTGATCTTGATGACCACCAGGCTGAGGCCGCCGACGGCCTGCTTGACGCCGCTCTGCCCCGCGACGTCGCTCACCACCGAGGACTTCAGCGTGGTGAAGCCCTGGACCACGACGCGGTCGCTGCTCTGTTCCTTGTCGTCGCCGCGCGCGTTGAACTGGAAGCGCGGACGCTCCGCGCCCGCCGAGGACGGATCGGCGGCCTTGGTGACGGTCATGTCCGTGCCGAGGCCGTAGAGCGACTGGAGCACCTTGCCCTGGGCCTGGGTCATGCCCGCGGACACCGAGTTGACGGTGATGACCAGCGCGATACCGAGTGCGAGGCCCATCGCGATGACAAGCGCCGCTTTTCTGCGGCGACGGAGTTCGCGCCGGAGATACGTGAAGAACATGCGATTCCTCGCCGAGTTCGGAAGCCGGGGAGCGGGAGGGAGGACCGGCCTCCCTTCCGCTGACGCGACGGTAGGAATCAGCTGTGATGACAGCGTGAGGTGGGGATGAGAGGGCGATGAGAAACCCGGTCGCCCCCCGCCACGCTCTCCGCACCCCGCCGGCCGTTCCGTTCCGGGCCCGCGCGGCCGCCTCGCGCCGGGCACGGCCGCCCCACGGCGGGCGAACGACGGCCGGACGCGGCGGGGTTGCCGGTGGCGGTCGTCCGGCCCGCCTCGACCGTCGCCTGCCGCGGGGCCCACCGGCAGATGTGGGAGTGGTGGGTGCGCAGGAGACGAAGGTCGGCCCGTGCTCCTTCCACACCCCTTCGAGCAGGGCGCGGATCTCGTCGCGCGCCCTCGTCCAGGGCGCCGGGTCGGCTCGTCGGCGAGCGCCACCTGCGGTCTCTCCCCAGCGCGCGGGTGATGGCCACCCGCTGCCGCCGGCCGCCGGAACCCGTGCAGGACTGCGCCGTTGCCCGGGTGGACCACTGAGGGCGCCGACGGCACCGGCCGTGCCCGGTTGCGAGGCGACCCGCGCGGCTCCCGGAGGAGGGCGCGCTCCGCGCCTCGGTGACGGTCACGTCGGTGCCCGGGCCGTGGAGCGGCTGGAGTACCTTGCCGTGTGCCCGCGTCATGCCCGCCGACACCGAGTCGACGGTGGTGACCGGCGCGACAGCGAGGGCCGGTCCCAGGGCGGCTTTCCGCCGGCGGAGGAGTTCGCCCCGGAGTCGGATGAGAACTCCGAGCGCCCTGGCGGGAAGCCGCGGCCGGGGATTTACCGAAGCCCGAGGCAGGCGTGGGGGCCGGATGAGAGGGTCGGCGCCTGGATGAGAAGCGTTCTGACGGTGGCGCGCATCAGGGAACGCGCGGCCATGCACGATGGGGAGACTCGCAGATGACGGACGGAACGCCGTGGGGCGGGGACGGACACGGCACCCGCCAGGGGGCCGGCGACGGTTCCGGGCCGGAACACGGCGGCGGCTTCGGGCCGCCCGCCCCGCCGGTGTACGGCTCCGCCCGGCCCCCGTACCCGGCGACGCCCGCCTGCGCACCGCCGCCGGCGTCCCGGCCCCGGCGCGCCACGCTGCTGCTCGCCCTCGCCGGTGTCGCCACCGCCGTCCTGGTGGCCGGGCTGCTCATAGCGAGCCCCTGGAGCGACGGTTCCGCGGGGACGGCCCCCGGCGGCTCGCCGGTGGCGGCCGCCGACGCCGCGCGGATGCTGCGCGAGGCCGCGGACAACCTGGAGAAGGCCCAGGTGCTGTCGTACCGGGGTGAGTTCGCCCGCGACGCGGGCTCGACCACGCCCTTCGACCTGCAGACCACACCGGGCGGATGGGGCCGCGGCTCCCTCGGCGACGAAGGCCTGACCGTACGGATGCTCACCGCCGGCGACAACCGGCTGGCCAAGGCGGACCAGGCGTACTGGAAGAGCCGCGGCTACTCCGGCGACCTGCTGGACCGCATCTCCGGCCAGTGGCTCGACGCGGCCTCCGACCTCCCCGAGATCGACGACCTGACGGCCCCGCTGGCCCCCGCCAACGTCGCCGCCCTGCTCCGGGACGCGGCCGGCAGCGCGTCCTCCGCCACCGCCTCCCCGGCCCGGGAGGCCGGACGGGCCGCCACGCTGCTGTCCACGCCGGGCGGCCGCTTCTCCATCAGCGACTCCGCGCCCCACACCCTGCTCCGCCTGGCCTCCGGCTCCTCCCCCGCCGCGACCGGACCGCTCCCACTGGCCGCCGGCACCGACACCTCCGTCTCCGTGCTCACCGGCACCGACCGCGACGCGTTCACCACCGGCTTCGAGCAGGACCTGACGGCGCTGCGGACCGCCGTCGACCCCACGGTCACCTTCACCACGGTCGGCAAGGCGCGCTTCTCCCCCTGCGGCAGCACCAGTTGCACGGCCCGCTTCACACTCCAGAACTCCGCGTACGGATCGGCGGGCGCCGAAGCGAGCGCCGACGCCCCGGTCCACGCGGAGATCACCATCGACATGACGCTCGACGGCAGGAAGATCAAGCGCTGCGCCTACCAGCGGACGATGCAACCCTCCGGCTCGGTCGCACTGACCTGCACGGCCACCTACACCGCCGCCACCAGCAGCGACCACACCGTCCGGGGCGTGCCCGACGCCTGGGCGCGCGCCGTCCCGGACGACGAACTCACCCGGCTGCGCGAGGGCTTCGCCAAAGGCACGGCCGGCGGCCAGGCGGCCTGACCCGTCCGGGCAGCCGATTCCTGCCGCCCCGGCGGGCAGGCGCCCCGCGGCGCCCCGCCCGGCGCGCGTCCCGGCCGCCGCTCTCCCGTGAGATCCGTACGCGGCTGACCCATGTACACGGCTGCGCCGAGGTGCCGACCGACGGCGCCGTCGTCGGCGCGGACGAACTCCCCGTCCGGGACGCGGTCGCCGTCCGGGCCGGCCGGTGCGCCCCGCCACGACGTCGAGTTCCGCCGCGAACGCCCCCCTCGTCCCGGCCTGCGCGCCGCCAGCGGCACCGGCGCCGACAGCACCCGTGCTCCAGGTGCGCGACGGCGGTCCCGCGCTGCCCCCCGCCGCCCCCGCCGGACCTGCCGCCCGGCGGAGGCGCCGTACCCGGTGATCCCCAACTCTCCTTGCCGTGAGTCCACTCGAAGGCGTTGGCTGGTCTTCCATGGAGTACACGCAGCTGGGCCGCACGGGTCTGAAGGTCAGCCGGATCGTGCTGGGCACGATGAACTTCGGCGGGCAGACGGACGAGCCGGACAGTCACCGGATCATGGACGCCGCACTGGACGCGGGCGTCAACTTCTTCGACACGGCGGACATCTACGGCACGGCCGAGGAAAAGGGACTGACGGAGAAGGTCATCGGCGCGTGGTTCGCACGCGGCGGTGGCCGGCGCGACAGGGTCGTGCTGGCCACGAAGGTCTACGGGAACATGTCGGCCGACGGAAAGGCGTGGCACGAGCAGTCCTGGCCCAACCACGACCGGCTCACCGCGCTGCACATCCGGCGGGCGGCGGAGGCGAGCCTGCGGCGGCTCGGCACGGACCGCATCGACGTCTACCAGTTCCACCACATCGACCGCGCCACGCCCTTCGAGGAGATCTGGCAGGCGGTCGACGTGCTGATCCGCCAGGGGAAGATCCTCTACGCCGCGTCGTCGAACTTCCCCGGTTACAAGATCGCGCAGGCCAACGAGCTCGCCGCGAACCGCGGCATGGTGGGCCTGGTCAGCGAGCAGTGCCTGTACAACCTGGCGGAGCGGCGGGCGGAGGCCGACGTGATCCCCGCTGCGCGGGAGTACGGCCTCGGGGTGATCCCGTGGTCGCCGCTGCACCAGGGACTGCTGGGCGGCGCGCTGCGCAAGGAGCGCGAGAACACCGGGTCCCGCACCAAGGTCGGCCGGTCGGCCGCGGGCCTGGCCGATCCGGCGGTCCGGGCCAAGGTGCAGGCGTACGAGGACCTGCTGGACAAGCACGGTCTGGAGCCGGGCGAGGTGGCCCTGGCGTGGCTGCTGACCCGGCCCGGGGTCACGGGGCCGATCGTGGGGCCGCGCACGACGGAGCAGTTCACGTCGGCACTGCGCGCGGTGGAACTGAAGCTGGACCCGGAGGTGCTGGCCGGGCTGGACGAGATCTTCCCGGGGCCGGGGCCGGCCCCCGAGGCGTTCGCCTGGTGAGTCGCCTCACACCGGGGCCGCCGGGAGCCGCTTCGCCATGAATCGCTCCGGGCGGCCGTCGGGCATGAGCCCGCGTTCGCCGGAGTCCTCGAAGCCGTTGCGGCGGTAGAGCGCGGCGGCCGGCTCGTTGCCGTCCGCGACGGCGAGGGTGAGCACCGCGGCGCCGGTCCCCGCGGCCCAGGTCTCGACGGCCCGGATCAGCAGGTCGGCCACGCCGTGGCCGCGCGCGTCGCGGGCCACCCACATCGAGATCAGTTCTGTGGTGCCGGGCTGCTCGCCCCGGACACCGCTCGCCATGCCGCAGGGCACTCCGTCGCGCACGGCCGCCAGGTGGGTGCCGGGCAGGGCGAGCCGGTCGCGCCAGCGCTCCTCGCGGTCCCCGGTGCCCTGCCAGTCGGCGAGTCGGGAACCGAAGGCGTGGGGGGCGTCGGCGAGGGCGGCCAGGCGCAGGCCGCGCCACAGCCGCCAGTCGTGCGGGGTGAGCGTACGCAGTTCCGTCATGCGGGCAGGTTGCCGCCGGGCGGGACCCGGCGGCAACCCGTTTACGGCCCGGGGGCCGCGCTTGGACCGGCTCAGCGGGTGCCGAGCAGGTGGTCCATGGCGAGCTGGTCCAGCTGCTCGAAGGCGGACCCGCGGGTGGCGACGGCGTCGGCGTCGAACTCCTCGTAGGCGCCGCGGTCGGCGAGCAGGTCGGCCAGGCTCTCGCCCTCGCCGAGGGTCGGCTGCGCCAGCTGGTCCAGGCGGGAGGCCTTCAGCGCCTCCTGCACGGCCGGGTCGGCGCGGAACGCGGCGGCGCGCTCCTTGAGGATGAGGTAGTTGCGCATGCCGCCGGCGGCGGAGGCCCACACGCCGTCCATGTCCTCGGTCCGCGGGGGCTTGAAGTCGAAGTGGCGCGGGCCCTCGTAACCGGCCGTCTCCAGCAGGTCGACCAGCCAGAACGCGGAGCGCAGGTCGCCGGCGCCGAAGCGCAGGTCCTGGTCGTACTTGATGCCGGTCTGGCCGTTGAGGTCGATGTGGAAGAGCTTGCCGTGCCACAGCGCCTGCGCGATGCCGTGCGGGAAGTTCAGCCCGGCCATCTGCTCGTGGCCGACCTCGGGGTTGAGGCCGACGAGCTCGGGGTGGGCCAGCTCGTTGATGAACGCCAGCGCGTGGCCGATGGTCGGCAGCAGGATGTCGCCGCGCGGCTCGTTCGGCTTGGGCTCGATGGCGAAGCGGATGTCGTAGCCCTGCTCGATGACGTACTCGCCGAGGAGGTCGAACGCCTCCTTGAAGCGGTCGAGGGCGACCCGCACGTCCTTGGCGGCACCGGACTCGGCGCCCTCGCGGCCGCCCCAGGCGACATAGACCTTGGCGCCGAGCTCGGCGGCGAGGTCGATGTTGCGGATGGTCTTGCGGAGTGCGAAGCGCCGCACCTCGCGGTCGTTCGCGGTGAAGCCGCCGTCCTTGAAGACCGGGTGCGTGAAGAGGTTGGTGGTGGCCATCGGCACCTTCAGGCCGGTGGCGTCCAGGGCCTGGCGGAAGCGCTTGATGTGGCCCTCACGCGCGCTGTCGTCCGAGCCGAAGGGGATCAGGTCGTCGTCGTGGAAGGTGACGCCGTAGGCACCGAGCTCGGCGAGCCGGTTGACGCTCTCGACGGGGTCGAGGGCGGGGCGGGTCGCGTCGCCGAAGGGGTCGCGACCCTGCCAGCCGACGGTCCAGAGACCGAAGGTGAACTTGTCGTCGGGGGTGGGGGTGAAACTCATCGCGGCGGCTCCTATTCGTAAGACCGCTGAACAAATTAATATGCGAACGCCGCTTTGTGAAGGGAGCCGCAGCATGAGCCGCGACATGGGGCACGGAACGATCGCACTGGGTGTGGACAGCTCCACGCAGTCCACCAAGGTGCTGGCAGTCGAGGTGGAGACCGGAAAGGTGCTGGCCAGGGGCCAGGCACGGCATGTGGTGAGCGAGGGGGAGGGCCGCGAGACCGACCCCGAGGTGTGGTGGACGGCACTCGGCGAGGCCCTCGCCCAGCTCGGCCCGTACGCCGCGGAGGCGGGGGCGATCTCCGTCGGCGGGCAGCAGCACGGCCTGGTCGTACTGGACGCGGACGGCAAGCCGCTGCGCCCCGCGCTGCTCTGGAACGACGTGCGCTCCGCGCCTCAGGCGGCCGCCCTGGTCGAGAAGCACGGCGCCGCCTGGTGGGCGGAGCGCTTCGGCAGCGTGCCCGGCACGAGCTTCACCGTCACCAAGTGGGCCTGGCTGGCCGAGCACGAGCCGGAGGCCGCCAAGGCCGCCGCGGCCGTGCGGCTGCCCCACGACTTCCTCACCGAGCGGCTCAGCGGGGCCGCCGTCACCGACCGCGGCGACGCCTCCGGCACCGGCTGGTGGGCCACCGACACCGAGGCCTACGACGAGGCGATGCTGGCCTCGATCGGCCTGGACCCGGCCCTGCTGCCCCGCGTCCTCGGCCCCGGCGAGCAGGCCGGCGCCGTGCTGCCGGGCCTGCCGCTGCGCGAGGGCGCCCTCGTCGCCGCGGGCACCGGCGACAACGCCGCCGCCGCCCTCGGCCTCGGCCTCGCCCCGGGCCAGCCGGCGCTCAGCCTCGGCACCTCCGGCACCGTCTACACCCCGTCGGCGGCCCGTCCCGCCGACCCGACGGGCATCGTGGCCGGCTTCGCCGGCGGCCACGGCGGCTGGCTCCCGCTGGCCTGCACGCTCAACTGCACGCTCGCCGTCGACAAGGTCGCGGCCCTGCTCTCGCTCGACCGGGAAGCGGTGGCCCCGGGCGGCTCCACCGTGCTGCTGCCGTTCCTCGACGGCGAGCGCACGCCCAACCTCCCGTACGCCTCCGGCCTGCTGACCGGGCTGCGGCACGACACCACGCCGGGGCAGATCCTCCAGGCCGCCTACGACGGCGCCGCGTACGCCCTGCTCAGCGCGCTCGACCAGGTCCTCGCGGTCGACGGCGCCCCCTCCGACGCACCGCTGCTGCTGATCGGCGGCGGCGCCCGGGGCACCGCCTGGCGGGAGACCGTCCGGCGGCTCTCCGGCCGCGCGGTGCGCGTCCCGGTGGCCGACGAGCTCGTCGCCCTCGGCGCTGCGGCCCAGGCGGCGGCCCTGCTGACGGGCGAGACCCCGCAGGAGATCGCCCGCCGCTGGAACACCGCGGAGGGCCCGTCCTACGACCCGGTCCCGCGTGACGAGGAGTCCCTCGGCCGCATCGGGGCGGAGCTGTCGCGGGCCTTCGGGGTGGAGTGAGCGGTCCCCGGCGGCGACGCGGCCTTCCGGTGGGGCCCGCGCGGAGCGTCCTCCGCGCGGGCCGCACCGGCGCGGGAGACGTTCGCCACCCGGTACGGCCTTGACAAGATCGCTTGCCGGAACGGCAAATGGAGGCATGGCAGACGACGACATCCCCGGCGTGCTGTCCGCCGTCGGACCCCGGCTGCGGGCCCTGCGGCGGGAGCGCGGTGCCACGCTCGCGCAGGTCGGCGAGTCCACCGGGATCTCGTCGAGCACCCTGTCCCGGCTGGAGTCCGGGCAGCGCAAACCCACGCTGGAACTGCTGCTGCCGCTGGCGAAGGCGTACGGCGTGCCGCTGGACGAACTGGTGGGGGCGCCACCGACCGGGGACCCGCGCGTCCATCCGCGCCCGGTCACCCGGCACGGGCAGACCTTCGTGCCGCTCACCCGCTACCTGGGCGGGCTGCACGCGTACAAGATGATCATCCAGGCGCCGCAGGACCCGGCCGCACGGCCCGAGCAGGGGCGCCACGAGGGGTACGAGTGGGTCTACGTGCTCTCCGGCCGCCTGCGGCTGGTCCTCGGCGACCACGATCTGATGCTGACCGCGGGTGAGGCCGCCGAGTTCGACACCCGCACCCCGCACGGCTTCGCCAACGCGGGACCGCAGCCCGTGGAGTTCCTGAGCCTCTTCGGGGCCCAGGGCGAGCGGATGCACGTACGGGCCCGTCCGGCGGGCGGTTGACCGGGCCGCTGGGCGTGCGAGGGTGGGGACATGAACGCATGAAAGGTACATCGGACATCGAACACCGGACGAGAGGGGATCTGCGCGTGGCGGACGGCCCGGGATCGCAGGCGGGCGTGCGGAGGCGGAATCTGGCCCTGGTGGCCCATGCCGTGGCCGCGTACGGCGAGATGTCCCGCGCCGCGGTGGCCGCCGAGGTCGGGCTGACCCGCGCGACGGTCTCGACGCTGGTGGACGAGTTGCTGGCGGCCGGGCTGCTGGTGGAGCTCGGCACGCAGCGCCCCGGCACGGTCGGCCGGCCCGGCACCGCGCTCGCCCTCAGCGACACCGGCCCGGTCGGCCTGGGCGCCGAGGTCGGGGTCGACCACCTGGCGGTCTGCGCGATCGACCTGCGCGGCACGGTCCGCGTCCGGGCCCGCGTCGAGACCGCCAACCGCGGCCGGCCCGCACCCGAGGTACTGCGCGAACTCGCCGCGCTCGTACGGCAGGTGACGGAGGAGGCCCGGGAGGACGGGCTCTTCCCCGCCGGGCTGACGGTCGCCGTACCTGGCCTGGTCGGGCGCGACCGGCGGCAGGTGACGCGGGCCCCCAACCTCGACTGGGAGGACGTGCCGGCCGCGGAGTTCTTCGACGGCCTCACCCCCGCCGCGACGCTGGTCGACAACGAGGCCAACCTCGGCGCGCTGGCGGAGCTGTGGCTCGGCGGCCACGAGGGCGTCACGGACTTCGTGCACGTCTCGGCGGAGATCGGCATCGGCGCCGCGCTCGTCGTCGACGGCCGGCTGTTCCGCGGCGCCCGCGGCTTCGCCGGGGAGCTCGGCCACGTACCGGTGTTCCCCAACGGACCCCGCTGCTCGTGCGGCTCCCGCGGCTGCCTGGAGCAGTACGCGGGCGAGGAGGCGGTGCTGCGGTCCGCCGGGATCCGCCTCGACCGGTCGGACGCCCTCAAGGCCCTGCACACCGCGGCCGCCGGGGACGACCCCGCGGCGCTGAAGTCGCTGGCCGCGGCCGGGCAGGCGTTCGGCATCGCGCTCAGCGGCGCGGTGAACCTGCTGGACCCGCAGGCCGTCGTGCTGGGCGGCACCCTCGCCGCGCTCGCCCCCTGGCTGCGCGGGGCGCTGGTGCGGGAGCTGGACCGCCGGGTGACCGACCGCCAATGGCCCGCGGACGCCGTCCTGGTGTCCCGGCTGGGCCGGGAGGGCGTCCTGCTGGGCGCGGCCTACAGCGTCGTGCGCGACGTCCTCGACGACCCCCAGCAACTGCGAACCTCCTAGACTCCGGGGGCCGTTACGATGCGCTGCGCGCCGCACGGGGAGGCGGCGCGGACCGCTTCGCCCCAGGGGGATTCCCGTGTTCGTGCTGTGCATACTGCTGCTGATCGCGGCCGTCGTGCTGTTCCTGGTCGGCCGCGGCCGCACCGGGGGCTGGAAGCTCGGCGCGGCGCTCGGCGCCCTCGCCGGCGTGCTGGCCGGAGTCTTCGCCTGCGTCCACGTCGTGAACGCCTACGAGGTCGGCGTACCCGTGACCTTCGGCAGAGTCGGCTCGCCGATGACCTCCGGCGTCCACCTCACGTCGCCGTTCACCGACATCACGTCCTTCTCCACCCGCCCGGCGGACCTCGACCTCTACGACAAGGACGTCGTCGAGGTCCGCTCCTCGCAGGGCGGAGTGCTGTACGCGGACGTCACCGTGAAGTGGGCCGTGGTGCCCGCCAAGGCCGTCGCCCTCTACCGGCTGGCCGGCAACGAGGAGGCCATCCAGGAGCGCCTGGTGGTGCCGGACAGCCGCGAGATCATCCGCAACGTCTTCGCCAGGCACACCAGCGAGGAGGGCTACGCCTCCGCCCGCGAGGAGATCGGCCGGGAGATCGACGCCCTGATCAAGGAGCGCCTCGCGCCGCGCGGCATCGACATCACGGCCGTCAACCTGCGCAATGTGCGGCCCTCGGACCAGCTGCAGACGCAGATCGACAAGAAGATCCAGCAGGAGCAGGACACCGAGCGTGCGGTCGAGGCGGCACGCACGGCCAAGGCCGAGGCCGAGCGCAAGCGCATCGAGGCGGAGGGCATCGCCCGCGCCAACCAGATCATCGCCCGCTCGCTGAACGACAAGGTGCTCTACAACCAGTGCCTGGAGGCCTTCAAGGACGCCGCCAAGGCCCACCCGGTGTACGCGGTCCCCTGCGGCACGAACGGCAGCGGCGCCCCGGTCATCGTCGACGGCTCCAAGGACTAGCCCGCACGCGCGCGAGGGGCCCGGAACCGTGCGGTTCCGGGCCCCTCGCGCGTCGGGAGGAAGCCGAGAGGGATCAGACGGCGCTGCCGGCCTTCCAGTCGGCCCAGCTCATGTTCCAGCCGTTGAGCCCGTTCGCGGGGTCGACCGTCTTGTCCTTGGAGTTCTTCACGATCACCACGTCGCCGATGATCGAGTTCTGGTAGAACCAGTACGCGTCGGTGCTGGTGTCCTTGGCGCCCTTGGTGTCGTTCAGGCCCACGCAGCCGTGGCTGGTGTTGACGTGGCCGAAGACGTAGTCCGAGCCCCAGTAGTTGCCGTGGATGAAGGTGCCGGACGTGGTCAGGCGGATGGCGTGCGGCACGTCCTTGATGTCGTACTCGCCCTTGCCGTCGTCGTCGGTGAAGCCGACGGTGGCACCGTTCATCCGGGTCTCGGTGAACTTCTCCGACATCACCATCTGACCGTTGTAGGTGGTGTGCTCGTCGGAGCCGGCCGAGATCGGGATGTTCTTGATGACCTTGCCGTCACGGACGACCTTCATCTGGTGGGTCGAGGCGTCGACCGTGGAGACCTGGCTGCGCCCGATCTTGAAGGAGACGGTCTTCTCCTGGACGCCGTAGACGCCGTCGGCGCCCTCGACACCGTCCAGGTTCAGCTTGACCGTGACGGTGGAACCGGCGGTCCAGTAGTTCTGGGGGCGGAAGTCCAGGCGGGTGCCGTTGAACCAGTGGCCGACGACCGGCTGGCCGCTGCTGGAGCTGACCGTGATGCCGGACTGGACGGCCTTCTTGTCCGTGATGGCCTTGTTGAAGTTGATCGACACCGGCATGCCCACGCCGACGGTCTGGCCGGCCTCGGGCGTGTAGTAACCGATGAAGCTGTGCGCGGCCGAGACGGTGGTGAACGTCGAGTTCTCCGTCGCCTTGCGGCCCTTCGCGTCCTCCGCCTTGGCGACGATCGTGTACTGGGTGGCGCGCTCCAGCGGCGCGTTCGGCGCCCAGCTCGTGCCGTCGGCGGAGATCGTTCCCTCGATCTCCTTGCCGCCCGAGACCGCGGTCATCGTCACGGCGCTCAGCTTGCCGTCGGTGACGGCGACCTTGGAACCGGAGTTGATGCTGACGTTGTCGGCGCCGGTCTTGGGGGTGATGGCTATTCGGGCGTCGGAGGCGTCCTGGGCCGCGGCCTCGTCCACCGACGCCTGGGACTTGACGGTGTTGTCGGTGCCGGCGTCCGCCTTGTCCCCACCGCAGGCGGTCAGCGTGATCGCGCCGACGGCCAGCAGTGCTATCGCTGCCAGCCCGGTTCCGCGCTTGCGGGTGGGGCGCGGGTCGTTGGCTGTGCCGGTCTCGGCGCGCTTCACACGAATCTCCAATGTCTTCGGTACGCGATCCCCCAGCCCGCGGCTACGCGGGCCGCGGACCTCAATTCGAGCCTCGGTCGTACTCTCGGGAACTGCCAGGGTCTTAGGTCCGTTCCTCCACGCCGCAGAGTGTGGGAAACAACACCATCGCGTTGCCCACAGCAGCTCATGCGGAACCCCGGGCCCAATGATGGGCCCGGGGCCTGTGAGGCACGCACCTATCAAGACGCGTTCAGCGGCGGCCCGGTTCCTTCCCTTCCGCATCGGCGTCGTCGGATGCGTCGTCGTCGGCGTCGTCGGCGGCCTCGTCGTCGTAGAGGTCCCACTCGTCGGAGTCGGGGTCGTACTCGGTGTGAGCGCAGGACCATGACGCCTGGACCATCTCGATCCCCGGCACGCCTGTGACCAGGTCGAACGGATCGACCAGGTACGCCAGGGCCTCCGACTCGTCCTGGCGGACCGAGGACTCCGCGTGCTGCCGCTCGTCGTCGGGCATGTACTCGTCGCCGCCGAGCTGGTCGAGCGCGGCATCCGTCAGCTCGTCGGACCCCGTGATCTCCAGGACCAGCTCGACCTGGAGCCGCACGTATCGCGGCCCGCTCTCCCCGATGGGGATGTCAGTAGTGCTCATGTGACGGAGCGTATGCTCGCGCGGCCCGCCGCGGGGGGAGGCACCCGGATCCGGGCGGGAGGATACCCGCGGGGGCGGCGCGGAGGTTGCGGAAGGGGGCGTTCCGGGTTCGAACTTTCCTCCGCCCCCTTGTCTCACTACCATCGGGCTCCACGGTCAAGTCACCGCATCCGCTGGGGGATCCATTGACCTCGTACCGCCCTCCCGCCTACGTCGCCGTCACCGCCGCGGCCGTCCTGGGCGCGCTCTACTTCGTGCCGAACGCGTCCGCCAGCCCGGAGCACACGACGACGACGGCTGCCGAGGTGTCCACGACCACCTCCACCACCGCGTCCGGCGGTGCCGGGGAACAGCGGCTCGCGGACACCGGCAGCGTCGACACCACGCCGTACCTGATCGGCGGCACCGCGTTCCTCGGCATGGGTGCGGCGCTCGTCCTCAATGCGAGCCGCCGCGCCCGCGCCTACTGACCCACCGGACTCAGGCGAGCGGCCCGGTCGCCGACTCGGCCGCCGCCACCAGCGCGCCGCTGCGCACGAACTCGTACGCGGCCGCCAGGTCCGGCGACAGGAAGCGATCCGGGCCCGGCCCGGTCACATCCGCCTCACGCGCCGCCTTCAGCACCGCCTGCGACGCCGGCGCGGGCACCAGCACCTCGCTGCCCTGCACCCGCAGCTCGATCGCCCGGGACGCGGCGACCAGTTCGATCGCCACGATGCGGGCCAGGTTGTCCACGGCCTGCCGCAGTTTGCGCGCGGCCGACCAGCCCATCGAGACGTGGTCCTCCTGCATCGCCGAGGAGGGGATGGAGTCCACCGAGGCCGGGACCGCGAGCCGCTTGTTCTCGCTGACGAGCGCGGCCTGCGTGTACTGAGCGATCATCAGGCCCGAGTCCACGCCCGGGTCGTCGGCCAGGAACGCGGGCAGGCCGTGCGAACGGCTCTTGTCCAGGAGCCGGTCGGTGCGCCGTTCCGCTATCGAGCCGAGGTCGGCGGCCGCGATGGCCAGGAAGTCCAGCACGTACGCCACCGGGGCGCCGTGGAAGTTGCCGTTGGACTCCAGCCGCCCCTCGGAACCGTCCTCCCCGAACACCACCACGGGGTTGTCGACGGCCGCGGCCAGTTCGCGTTCCGCGACGGTCAGCGCGTGCGCCACGGTGTCCCGGCCCGCGCCGGCCACCTGCGGAGCGCAGCGGATCGAGTACGCGTCCTGCACACGGGGCGCGTCGTCCTGGTGGTGCCCGGTGAGTCCGGACCCGGCGAGCACCCGGCGCATGTTGCCGGCACTGGCGGCCTGGCCCGGGTGCGGGCGGATGGCGTGCAGTTCGGGGGCGAGCACCTTGTCGGTGCCGAGCAGCGCCTCCAGGGACAGCGCGGCCGTGACGTCCGCGGAGGTGAACAGCAGGCGCAGGTCGTCGAGGGCCATGACGAGCATGCCGAGCATGCCGTCGGTGCCGTTGATGAGGGCCAGGCCCTCCTTCTCGCGCAGCTCGACGGGCGTGATGCCGTGCTCGGCCAGCAGCTCCGGCACGGGCCGCACGACGCCGTCGGGGCCTTCCGCCTCGCCCTCGCCCATCAGCACCAGCGCGCAGTGCGCGAGCGGGGCCAGGTCGCCGGAGCAGCCCAGCGAGCCGTACTCGTGGACCACAGGGGTGATGCCGGCGTTGAGCAGGGCGGCCATCGTCTCCGCGACGACGGGGCGCACACCGGTCCGGCCGGAGGCGAGCGTCTTGAGCCGCAGGAACATCAGCGCGCGGACGACCTCGCGCTCCACCCGCGGGCCCATGCCGGCCGCGTGCGAGCGCACGAGGCTGCGCTGCAGCTGGGCGCGCAGCTCGGGGCTGATGTGCCGCACCGCCAGCGCGCCGAAGCCGGTGGAGACGCCGTAGACGGGCTCCGGCTTGGCCGCCAGCGCGTCCACGACGTCGCGCGCCGCGGCGATCCCGGCCAGCGCCTCCGCCGACAGCTCCACGTGCGCGCCACCCCGGGCGACCGCCAGCACATCCTCCACCGTGGCCCCGTGGGCCCCGATCACCACGTTATGCATACCCATATTCACGCACCCTACGGACTGAATCGCTAGCTGTCACGTGTCCGGTTTCTCACCTCCGCGGCACGACGCCGCGGGCGGCGCGAGCGCCCTTGACGGCGGGCGCCCGCACGAGCGGAGGCCGCGACTCCCGCCCCGCGAGGGGGACGGCAGGGCGTCGACCCCGCAGCGCGGAATCCACGACACGCGTCGCACGCCCCGGCACCCCGGCGACTCCCGCCACGGCCGGGGGCCCGACACAGCGGCCCGCCCACGCCCGGGAACCACCTCCGGCGCACGACGGGCGACCGGAACACGCCCCGCGGCGCGAAGCCACCGCCGTCGGCGCCGCCGAGCCGGCCATCGGACGCCGGACGCCCCGGCCCCCCGGCACCACACACCGGCACCACCCGCAGCCCGGACGCGACTCCCACGCCCCCGGAACCACCTCCGGCGCACGACGGCCGACCGGAACACGCCCCGCGCCGCCGCAGGGAGGACACCTCGCGCCGGCCGGGACGGCACGGGCGTCGCCCGCCTAGTCCCGGCCGCGGAAGCGGCGGCGTTCGACGTCGTGGCCGGCGGGCTGGTCGGCGAGGCGGACGACCGGGTCCTCCGGCGCGCCGCGGCCCGCCACGACCGGCTCGATGGAGTGCAGCGCCTTCGCCCGGTACTGGGCGGCGTCCGCCAGCCGGAACAGTCGTCGCGCCGAGGTGACCGGCCCGATCTCCGCGTCCGTCGAGGCCACCCCGACCGCCACCCCGTCGCCGAGTCCCAGCCACTTGGTCCGAACGCACAGTTCCTCGGCCACCCGGACCACGTCCTCGGCGCCGTGCCCCACCGACAGCAGGCAGAACTCGTCGCCGCCCAGCCGGGCCACCAGGCTGTCCGCCAGTGCCGCGCCGCACAGCGAGAGCACCGAGCCGAAGCCGACCAGCAGGCGGTCGCCGACCGCGTGCCCGAGCTGGTCGTTGACCCGTTTGAGGCCGTTGAGGTCGCAGACCACCAGGCTGACCGGGGTGCCGTCGCCGCGGTGCCGTTCCAGGGCCTCCTCCAGGCGCTGGTCGACCGCCCGCCGGTTGGCCAGCCCCGTCAGGGGGTCGGTGAAGGCCAGCCGCCGGACCTCCGCCAGCCGCTCGGTCTGCGCGATACCGGCGGCCGTGAGCGCCGCCAGGACGGTGGCGAACTCCGTGTCGTCCCGGTCGAAGACCGGCCGTCCGGCCGCCCGGGCGACGTACAGCTCGCCCCAGGCCAGCCCGTGCAGCAGGATCGGCGCGATCACGCAGGAGGAGCGGCCGCGCCGGCGGAGCATGGCGACCCGCTGGTGGCAGTAGGCGCCGGCGCGGTCGCCGGCCGGGCCGTCCGCCGTCTCGACCCAGGCGTGCGGTTCGCCGCCCTCGGTCCACCGGCCGTGCAGGAACTCCACGATCTCGGGGAAGTCGGCGACCGAGTAGACCTCCTCGGCCGGCTGCGCCTCCTCGTCGGGCGCGAGATCGCCGTCGTTGACCAGGACCCGCAGCCGCCCGCGGTCGCGCTCCCAGCGGGAGACCGCCGCCATGGTGCCGCCGAGGGCGACCCGCGCGGCGGTCGCGGCGGCGACGACCGCCTCCATCGGCGACTTCGCCGCCGCGACCGCCCGCGCCAGCTCGGCGACGGCGCGCAGTCGGGCGTCCCCGCCGCCGGTGCCGTTCATGCGCCCGTCTCCTGTCGCCGCCGCTTTTTACCAGTTTGCGACGTTTACCGGATCGTGCGCGCTCCGAGCCCGCCCGGCACGGCCGTTTCCCGCGCCAATCACTCCCCCGGCCACACCGGGTCGCGCTTCTCGTTGAACGCCGCGACGCCCTCGGCCCGGTCCCCGGAGAAGGCGACCGAGCGCCAGGCCGCGTCCTCCACGTCCAGGCCGGTGCGCAGGTCCGTGCCCTGTCCGAGGCGCAGCGCCCGCTTGGCGGCCCACAGCCCGACCGGGGAGTTCCGGGCCATCCGGCCGGCCAGCGCCAGCGCCTCCGCGCCGTCCTGGCCCTCCTCGGCGAGGACGTCCACCAGGCCCAGCGCGAGCGCCTCGGCGGCCGGCACCCGCCGCCCCGTGAAGATCAGCTGCGCCGCCCGGGCGGCGCCCACCCGGCGCGGGAGCAGCTGCGTGCCGCCGCCGCCGGGGATCACCCCGACGCTGACCTCCGGCAGGCCGACGACGGCCGTCGGGTCCGCCACGATCACGTCGCAGGCCAGCGCCAGTTCGTAGCCGCCGCCCAGCGCGTAGCCGTGCACGGCGGCCACCGCGGGCATCGGCAGCTCCAGCACGGCGGTGTAGGCGGCGCGGGTGTGCGGGCGCTGCTTCATCAGGTCGGCGTCGGAGAAGGAGTTCCGCTCCTTGAGGTCCGCGCCCACGCAGAAGGCCCGTTCGTGGGTCGAGCTCACCACGGCCACGCTCACCGAGCGGTCGGCCGCCAGCGCCTCGCACGCCTCGGTGATCGCGCGCGCCATCCCGGTGGAGACGGCGTTCATCGCCTTCGGCCGGTCGAGCACCAGCTCGGCGACCCGCCCCGCGTCACCGTGCCGGCGGACCGCCACCCACTCACCAAACCGCAGCTCGGACATTGCCCACGCACCCTTCGGGTCGGCCGTTAACGATCGTGAACCAACCCGAGCAGGGTAGGGCGCGGCCCCCGCCGGCGAAAGCGGCACCGCGGACCCGTACGGCCCGTGCGCGCCCCGCGCCGGCGATCAGCCCCCGCGGCGGCTCAGCAGCCAGGGCTCCACGACGCCGAGACCGCGCACCGGCCGCCGCCACATCGGCTGCAGCGCGAACCGGTACTTCTCGTCCGACCCGGGCTCGACCTCCGCCTCGGACTCGGGCGCCTCGCCGCCGGCGACCAGCGCCTGCGCGAGCTCCCCGTCCACGAGCACCGCGTCCCGGGGCGCTATCGAGGTCAGCCGGCTCGCCAGGTTCACCGTCGTGCCGAAGACGTCGCCCATGCGCGTGGTGACCGTGCCGAAGGCGATGCCGACCCGCAGCGCCGGCATCGTCTCGTCGCCGTTCATCGTCTCGATCAGCCGCATGCCGATCTCCGCGGCGGTGCCCGGGTCGTCGGCGATGAACAGCACTTCGTCACCGAGGGTCTTGACCAGCCGGCCGCCGTGGGCGGCGACCTGGTCGGCGGCCGTGGTCTCGAAGGCCTCGACCAGTTCGCCGAGTTCCTCCTCCTCCAGCCGCCGGGTCAGCCGGGTGAAGCCGACGAGGTCGGCGAAGCCGACCGCGAGCCGCCGGTCGACGGCCTCCTCGTCGTCGGAGCGCACGACCCGGCTGGTGGCGGCGGCCAACTGCCGCCGCCAGACGTAGGTCAGGAACTCCTCCAGCTCCGGCAGCAGCAGCTCGACCAGCGGGTAGGCCACCTCGGCCCGGGTCAGGCCGGGCTCGGGCGGCTCGGTCAGCTCCTCCAGGAAGGAGTCGGTCTGCCACTCGGCGAGCCGCGCGGTGGTCTGCCCCGTGGAACGGGCCACTTGGATGGCCGTGTTCTCGCTGATCAGACCGGCTTCCACCAGACCCGCCAGGCGCCGCAGCGCGAGCACGTCGGCCTCGGTCAGGGCCCGTGCCTGGCCGATGTCGGCGAAGCCCATGGCCCGCCAGAAGCGGGCCGCGAGGTCCATGGAGACGCCGGCGCTGCGGGCCGCCTGGAACGGCGTGTAGAGCCGCTCGGCGCCCATGATCAACTGCTCCAGGCGGAGCGCGATGGGGTCCTCTTCCGGCCCGGACGGCCCGGCCTCCGGTTCGTCCCCCGGCCCGTCCGGCTCGTCGTCGGGCGCGGTGCCCTCCGGCCCGCTCTCCGGCTCCCGGTCCGGTCCGTCGTGCGACGGGAGGTCGCTCGCGTCGTCCACGGTCACCGCCCGCCCCCTCCAGGGTCCCTGCGTAGTGGCCCTTCCGCACACCTGTTGTATGGCGGTTGCCGCACCCACCATACGACAGGTGTGGCCTGGCTCACTCTCCCGCCGGCCGCACATGGACGACGTCGCCCGCGGCGACCGCCCGCTCGCCCGCGGCGGTGGCCACGACCAGGCGCCCGTCGTCGTCCACGGCGACCGCCCGGCCGGTCGCCTCGGTGCCGCCAGGGAGCACCGCGCGCACCGTGCGGCCCAGGGTCGTGCAGCCGGCGGCGTACGCCTGCTGCAGCCGCGAGGCCGCCGGATCGCCCTCCGCGCCCAGCCACTCGCCGTACCAGTCGGCCAGCGAGCGCAGCACGGCGCGCAGCAGCGGATCGCGGTCGGTGACCTTCGCCCCGGCGAGCGCCAGCGACCCGGCAGCGGGCACCGGCAGCTCGTCCTCGCGCAGCGTGACATTGAGCCCGATACCCAGGACGACGGCGTCGTCGCCCACCCGCTCGGCGAGGATGCCGCCGGTCTTGCGCTCCTCGCCGCCGACGGTCACCAGCACGTCGTTGGGCCACTTCAGGCCGGTGTCCACGCCCGCCGTGCGCGCGACGGCGGTGGCCGTGGCGACCCCGGCGAGCAGCGGCAGCCAGCCCCAGCGGTGGGCGGGAGCGGCGGACGGCCGCAGCAGCACGGAGAAGAACAGCCCGGAGCGGGCCGGCGCCTGCCACTGGCGGTCCAGCCGGCCGCGCCCGGCGGTCTGCTCCTCGGCGACCAGCACCGCGCCCTCGGGCGCGCCCTCGCGGGCGCGGGCGCCCAGGTCGCTGTTGGTGGAGCCGGTGGCCTCGACGAGGTCGAAGGAGGTCCACCGGCTGTCCGGCGTGACGATCGCCTTGCGCAGGGCCGTCACGTTCAGCGGCGGGCGGTCGAGGTCGGACCAGCGGTTCGATGTCATGTGTCCCAGCCTAGGAGCAGGGGTGTGGTCAACGCCGCACTGACCGGGCAGCATCCGCGCGGTTACGCTACGGAAACAGAATTACTCGCCAGTCACGTCACACCCTCAGATCCACCCGACGGGAACAGGAGAGCCGCTTCCCATGGCTGAGCCGGAGTACGACATCCACACGACCGCGGGGAAACTCGCGGACCTGCGCCGCCGCACCGAGGAGGCGACCCACGCAGGCTCGGCGCGCGCGGTGGAGAAGCAGCACGCGAAGGGCAAGCTGACGGCCCGTGAGCGCATCGAACTGCTGCTGGACGAGAACTCGTTCGTGGAGCTCGACGAGCTCGCGCGGCACCGCTCGACCAACTTCGGCCTGGAGAAGAACCGCCCCTACGGCGACGGCGTCGTCACCGGCTACGGCACCGTCGACGGACGTCCGGTCGCGGTGTTCTCGCAGGACTTCACGGTGTTCGGCGGGGCGCTCGGCGAGGTCTTCGGCGAGAAGATCGTGAAGGTCATGGACTGGGCGCTGAAGACAGGCTGCCCGGTCATCGGCATCAACGACTCGGGTGGCGCCCGCATCCAGGAGGGCGTGACCTCGCTCGGCCTGTACGGCGAGATCTTCCGCCGCAACACCCACGCCTCCGGCGTGATCCCGCAGATCTCCCTCATCATGGGCCCCTGCGCGGGCGGCGCGGTGTACTCCCCCGCCATCACCGACTTCGTGGTGATGGTCGACCAGACCTCGCACATGTTCATCACGGGACCGGACGTCATCAAGACCGTCACCGGCGAGGACGTCGGCTTCGAGGAGCTCGGCGGCGCCCGCTCGCACAACTCCGTCTCCGGCAACGCGCACCACATGGCGGGCGACGAGAAGGACGCCATCGAGTACGTCAAGGCACTGCTGTCGTACCTGCCGTCCAACAACCTCCAGGAGGCGCCGGCCTACCCCCAGGAGGCGGACCTGGAGGTGGGCGCCGAGGACCTGGAACTCGACGCGCTGATCCCGGACTCGGCGAACCAGCCGTACGACATGCACAAGATCATCGAGCATGTGCTGGACGACGGCGAGTTCCTGGAGACGCAGGCGCTGTTCGCCCCGAACATCGTCACCGGCTTCGGCCGGATCGAGGGCAGCCCGGTCGGCATCGTCGCCAACCAGCCGATGCAGTTCGCCGGCTGCCTGGACATCAACGCCGGCGAGAAGGCCGCGCGCTTCGTCCGCACCTGCGACAGCTTCAACGTCCCGGTCATCACCTTCGTGGACGTCCCCGGCTTCCTGCCGGGCACCGACCAGGAGTGGAACGGCATCATCCGGCGCGGTGCCAAGCTGATCTACGCGTACGCCGAGGCCACCGTGCCGCTGATCACCGTCATCACCCGCAAGGCGTTCGGCGGCGCCTACGACGTCATGGGCTCCAAGCACCTGGGCGCCGACCTCAACCTGGCCTGGCCGACCGCGCAGATCGCCGTCATGGGCGCCCAGGGCGCGGTCAACATCCTGCACCGCCGCACGCTCGCCGAGGCCGGTTCGCCGGAGGAGGCCGAGTCGCTGCGCGCGGAGCTGATGCGGGAGTACGAGGACACGCTGCTGAACCCGTACGTCGCCGCCGAACGCGGCTATGTCGACGCCGTGATCATGCCCTCGGAGACCCGTGTGCACCTGGTGAAGGGGCTGCGGACGCTGCGCAACAAGCGCGAGAGCCTGCCGCCGAAGAAGCACGGCAACATCCCGCTGTAAGGAGTGTGCCCACGATGATGATCAAGGTTGAACGGGGCAACCCGACCCCGGAGGAACTGGCGGCCGTCGTCGCCCTCGTCCAGGCGCGGGCCGCGGCCGCACCCGGCCCCGCCGACGGCCCGCGGCAGGCCGACGAGTGGGCCGCCCCCGCGCGCAACGTGCCGTCCCGGCCGCTCCGCCCGTCGCCGGCGGCCTGGCGCGCCACGTACTGGCCGCACTGACCCGGGCCCGCACCCGCGGCGTGCCGCCCGCGCCTGAGTATCCGTACTCAGGCGCGGGCACCGCACACGGCGCACCCTGGACGGATGCTGTGGTCCGACCCGTCCGACGAACCCCCCGAGGAGATGCGGCAGGCCCAGGCGATGCTGCGCCGGGCGATGCTCGTGATCGCCGTCGCCGTCCCCGTCATCACCGCGCTGGTGGCCTGGCGCTGCTGACTACGATGACGGCATGACCGACAGCCGCAGCGCCCGCACCCGCCCGCTCGTCCTCGCGTCCGCCTCCCCCGCGCGGCTCGGGCTGCTCAAGAACGCCGGACTCGACCCGCGGGTCGTCGTCAGCGGCGTCGACGAGGAGGCGGTCAGCGCCGGCAGCCCCGCCGAACTCGCTCTGGTCCTGGCCGAGGCCAAGGCCGCCGCGGTCGCCGCCGGGCTCTCCGGCGACGAGGTGGTCATCGGCTGCGACTCCGTGCTCGACCTGGACGGCCAGGCCCTCGGCAAGCCGTCGGACGCGGAGGACGCCACGGCCCGCTGGAAGTCCATGCGCGGCCGGTCCGGCGTGCTCCGCACCGGACACTGCGTCATCGACCTGGGCGCGGGCGGCCGCAGGGTGTCGGCCACCGCCTCGACCACGGTCCGCTTCGGCACCCCGGACGACGACGAGATCGCCGCCTACGTCGCCTCCGGCGAGCCGCTGGCGGTGGCCGGCGCGTTCACGCTCGACGGCCGCTCGGCCCCGTTCGTCGACGGCATCGAGGGCGACTCCGGCAATGTCATCGGGCTGTCGCTGCCGCTGCTGCGCCGGCTGTTCGCGGACCTCGGCCTGCGCATCACGGACTTCTGGGTCTGAGGCGTCCGGGTCGGTCCGGGACTTCCCGGTCAGACCGCGGCGGGCGCCACGGGAGGCGGCGGGGGCGTGCTCCCGCCCGGCTGGTCGGCGGCAGGGGCCGCCGGGGCCTCACCTCCGGCGTACAGGAGCAGGCTGAGCACCACCAGGCCCATGATCACCACCATCCCGACGAACGCCGCCCAGCCCACCGGCGCGGCCAGGCCGGCGGCGAGCACGCCGTGGGTCACGGCGCAGACGATCAGCAGGATGCGGCCGAGGCGCCCGGGGGCGCGGTCCCGGACCGCGGCGCGGGCGAGCACGATCGCGCACCCGATGAGGAAGAGCGCCATCACCACGCCGGCCGCCCACGCACCCGCCGCCATCGCGCTGGGCTTCAGCCCGCCCAGGGACATCTGCTGGTGCTCGACGGCGATGCCCATCACCCAGTTGACGACGGCGAAGCCGAACGCCTCCAGGACGAGCACCACGGCCGCTGTCGCGGCGACACTCCTGCGCACTGCGCGCCCCCTGTCCCCGACCGGCTTACCGCCGGTATCACGTAAGGCGCACGCTACTAACGGGTAGGAGTTGCGGCAAGGGTTTCGCCGCCGCCACCCGTATGGGGCGCTGGTCCGGCAAAGATTTCCCCGGGCCTTCGTGGAGTTCCCACAAAACCAACGCCCCGTCGGCCACGGTGGAGGCTGGTGACCCGGCCCACACCCCAGGGCCCCAAGCACCGGGATGAATAGGGATTTACCGTGGGAAGCCACGGCATCCGAGCCCCCGGCGGGGACTCGTGTCACCCTCCGTGTGGGCAAGCTCACCCCCAGGGGTGCCTCGGCACGAAGTGTCGCCAGTACCTAAACTCTGCTTGTTTCAAGGAGGGAGCCATCGTGCGCAAGGTCCTCATCGCCAACCGCGGTGAAATCGCAGTCCGCGTCGCCCGTGCCTGCCGGGATGCCGGGATCGCCAGTGTGGCCGTCTACGCGGAGCCGGACCGGGACGCGCTGCATGTGCGCGTGGCCGATGAGGCGTACGCGCTGGGCGGTGACACTCCGGCCACCAGTTACCTGGACATCTCCAAGGTGCTGGCGGCCGCTGCCGAAGCCGGGGCGGACGCCGTCCACCCGGGGTACGGCTTCCTGTCGGAGAACGCCGACTTCGCCCAGGCGGTCCTCGACGCGGGCCTGACCTGGATCGGCCCGCCGCCGCAGGCCATCCGCGACCTGGGTGACAAGGTCGCCGCCCGGCACATCGCGCAGCGCGCCGGCGCGCCGCTGGTGGCCGGCACCCCCGACCCGGTCTCCGGGTCCGAGGAGGTCGTCGCCTTCGCGCGTGAGAACGGCCTGCCGATCGCCATCAAGGCCGCCTTCGGCGGCGGCGGACGCGGCCTGAAGGTCGCCCGCACGCTGGAGGAGGTCCCGGAGCTCTACGACTCCGCGGTGCGCGAGGCGGTCGCCGCCTTCGGCCGCGGCGAGTGCTTCGTCGAGCGCTACCTGGACAAGCCCCGGCACGTGGAGACCCAGTGCCTGGCCGACCAGCACGGCAACGTGGTCGTCGTCTCCACCCGTGACTGCTCGCTGCAGCGGCGCCACCAGAAGCTCGTGGAGGAGGCGCCCGCGCCCTTCCTGACCCCCGAGCAGAACGCGCAGCTCTACCGCGCCTCCAAGGCCATCCTCAAGGAGGCCGGCTACGTCGGCGCGGGCACCTGCGAGTTCCTGGTCGGTACCGACGGCACGATCTCCTTCCTGGAGGTCAACACCCGTCTCCAGGTCGAGCACCCGGTCACCGAGGAGGTCACCGGCATCGACCTGGTCCGCGAGATGTTCCGGATCGCCGACGGCGAGGAGCTCGGTTACGACGACCCGCCGATGCGCGGTCACTCCTTCGAGTTCCGCATCAACGGCGAGGACCCCGGCCGCAACTTCCTGCCGGCCCCCGGCACCGTCACCCGGTTCGACGCGCCGTCCGGTCCGGGCGTGCGCCTGGACGCGGGCGTGGAGGCCGGCAGTGTCATCGGCCCCGCCTGGGACTCGCTGCTGGCCAAGCTGATCGTCACCGGCGCCACCCGGCAGCAGGCGCTGCAGCGCGCCGCCCGCGCCCTGGCCGAGTTCCAGGTCGAGGGCATGGCCACCGCCATCCCGTTCCACCGCGCGGTGGTCGCCGACCCGGCGTTCGCGCCCGAGGTGCACGGCGGCGAGGGCCCGTTCACGGTCCACACCCGGTGGATCGAGACGGAGTTCGTCAATGAGATCCCGCCCTTCACCGCCGCGGTCGACGGCGAGGAGTCCGAGGAGCCGGGCCGCGAGACCGTCGTGGTCGAGGTCGGCGGCAAGCGCCTGGAGGTCTCCCTCCCGGCCTCGCTGGGCATGACCCTGGCCCGTACGGCGGCCGCCGGCGGCGCCCGTCCCAAGCGGCGCACGGCGAAGAAGGCCGGCTCCGCCGCCTCCGGCGACAGCCTGGCCTCGCCGATGCAGGGCACCATCGTGAAGGTGGCCGTCGAGGAGGGCCAGGAGGTCAAGGAGGGCGACCTGGTCGTCGTCCTGGAGGCGATGAAGATGGAGCAGCCGCTCAACGCGCACCGCTCCGGCACCATCAAGGGCCTGGCCGCAGAGGTCGGCTCCTCCGTCTCCTCCGGCGCGCTGATCTGCGAGATCAAGGACTGATCCGCGCTCGGGACGACGCAGTACCGCACGCACGGCACCGCACGCGGGCCCCGGCCGACGATCGGCCGGGGCCCGCGGTGGTCAGCGGCGGCGGGGTGCCAGGTCCGCGATCCGCGCGGCCTGCTGCTCCCCGGCCAGTTGGGCGGTGCGCAGCGGGGACATGCTCCCCGCGACGCCTCCGGCCGACTGGCCGGCGGCCCGGGCGCGCGGCTCACCGGGTGGGGCCGCGCTGCCACCGGAGTAGCCCGGTTGCGGGTGCTGGTGCCGGCGGGGGCCCGGCACGGGCGGCATCTCCCGCCGCTGCCGCCCGTGGGGCATCCCGCCGTCCACTCCGTCGGTCGACGCCACCGCGACCTGCACACCGCGGTCGGCCAGCGCCTGGAGCTCGGTCGCGGCACGGTCGTCGCCCGCGGGCGGCGCGTCGGTGACCAGATGCGTGATCAGGTCCGTCGGCACCGTCTGGAACATGGTGTCCGTGCCCAGCTTGGTGTGGTCGGCCAGCACCACGACTTCCGCGGCCGCCTGGACCAGTGCCCGGTCGACGCTCGCGGAGAGCATGTTCGAGGTGGACAGGCCGCGCTCTGCGGTGAGACCGGCCCCGGACAGGAACGCCCGGGAGACCCGCAGCCCTTGCAGGGACTGCTCGGCGCCGCTGCCGACCAGCGCGTAGTTGGACCCGCGGAGCGTGCCGCCGGTCATGACGACCTCGACCCGGTTGGCGTGCGCCAACGCCTGCGCCACGAGCAGGGAGTTGGTCACGACGGTCAGCCCCGGCACCCGGGCGAGCCGGCGTGCCAGCTCCTGGGTGGTGGTACCGGCACCGACGACGATGGCCTCGCCCTCCTCGACGAGACCGGCCGCGAGATCGGCGATCGCCGTCTTCTCCGCGGTCGATAGATGGGATTTCTGCGGAAAGCCGGACTCCCTGGTGAAGCCCCCCGGCAGCACCGCACCGCCGTGCCGGCGGTCGAGCAGTCCTTCTGCCTCCAGCGCCCGCACGTCACGCCGTACGGTCACTTCCGAGGTCTGGACGACGCGGGCGAGCTCACGGAGCGAAACCGCTCCATTGGCGCGCACCATTTCGAGGATCAGTTGGCGACGTTCTGCTGCGAACACGAAACTGACAGTAACGCCAATGACCGTCTGCTATCAGCAGTTTGCACCGATTAACAGAAGTTGTTCGTGAAGTCGGACGTCGCGTGCTATACGGAAAGCTGCGGTCCCGCGCCCGGCGGTTACAGCTCCCCGGCGGCCTTCCTGGTGGCCAACTGCCGTGCCGCCTCGCCGATCGAGCCCGACAGCGACGGGTACACCGTGAAGGTGTTCGCCATCTGCTCCACGGTCAGATTGTTGTCGACCGCGATCGAGATGGGGTGGATCAGCTCGCTCGCGCGCAGCGAGACGACCACGCCGCCGACCACGATCCCGGTGCCCGGGCGGCAGAAGAGCTTCACGAAGCCGTCCCGGATGCCCTGCATCTTCGCGCGCGGGTTGCGCAGCAGCGGCAGCTTCAGGACGCGGGCGTCGATGATGCCGGCGTCGACGTCGGACTGCGTGTAGCCGACGGTCGCGATCTCGGGGTCGGTGAAGACGTTGGAGGAGACCGCCTTGAGGTTGAGCGGGCCGACCGTCTCGCCGAGGAAGTGGTACATCGCGATCCGGCCCTGCATGGCGGCGACCGACGCGAGCGCGAAGATGCCCGTGACGTCGCCGGCCGCGTACACGCCCGGAGCGGAGGTGCGGGAGACCTTGTCGGTCCAGATGTGGCCGGACTCCTTGACCTTGACCCCGGCGCCCTCCAGGCCCATGTCGGAGCTGTTGGGTATGGCGCCGACCGCCATGAGGCAGTGGCTGCCGGTGATGACCCGGCCGTCGGAGAGGGTGACCTCGACGCGGTCGCCCACCCGCTTGGCGGACTCGGCGCGGGAGCGGGCCATGACGTTCATGCCGCGGCGCCGGAAGACGTCCTCCAGGACGGCGGCGGCGTCCGGGTCCTCGCCGGGCAGGACGCGGTCGCGGGAGGAGACCAGCGTCACCTTGGAGCCGAGCGCCTGGTACGCGCCGGCGAACTCGGCGCCGGTCACGCCGGAGCCGACCACGATGAGCTCCTCGGGGAGCTCCTCCAGGTCGTACACCTGCGTCCAGTTGAGGATCCGCTCGCCGTCCGGCAGCGCGTCGGGGAGCTCGCGGGGACGCCCGCCGGTGGCGATGAGCACGGCGTCGGCAGTGAGGGTCTCGCTCGTGCCGTCGGCGGCCGTGACGACGACCTTGCGGGAGCCGTCGATGGCCTGCATGCCCTCGAGCCGGCCGCGGCCGCGCAGGACACGGGCACCGGAACGGGTGACGGAGGCGGCGATGTCGTGCGACTGGGCGAGGGCCAGACGCTTCACCCGGCGGTTGACCTTGCCGAGGTCCACGCCGACGACCCGGGCCGCCTGCTCGACGTGCGGCGTGTCGTCCGCCACGATGATGCCCAGTTCCTCGTACGACGAGTCGAAGGTGGTCATCACCTCGGCCGTCGCGATCAGGGTCTTCGACGGTACGCAGTCGGTGAGCACCGACGCCCCGCCCAGACCGTCGCAGTCGACGACGGTCACCTCCGCGCCCAGCTGGCTGGCCACGAGGGCCGCTTCGTATCCGCCGGGTCCGCCACCAATGATCACGATCCGAGTCACGTACCCCATTGTCCCGCACGCGCCAAGTGATCACTTACTGGGCCCCGCGGCCCGGCCGTCGTGGTCGGGTGGGCAGGGCCCCTCTGTCGTACTCTCGTCACCATGTCGCTCTACGCCGCGTACGCCGGCAACCTCGACGCGCGGCTGATGACCCGCCGCGCCCCGCACTCGCCGCTGCGCGGAACCGGCTGGCTCGACGGCTGGCGCCTGACGTTCGGCGGCGAGCAGATGGGCTGGGAGGGGGCGATCGCCACCCTGGTGGAGGACCCGCTGCACCAGGTCTTCGTCGGGCTATACGACATCGCGCCGGTCGACGACGAGTCACTCGACCGCTGGGAGGGCGTGCCGCTGGGCATCTACCGCCGCCACCAGGTCCGCGCGCACACCCTGGACGGCGACGTGACGGCGTGGATCTACGTGCTCAACGACTACGAGGGCGGCCTCCCCTCCGCCCGCTACCTCGGCGAGCTGGCCGACGCGGCGGAGTCCGCGGGCGCGCCGCACGACTACGTCATGGAACTGCGCAAGCGCCCCTGCTGACCGCCGGGGCGCGCGACCCGGGCACGGCGGAGACGAACACCGGGTGATCCGCACGGAAAGCGCTCGCCACCGGACGCCCCGAAGGTCACCATGGGAGCGTCAATCGTCGGATCCTCCGAAGTTTCGCAGACCGTGACCTGAGACGTCTACGCGCGTAGGAGATAACCGGCTACCCTCATCGGCGTGAACTCTTCCGCACATCCCAACGCAGCCCGCACTCCGCTGGGCGACCCGTACGCCGCCGCCACGGAGGCCGCCGCTCGCCTGCGCGAGCTCACCGGCGACGAGACCCACGACGTCGCCCTGGTGATGGGCTCCGGATGGGTGCCGGCCGCCGACATGCTCGGTGAGGCCGAGTACGAGTTCGCGATCACGGAACTGCCGGGCTTCCCGCCGCCGGCCGTCGCGGGCCACTCCGGCAAGGTGCGCTCGGTGCGGATGGGCGATCGGCGCGCCCTGGTGTTCCTCGGCCGCAACCACTTCTACGAGGGCCACGGCGTGGCCACCGTGGTGCACGGCGTGCGCACCGCCGTCGCCGCGGGCTGCAAGACCGTCGTGCTCACCAACGGCTGCGGCGGCCTGCGCCCCACCTACCGGCCCGGCCAGGCCGTGCTGATCAGCGACCACATCAACATGACGGCCACCTCGCCGATCGTGGGTGCCAACTTCGTGGACCTCACCGACCTGTACTCGCCGCGGCTGCGCGCGCTGTGCAAGGAGGTCGACCCCTCCCTGGAGGAGGGCGTCTACGTCCAGCTGCCCGGCCCGCACTACGAGACGCCGGCCGAGATCAACATGGTCCGCACCATCGGCGGCGACCTGGTCGGCATGTCCACGGCGCTGGAGGCCATCGCGGCCCGCGAGGCGGGCGCCGAGGTGCTGGGCATCTCCCTGGTCACCAACCTCGCCGCCGGCATGACCGGCGAACCCCTCAACCACGAGGAGGTCCTGGAGGCCGGCCGCGACTCCGCCGCCCGCATGGGCGCCCTCCTCGCCCAGGTGCTGGAGCGGATCTGACCGCCCGCCGGGATGCCGGCCGCCGGGCGGGACCGGGGCGCGAACGCCCCGCCCGCCCGTAGCCGGCTCCGGCGCCCGGTTCACCTGGTTAGGGAACCCGCGGGCGCGGGGAGGTAACCCCCTGTCCCCCGGCCCGCGCCGCCCCCACCCCGGCCGCCGCCCGCCGGACGGGCCCCGGCACGCCCGCGCGACCCGCGCGGCGGGCACGCCGGTCCCGAGACCGGCCACCGCGCGGCGGAGGCGGCACCGACGACCGAGACATCGCAGGAGCATCACGTGGCAAGCGCAAGCGCAGGCGCCGGCAGCACCGCAGAACTGATCCGGCAGGCCCGGACCTGGCTGGTTGAGGACCCCGACCCGGACACCCGCGGCGAGCTGGAGACCCTGCTCACCGCCGCCGAGGCCGGCGACCGGGACGCGGTGGACGAGCTGGCGGACCGGTTCGCGGGCACCTTGCAGTTCGGCACCGCCGGACTGCGCGGCGAGATCGGCGCGGGCCCCATGCGGATGAACCGCTCGGTCGTCATCCGGGCGGCCGGAGGCCTGGCCGCGTACCTCACGGCGCAGGGCCAGGGCGACGGGCTGGTCGTCATCGGCTACGACGCGCGCCACAAGTCGTACGACTTCGCGCGCGACACCGCCGCCGTCATGGTGGGCGCGGGGCTGCGCGCCGCACTGCTGTCCCGGCCGCTGCCGACGCCCGTGCTCGCCTTCGCCGTCCGCCACCTCGGCGCGGCCGCGGGCGTGATGGTGACCGCGAGCCACAACCCGCCCCAGGACAACGGCTACAAGGTCTACCTCGGCGACGGCTCGCAGATCGTGCCGCCCGCCGACTCCGGCATCGCCGCCGAGATCGCCGCGATCGGCCCGCTCGCGGACGTGCCGCTTTCCGACGAGGGCTGGCAGGTGTTCGGCGACGAGGTCGTCGAGGCCTACCTGGACCGCGTCGCCTCGGTGGTGGACCGGCACTCCCCGCGGGACCTGTCCGTGGTCTACACCCCCCTGCACGGCGTCGGTCGCGACACGCTGACCGCCGCCTTCACGCGGGCCGGTTTCGCCGCCCCGCACGTGGTGGCCGAACAGGCCGAGCCCGACGCGGACTTCCCGACCGTCGCGTTCCCCAACCCCGAGGAGCCGGGGGCGATGGACCTGTCCTTCGCTGCCGCCCGCGAGCTGGGTCCCGACATCGTCATCGCCAACGACCCCGACGCGGACCGCTGCGCCGTCGCCGTCCCGGACCGCGCCGCCGAGGCCGGCTGGCGGATGCTGCGCGGCGACGAGGTGGGCGCGCTGCTCGCGACCCATCTGGTCCACCAGCGCGCCACGGGCACCTTCGCGGCGAGCATCGTCTCCTCCTCGCTGCTGTCCCGCATCGCCGCCCGGGCGGGCCTGGACTACGCCGACACGCTGACCGGCTTCAAGTGGATCTCCCGCGTGGAGGGCCTGCGCTACGGCTACGAGGAAGCGCTCGGCTACTGCGTGGACCCCGGCGGCGTCCGCGACAAGGACGGCATCAGCGCGGCCCTGGCCGTCGCCGAACTCGCGGCCGAGCTCAAGGCCAAGGGCCGCACGCTCTCCGACCTCCTGGACGACATCGCTCTGGAGTACGGCCTGCACGCCACCGACCAGCTCTCGGTGCGGGTCGCCGACCTCAGCCTCATCGGCGACGCCATGACCCGGCTGCGGGAGCGGCCGCCGGCCTCGCTGGCGGGGCTGACCGTGACGATCGCCGAGGACCTCACCCAGGGCAGCGGGGCCCTGCCCCCGACCGACGGCCTGCGCTACCACCTCGCCGGCGCCGGCCCGGTCGAGGCGGCCCGTGTCATCGTCCGGCCCAGCGGCACCGAGCCCAAGCTCAAGTGCTACCTGGAGGTCGTCCTCCCGGTCCCCGGCGGTGCCGACACCCTCGCGGCCACCCGCACGAGGGCGGCCGAGGTCCTGTACGCCCTCAAGACCGACCTCGCGTCCGCCGCGGGCATCTGAACCTCCCCCCGCGGGGGGGGGGGGGGGGGGGGGGGGGGGGGGGGGGCGGCCCCCCCCCCCCCCCCCCCCCCCGCCAGGTGGAACGGGTCCGATCAGCTGCTGAGTGCGGTGATCGTCAGGGTGGCGCGGTAGTCACCCTTCTGGACGCTGTCCGGGATCTTCAGATCCAGGTCGGCGCCCACCTTGGCCGAACCGCGGGCGTGGCCCTGCTCGGCCGAGGCGAGGCCGCGCGAGATCGCGAGGCCCTGGCCCTGGTCGTCGTAGCCCGAGGCCACCGACGCGTTGGCCGTGGCACCCGCGCCGGCGACCAGGACGCGCGGCGTCCAGCCGAGGAAGGAGCTGGCGAACGTCTTGTCGGCGTCCTTGAACGCGCTCACGCTGGCCGAGATCGACCACGGGGCGAGCGAGCGGCGGCTGTCCGAGACGACGATCGGGTTGAGCCGGCCGTCCGCCTCGAAGTGGTCGCCGTTCTTCTCCTCGGCGGTGCCGAGGTCCACCAGGCCGTTGTAGCCGTCGATCGTCCAGCCGAACTCGCCCGGAGCCGGGTTCGGGACGTTGACCTGGAGGTCCTGGCTGTCACCGTGGTACGGGTGCACCGTGACGTCGTCCACGTGCGAACCGACCGGCTGGTCGGCGCCGTTGGCGGCGCTGCGGATGTTCTCGACCACGAGCTTGTCGTTGCGCACCTGGACCTTGACGTAGGTCCGGACGTGCTCCTGGTTCTGAACCGAGTTGTACCAGTAGTTGTTCGGGTTGAGCGGGTCCGCGCCGTTGCCGGCGCCGCTCGTGCCACTGCTGTCGGGCTTGGTGATGTCGTAGTACTTCGAGCCCGAGGCGGAGTTGGCCGTCACGTAGAGGACGCCGCCGGGACCCGGGTACACGTCGGCGGCACCCGGCTTCTCGGCCGGGTTCTCCTTCTCGCCGTTCTTGATCAGGTAGCTGCGCGAGTAGCTGTGGTCGTGGCCCTGGAGGACCAGGTCGACGCCGAGCTTGGAGAACGTCGTCGGGAAGTCCACACGACGCGCCTTGTTGTCGCTGTCCTTGGCGTGGTCAGCGGGCGAGTAGATGGAGTGGTGGTAGACGAGGACCTTCCACTTGGCCTCGTTGCCGTGCTTGTTGATGACGTCGGTGACGTAGCTGACGTGCGCCGCGTCGCCGCCGCCGTTGGCGGAGTTGTAGCTGTTGCTGTTCAGGTCGATGAACAGCACGTCCTTGTAGATGTACCAGTAGTCACCGCCCGACTTGGTGCCCGCCGGGTTCCCATTGTCGTAGTACGGGGCCGAGCGGTCGGTGTTCGGGGTGGTGAAGTGCTGCTCGTAGGCCTTGCCGCCGACGTCGTGGTTGCCGATGGTGGCGGCCCACGGGTACTGGCGCAGCTGGTCCGGCGCGAGGAAGGAGTTCCAATGGGACTCGTTGTTGGCCGACTCGACCTGGTCACCGCCCGACACCAGGAGCTCGGCGTTGGGGTTGGCCCTCAGCGAGACGTCGACCGTGTCCTGCCAGCCGGCCTGGTCGCTCGCCAGGTTGCCGGACGAACCGATCTGCGGGTCGCCGTAGAACAGGAAGTCGTAGTCGCCCTCGAAGTCCTGCGTCTTGAAGGAGTACGCCGTGGACCAGCTGCCCTCGGTGCCGACACGGTAGGAGTACGCCGTGTTCTCCTTCAGGCCGGTGATCGTCGCGTGGCGGTTGAAGCCGCCGCTGGTCGCGATGTTCGCCGCGCCGATGGCGTCGAAGGTGGCCGCGTCGGCCGGGAACTCGCCGTTCACGAGCTGCGCGGTCGGGACGACCTGGACCTTCTGGGCCGTGTCCGCGGAGGAGTACCACGTGACGGTGCGCTGCGACTCGTTCGAGCCCACGCCGAGGACGATGCCGGTGATCGTGGAGGTGTCGGCGGCGTTGGCGGGGGTCGCCAGGCCACTGCCGAGGGCCACGGACAGGCCGAGAAATGCCGCGGTGGCGCCAGTGGCCACACGACGCCGCACAGGCCCGGAGGCCTGCGAGGAGTTGCTCGATCTCATGAGTTTTCGTTCCTCTTGTGCACGATGTGTGTGCATGGAATGGAGATCAACAAACTCTCTGCCGCAGGTAAAGGGAAGATAAATGCGATCTTTGAGTTGTCTGAACAACATGCGAGACTTGTGCTGGTCTCAGAGTCCGAACGCCCGCTGCACGAACCACACCATTCCCATCGCGGCCACACCCGCGGAGATCGCGCCCGTCGCCCACAGTCCGGCCGCCGGAGAGCGGCGGCGGAGCACGATGAGCAAGGGGAAGACGAGGGCGATGATGGCCAGTTGTACAGCCTCGATACCCACGTTGAACACCAGCAGCGACCACAGCAGGGTCCACGACCATGCAGCGTCGATCCCCAAAGCGCCCGCGAAGCCCAGACCGTGGACCAGGCCGAAGCAGAACACCACGCCCAGGCGCGTCCACCCGGCGCGGTCGAGGCTGAAGTGGCTGTCCCCCGACGTTTCGATGTCGGTCGCGTGACCGCGGCGCCGCCAGATCCGCCACAGGTACCAGCCCGCCACCACGGCGATCGACAGCGCGATGACGGGCTCCACGACCCGTGACGGCACGTCGACCACGCCGAGCGCGGCGAGCATGAACGTCACCGAGTGGGCGAGGGTGAAGCTCGTGGCCGCGAGCACGATCTCGCGCGGCCGCCGGGACCCGGCGATCAGTGCGAGCAGGAACAGGATGTGGTCGATGCCGGTCAGCAGGTGTTCGGCGCCCAGGCGGAAGAACTCCCAGAACCGCTCGTACCAGGTCTGGCTGATCGAGAAGGACGGGTGCTCCGCGTCGAGCGCCGCGCTGCCCGAGCGGCCGTCGACGTCGTAGGTGACGATGGTCTTGGTGCCCTTGACGTATCCCTCCGCGTCGGGGAAGAGCCCGCCGCGCACCGTGTGGTCGTCGTCCCCCTCGGCGCACGTCCAGTCGAGCGTCAGACCGGCGTACGGCACACCCTCCCGCTGCGTCATCGCGAAGGCGCCGACCTGCGCCGGGCTGCAGGCCTTGCCTCCGGAGGCGACGGAGAAGCGCTTGGTGACATAGCTCACGGCCGACGCCTTGTGGGCGTCGAGCGCCGCCTCCTGCGCGTCCTTGTCGCCGGCGTCGAACGCGGCGGTTCCCGCCTTGAAGAGGGAGTCGTCCTTCTCGTAGTCGGCGGTGGAGACGACGAAGAGGTCGTACTCGAGTTGCAGCGTCGTGCGTATCCGACCCTCGTCGCCCGAGGTGACGTTGACGTACACGGTCGACGAGAACCCGTGGGCCAGCGCCGGTTGCGCGAGGCCCAGGACAGCGATCACCGCCGCGGTGATCCCGACGATGGCGCGGCGGACACGTTGTGACATGTGGCTCCTTCAGGTTGCCAGTGCACGGTGCATGCCGCAGGTGAACGGGATGCGCCCTGTCGGCGAACCGTCGAACAACAACATCGAGAACGACGTCCGCGAAGGACCACGGCCGGGAACGGGATAGCAGGATGGGGGGCGCACCACCCTTCACCACTCGGAGGACGATCACCTTGCGCGCCCCGTTTCGCGCCCTCGCCACGCTCGCCGTGGCCGTCGCGCTGGTCACCGGATGCGGCTCCGGCGACGACTGGTCTCGGCCGCACCCCGAGCCGACCGCCGTCGGCACGCCCGGTCCCGGGTTCGTCGACCCCGCACACCCGCCGGCTCCGGAGGCCACCGCGACCCCGCGGCCCGGCTCGTGGGACGGGGTCCACCCGTCGCGGGGCTACCGCGTCGTCCTGCTCACCGCCGGCGACGACGCTCCGACCAAGTCGCTGGTGAAGGCGGTCCAGGAGTGGGCCGAGGCGGAGCACGTGGACCTGAGGACGGTGACCGCCGACGGCCCGTCGGACTATGTCCCGGCGGCCGTCAGAGCCCTGAAGGCGGGCGCCGACCTCATCGTCAGCGCGGGCAACGATCTGATCGACCCCCTGGCGATGGTCACCCCGAACCACTTGTCGCAGCAGTTCCTCGTCGTGGGTGCGGAACTGGCCGAGCCCACACACAACGTGACCGCGGTCGACTGGTCCGGTGCCTCGTTCCGCGGTGAGGGGCTCGGCATGTCCTCCACCTACGACCCCGCATCGTTCACCACCGCGCGCTGTGAGGCCGCCATCAGGGCGGGTGCCGCGGCGGTGCTGCGTGGCACGACCGGCATCGTGCTCTGGCTGGACAAGGTCTGACCGACCCGCTTCCCGAGCGGCCGCGAACCGTCGTGCGGGCGCAGGGCCGCGTCAGGGGCGCGACGCTCCGGCGACGTCATGGGCTCGGAGGCGGTACACCACGCTGCGGCGCAGGGGGCCGTCCGGCACCTCGGGGTCGTCGAAGTCGTCGGCCGGGTCACGGGTCATGCCGATGCGGCGCATCACGGCCTGCGAAGGGAGATTGGTCGCGGTCGTGACCGCGAGGATCTCGTCGAGGCCCACGTGCTCGAAGCCGAAGGCCACTACGGCCAGAGCCGCTTCGGTGGCGTAACCATGTCCCCACGCCGGGCGGGCCAGGCGCCAGCCGGCCTCCACCCCGGTGAACGGCATTCCCTCGTCCACCGGATCGAGCCCCGTGAATCCGATGAAGTCGCCGGTGGCCCTGACCTCGACCGCCCACCATCCCCAGCCGCGCCGTTCGAGGTCGGCCTGGAAGCGGGCCGCGGACGCGTCGCTCTGCTCCCGCGTGAGCACCCCGGGAAAGTACTCGCGCACCCGCGGATCGGCATTCAACGCGGCCCAGGGGGCGCGGTCGGAGTCCCGCCATTCGCGGAGCAGGAGACGATCGGTGTGCAACTCGGCCATCGCGCCAACCTAGCCGTGCCGGGCGCGGGGGTCGATCGAATATGTGCCGCCCGGAGCGGGACCGCTGCCTACACCCACCGGCAGGTGAGCCACTTCTCGTGGTCGTAGTGGTCCTGCGACGGGTACTTCGCTATGAGGGGGATCACCTCGGTCGTCTCCTCGGGCCGCACGCGCTCGGGGAGCGCCCCGAACCTGGCACGGCGGGCTGCCGCGTCGGCATCGGCAGCCGTGACAGCCGTGGTGACGACGGTGACCGGCGGGATCGCGGCGACCGCGGGGGTGGCGGCGGCAGTGTCAATGGCAGTGGCAGTCGTGGCTTCGCGCGCCTTGGTGAGTTTCCGGGCGGTCTTCGACATGAGCCGCATCCCTTTCTTCCGGGCCGATTCGGCGATCTGCGACCTGCGGCAACGCAGCCACAAGCGAGGGCGACCCTGCCCCGGCCACCAGGGGCGCGGTGGACCGGTCGTGCTCGGTGTCGACGCTCGCACAGACTGCATCACCAGTCAAGGCAGTGACGATAGCTGTGGGCCTGCCCACGTTCCCGCGCCGAAGGGCTGTCACGCCGGGTGGCCGTTGAATGGGTATGCGTGATGAATCGCTGCACTGTCGCCGTTCGCTCCAGGATGATGCTGAACATCCTGAGCGTCAAGGGCACCGTGCGCGGCTGCCGGCGGCCCTCCGGCGATCCGCCCCGGCGGGCGGCCGCACCTGATAACGTCACCGCGTTCGCCACGGACCGAGGAGGTGAGACCCATCAACGCTGTTGCAGGCTGGGTGCTCTCCTCCCGCGTGGCTGTGCGGTTCGCCTGATGTAGGCGGCCCTGGGAGTGCCCGTAGGCATCCCGAAAGGCCATCCCTTCATGCGTTTCACCGCAGGCACCACCTCCCACGGCGTCACGGAACGGCTCTTCGGCCGCGACGGCGGCCGGCAGCGGAAAGCGCCCGGCACGGTGCACCGGTCCCGCCGCCTCGTGACCGCCCGCGGTTCCTCCGTGGCCGTGCTCGACGCGCCCGGACGTGGGGACCGCCCCCGGAGCGGAAGGCACGAACTGCTCGTGCCGGAGAACTCGCAGCGGTTCTTCCCGCGGCGACCCGCCCCCGGTTCCGGCGCCCCGCATGCGCGCGGCTGATGTGCCCGGCTGATCCGCATCTGCCCAAGCCGCCCCGCGGGGGCGGCACTTGTTCTGAGCATCCACCGAAAGGATCTCTGCCATGGCTGTGCCCTCAGTGCCCTCAGTGCCCTCGGAGTTCTCCGAGTTCTCCTTCTCCGCGTACGACGGGACCCGGCTCGCCTACCACGTCGCCGGCGACGGCGATCCCGTGATCTGCCTGCCCGGAGGGCCGACGGACTCCGCGTACCTCGGCGACCTCGGCGGTCTGTCCGCTCACCGCCGCCTGATCAGGCTCGACCTGCGGGGCACCGGCCGGTCGCAGGTTCCGGAGGACCTCGCCTCCTGCCGGTGCGACCGGCTCGTCGAGGACGTGGAAGCCCTGCGCGAGCACCTCGGGCTCGAACGCCCGGACCTGCTCGCCCACTGCGCCGGGGCGAACCTGGCCGTCCAGTACGCCGTCCGCCGGCCCGAACGCGTCCGCAGGCTGGTGCTGGTCACCCCCAGCGTCAGGGCCGTCGGCATCCCGATCGCCGGGGACCTGCGGCTCGCCACCGCGCGGCTCCGGCGTGACGAGCCCTGGTTCCCCGCCGCGTTCGCGGCGTTGGAGGCCATCGCGGCGGGCCGCGGCGGCGAGGACCAGTGGCGGGCCGTCGCACCGTTCTCCTACGGCCGCTGGGACGAACCCGCTCGCGCCCATCACGCCGCCGCGGAGGAGCGGGTGGACCAGGAGGTCATGGCCGCCTTCGGCACCGACGGCGCCTTCGACCCGGACGCCACGCGTGCCGCGCTCGGCCGCTTCGCGCCACCGGTGCTCCTGCTGGCCGGCGAGGTCGACCCGGGGGCTCCGCCCCGAACCGTGGCCGAGTTCGCCGGGCTGTTCCCCGCGGCCGGGCTCGTGGTCCAGCCCCGGGCCGGGCACCACCCGTGGCTCGACGACGGCGAGCGGTTCGTGACGGCCGTCGCCGGGTTCCTGGCGTAGTACGGCGAGGTCGTTCCTGCGGGTCCCGCCCCGTCCGACACCGTGGGAACGCTCCAAGATCGTCCGGCGATTGTTGTACGCAGTGAGAGCCGGATCCGGGGCCTCGGAACCGGAGACTGACAGCACGTGCCGCCGGCCCGCCCTCGCCGTTCCCGGAAGCCACCCTTCGAAAGGGACCTCACGTGACCCAGCGCACCATCACCCCTCGCAGCCGCGGCTTCCTCTTCCTCGACGCGCACCCCGCCGGATGCGAACGAGCCGTCGAGGACATGTGGTCGTCCGTCGCCGGTGCCCCGGAGGCCGCATCGGCCGGGGACCGGCCGGTGGCGCTCGTGATCGGCTCGTCCGCCGGATACGGGCTCGCCGCCACCGTCGCCGGGCTCAAGCGGGCCGGTATCCGGGGCATCGGAGTCTGCTTCGAGAAGGGCCCGACCGAGCGGCGCACCGCGACAGCCGGCTGGTACCGCACCGCCGCCACCGCACGCCTCGCCCGCGAAGCCGGCAGCGACATGGTGTTCCTCAACGGCGACGCCTTCGGTGACGCGATGAAGGACCAGGTCGCCCACCTGCTCACGGAGCGGTTCGGCGGGCGTCTCGACCACCTGATCTACTCGGTGGCCGCACCTCGGCGCACCGACCCCGACAGCGGAACCACCTTCGCGTCGGTGCTCAAGCCGATCGGCGCGCCCCACCGCACCAAGACCCTGGTCTTCGGCGCCGACGGCACACCCGAGATCCGCGAGGTCGAGACCGGGCCCGCCGAGGGCGACGACATCGAGCAGACCGTCGCCGTCATGGGCGGTGCGGACTGGGAACGATGGATCGAACGGCTCGCGGGCCGCGGCCTCCTGGCCGGCGGCTTCACCACCGTCGCGCTGTCGTACATCGGGTCCCCGCTCACCGCCGCGATCTACCGGCAGGGCACCATCGGCGCGGCCAAGGCCCACTTGGAGGCCACCGCCCGACGCCTCGACGAGCGCCTGGGCGCGTCCGTCGGCGGCCGCGCCCTCACGTCCGTCAACGGCGCCGCCGTCACGCAGTCCTCGACCGCCATCCCCGGTATCGCCTTGTACGTGGGTCTGCTGCGGGGCGTCCTCGGCGACCGCGTGGTCCCTCCGGCCGCGCAGCTCACCGAGTTGTGGGACGGTCTCACCGGGGCCGCCGGACTGCGCCTCGACGACGAGGGCCGCGTACGCCTGGACACCTGGGAACTCGGTGACGACGTCCAGGCCGCCGTCGCCGACCGCTGGGACAGGGCCACCACCGCCGGCATCGCCGCTCTCGCCGACCTCGACTGGTTCGGCGCCGAAGTGCGCCGCCTGTACGGCTTCGATGTGGACGGTGTCGACTACGACCGTCCCGTCGAGACCGCCGTCGACTGGCCGGCCCCCGCCGGCCCCGGGGGCGGTGTCCACGCCCCGGCCGCGACGGTCACCACGTAGGCGGGGCTCCGCTGCCGACGGCTCCGCCCGGTCGGCGCGCGAGGACGACCGGGCGGACTCCCCTCCCCGGCCTGCCGTGATCCGCCGGGGCGGGCAGGCCGGGCGAGGGCGGAGCGGGGCCGGACGGACCCGGCGTCAGGGTGAGGGCTCGTCAGGCCGCTTGTTCGAGGGCGTCCTTGGGTTCCGGTGTGCCGCGACGGGTCACGACCCGCGGGAGCACGACGAGGGCGGTGCCCAGGGCCAGGCCCACCGCCGGCAGGACGGGGAGGCGGCCGTCGGGCGCGAAGCCCTCCACCGCGAAGCGGGCGAGCGCGGGGACGGCGGCGGCCGGCCCGAGCCACAGCAGCCACCCATGGCGCGGGACGGCGTCGGGACGGGTCCGCTCGAACAGGGACGCCAGCCCGCGGTCCACCGGCCGCAGCAGCCGGACCACGCCGGTCAGCACGAGGCCGAGCACCAGCAGCCACGGCACGCGCAGCGCCCACCACGGCGCCGAGCCGAAGGCGGGCTCCGGGGCCAGCCCCGTGAGGTAGAACGCGGCGGCGACGACCAGCACGGGCACCATGTGCCAGAGGTAGAGGGTCATGCTGGCACCGCCGAGGGGACGCACCAGCCGCCAGACCCGGTCGCGCTCCAGCCACCGCCGCACCACGGGGGCGACGAGCACGCACAGACCCACCTGGGCCACGGCCCAGGCCAGCATGGCCACCGACGGGGGGTCGGTGTTGCTGGGGGTCTGCCCGGTCACCAGGATCAGGCTGACCGGGAACGGCCCGGGCCCGACCAGTGCGGCGAAGGCCACCGTGCCGCCCGCGGCCAGCGCGAAGGGAGTCGCGCCGTGCCGGGTCAGCAGCCCGTCCCGCCAGCAGAAGCCGAGTTGATAGGCGACGCCCCACACCAGGACGTAGTCGAGCAGGCCCAGATACGGCGCGTGGGCGGCCACCACCAGGACGTCGGCCACGGTGGCGGCCGCCGCCATGGCCAGCGGGGCGCGCAGTCCCCAGCGCCGATGGGCCGCGTACAGCGCGGGTGTCAGGGCGCCGAGGACCAGGTACACGGGGAGGAACCAGAACTGCATGCCCATCGCCCAGCCCACCAGGGCGAGCGTGCCGGAGTCCACGCCGGCCGCCGCGCAGATCCCCACGGCGACGAGCACCAGACCGCTGTAGACGGCCGTCGGGAGCAGCAGCCGCAGGGCGCGCCGTCCCGTCCACCCGGCGGCCGTACCTCCCGCGGCGCGGGCGCGCGACCACGAGTCGCCCGCCGACCGGCCCCCGGCGAGGAAGAACAGGGGCATGATCTGGAAGCCGAGCGTCAGCCACTGGGTCCAGGGAACGACCGCCAGCAGTTCCGGTGCGGTGATGGCTCCGTCGGGTTCCCGGACCAGTCCGGTGATCAGCCAGTGGCCGAGCACCACGAGGACGATCGCCCACGCACGCAGGAAGTCGACGTAACGGTCTCTGCTCATGCTCCGTCATGCTGCCCCCGCCGCTGGTGGATCGAGTACGGGGAACCCATGCCGCAACCAATCCGTGCCCGGCGCGACATCACCGCCGCCGGTACCGCGACCGGACTTTGTCCCGGGATCGGAAAAAGAGAGAGCGGATTCCTGCGCAACTTCTTCCCCCTTCGGGCAGCCACTGCTACGTTCCCCTCGAAAGCCACACGGACAGGGCCGGCCGGTCGCCGGCCGCACATCCCCGCGCCACGGGGCAGGGGAGGGGAGGGGCGCGTGAGACGTATGACGGCTCGACCCGCCAATGCGCACCAGGTGCGGCTTCTGCGGTTGCTCCGTGACGGCGGGCCCAGCTCCCGCGCCCAGATGGGGGACCTGATCGGGTTGTCGCGCTCCAAGCTGGCGGTCGAGGTCGACCGGCTGCTGGAGACGGGCCTGGTGGTCTCCGACGGTCTCGCCGCCTCGCGCGGCGGCCGGCGCTCGCACAACGTACGGCTCGCCCCGAGCCTGCGCTTCCTTGGCGTCGACATCGGCGCCACCTCCGTCGACGTCGCGGTGACCAACGCCGAGCTGGAGGTACTCGGCCACCTCAACCATCCCATGGACGTCCGCGAGGGCCCGGTCGCCGTCTTCGAGCGGATCCTCGCGATGGCCGCCAAACTCCAGGCCGCCGGTCTCGCCGAGGGATTCGACGGCGCGGGCATCGGAGTGCCGGGCCCGGTCCGCTATCCCGAGGGCGTCCCGGTCGCGCCGCCCATCATGCCCGGATGGGACGGCTTCCCGGTCCGCGAGGCGCTCAGCCAGGAACTGGGCTGCCCCGTCATGGTCGACAACGACGTGAACCTGATGGCCATGGGGGAGCAGCACGCGGGAGTCGCCCGTTCCGCCGCGGACTTCCTCTGCGTCAAGATCGGTACGGGCATCGGCTGCGGCATCGTCGTGGGCGGCGAGGTCTACCGCGGGGCGACGGGCAGCGCCGGAGACATCGGCCACATCCAGGTCGTGGACGGCGGCCGACCCTGCGCCTGCGGGAACACCGGCTGCCTGGAGGCCCACTTCAGCGGGGCCGCACTCGTCCTGGACGCCAAGGAGGCCGCCACCTCGGGGCGTTCACCGGCGCTCGCGGCCCGGTTGGAGGCGGCCGGTCGGCTGTCCGCGGCCGACGTCGCCGTCGCGGCCTCGACCGGTGACGCGACCGCGCTGGAACTCATCCGCGAGGGCGGCAACCGCGTCGGGCAGGTCATCGCGGGACTCGTCAGCTTCTTCAACCCCGGACTCGTCGTGATCGGCGGCGGCGTCACCGGGCTCGGCCACACCCTGCTGGCCAGCATCCGCAGCCAGGTCTACCGCCAGTCGCTGCCCCTGGCGACCGGCAACCTGCCCATCGTCCTGGGCGAACTGGGCCCCACCGCCGGTGTGATCGGCGCGGCCCGGCTCATCAGCGACCACGTCTTCTCGCCGGCCTGACCGACCCCCACCGGCCGCCCGGCACGACGACCCGCACCACAGGTTCCACCGGCACCACTGAACATCGGCACCACGGCACCACTGGCTCCACTTGCACGCTCCGCACGCGCACGTGTACCCGCACCCGCCGAGGGGATCCGTCATGGCACCAGTACCACCGGCCCCGCCACCGCCGTCCGCGGCCTCGTTGCTCACGATGTCCGGCATCACCAAGTCCTTCCCCGGCGTCCGCGCCCTCGACGGCGTCGACCTGGACGTCCAGGCCGGCGAGGTGCACTGCCTCCTGGGCCAGAACGGCGCCGGGAAGTCCACGCTCATCAAGGTGCTCGCCGGCGCCCACCAGCCCGACGACGGGGAGATCATCTGGCGTGGCGAACCCGTCTCGCTGAGGTCGCCCATCGCCGCCATGCGCCTCGGCATCGCCACCATCTACCAGGAACTCGACCTGGTGGAGGGCCTGTCCGTCGCCGAGAACGTCTTCCTCGGCCACGAACCCACCACCGCCGGGTTCGTGGTGCGCGGCCGTCAGGCCCGTCGCGAGGCCGAGGTCCTGCTCCGCCGCCTGGGCCACCCCGAGATCGACCCCGCCCGGCAGGTCGGCGACCTGTCGGCCGCCCAGCAGCAGATCGTCTCGATGGCCCGGGCGCTCTCCCACGACGTGCGGCTCATCGTGATGGACGAGCCGTCCGCCGCACTGGACCCGGAGGAGACCGACAACCTGCTCCGCATCGTCGCCCAACTCACCGCCGAGGGCGTCGCCGTCGTCTACATCTCCCACCGGCTGGAGGAGATCCGCCGCATCGGCGACCGCGTCACCGTCCTCAAGGACGGCCGGGCGGTCGCCGGCGGACTGCCCGCCAAGTCGATGCCGACCAGGGACATCGTGGCCCTCATGACGGGCCGCGACGTGGAGTACGTCTTCCCCGAACGCCCGGCGGGCCCGCGCGAGGGCGCACCGGTGCTGCGCGTCGAAGGGCTCGCCCGCGACGGGGAGTTCGCCCCCGTCGACCTCGACATCCGGCCCGGCGAGATCGTCGGTCTCGCCGGCCTCGTCGGCTCCGGGCGCTCGGAGATCCTGGAGACCGTCTACGGCGCGCGCAGGCCCACCGCGGGCCGCGTCACCGTCGACGGCCGCCCGCTCAAGCCCGGCAGCGTCCGCTCGGCGGTCCGGGCGGGACTGGGCATGGCCCCCGAGGAGCGCAAGGCCCAGGCCCTGCTCATGCTGGAGTCGGTCACCCGCAATGTGTCGGTGTCCTCGCTCTCCCGCTTCTCGCGCGGCGGCTGGCTGGACCGTCGCGAGGAGCGCCTGGCCGCGCAGAAGGCCACCCGGTCGCTGTCGCTGCGCCCTGACAACCCGGACGCCCGGATCCGCACCCTGTCCGGCGGCAACCAGCAGAAGGCCGTGCTCGCGCGCTGGCTGCTGCGCGGCTGCCGCGTCCTGCTGCTCGACGAGCCGACCCGCGGCGTGGACGTGGGCGCCCGCGCGGAGCTCTACGCGGTCATCCGCCGGCTCGCCGACGAAGGGCTCGCCGTTCTCCTCGTCTCCAGCGAGGTGCCCGAGGTGCTGGGCCTCGCCGACCGCGTACTGGTGCTCCGCGAGGGGCGCGTCGTGCACACGGCGCCCGCGCAGGAGCTGGACGAACACCGTGTACTCGACCTCGTCATGGAAGGGAGCCCGAGCTGATGACGCAGCCCGCTTCCCAGGCCCCGCAGGCACCGCTGCCGTCCGCGGAGGCGCCCTCCGCCGTCAAGGGCGGCCGGCGTCCGGCGCTCGGACTCCGTGCCGACGTGCGCAACCTCTCCCTGCTCGGCGTCCTCGCCGTGCTCGTCGCCGTCGGCGGCATCACGCAGCCCGACGCGTTCCTCGACGTCTCCAACCTCCAACTGGTGCTGACCCAGGCGTCCGTCATCGGTGTGGTCACCGTCGGCATGACCTTCGTCATCACCAGCGGCGGCATCGACCTGTCCGTCGGCGCCATCGTCGCCCTGGCCTCGGTGTGGGCGACGACGGTCGCCACCCAGGAGTACGGCTTCGCGGGCATCCTCTTCACCGCGGTGCTCGTGGGCCTCGGCTGCGGGCTGGTCAACGGCGTCCTCATCGCGTACGGCGGGATGGTCCCGTTCATCGCGACCCTGGCGATGCTGGCGTCGGCCCGCGGACTGGCCCTCCAGCTCACGGACGGCAAGACGCAGATCGTCACCGAGAAGTCGGTGCTCGACCTGGGCGTTCCCGACTCCTACATCCTCGGTGTCCCGCCGCTGGTCCTGGTCTTCGCGGCGGTCACCGTCATCGGCTGGCTGGTGCTGAACCGCACCACCTTCGGGCGCCGCACCGTCGCCGTCGGCGGCAACGCCGAGGCCGCCCGGCTCGCCGGCATCGACGTCCGCCGGCAGCGGCTGTACCTCTACCTGCTGTCCGGGCTGTGCTGCGGGATCGCCGCCTTCCTGCTGATCATCCTGGCCGGGTCGGGTCAGAACACCAACGGCAACCTCTACGAACTCGACGCCATCGCCGCCGCGATCATCGGCGGCACGCTGCTCAGCGGCGGCCGCGGCACCATCGTCGGATCCGTCCTGGGCGTCCTGGTCTTCACCACCATCACCAACATCTTCGCCCTGAACAACCTGGAGAGCGCCGTCCAGGAGATCGCCAAGGGAGCGATCATCGTGGCCGCCGTCCTGGTCCAGCGCGGCACCGCGCGCGGCGGCGACAGCTGACGCGGGCGAACCCGCCACCTCCCCACGTACCCGCCACCCCCACCGGTACCGATCGTCGCGCCGGCTCCCGCAGCCGTCCCGTCTCCCGTCCCGGCCCACTGCACCTCACCCCACTCACCTCACGTCACCTCACCTCACCGCAACGCACCCGCCCCGTGCGCACCAACCCAGGAGGGTTTCACCGCCATGCCAGAAAACCCGCTCACCAGCCGCAGAGGCCTGCTCTTCGGTGCCGCCGCCGTCTCCGTCGGCGCCGCCCTCACCGCCTGCACCAGCAACGAGCCGAAGAAGCAGGAGACGGCCGCGACCAACGTGCCCTCCTCCGGCGACCAGCCCGGCACGCCCGTCACCATCGGCTTCGCCGGCCCCCAGGCCGACCACGGCTGGCTCAACGCCATCAACCAGAACGCCAAGGACCGCGCGGCGACGTACTCGGACGTGACGCTGGAGATCACCGAGGGCTCCAACGACACCGCCGCCCAGATCGGCCAGGTGCAGACGCTGATCAACAAGAAGGTCGACGTGCTGGTGATCCTGCCGGCCGACGGCAAGGCCCTGACCCAGGTGGGGCTGCAGGCCATGAAGGCCGGTATCCCGGTGATCAACCTGGACCGGATCTTCGCCTCCCCGCAGGCGTACCGCTGCTGGATCGGCGGCGACAACTACGGCATGGGCCTCAACGCCGGCAACTACATCGGCGAGCAGCTCAAGGACAAGTCCGACGCCAAGGTGATCGAGCTCGCCGGACTGGACAACCTGGAGCTGACCCGGCAGCGCACCCAGGGCTTCGACGACGCCCTGAAGAACTACCCCAACATCAGGAAGGTCGCCCGGCAGGCGGCCGAGTTCACGGTGGAGTCCGGCCAGGCCAAGATGGCCCAGCTGCTCCAGGCGCAGAAGCAGTTCGACGCGGTGTGGAACCACGACGACGACCAGGGCGTCGGCGCCCTGCGCGCCATCGCGCAGGCCGGTCGCGACGACTTCCTCATGGTCGGCGGTGCGGGCGCCAAGTCGGCCATGGACGCCATCAAGGCCGACAACGGCGTGCTGAAGGCCACCGTGCTCTACCCGCCGACGATGGCCGCCTCCGCCATCGACCTGGCCCGCACCCTCGGCCAGAAGAAGGGCATCGGCGGGCTCGCCGAACTGGAGATTCCCGCCTCGATCACCCTCTACTCGGCCGTGGTCACCAAGGCGAACGTCGACCAGTACCTGCCGACGGGCTTCAACTGACAGGCAGCGCCCGCCCGTCCGAACCGAGCAACCGACGAGGAGCAAGGCATGGCTGGTACGGCCGATAACGAGACCCGTGGAGCGGAGGGCGCTGCGCCGGCCCTCGGCATCGGGATGGTCGGCTACGCGTTCATGGGCGCTGCCCATTCCCAGGCGTGGCGCACCGTGGGCCGCGTCTTCGACCTGCCGGTGCGGCCGGTCCTGGCCGCCATCGGCGGCCGGGACGCGGCGGCGGTACGGGCCGCGGCGGCCCGGCACGGCTGGGCCGCCGCGGAGACGGACTGGCGTGACCTGATCACCCGGGACGACGTCCAGCTCGTGGACGTGTGCACCCCGGGGGACAGCCACGCCGAGATCGCCATCGCGGCGCTGGAGGCGGGCAAGCACGTGCTGTGCGAGAAGCCGCTCGCCAATTCGGTGGCGGAGGCCGAGGCGATGGTCGCGGCGGCCGACCGGGCGGCCGGGCGCGGCCAGGTGGCCATGGTCGGCTTCAACTACCGGCGCCTGCCGGCGGCGGCGTACGCCCGCCGGCTGGTCGCCGAGGGCCGGCTCGGCACGATCCGCCATGTGCGGGTCACCTACCTGCAGGACTGGCTCGTCGACCCGGACTTCCCGCTGACGTGGCGGCTCAAGCGGGAGTACGCCGGCTCCGGCGCCCTCGGCGACCTCGGCGCGCACGCCGTGGACCTCGCGCAGTACCTCGTGGGCGAGCCGCTGGTCGGTGTCTCGGCGCTCACCGAGACCTTCGTGCGGGATCGGCCGCTGCTCGCCGGGACGTCTTCGGGCCTGTCGGGCTCCGGCGGCGGCTCCGAGCGGGGGCCGGTCACCGTCGACGACGCCGCACTGTTCACCGGGCGCCTCGCCTCCGGGGCGCTCGCCAACTTCGAGGCCACGCGGATGGCCTCGGGCCGCAAGAACGCCCTGCGGCTGGAGATCAACGGCGAACGGGGTTCGCTCGCCTTCGACCTGGAGCGCCTGAACGAGCTGTTCTTCCACGACCACACCGAGCCCGCCTCCACGTCCGGCTTCCGCCGGATCCTGGTGACCGAGCCGGACCATCCGTACCTGGAGGCGTGGTGGCCGCCGGGCCACGCCCTGGGCTACGAGCACACCTTCACGCACCAGGCGCGCGACCTGGTGCTGGCCGTGGCGGAGGGCACGACGCCCCAGCCGACGTTCGCCGACGGGCTGCAGGTGCAGCGGGTGCTGGCGGCCGTGGAGGAGAGCGCCGAGAAGAACTCCGTGTACACCCCTGTCCCCGCCTGACCGCACCACCGTTTCGAGGAGGTCCTCGCCGTGCCACGTCCCTTCACCCTCTTCACCGGCCAATGGGCCGACCTGCCCCTGGAGGAGGTCTGCCGGCTCGCTCGCGACTTCGGTTACGACGGGCTCGAACTCGCCTGCTGGGGCGACCATTTCGAAGTCGACAAGGCCCTCGCCGACCCCGGGTACCTGGACGGGCGGCGGGCGCTGCTCGACAAGTACGGACTCAAGTGCTGGGCGGTCTCCAACCATCTGGTCGGCCAGGCCGTCTGCGACAACCCGATCGACGAGCGCCACCAGGCGATCCTGCCCGCCAGGATCTGGGGCGACGGTGAGCCCGAGGGCGTCCGGCAGCGGGCGGCCCGCGAGCTGGCCGACACCGCGCGCGCCGCGGCGGCCTTCGGCGTGCGGACCGTCATCGGTTTCACCGGCTCGTCGATCTGGCACCTGGTCGCCATGTTCCCGCCGGTTCCCGAGCGGATGATCGAGCGCGGCTACGAGGACTTCGCCGAGCGGTGGAATCCGATCCTGGACGTCTTCGACGCCGAAGGGGTCCGCTTCGCCCACGAGGTCCACCCCGCCGAGATCGCCTACGACTACTGGACCACGCACCGCGCGATGGAGGCGGTCGGCCACCGGCCGGCGTTCGGGCTGAACTTCGACCCGAGCCACTTCGTGTGGCAGGACCTCGACCCGGTCGGGTTCCTGTGGGACTTCAAGGACCGCATCTACCACGTCGACTGCAAGGAGGCCCGCAAGCGGCTCGACGGCCGCAACGGACGGCTCGGCTCCCATCTGCCGTGGGGCGACCCGCGGCGCGGCTGGGACTTCGTGTCGGCCGGGCACGGCGACGTGCCGTGGGAGGACGTGTTCCGGATGCTCCGCTCGATCGGATACGACGGCCCGGTCTCGGTGGAGTGGGAGGACGCCGGGATGGACCGCCTCGCCGGCGCCCCGGAGGCGCTCTCCCTGCTGAAGCGGTACGACTTCGACCCGCCGTCGGCGTCCTTCGACGCGGCCTTCGGAGGCAGCGACTAGACGCTTTCCCCAGGTCAGGAAGTCAGCAGCCCGCAGCCCGGCGGCAGTGCCGCCGGGCCTGTCGGGCTGCCCGGGCACGGCTTTGTCCTGACGCGGGAGAAAGTTCAACTTATCTGCCACTCAAGGGCTTTCGGTCCCGGACGAACCCGGCTACCGTCCCTGAGGTGTACAGGACATGGGCCTGAAACATGAGGCCGGTCCTGCTCGAGTGACCCGACCAGCGTGACGGCGCACGCCGGTCCCCGGGAAATACCGCACGGCAGCACCATCCGCCCGTACGACCGTTCCTCCGGAGGACACACGTGCACAGACAACGGCCCGGAGCACACCGTTCCCGTATCCGACAGGGATTAGCGCTCCTCACCGGCAGCCTCCTCGCGGCGACCTCCCTCGTCGTCGCGGCCCCGATGGGGGCATCGGCCAGCCCGCTCGACACGGAGCCCGCCGCCGCGGCGGCGGCCGAGCAGTTCCAGCAGGTCACCCTCGCCAAGGGGGAGACCGAGACCGGCGAGCCCATGTCGCTCGCGGTCCTGCCCGACCGCAGCGTGCTGCACACCTCGCGCGACGGCGAGCTGCGCAGGACCGACGCCGCCGGCACCACCACGGTGATCGGCACCGTCCCCGTCTACACCCACGACGAGGAGGGCCTTCAGGGCGTCGGCATCGACCCGGCCTTCAGCCAGAACCGGGCGATCTACCTCTACTACGCGCCCCCGCTCGACACCCCCGCCGGCGACGCGCCCGACCAGGGCACGGCGGCCGACTTCGCGAAGTTCGACGGCGTCAACCGGCTCTCGCGCTTCACCCTCAAGGCGGACTGGACCCTCGACAACGCCAGCGAGAAGAAGGTCCTCGACGTCGCGACGACCCGCGGCATCTGCTGCCACGTCGGCGGCGACATCGACTTCGACGCCCAGGGCAACCTGTACCTGTCGACCGGCGACGACTCCAACCCGTTCGCCTCCGACGGATTCGCACCCATCGACGACCGGCCGGGCCGCAACCCCGCCTACGACGCCCGGCGGACCTCGGGCAACACCAACGACCTGCGCGGCAAGCTGCTGCGCATCAAGGTCGCGGCCGACGGGTCGTACACGATCCCCGAGGGCAACCTCTTCGCCCCGGGAACCGACAAGACCCGGCCCGAGATCTACGCCATGGGCTTCCGCAACCCGTTCCGCTTCAGCGTGGACAAGAAGACCGGCATCGCCTACGTCGGCGACTACGGGCCGGACGCCGGCGCGGCCGACCCCAGTCGCGGTCCCGGCGGCCAGGTCGAATTCGCCCGGGTGACGAAGGCCGGCAACTTCGGCTGGCCCTTCTGCACCGGGAAGAACGACCCCTACGTCGACTACGACTTCGCGACCGGGCAGTCCGGAGCGACCTTCGACTGCGCCGCGCCGAAGAACGACTCGCCGTACAACACCGGCCTGACCGACCTGCCGCCCGCGCAGGCGGCGTGGATCCCCTACGACGGCGGTTCCGTGCCGGAGTTCGGCAGCGGCTCGGAGTCCCCGATGGGCGGCCCGGTCTACCGGTACGACCCCGAACTGGACTCCCCGGTGAAGTTCCCCGAGGCGTACGACGGCGACTTCTTCGCCGGTGAGTTCGGGCGCCGCTGGATCAAGCGCATCGACCAGGACGACAACGGCACCGTCCAGTCCATCAACGACGTTCCCTGGACCGGGACGCAGATCATGGACATGGCCTTCGGCCCGGACGGCGCGCTCTACGTCCTCGACTACGGCACCGCCTGGTTCGGCGGCGACGAGCACTCCGCCCTGTACCGGATCGAGAACGCCACCGACGGCCGCTCCCCGAGTGCCGAGGCCTCCGCGAACAAGACCTCCGGCACCGCCCCGCTGAAGGTGACCTTCTCCTCGGCCGGCACCACCGACCCCGACGGCGACGCCCTCACCTACGCCTGGGACTTCGGTGACGGCGGCACCTCCACCGCGGCCGACCCCGCGCACACCTACCGCACGAACGGCACGTACACCGCCAACCTCACCGTCAAGGACCCGACCGGCCGCACCGCGTCCGCGAGCGTCCAGGTGGTGGTCGGCAACACCGCGCCCAAGGTGACCCTGAACCTGCCCGCCGAAGGCGCCCTGTTCAGCTTCGGCGACGAGATCCCCTTCGATGTGACCGTCACCGACCCCGAGGACGGGACCGTCGACTGCTCCAAGGTCAAGGTCACCTACATCCTCGGCCACGACAGCCACGGCCACCCGGTGACCTCCGTCAACGGCTGCTCCGGCACCATCAAGACCTCCGCCGACGGCGGCCACGACCCCAACGCCAACATCTTCGGCGTCATCGACGCCGAGTACACCGACGGCGGGGGCGGCGGCCAGGAGGCGCTCGCCGGCCACGACCAGGCGCAGCTCCAGCCGCGCCACCGGCAGGCCGAGCACTTCACCTCCTCGTCCGGCGTCGACCTCTTCGACAAGGCCGAGGCCCACGGCGGCCGCACCGTCGGCAACATCGACGACAGCGACTGGATCTCCTTCAAGCCGTACAACCTCGCCGGCTCCGTCCGGCTGACCGCCCGGGTCTCCTCCGGCGGCTCCGGCGGCTTCCTCGAGGTGCGCACCGGCTCGGCCACCGGCCCGATCCTGGGCTCCGCGCCCGTCCCGGTCACCGGCAGTTGGGAGACCTTCCAGGAGATCGACGTGCCGTTGCGGGCCGTGCCGAAGAAGACCACCGAGCTCTTCCTGGTCTTCAAGGGCGGCTCCGGGGCGCTGTACGACCTGGACGACTTCGAGCTCTCCGACGTTCCGGCCGACCGCGCCGCCAAGCGCGTCCTGGTCTTCTCCAGGACCGCCGGCTTCCGCCACGACGCCATCCCGACCGGCATCGCCGCGCTGAAGGAGCTCGGAGCCTCCGCCAACATCACCGTCGACTCGACCGAGGAGCCGAAGCAGTTCACCACGAACAACCTGGCCCGCTACGACGCCGTGGTGTTCCTGTCGACCACCGGTGACGTGCTCAACGCCGAGCAGCAGCAGGCGTTCGAGAACTACGTCAAGGGCGGGGGCGGCTACATGGGCGTCCACGCCGCCGCCGACACCGAGTACGACTGGCCCTTCTACGGCGGCCTCGTCGGTGCCTACTTCCAAGGGCACCCGCAGATCCAGAAGGCCACCGTCCGCACCGAGGACCACGTCCACCCGGCCACCGCGCACCTCGACGAGGCCGGCTGGGAGCACACCGACGAGCTGTACAACTACCGCACCAACCCGCGCGGCCAGGTTCACGTCCTCGCCACCCTGGACGAGACCACCTACCAGGGCGGCACGATGAAGGGCGACCACCCGATCGCGTGGTGCCAGACCTATGAGTCCGGCCGCTCCTTCTACACCGGTCTCGGGCACACCAAGGAGTCCTACGCCGAGCCGGCCTTCCGCCAGCACCTCCTGGGCGGTCTGCGCTACGCCGTCGGGCAGGCCAAGGCCGACTGCAAGCCGCAGACGGGCTACCGGGACCTGTTCAACGGGCACACCCTGGAGGGCTGGAAGCAGGCGGGCCCCGGTACGTTCAACGTCGTCGACGGTGAACTGCGCACCGAGGGCGGTATGGGCCTGCTGTGGTACCAGGCCAAGCAGTTCGGCTCGTACTCGCTGAAGCTCGACTGGAAGATGGACGGCGACGACAACTCCGGTGTCTTCGTGGGCTTCCCGGCCTCCGACGATCCCTGGTCCGCGGTGGACAAGGGCTACGAGGTCCAGATCGACGCCACCGACGCCCCGGACCGCACCACCGGCGCCGTCTACACCTTCAAGTCGGCCAACCTCAAGGCCCGCGACCAGGTGCTGCGGCCTCCGGGCCAGTGGAACAGCTACGAGATCAAGGTCCAAGGTGAGCGGCTCCAGGTCTTCCTCAACGGAGTCAAGATCAACGACTTCACCAACACCGACCCCGCCCGCAGCCTGAAGGACGGCTACATCGGCCTGCAGAACCACGGGGCCGACGACCAGGTGTCCTTCCGCAACGTCCAGATCAAGGAGCTGCCCTCCTCGTAGGGCAGTCCCTGCCGGCACCCACGAGCCGGCGGCGGGCGGGGAGACGCCGTGCCCCCGCCCGCCGCCCCCACCCCCATGGAGCAGGGAGAGGCAGCCGTGACGCATCCGCACGCCCAGGAACCAGACCGCCCGTCGCCCGACCGCACCGGAGTGTGGCTCATCGGAGCCCGCGGCTCTGTCGCCACCACGGCCGTCGCCGGATGCGCGGCGGTCACCGCCGGGCTCCGCCCGGCGACAGGCATGGTGACCGAGACCCCGCCCTTCGCCGAGGCCGGTCTTCCGGCGCTGTCGTCCCTGGTCTTCGGCGGACACGACACGGCTGCCTGCCCCCTGGGCAAGCGGGCCGAACTCCTCGCGGAGGGCGGCGTCCTGCCGCACGGCCTGCCGTCCGCGCTGCACACCGAACTCGCCGCCGCCGACCAGGAGATCCGCACCGGCGGCCCCCTTCCGGGCGACACCCGCGGCGACGAGGAACTGATCGCGGCGTTCGCCGCGGACATCACCTCCTTCACCCGGCGCCACGCCCTGGGCCGGACGGTGGTCGTCAACGTCGCCTCCACCGAACCCGTGCCGGAACCCGGCAGCACCCGCCTGCCGGCGAGCTCCCTCTACGCCGCCGCGGCGGTCGAGGCCGGCTGCTCCTACGTGAACTTCACCCCGTCCACCGGGATACGGACCGCAGCCCTCGCCGACGCGGCCACCGCACGAGGGCTGCCGTACGCCGGCCGGGACGGGAAGACCGGGCAGACCCTGCTCCGCTCCGTCCTCGCCCCGATGTTCGTGCAGCGCGCGCTGGCGGTGCGGGCGTGGTCCGGCAGCAACCTGCTCGGCGGCGGCGACGGGGCGGCGCTCGCCGACCCCGCGGCGGCCGCGGCCAAGAACGCCGGGAAGGAGCGCGTCCTCGCCGACATCCTCGGCGGCGCACCCGAGGGCGAGGTGCACATCGACGACGTCCCGGCTCTCGGCGACTGGAAGACCGCCTGGGACCACATCGCCTTCGACGGCTTCCTCGGCACCCGCATGGTCCTGCAGACCACATGGCAGGGGTGCGACTCCGCCTTGGCGGCGCCCCTCGTCCTCGACCTCGCCCGGCTGGTCGCACGCGCCCACGAGGCCGGACTGACCGGCCCGCTGCCCGAGCTCGCCTTCTACTTCAAGGACCCCGACCCGGGTGCCCCCGCCTCGCTGGCCGACCAGTACGCCGCGTTGCTCACCCTCGCCGCCAGGCTGGGGGAGTCACGGTGACGCCCCCACCGGTCCCGCAGACCTCCGCCGTCGCCGCGGAGGGCCGGGTCCCGACGGCGGGGGAGCCGTGCCCGTGTGCCCCGGGTCGGCACGGGAGAGCCTGCGACGGCGCTGCCCGGCAGGCGGACGGCGCTCCGGCGCCCGACGCGCCGGTACCGGCCGCGCGGTTCTGGGCGTGGGCCGAACTGCTGCGCATCTCCGCCCTGTTCACCGTGCCCGGTGACGCCCTCGCGGGCGCGGCGGCCGCCGGGAGGCGCCCGCACCGCGGCACGTTCCTCGCCGTCGGGACGTCACTGTGCCTCTACCACGCGGGCATGGCCCTCAATGACTACGCCGACCGTGACGAGGACGCCGTCGACCGCCCGCACCGCCCCATCCCGTCGGGCCGGATCACCCCCGCGGCGGCCCTGACGGCAGCCGGGGCGCTCACCGTGGCGGGGCTGGCGCTCGCCCGCCGCGCGGGGCGCGCCCCGCTGGTCGCCGCCACGGCCCTGGGGGCGACGGTCTGGTCCTACGACCTGGCGCTGAAACACACCTCGGCCGGGCCGGCGGCCATGGCCTCGGCCCGCGCGCTCGACCTCCTCCTCGGCGCGACGGCCACCCGCCCAGGCGCATTCGCCGCAGCCCTGCCCCATGCGGGAGTGCTCGGCGCGCACACCTACGCCGTGACATCGGTGTCCCGGCACGAGACGCAGGGCGGTTCCACGGCGGCTCCGCTGGCGGCGGTGGCCGTGACCGCGGGCATCGCCACCCTCACCGCCGGCGGTGCCGACGCACTCCGCTCGCTCCGCGCCTCCCGGCGGTCCCCGGGTGACGCGGCTCTCCCGGCGTCCGCCGGCCGCCGCGCCGGGGTCCGCGCACGCGCGGCCCGGCGACCGGTGAACCCGCCCCGGGTCGTCGCCGCCCTGGCGGCGGCCTCCTACGCCCGTACCGCCCTCACCCCTTTCCTGCACGCCGCTCTCAATCCCTCACCGCCGCTGACCCAACGGGGAGTCGGCGCCGGAATCCGCGCCATGATCCCGCTGCAGGCGGCCCTGGCGGCCCGCTCCGGCGCCGGCACCACCGCGCTGGCGGTCCTCGCGCTCGGCCCCCTGGCCCGGCGGCTGGCCCGGAAGGTGAGCCCCACATGACCCTGCGCCTCGGCTACGGAACCAACGGCCTCACCGACCTCCGTCTCGACGACGCGCTCGCCCTCCTCGCCGACCTCGGCTACGACGGCGTCGGACTCACCCTCGACCACATGCATCTGGACCCCCTCGCGCCCGATCTCGCCGGCCGCACCCGGCGCCTCGCGGGGCGCCTGGACCGGCTCGGCCTCCAGGTCACCGTCGAGACCGGTGCCCGCTACGTCCTCGACCCGCGGCGCAAGCACGGCCCCTCCCTCCTCGACCCGGACCCCGACGCCCGCGCCGCCCGCGCCGGGCTGCTGGTGCGGGCCGTGCAGGTCGCCGCGGACCTCGGCGCACACGCCGTGCACTGCTTCAGCGGCATCACCCCCGACGGCACCTCGCCCGCCGTCGCCTGGGACCGCCTTCAGTCCGCCCTCACCCCCGTCCTGGACGCCGCCGCCACCGCCGGCGTCCCGCTCGCCGTCGAACCCGAACCGGGCCATCTCCTCGCGCGCCTGGAGGACTTCCACCACCTGCGCGCACTCCTCGGCGACCCCGGCCCGCTCGGCCTCACGCTCGACATCGGCCACTGCCAATGCCTGGAACCCGACGCCCCGGCCGAGTGCGTCACGCGGGCCGCACCCTGGCTCCGGCACGTCCAGATCGAGGACATGCGCCGCGGCGTCCACGAACACCTCCCCTTCGGTGACGGCGAGATCGACTTCCCGCCCGTGCTCCAGGCCCTCGCTGACACCGGCTACCAGGGCCTGACCGTCGTCGAACTGCCCCGCCACTCCCACGCGGGACCCGAACTCGCGCGCACCTCCCTCGACTTCCTGCGCTCCCACGCCCCCACGATCGGAGCAACGGCATGACCCCACCCACCCGTGAGGACCTCCGCAACCGGCTCGGCGACGACGCCCGCACCTGGCTCGACACAGCCCTCGCCGACGCCGCCCGCAGCGCCACCGCGGCCCGGGACGACGCCCCGGGCCGCAGACGCACCGTAGCCCCCTGGGAGCTGAGCTTCGCCTCCGCCGGCCGCCACTGCGGGCAGGACCAGGCCGACGCCGTGCGCGTCCTCCTGCTCCGCGAGGCACGCCCCGACGCCCGCACCCTGACGCGGCTGTACCGGCAGGGCACCGCCGCGGAACGCCGCGCGGTCCTCCTCGTCCTTCCGCACCTGACACCCGAGCCCGCGGACGGTCTGCCCCTCGTCGAGGACGCGCTGCGCACCAACGACACCCGGCTGGTGGCCGCCGCCGTCGGCCCCTACGCCGCCGAGCACCTCGACCCGCACGCCTGGCGGCAGGCCCTTCTGAAGTGCCTGTTCACGGGCGTCCCCGTGGACGCGGCAGACCGGCTCGAGGACCGCGCCCGAGGCGACGCCGAACTGGCCCGCATGCTCGGCGACTACGCCGCCGAGCGCACCGCCGCGGGCCGGCCCGTCCCCGTCGACCTCCACCGCCTCCTCGCCCTGACCTCCCCCACGGAGCAGCCCTGATGCGCATCTTCGACCCCCACATCCACATGACCTCCCGCACCACCGACGACTACCAGGCCATGCACGACGCCGGTGTGCGCGCCCTGGTCGAACCCTCCTTCTGGCTCGGACAGCCCCGTACCTCGCCCGAGTCGTTCTTCGACTACTTCGACTCCCTCCTCGGCTGGGAACCCTTCCGCGCGGCGCAGTACGGCATCGCCCACCACTGCACCATCGCCCTGAACCCCAAGGAGGCCAACGACCCGCGCTGCACTCCCGTCCTGGACGCCCTGCCCCGCTACCTGGTCAAGGACAACGTCGTCGCCGTCGGGGAGATCGGCTACGACTCCATGACGCCGGCCGAGGACACCGCGCTGGCCGCCCAGCTCCAGCTCGCCGCGGACCACGGACTGCCCGCCCTCGTGCACACCCCGCACCGGGACAAGCTCGCCGGGATGCGCCGCACCATCGACGTCGTCCGCGAGTCGTCGCTCGACCCCGAACACGTCCTCCTGGACCACCTCAACGAGACCACCGTCAAGGAGGCCGCCGACAGCGGCTGCTGGCTCGGGTTCTCCGTCTACCCCGACACGAAGATGGACGAGGACCGCATGGTCGCCGTACTGAAGGCCCACGGCACGGAGAAGATCCTCGTCAACTCCGCCGCCGACTGGGGCAAGAGCGACCCCCTCAAGACCCGGCGCACCGCCGACGCGATGCTGGCCGCCGGCTTCGGCGACGACGACGTCGACCAGGTCCTGTGGCGCAATCCCGTGGCCTTCTACGGCCGCAGCGGCAGGCTCCATCTGGAGGCCCCCGCCACCGGGGCCCTGCACGAGGGCAACTCCGTGCTCCGCGGCGGGGAATGAGGGGACGGCAACCATGCGCTTCCGCCATCCCGACGGTTCCGTCGTCCACCTGTCGTACTGCACCAACGTGCACCCCGCGGAGACGCTCGACGGGGTCCTGGCCCAGCTCCGCGACCACTGCGAACCCGTCCGCAGGCGCCTGGGCCGCGACCGCCTCGGCATCGGCCTGTGGCTCGCCAAGGACGCCGCGCGCGCCCTGCACACCGATCCGGCGTCCCTGCGCGGACTGCGCTCCGCCCTCGACCGGCGCGGTCTGGAGGTCGTCACCCTCAACGGCTTCCCGTACGAGGGGTTCGGCGCGAACGAGGTCAAGTACCGCGTCTACCGGCCCGACTGGACCGAACCCGAACGCCTCGCCTACACCAGCGTCCTCGCCGACCTGCTCGCCGCCCTGCTCCCGGACGACGTCACGGAGGGGTCCGTCTCCACCCTCCCGCTCGCCTGGCGCACCCGGTTCGACGAGCGCGCCGCCGCGACCGCCCGCACCGCCCTCACCACCCTGGCCGAACATCTCGACGCCCTCGCCGAGCTCACCGGGAAGTCCATCAGGATCGCCCTGGAACCCGAGCCGGGCTGCACCATCGAGACCACCGCCGACGCGATCGGACCCCTGACGGCCGTCGCGCACCCCCGCATCGGCATCTGCGTCGACACCTGCCATCTCGCCACCTCCTTCGAAGAACCCGTCGCGGCGCTGAACGCGCTCACCGCCGCCGGCATCGCCATCCCCAAGGTCCAGCTCTCCGCCGCCCTGCACGCCGAACACCCCGATCTCCCCGGCGTACGCGACGCACTGGCCGCCTTCGCCGAACCCCGCTTCCTGCACCAGACCCGCACCCGCACCGACGACGGCCTCCACAGCACCGACGACCTCCACGAGGCACTCACCCCGGACGCCCTTCCCACGGACGCCCCCTGGCGCTCGCACTTCCACGTGCCCCTGCACGCGCCACCGGCACCACCCCTCACCTCCACCCTCGGCGTCCTGAAGGACGCCCTCGGCCGCCTCGTCGGCGGTCCCGTACCGCTCACCCACCACCTGGAGGTCGAGACCTACACCTGGCAGGCGCTCCCCGCCGAGCTGCGCCCGCGCACCCGCGCCCAGCTCGCCGACGGGATCGCGGCCGAACTCGGCCTCGCCCGCGACCTCCTTCACGACCTCGGCCTCAAGGAACTGCCATGAACGCCACCCCCGGGCCGACCCCGCTCCTGGTCCTGGACGTCGTCGGCCTCACGCCGCGGCTGCTGGAGCACATGCCGCACCTGAGGCGATTCGCCGACGGGGGCTCCCGGGCCCCGCTCGGCACCGTCCTCCCGGCCGTCACCTGCGCCGCGCAGTCCACCTTCCTCACCGGCTCCCTTCCCTCCGAACACGGCATCGTCGGCAACGGCTGGTACTTCCGCGAGCTCGGCGACGTCCTGCTGTGGCGCCAGCACAACGGGCTGGTCGCCGGCGACAAGCTCTGGGACGCCGCCCGACGCGCCCACCCCGGCTACACCGTCGCCAACATCTGCTGGTGGTACGCGATGGGCGCCGACACCGACATCACGGTCACCCCGCGCCCCGTCTACTACGCCGACGGCCGCAAGGAACCCGACTGCTACACCCGCCCGCCGGAGCTCCACGACGAACTCACCGAGGCGTACGGCACCTTCCCCCTCTTCCACTTCTGGGGTCCGGGCGCCGACATCGTCTCCAGCCGCTGGATCGTCGACGCCACCCGGCACATCCTGCGCACCCGCACCCCCGACCTCGCCCTCTGCTACCTCCCGCACCTCGACTACGACCTGCAGCGCCACGGACCGGACGACCCCCGCTCCCGCCGGGCCGCCGCGGACCTGGACACGGCGATGGCCCCGCTCCTCGACGACGCGCGGCGCGAAGGGCGCACCGTGATCGTCCTGTCCGAGTACGCCATCACCCCGGTGAGCCGTCCCATCGACATCAACCGGGCGCTGCGCCGCGCCGGCCTGCTCGAGGTCCACACGCAGGACGGCATGGAGTACCTCGACCCGATGGCCTCCCGTGCCTTCGCGGTCGCCGACCACCAGATCTCCCATGTGTACGTGCGCCGCCCCGAGGACCTCGAGGCCACCCGTGCGACCCTCGCCGTGTTGCCGGGGATCGCCGAACTCCTCGACGACGAGGGCAAGAAGCGGCACGGTCTCGACCACCACCGCTCCGGCGAACTCGTGGCCGTCGCCGACCCCGACGCGTGGTTCACGTACTACTACTGGCTCGACGACGACCGCGCGCCGGACTTCGCGCAGCTCGTCGAGATCCACCGCAAACCCGGCTACGACCCCGTCGAGCTGTTCATGGACCCCGCCGACCCCTACGTCCGTGTCAAGGCGGCGACGGCCCTCGCCCGCAAGAAGCTCGGCATGCGCTACCGCATGGCGGTCGTACCGCTCGATCCCTCGCCTATTCGCGGCAGCCATGGCCGCCTGCCGGCGAGCGACGACGAAGGTCCCCTCATTCTCTGCTCCGTCCCCCGTGCCCTCAGCGGCCGCGTCGCGGCCACCGATGTGAAGTCCCTGCTCCTGCGGTTGGCAGGACTGCACTGACCTCACTGATCCAACTGAACCAGACCCCACCGACAACTCGGAGTTATCCACAATGAGCGGCAACAGTCGTACAAACAGCACCCCTGACCCGGAGCTCAGCCGCAAGCTCAGCAGACGCGGCATGCTCGGTGTCGCCGCCGGCGCCTCCGCGGCCGCCCTCCTCGGCGCCACCGCCCCCTCCGCCGCCGCCCACGGCAGGGGCCATGACCAGGACCACCACAAGAACCACGGCGAGGGCGGCCACGGACGTCCCGTGCTGCCTCCCGGCCGCCTCGGCATCCAGCTCTACTCGCTGCGCGACAAGGTCGCCGCCCTCGGCTTCGCCCCCGTCTTCGCAGAGCTCGAGAAGTACGGCTACGACGAGGTGGAGTACGCCGGCTACACCCAGGGTTCGGCCGGCGCGATCACCCTCGCCCAGCTGCGCGGGCTCGCCCGCGACCACGGACTGAAGGCCATCGGCAGCCACGTCGGCTACTACGACGACGGCGACCCCGGCGCGTACACCTTCGCCCAGAACCTCACCAAGGTCCTCGACGACGCCGAGGCCCTGGGCCTGAAGCACATCGGCACCGCATCCGGCCCCTGGCGCTACGGCAGCACCGTCGACGGCTGGAAGCGCTGCGCCGAGGAGTTCAACGTGTTCGGCGCCGCCGCCAGGGCCCGCGGCATGAAGTTCTACCAGCACAACCACGCCGACGAGTTCTCCTTCGCCACCGACCGCCCGAACGTCCGGCTGTACGACGTGCTCCTCGCCGAGACCGATCCGCGCCTGGTGTACCTGGAGATGGACATCTACTGGGCGTTTGTCGGGCAGCACCGCTTCTCCCGTCGCGCCGACGGCACCCCCGCCCCCTTCGACCCGCTGCGCTACGTCCTCAAGCAGCCCGACCGCTACCCGCTCTTCCATGTCAAGGACGGCGAGCGCGACGACACCTCCGGCGACGGCTACCGCATGGTCGACGTCGGCGACGGGGACATCGACTACCAGCGGTTCATCTCGGCCGTGACGCGCACCCACGGCGGCCGCCCGTCCCACCACTGGCAGACCGAGCACGACGCCCCGGCCGACTCCCTGTCCTTCGCCCGCCGGTCGAGCGCGTACCTGCACTCGCTGCGCGAGAAGGACTGCTGACAGTCCTTCCGCGGGCACGCGCCGAAACGCCGGTGCCGCCGCACCCCGTCGACCGGGGCGCGGCGGCACCGGCGTTTCTGCCAGGCGCCGGCGGAAGAGCCGCGGACCCGGGGGAGTACGCCTGCGCATGCCCACGGCCTGCCGCCCTCACGACCGGTTCGCCGACCGGCCTGCGCGCACGATCAGCCGGCGTCGCCCGCGGCAGCCCCGGCGCTCCCGCCGTTCTCGGTGCTCTCGGCCGCCTCGGGGTCCTCGGGGGCGAGGAGCACGGCTATGCCCACGCGGTGCGCGATCGCGTCGCTGATACGGGGGTTGAACAGCGCCGCGAGGGAACCGCGGTGGTGGGGGCTGAGGACGAGCAGGTCGGCCCCGAACTTCTCGGCCTCCTCGGTGATGGTCTCGGGGACCTGCTGGACCAGGCCGGTCGCGAGCGCGCCGTCGGCCTCGACCCCGTCCTTGCGGACCTCGGCGAGCGCCTCGGCCAGGATCGCCTTGGCCTCGGCGTCGTCCTCCAGAGGCATGACCGCGTTGTACGCCACAGCGGAGGTGGCGACGTGCAGGACGTGGACCCGGGCGCCGGAGAGCCGGGCGAGGCCGTGGGCCGTGCGCAGGGCGGTGTGGCGGGCGGCGGTGGGGTCGATGGCGACCATGATGCGCTGGAACATTGCGTCTTCATCTCCGTACAGAGCTTCTGGAAAAAGCAGCCGTTCATGCGAATACCGGCCCAGTACATCTATCACCACCGCTCGTCGCGGGAATCCCCGGTTGACGGGATGGGGGGTCCGTGCCGCGTCTTGGCGTTCCACCACCCGCCACCGGTCGCCTTGCCGCGGCGCGGATGACGCCCCGGGTACGACGGCGTGAACGTGGAGCGGCCGGCACCGGGCAGGGGTACGGGGACGGCCTGCCACCCCCGCGTGCCTGCTCACCCCGGGTTCACGCGACCTAGAATCACCGAGGGCCCTGTCACGACGGCGTGCCCGTGCCGTGCCGCCAACCCAGTGGAGGATGTCCGTGACCGAGCCGAACAGCGGGGCGGGGACCGACGTGTCCGAGCTTTCCCCGGTACCCGCACCCGCGGCCGGACCGGCGTCCACCGACCCGGTGCGGAGCTCCCGGTTCGCGTCCCTGCTCCTGGACAGCCACCGCCGCCTGGTGGGTGTCGGGCTCTGCCCGCCGGTCTGGTCCTCTGAAGCCGAGGCCGCCGCATGGCTCTACGAGGACGCGCCGTTCGGGCTGCTCGTGCACGACACCTCGGCCGACCCGCGGTTCGTCTACGCCAATCGCACGGCGCAGCGCTGCTTCGGCTACTCCTGGGAGGAATTCGTCGGCCTGCCGTCGCGCCTGTCGGCCGGCCCCGGCGACCAGGAGGACCGGGACGCCTTCCTGGCGGCGGTCGACGACCGCGGCTACGCCGACGGTTACCGGGGACTGCGCCTCCACAAGGACGGCCGGAACTTCTGGATCGAGGACGTCTGCATGTGGAACCTGGTGGACGCCGACGGCGAGCGGCACGGTCAGGCCGCGGTCTTCGGCTCGTGGTCGCCGGCCTCCCCGGCCGCGACCGACCCGGACATCGGGGACGCGGCGGACGCCGCTTCCGGGGCGCGGACGTGAGGCAGACGGCCGCCGCGGCATTCCCGGTGCCGCGATGAGCGGTGTGCCGGAGCCGGACGGCCCCGACGAGCCGTGCCGCGAGGTGGACGCCACCCTGGCGCGCGTCTTCGGGCTGTTCGGCAAGCGGTGGACCGGTCTCGTCCTGGCCGTACTCACCGAGTCGCCGACGTACTACGCCCAGCTGCGCCGAGCCGTCCCCGGGATCAGCGAACGCATGCTCTCGGAGCGTCTCGCCGAGCTGGTGGACGCCGGACTCGTGGTCCGGGACGTCGACCCCGGGCCCCCGCTGCGCGTCCGCTACGAGGTGACCGAAGCGGGCGCCGCCCTGCGTCCCGCCCTGACCGCGCTGGCCCGCTGGGCCGACGAGCACTACCCCGGGACGTAGCGCATCCGGCCGGGCGGCGGGCCTTATCCGGAACGAAGGGTCAATTTCTCCTCGCCCGCGTGAACCAGTATCGCGCGGGAAATCTGTATCGATCGTTCCTGTCAGGTGTATGCTCCGCGGCATGGCACGTGTGAGGGAGTTCGACACCGAGACGGCTGTGGATGCCGCGATGAACGCCTTCCGCCGCAAGGGCTACGAAGGCACCTCGGTGCAGGACCTGGTCGACGCCACGGGCGTGGGCCGGGGCTCGTTGTACGCGGCCTTCGGCAGCAAGGAGGGCCTCTACCTGGCGGCCATGGACCGCTACCGCGAGCGGTACGCCCTGCCGCTGGTCGAGCTGCTGCACGGTGGCGCACCTGCGCGGGAGCTGTTGCGCGAGGTCATGCTGGCGACCGTGGACGGGATCGTGCGCGACGGCGGCCGGCAGGCCTGTCTGATCGTCGGCGCCACCACCGAGCGGGTATCCCACGACGCCGACGTGGCCGCGCACGTGCGCTCGACGACCACCTCGCTGGAGGACGCGCTGCGCGACGTCATCGCCGAGGCACAGGAGGACGGGCTGCTGTCCTCGGCCCGTGATCCCCGCGACCTGGCCAGGTTCCTCCTGGTGACGATGCAGGGCCTGAAGGTGATGGGTGGCGTCAACCCGGACCGGGCCTCGCTGATGGCGGCCGCGGAGGCCGCCCTGTCCGTACTCGGCTGAGGCGGCGAGGGCCCCGGGTCAGCTGTACCTCAGGTCGCTGATGTCGATCGCGACCATCAACGCGTCGGGCAGGGCACTGCCGTCGTCCCCGCAGCGGTAGGCACGGCGCCTGGACGGCATGCGCAGACCCTGGGCCTCGATGTAGTCGTGGAGGTACTGGGCCGCCGGGAACCCGCCCGCCACGTCGACGCGGTAGTCGTGCCGGCGCAGCAGGAGGTCGTCCCCGAAGTAGAACTCCTGCTCCCGGCTGTGGCCGGCGATGCCGTCGGGGAAGGTGGCCCGCAGGCCACGCCACCGTTCGCCGTTCTCGTGCACGTCGGCGACGGCGGTGACCGTGACTCCCGGCATGGCGAGCAGGAAGGGAGTGGTCAGATAGGTCCACAGCGCGTACCCGTTGAAGTAGGCCCTGTGCAGGGCGTCCCAGGGCGTGGTGAACTCGTGTCCCTCGAAGGACGCCCGCGGGTCCAGGCGTTCCGTGACCACGGTCCCGTCGCTCCGCTCGATCGCCACCCGGCCGGGGGAGAACGCGGTCCGCTGGTCGGGTGCGCCGTAGGGCCGGACCGACGCCCATTCCTCGTGGAGCCGCACGGTCATCTCCCGCGGGTCCGGATCCTGCGGCACGCCCTTGATCGCCCACAGACCGCCCCCGGTGACGATCGTCGCGCGGAGCTCGGAGAACTGCGCGTAGCGATCGCTGCCGCCGTGCGCCTGGAGGATCTGTGCCAGTAACTGGTCCACAGCACGGTGTCCGTTCGCCGGTCCCTGCCGACCCCGGCGGGGTCGTTCCGGGTGGGGGTGGTGCCGATCCGGACGTCCGCCCGGTACGGGCCTTGCCGTCGATTTTCCCAGGCCCGCGTGAGGCCCACAAAGCGAAAACGTCGCGCATCCGCGGCCGTCGCCACTTACTCGGGATTAGTAGCTCACCTTCCACTTTGTCCGGGCGGGCACGGTCCGCAACGTGGAGTCATGAATGACTACGGACACCCCCTCTCGTTCGGGCTGAGCCTGGACCCCGATGCCGCGACGCCGACCCGGACGAGGGCACTCGCCCAGCAGGCCGAGGCGCGGGGCCTTGACTACCTCGCCGTCCAGGACCACCCCTACCAGCCCGGCCACCTCGATGCGTGGACCCTGATCGGCCACCTGTCCGGGATGACACAACGGATCTCCTTCCTCACCGATGTCGCCGATCTCCAACTGCGACCGCCGACCATGCTGGCCAAGGCCGCCGCCTCGCTGAGCGTGCTCACCGGCGGGCGCGTGCAGCTCGGGGTCGGCGGCGGAGCCTTCCCGGAGGCGATCGCCTCGATGGGCGGTGTGCCCCGCAGCGGCGCGGCGATGGTCGACTTCACCGAGGGGGCCGTGAGCCTGCTGCGCGGCGCACTCGCCGGCGGGCCGGTGCGGCTCCGCAGCGCGCATCACACCGTCGAGGGCTACCGGGCGGGACCGGTACCCCCCGCGCCGGCCGGCGTGTGGCTCGGCGCGCAGAAGCCCAGGATGCTCGCGCTGACCGGCCGGGCCGCCGACGGCTGGATCTCCCCGCTGAACATCTACGTGCCCCCCGAGCGGGTGCCCGGCACCCAGCGCCTCATCGACGAGGCGGCCGAGGCCGCGGGGCGCGCACCGGCGTCGATCCGCCGCGTCTACAACGTCATCGGGGTGATCGGCCGGCAGCCTGGCCCGGGGCTCGTCGGGGACGCCCGGCGCTGGGTGGACACCCTCAGCGAGTGGGCGGTCGGACTGGGCTTCGACACCTTCGTCTTCTGGCCCGCCGCCGAGCCGGAGAGCCAGCTCGCGGTGTTCGCCGAAGAGGTGGTCCCGGCGGTGCGCGAGCGCGTCGCACGTCTGCGGAGCGCCCGATGACCGCCGTCCCGCGCCCGGTTCCCCCGGGGCTCGCGGGCAAGCTCGTCACACCCGGGGACCGCCGCTACGGCGCGCTCCGCTCCACCTACACCCGCGCGGGCAGCCCCGCCCTGGTCGCGTTGCCGGAATCCCCGAGCGACGTGGCGAGCGCCCTGGCCCTCGCCGCGGACCAGCGGTTGCGCGTCTCGGTCCGCAGCGGTGGTCACGGCCTGTCGGGCGCCGCCACCAACGACGGGGGGCTGGTCATCGACCTGAGCGCGATGCGCGGTGTGCGGGTCCTGGACCGCGGGGCGCGCCTCGTGCGGGTGGAGGCCGGTGCCCGCTGGGCGGAGGTCGCGCGGGCGCTTGCTCCGCACGGGCTCGCCATCAGCTCCGGCGACCACGGCAATGTCGGCGTGGGCGGGCTGGCCACCGGCGGAGGCATCGGCTGGCTGGTGCGCTCCTACGGGCTGACCATCGACCACGTGCGCGCCGTCGAGGTGGTGCTGGCCGACGGCTCGCTGGTCCGCGCCGACGCCGAGCACGAGCCCGACCTGCTGTGGGCCATGCGCGGAGCCGGATCGGGCACCGCGATCGCGACCGCCTTCGAGATCGAGGCGGTCGAACTCGGCATGATCGGGTACGCCGAGGCCACCGTCGTGGTGGACTCCGCGGGCACGGCCCTGCGCCGCTGGGCCGCCCTGATGGCCGCGGCGCCCAGGGAGCTGTCGACCGCCGTGAACCTCTCCGGCCAGGGATCCTTCGCGGTCGCCTCCGTCACCGCGATCGTCGCCTCCGACAGCGAGTCCGTCATCCGGGGCGCCCTGGAACCGCTCGCGGGCCTGGGGGACACCGTCCTCCACCAGGCGTACGTCCTGCCGTACCCGCAGTTGCTCTCCACGGCGCAACTGCACGGGCACAACGGACAGATGCCGGTCGTGACCACCAACGGGCTGCTCACGCGGATGACCCCGGAGGCGGCCAGGTCACTCGTCGCGGCGGTCACCGCCCCCGAGCCCGTCCTGGTCCAGATGCGGTCGCTGGGCGGCGCGGTCAACGACATGGACCCTGCCGCGACCGCCTACCCGCACCGCCACCAGCGGACGCTCGTCACCGCCACGGCCTTTCCTCCCGGGGACGGCGAGACGCTGTCGGCCGCGTGGAAGCCGCTGCTTCCGCGCACCGACGGCGCCTACGTGAATTTCGAGAGCCGTCCCGACGAGGAGACCTTCGCCCGCGCCTACCCGGGAGGGACCGGCGCGCGAGTCACCGAACTGCGGCGGCGCTACGACCCCGACGGCGTCCTGCGCCCACGGGCCCTCTGACCGGGACGGCCGACGACGACGGCGCTTGCGGTCGCGTCCTCTCCCTACGGCCGTCGCGGGTCCGCCTCCGGGGCGGTCGCGCTCCTCCGCGGCCGGGCCGGCCGGGCGTCGCGGAGGCGGTGCGCACGCACGAGGAACACGAGGAAGACGCCGGCCAGGACGTCGTCCGACATCCCGGCCAGGACCTTGTCCGGTGCGGTGTCCGTGGAACGTGCGATGGCCTCCACGAGGCGTGCCAGGTCCTCGGTGGCGGCGTCCTGGGCGCTCACGGGGCCGGCGCTGTCGCGGATCGTGCGGTGGACGGTCATGGTGCTCCTTCGTTCGGGCCCCGTGTGTGCAGCAGGCCGCGCCCGGCACCGTGGGGTGCCGGGCGCGGCCGCGTCGGGTCAGCGTGCGGCGACGCGCCGTGCGGTGTCCTTGCCCTTGGCCGCGGCGTCCTCCAGGGCCCTGGTCCAGGAGGCCTCGGCCAGGGGCACGAGTTCGCTCATGGCCGGGTTGGACGCCGCCGCGGTCAGTTCGGGGACGATGAAGTCGACGTCCAGGCCCATGTACTCGCCGAGGATGGCCCGCAGGTAGTTCTGCACGTACTCGGACGAGGCCCGGGGGGTGCCCGGTGCGTAGGAGCCGCCGCGGCTGGCGACGACGGTGACCGGCAGGTCCTTCACGCTGGAGGCGTCCCCCGTCGTGCGGCCGACCACGAGCACATGGTCGATCCAGCTCTTGAGCGTCGAGGGGATCGTGAAGTTGTACATCGGGGCGCCGATGAGGACGGCGTCGGCTTGCTCCAGTTCCTCGATCAGGTCCAGGCGCCTGGCGAAAGCCGCCGCCTGGTCGGGGGTGCGGGATGTGGCGTCCACCAGGGCCGCGGTGAACGCGTGGACGTCGAGGTGGGGGAGCGGGGCCGCGGCGAGGTCGCGGTGGACCACGGTGCCGTCGGGATGCTGCTCCCGCCAGGCGTCGCGGAAGGTGCGGGCCACGGTGCGGGAAGCGGAGTCCGCGCCGGGGTGGAGGGAGGAGTCGAGGTGGAGCAGGGTTGCCATGGTGTCTTCCGGGGGGTGGAGGGGCGGTTCTTGCACGACCGGTCGTGGGTCCACGGTCCGCCAGGGGTTCACCCCGGAACAAAGGAAGGATTAGGTGCTAATCTTGGGTAAGTGGAAGCGAGTACCCCGTCACCCCGGCCGCGCGACGTCCGCGGCATCGACGACAGCAGCTGCCCGAACCTCCAGGGCGCCCTGGAACTCGTCGGGCGCCGCTGGACGGGCGGGATCCTGGAGGCGGCGTCGCACGGGGCCCGGCGCTTCGGCGAGTACCGGGCCATGGTCAGCGGCATCTCCGACCGCCTGCTCGCGCAGCGTCTGAAGGAGCTGGAGGCCGAGGGGCTGATCGAGCGCACGGTGGTGCCGACCACGCCCGTGCAGATCCGCTACACCCTCGCCCCGGAGGGCCGGACGCTCGTGGAGGCCCTGCAACCCCTGGCCATGTGGAGCGCCCGGCGCCTCGGCCGGGTGGACGAGGCGCCGGTCCGGCGCCGCGGCGTGCCGCCGGGCGGCGCCGGGTGACGGCCGGCCGATGGACGCGGCCCCGACGCGGACCCTGGCGGGGGCTCCTGCGACCAGGTTCCCCGATGGCACGGCGGCGCGCGCCCGCGCCGCGTGCGAACCCTGGTACGGCGCTGTCCGGCGGTCTCGCACGCCGCGCTCACCGGACCGGGTGAGGGTCAGCGCGGGTGCTCGTGCCCGTCGCGGTGGTCGTGGCCCGGCGGGCGCCGGTCCAGGGCTTGGGCCCGGGCGGTGACCTCGTCGGCGGACACGGTGCCTTCCCCGGCGAGCACGTCCTCCAAGGCGCCCAGCCAGTGCTGGTAGTAGTTCCACGGTTCGTCGTCGTGGTCGTGCCCGGCGTCCCAGACCGCGATCCGGGTGATCAGCGCCGCCTGGAAACGCGGCCAGGTGAAGGCGCCCGCCTCGTAGAGGGCGACGGCCATGCCGAAGGCGCGGCTCTCCCATGGCTCGGCGAACGTCAGCTCCCCGTTGGAGCGCGGCGGGGCCGCCGGGCCCTCGGCGTCGAGCGGGGCGGTCACGGCGTCCTCACCTTGGCCACGCCGACCATGGCGTCCCGGGTCACCAGTGGCACGAGCTGCTCCTCCGTCAGGTGCTCCGTGCCGGCCGGGCGTTCCGGCAGCACCAGCCAGCGGACCTCGCTGGTGGAGTCGCGCACGGTGATCCGCACGTCGTCATCGAGGTCGAGGCCCATCTCGGACAGCACCACGCGCGGCTCCTTGACCACGCGCGCACGATAGGCCGGGTCCTTGTACCAGCTCGGCGGGAGGCCCAGCACCGGCCACGGGTAGCACGAACACAGCGTGCACACGATGACGTTGTGGGTGGTCGGGGTGTTCTCGACCACGACGATGTGCTCACCCTGCCGGCCCGAGAAGCCCAGCTCCCTGATGGCGGCGGTGCCGTCGTCGAGCAGCCGGCGCCGGTACTCCGGGTCGGTCCACGCCCTGGCGACGACCTTGGCGCCGTTCAGCGGGCCGATGTTGGTCTCGTAGTCGGTGATGAGGCCGTCCATCACCTTGGGGTCGATCAGGCCCCGCTCGGTGAGGAGTTGCTCGAGGGCCTCGGCGCGCAGCGCCGCGGGTGGGCGCCCGCCTTGTCCGCCGTCGGTCATGAAGGTGTCTCCAGGTAGCTCTCGTACAACTCCGCGGTGACCGCGAAGGGCTCGGACCCGGCACCCCACAACTCCCGGGAGTCGAAACGGACCGAGTAGACGTGCTGCGGATGCTCACCCTTGAAGTGGGCATTGGTGTCGGGCAGCAGCGCGGCGGGCTGGACGACCTCGACGATGCCGGTGTGTCCGCGCACATAGCCCGGCAGCCTCGTGTGCCCGGGCGGCGACATGTCCTTGGCGCGGACCTGCTCGCCGACGGCGAAGGCCGGTGCGGCCTCCACGGTGCGCAGCGAACCCTCGGCGGTCGGCGCGTAGTCGGGCCTGGCGGGTTCCGGGATCGGCGGCTCCGCCACGTGCTCGCCGCGCAGATTGCGGGCACGGGCGTCGATCGCGCCCGGTGCGAGGAAGGCGCTGTCGGTGAGCATCAGCTCCGCGCCGTTGAGCCAGCGCCCGTAGTAGCCCTCGTCCAGGTAGGCCGCCCGGTCCAGGCGCTCGAGCGCGTGCCGGAAGGCGTCCGTGTTGGTGTCGCCCCATGCGACCCGACCGGAGAGGATCGTCAGCGCGAACGCACGCGCCTGCCAGGGCTCCGCGAAGACCGGTTCGTCGCCGCGTGGTGGACGCACACGGCCCCAGCCGTCAGTGCCGCCCATGTCGGCGATCCCTTCCATGGCACCACCTCTCGCGCCTCTGCAGCAACAGACATATGCGTACAAAATCTATTCTGTGGCGTCCCGGGCGCTCAGGCGAGGGGCGGCACGGCGTCCATGTCGAACTCCTCCAGGGGCGACCGGGGTGACGACGCGGGGCTGCCGGCGCCCGGCATCTGCTGTGCCGTCCAGATGCACTTGCCGTTCGCGGTGTAACGGGTGCCCCATCGCTGCGAGAGCGACGCGACGAGCTGCAGCCCCCGGCCGCCCTCGTCCGTCTCGGACGGATGCCGGATCCGGGGCATGGTCAGGCTGCCGTCGGCGACCTCGCAGATCAGCTCGGTGTCCCGCAGCAGCCGCAGCCGCATCGGCCCCTTCGCGTGCCGGACGACGTTGCCGACCAGCTCGCTGGCGAGCAGTTCCGTCGTGGCCGTCAGTTCGTCGAGGTCCCACTCCGACAGCTGCTCCCGCACCAGGCCGCGGGCCAGCGCGGCCGCCTGCGGGTCCTGGGGGAGCGGCCAGGAGGCCATCCGGTCCGGCGGGAGGGCGTGCATGCGCGCGATCAGGAGGGCGATGTCGTCGGTGGTGGTCCGCCCGGCGGGGAGCAGGTTGGTGATGACCGTGTCGCACAGCCGGTCCAGGTCCTCGCCGTCCGAGCTGCGCAGCAGGTGGGCGAGGTCGGACAGGCCCTGGTCGATCTCCCGCTCGGACGACTCGACCAGACCGTCGGTGAACAGCACCAGGAGACTCTCCCGCGGGATCTCCAGCTCGACGGTCTCGAACGGCGGCTCCGCCGCTCCCAGCGGAGGGTTCGGGGCCGCCTTGGGGAAGTAGACCGTGCCGTCGGGATGGACGACGGCCGGTGGTGGATGTCCGGCGCGGGTGACGCTGCAGGTCCCGGTGGTGGAGTCGTAGAGGACGTACAGGCAGGTGGCGTACGAGTCCTCGCCGAGCCCGCTGACGATGTCGTTGAGGTGGTTCATGATCTCGTCGGGAGGCAGTTCGAGTCCGGCGAGCGTGTGGACGGCCGTGCGCAGCCGGCCCATGGTCACGGCCTCGGACAGACCGTGGCCCATCACGTCGCCGATCACGAGCGCGACCCGGCCGGCGGAGAGCGGGATGACGTCGTACCAGTCGCCCCCGACGTCCACGCCCTGTTCCGTCGGCAGGTAGCGGGCGGCGAGCGAGCACGACGGCAGAGCGGGCAGCTGCTGGGGGAGCAGGGCGCTCTGCAGCTCCCGGGACCGGGTGTGCTCGGCATCGTAGAGCCGCGCGCGTTCCAGGGCGTGGGCCACGAGGGCGCTGATGGTGCTCAGCAGGGTGCGCTCCTCGTCCGTGAGGCGGCGCGGTCCGTCGAAGGCGACCACGCAGATCCCGAAGGTCTGCCCGGAGGCGATCAGCGGCAGGAAGGCCCACGACTGCTTCCCGATCACGCGCGGCCGGTCGGCCATGTCGGGGTACCGCTCCGCGTACTCCTCGACCGAGGAGACGAACAGCGGCTCGTTGGTGGAGAGCGACTGCCACCCCGGGTCCTGCGCGGCCCGCGGGCGGGCCTCGATGCTGTCGAGGAAGGCCTGCGGATAGCCGACGGAGCCCACGGTGTAGACGCGGTCGCCCTCGATCGCCTGGACCAGCAGACCGGTGGCGCCGAACGGCGGCAGCACCCGCTGGGCCACCGCTTCCACCACGTCGCGCGACGTGGTCGCCGCGGCGAGCGCCGCGGTCAGTTCCCCGATCCGGGCCGAGCGCTCGGCGGAGGCCTGTTCGGAGGCGACCCGCTCGGCTTCGCGCCGCCTGTTGTCGGTGACGTCGGTGAAGTACAGGGTGACGCCGTCGGGCACCGGCACGAGCCGCAGGTGGAGGCACGACCCCGTGGCCGGTATGCCCATGTCGAAGCTCGTGGGCACCGCCTTGGCGGCCGCCTCCCGGCAGCAGGCCTCCAGGCCGGGTATCTGGCGCAACGACGGCAGTGTCCACAGCACGCGGTCGAAGAGCTCTTCCTCCGGGGAGCCCAGCATCTCCTCCGCCTTGAGGTTGACGAACGTGATGCGCCAGTCGCCGTCCACCGAGAGGAAACCGTCGCTCATGTGCCGCAGGGCGCGGCTGAGGGCGGCTCGGGCCGAGCGGGAGTCGCTGCTCTCCCACGCCGTGCCGATCATCCGGTAGGGCTCGCCGGCGTCGTCGAGGACCACCTTGGCGCGGGTCTCGGTCCACGCGTAGCCCCCGTCGGGACGCCGTACGCGATACTCCGCCTCGAACACCGCCCGGTTGCGGATGGCCGTCTCGGCGGCGGCGAGCGTCCACGGCAGGTCGTCGGGGTGGACGACCTTCATCCAGCTCTCGACCCGGGGCACGAAGTCGGCGGGGTCGGTGCCGTAGACGGCCATGGCCGCGTCGTCCCAGCCCAGTTCGCCGGTGCGGATGTTCCAGTCCCAGGTGCCCACCTCGACCGCCTTGAGCGCCTGGCGCAGCCCGGTGCCGTTGGGGTCCTCGAGGGTGGGGCGGGCAGGGGGCGGGGCCTGGCCCATGCGCTCCTGCGCCCACGCTGCCACCGCCGCCAGGAAATCCCACTGCGCCCGGGTGGGCTCCCCCTCGGCACCGGTGACGACGGTGAGCGATCCGACCGGGATCTCCCCGTCCGACAGGGGCACGGCCGCCAGCCCCGTGCCGGGCCACGGCTTCGTTCCCGGCGGCTGCGCGCTCCCGGCGGTCCCGTGCGGGACCCACAGACCGCCCTCCCGGTCCAGGACGCGGGCCGGCACGGCCGCGCTGTCCTGATCGATGATCTCCCAGTTCCGCACGAGGGCCGGGGACAGCCCGACGGTGGAGACCAGGCGCAGCGCGGACATGGGTCCGCACAGGTGGACCGTTCCGCCCAGCCCGTCCAGCCCGGCCACCGCCTGCTGGATCGCGAGCCGGAGCACCTCGCCTTCCGTAATGCCCTTTTCCACGGCGGAGAGCAGTGCCAATCGGTCTTCCACCATGTAAATGTACATTTGTGGCGGAAGCCTGGCAGGTGAGGGCGGGGTCACCGCCTGCCGGACCAGGTGCGCGGGGCCTTGTGCCGTATCCGGGCCGTGAGCGCCCGCGGGACCTGCGCCGGCCCCCGTGGCCGACCGCGGCTGGTCCCGGGACGACACGGAGGAATGGCTCGCGGCGCAGTTGCCGTACGCCGTGCCCGCCGACCGGGCCGGCCGATCCGGCGGCGGCACGCCGCACTCCGCTTGCGGGGCCGCACCACGGCACCGGGAATCCTGTGTCACAGGCGTTCCCCTGTCCCCGTCGCGCCCCCTAAGATCACCCCGCCAGTCACGGGACCGCGGCCGCCGGGGAGGCGACGTGAGCGACAGCGCACCGCGTGGGGAAAGACTCGAGACGTACGGCTACACCCAGCAGTTGGCGAGATCGCTGGGCTTTCGGGACCTGGTGGTCTACGGCCTGGTCTTCATGGTTCCGATCGCGCCGTTCGGCATCTTCGGCGGGGTCTTCCAGGGCGCGGGCGGCATGGTCGCCCTCGCCTATGCCGTCGGTATGCTGGCGATGATGTTCACCGCGCACTCCTACGCGCAGATGTCGCGTGCCTTCCCGATGGCCGGGTCGGTGTACTCCTACGCGGGGCGGGGCATCGGCGCGCCGTTCGGCTTCCTGTCCGGCTGGATGATCCTGCTCGACTACATCCTGGTGCCGGCGCTGCTCTACCTGGTCGCCGCCGTGGCGATGAACTCGCTGGTCGCCTCGGTGCCGGTGTGGCTCTGGCTGATCGGCTTCGTGGTCCTGAACACCGTCGTGAACTGGCTCGGCATCGAGATGACGGCCAGGATCAACAAGATCATGCTCGCGGCCGAACTGGTCGTCCTCGCGATCTTCCTGGTCGTGGGCGCCGTCGCGGTCGCCCAGGGCAAGGGCAACGGCTTCAGCTTCCACGCCTTCTACGACGCCCACACCTTCTCGTGGTCCCTGGTCTTCGGGGCGGTGTCGATCGCCGTACTCAGCTTCCTGGGCTTCGACGGGATCTCCACCCTGGCCGAGGAGAACCGCGACTCCGCCAGGGCGATCGGCCGCTCGATGGTCGCCGCGCTGCTGCTCGCCGGCGTGCTGTTCATCGTGCAGACGTGGCTCGCGGCGATGCTCGTGCCGCATCCGCAGACGCTGATCAGCGACGGCGACCCGGACGGCACCGCCTTCTACGACGCCGCGCGCGTCGCCGGAGGCGCGTGGCTGGGGACGCTGAGCGCGCTGGCCACCGCCATCGCCTGGGGCTTCGCCAACTCCCTGGTGGCCCAGGCGGCCACCTCACGGCTGCTGTTCGCGATGGCCCGCGACCGGCAACTGCCCCATTTCCTGGCCAGGATCGACCCCCGCAGCAAGGTCCCGGCCAACGCCACCTTCCTCGTCGCGGTGGTATCGCTGGGGCTGGGCCTGTACATGAACTCCCGCACGGACGGCATCACTCTGCTCGGCTCTCTGGTCAACTTCGGGGCGATGACGGCCTTCCTCGTCCTCCACGTCTCCGTCGTCGTCCACTACGTCGTCCGCGGCGGCAGCCGCGACTGGTGGCGCCATCTGATCGCACCGCTGATCGGCTTCGCGATCCTCACCTACGTCGTGATCAACGCCAAGGTCGCCGCGCAGCGGCTCGGCTTCCTCTGGCTGGCGATCGGCGTGGTCCTGCTCATCGGCCTGCTGGTCGCGGGCCGCCGCCCCGAACTGCCCAACGAGAACTCCACGGCCGAGGAGGCCGGACACGCATGAGTGACATCGACGTCGTGACACTCCACCCGTCCCCCGAGCAGTACGCCTACACCTTCGGAGGCCGCGAGCCGCTGCTGCGGGTCCGCCCGGGGACCATCGTGGAGCTGTTCACCGAGGACTGCTTCGGCGGCCGGGTCCGCGGGACGGAGGACCTCCCGAGCGAGGTGTGCGAATTCCCGTACCTCAACCCCGTCACCGGGCCCATCCACGTCGAGGGCGCCGAGCCCGGCGACACGCTGGCCGTGCACTTCGTCGACATCGCGCCCGCCCGTGACTGGGCGGTGTCCACCACCTTCCCGCACTTCGGCGCGCTGACCACGACCCACTCCACGGCCATGCTGCACGACCCGCTCGACGAGGTGGTCTGGCGGTACGGCATCGACCCCGACCGCAACAGCTGCCGGTTCCAGGCCCGTTTCGCCGAGCACACCGTCGACCTGCCGCTGGACCCGATGCACGGCACCGTCGGGGTCGCACCGGCGGCCGGCGAGGTCATCATGAGCATCACCCCGGGCGCGCACGGCGGGAACATGGACACCCCGGAGATGCGCGCCGGCACCACGCTCTACCTGGGCGTCAACGTGCCCGGGGCGCAGCTGGCGATCGGCGACGGCCACGCCCGGCAGGGCGAGGGCGAGGTCTGCGGCACCGCCGTGGAGGCCGCCATGCACACCGTGGTCGTGATCGACCTGATCAAGGGCGGGGCGCCCGCCTGGCCGCGGCTGGAGGACGATCGTTTCCTGATGTCGACCGGCTCGGTGCGCCCGCTGGAGGACGCCTACCGGATCAGCCAGCACGACCTGATCGGCTGGACGGCCTCGCTCACCGGCCTGCACCGGCTCGACGCGTACCAGTTGGTCAGCCAGGCCGGACTGGCGCCGATCGGCAACGTGGTGGACACCAACTACACCGTGGTGGCCAAGCTCCCCAAGACCGTCCTGGGCGGCGCGCCCGCCTATGACGGCCTGCACCGCGCCCTGCGCGAGAAGGGCCTGGAATACCTCCGCCGGCGCTGAGCCCCCGGAAGGGCCCTCGGTCTCCCCCGAGGAGTGCGCGGTTCACCCCGGGGGCGGCCCGGGGTGGCTGACCGGGCGGCCGCCGGGGAATCTGGGGTGACAGCGGCGGGACGGACCCTGGGAGGGCGCGTGGGGCGGCCGGACCTGTGGGGCCCCGACAGCCGCGCGGACGTGCCCCGGTACATCCGCGCGCTCCCCGTGCTGCTCCTGGTCCTCGGCGGCGTCACGGACTACCTCACCCCCGCCCAGTACACGGGTACGGCGTTCTACTCCGTCGCCCCGATGCTCGCCGCACTGGTGCTGTCGCTGAACGGGACGATGCTGGTGGGACTGGGCGCGATCGCCGCGGACCTGGCGATCGTCGCCCGCTACCGCTACCTGGCCACGCTCGCCGCGATGAGCGAGTTGCTGTCCGTCGCGGTGGTCACCGTGGTCGCGGTGTGGATCAACCGCGTGCTGTACGCGCGGGAGGCACGGCTGCGCTCCGCCCGTTCCATCGCCGCGACCGTGCAGCGGGCGGTCCTGCCGGCACCGCCCGCCCGCGCGGGCGCCCTGCGGATCGCCGCGCGCTACGAGGCCGCGGAGCAGGAGGCCGGGATCGGGGGAGACCTCTACGCGGTGCAGGACGGCCCGCGCGGACTGCGCTGCGTCGTCGGTGACGTCCGCGGCAAGGGCCTGGACGCGGTCGAGGCCGCGACGATGGTGCTGGGAATGTTCCGGATGGCCGCCGGCGAGGAGGCGACGCTGGAGGCGGTGGCCGCGCGGATGCACCGCGCGCTGTGCCGGGAGGTCGGCCGGCGGGGGCAGGCGGACGTGCTGGAGTGGTTCGCCACCGCCGTGCTGGCCGAGTTCCCCCGGGACGCGGGGGAGGTGCTGCTGGTCAACCTGGGCCATCCCGCTCCCCTCGTCCTGAGGGCCGGCGCGGTGCGGACCACCGATCCCTCGCGGTACGCGATGCCTTTGGGCGTGGGACTGGAGAGGGGTCCCGTGGTGGTCGACCGGGTGCCGTTCCCGGCCGGCTCGACCCTCCTGCTGTGCACGGACGGCGTCACGGAGGCCCGCGACACCCACGGCGGCCTGTACGACCCGGTGACCCGCCTGGCCGGGGTCGGCTTCAGCGGGCCGGCCGAACTGCTGGGCGTGCTGGTCTCCGATGTGCACCGGCACACCGGCGGACCGCGGGACGACGACATGGCCATGCTCGCCGTCACCTCCGACGGGTGACGACTGCCGGCCGGCGCCGGATCGGCCGGGCCGGGCAGGGCGGCAGCCGTCCGGGTGGGCGAACGACGATGGTCCTGTCGGGTGGCGGCGCGCACGGTGTCCTCGTGGGCGGGTAGTCAGCAGTTCGGTGGTGACCGCCACCCGTGCTGCCCCGATCGGACGGAGCCGTCGTGAAATTCGGAGTGTCCACCTTCATCACCGATCGGGGTGTCCGGCCGGCCCCACTGGGAACCGCCCTGGAGGACCGCGCGTTCGACTCGCTGTTCATCGCCGAGCACAGCCACATCCCGGCGAAGCGCGAGTCCCCCTACCCGGACGGCGGCGAACTGCCGGAGATGTACTACCGCACGCTCGACCCCTTCGTCGCCCTCGCCGTGATCGCGACCGTCACCGAGCGGCTGCTGCTGGGTACCGGCATCGCGCTGATCCCGCAGCGCGACCCCATCCACACGGCGAAGGAGGTCGCCTCGCTGGACCTGGTCTCCGACGGCAGGGTGGTCTTCGGCGTCGGCGTCGGATGGAACCGCGAGGAGATGCGGGACCACGGCACCGATCCCGCGACGCGAGGCCGGCTCACCGACGAACGACTGCGCGCCATGCGTGAGTTGTGGACGCAGGAGAAGGCCGAGTTCCACGGCGAGTTCGTGGACTTCGACCCTTCCTACGCCTGGCCCAAGCCCGTCCAGCGCCCTTTTCCGCCGATCTACGTGGGCGGTGGCCCGGGCGGCTTCCACCGTGTCGCCGAACTCGGTGACGCGTGGCTCGCCGACGGCATGCCACCGGACGAACTCGGTCCGCTCATCGAGCGCATGCGCTCCGTCGCGGGGCGGGAGGTACCGGTGACGGTGTACGCCGCTCCCGACGACCCCGCGCAGGTCGAGGGCTACCTCGGCCTGGGTGTGGAACGGGTGCTGTTCTACCTGCCCACCATGCCCGAACAGGAGACGCTCGCGTACTTGGACCGGCTCGCGGAGCTGGCGGGCCGCTACCGCTGAGCACCGGGGGAACCGGCGGAAGGGGGACGGGGTGCCCGACCTGACGGGTACGCAGGCGCAAGAGCGGTTCGCCGCGGCGCGCGTGGCCCGCCTGGCGACGGCCGACGCGACGGGCCGTCCGCACCTGGTGCCGGTGGTGTTCGCCGTCGACGGTGACTCGGTGACCCTGGCGGTGGACCACAAGGCCAAGCGGACGACGCGGCTGAAGCGCCTTGCCAACATCGCGGTCAACCCGGCGGTCTGCCTGCTCGTCGACCACTACGACGAGGACTGGGACCTGCTGTGGTGGGTGCGCGCCGACGGCGAGGCCCGGGTCCTCCCACCGCCCGACGCCTCGCCGGAGGCGGCCCACCGGGTCGCCCTGCTGACGGCCAGGTACGGCCAGTACGCAGGCCGCACACCCGGCGGGCCGGTCGTCGTGGTCTCGGTGCGGCGCTGGACGGGCTGGCGCGCCGTGTGACATGCGGTCACGCGCACGGCCGTCCGATGCGCCGAGCGGTCCGGCCGACCGTGTGGGGGCGGGCCCGCGCCTGCGCCGTATGCTGGCGTGATTCGACTTCCGAGCTTTGGCGGCTGCGCATGCACGACGGTTCCGTACCAGCGGTGACCCACCGGTCGGCGTCCGTTCGTACCCGCTGCGGCCGGCCGTCGGATCTGCCGCGCATCTTCCTGTGGGAACGGCTCTACATGCGTTCCGTCGAGCCCGCGAACGAGGCGCAGTGGACGGAGGGCATCGACCGTCACTTGGAACTGTGGCTGTCCTGCCTGGAACGGACCCTGATTTTGGAAGTGGACGGCGAGGCCTGCGGCTCCATGATGTGGATGCCCTCGGGTACGGACGCACTCCTGGTGGGCATACACGTCGCGCCCGGGCACCGGCGTCGCGGGTTCGGCGGCCTTCTGCTCGACGCCTTCGCCGAGCAGGCGCGGGCGGCGGATCACGACGTACTGACCCTAGGGGTCTTCGACGGCAATCCCGCCGTCCACCTGTACGAGAGCCGTGGCTACCGGGCCACGGGCCGGGACGGCGAGTACCTCCTGCTCGGGCGTCCTGCGTAGCGCGATTCGCCCCACCCCGCTCGCCCGCCCGCCCGCCTGCCGGTCCGCGGCTCGGACCTGCCTGGCCGCGCTCAGAAGTCCGCCCGGCGCTGCCGCTCCAGTTCGGTGTACCGCGCGCGCATCAGCTCGCCGGCGGCCGGGCCGGCGGCGAACACGAAGGCCTCGCTGTCGTCGAGCCTGCGGCCGGTCCTGGCGTCCACCACCACCGGCTCGGCCTCCTCGCCCGTCTCCGCGTCGACCAGGATCATGCTGCGCTCCTCCGGCGCGAGGTGCTGGTTGCCCCAGGCGGCCAGCGCCACGACCACGGGCCGCAGGGTCCGGCCGCGCTCGGTCAGCACGTACTCGTGGCGCACGGGATTGGTCTGGTAGGGGCGCCGCTCCAGCAGACCGTCGGTCACCAGCGTCTTCAGGCGGGTGGTGAGCATGCTGGTGGAGATGTTCAGGCTCTTCTGGAACTGGTCGAAGCGCGTGTAGCCGTCGAAGGCGTCGTGGAGGATCAGCAGCGTCCACCACTCCCCGACGTGCTGCACCGTCGTCGACAGCGGACACTCGCGGTCCTCCAGCCGGATCCGGCTTGCCATGGCGACACACCCTCCCAAGTCACTGCTAAAGTGAAAGTTACGTGCTTCCATTTTAGCAGTGACTTGGGGCGCGGTGGGCTGCGCCCTGCGCGGGACGAGCCCCGCCGCCCCGCGTGAGAGGAACAACCGTGAAGACCTGGTTCATCACCGGCGGTACCCCCGGCGGCTTCGGCATGACCTACGCGGACGTCGCACTGGAGGACGGCGGCAACGTCGTGCTCACAGCCCGCCGCCCGGAGCTGCTGGAGGAGTGGGCCCGCAAGCACGGCGACAAGGTGCTCGTCCTGCCGCTGGACGTCACCGACGCCGGGCAGATCCGCTCCGCCGTCGCGGCCGCCGAGGAACGCTTCGGGGGAATCGACGTCCTGGTCAACAACGCGGGCCGGGGCTGGTACGGATCGGTGGAGGGCATGGCGGACGCGGAGGTCAGGAAGACCTTCGAGCTCAACTTCTTCGCCGTCGCCGAGGTCCTGCGTGCCGTGCTGCCCGGCATGCGCGCCCGCCGCAGCGGGGCGGTCGTCAACATGTCCTCGGTGGCGGGCCTGCGGGGCGTGACAGGATTCGGTTACTACAGCGCCGTCAAGTTCGCCGTCGAGGGACTCACCGAGGTACTGCGCGAGGAGGTGGCCCCGTTCGGCATCAAGGTGCTCGCCGTCGAACCCGGTGCCTTCCGCACCCGCGCCTACGCGGGGTTCGCCGACGAGTCCGTCGAGGAGACGGTGGACGCCTACCTCCCCGTGATCGAGTCGGTGCGCACGTTCATGGTCGGCCAGGACGGCCGGCAGGCCGGTGACCCCTACCGGGGGGTGCGCGCCGTCGTCGCCGCGCTCGAGGCCGACAACCCCCCGCACCGCCTGGTCCTGGGAGCCGACGGCTACGAGGCCGTGGTCTCCCGGCTGGAGGGCATGCTCGACGAGTTGCGCGCCCATGAAGCCGTCTCCCGCGGCGCGGACTTCCCGCCCGGGCAGTGAGCCGGCCGGTGCGTGCGGCCACGACCGGTCGCCGCCGGCGTCAGCGGCGGTGGCCGAGGGTGGACTCGCGGACGACGAGGTCGAAGCCGGCCCGCACACGGCGCGGTGGGGTGTCCGGAGCCCCGGTGAGGCGCTGGACGAGGCATTCCACGGCCTGGCGCGCGATGGCCTTCTTGTCGGGGGAGATCGTGGTCAGGGTGACGCCGCTGTAGCGGCCCTCCTCGATGTCGTCGAAGCCGACGAGGGCGATGTCCTCCGGCACCCGCAACCCCCGCGTGGTCAGCACCCGCAGGGCGCCGATGGCCTGCAGGTCGTTGTACGCGAAGACCGCGTCAGGGCGCGAACCGCGGTCCAGCAGGTCGGCCATGGCCTGCGCGCCGTCGGCCCGGCCGTAGCCGGAGGCGGTGGCCACCAGGTCGTCGCCGTGCGGGAGCCCGGAGTCGGCCAGTTCCTCGCGCCAGCCGCGCAGCCGCAGGTGGGCGGGTTGCCTGGCGCTCTCGCGGCGGGCGCCGAGGAAGGCGATCCGCTGCCGGCCCATGCCGGTCAGGTGGCGCACCGCGCTGCGGGCCGCGGCCACGTTGTCGATGACGATGTGGTCGTGCGGGGCGTCGTACTCCCGTTCCCCGAGGAGCACCAGGGGGGCGCTGTCGGTGCGGGCGAGCAGGTCCGCGGCCTCCAGCTCGATCGGCGAGAGGATCAGGCCGTCGATGACATGGGCCCGGAACCCCTGGCTGACCAGGATCTCCTTCCTGCGCTCGCCGGAGGTGTGGTCCAGCAGCACGGTGTAGTCGTGGCGCGCTGCGGCGTCGATGACGGCGCCGGCCAGCTCGGCGAAGTACGGGTTGCCGAGTTCCGGAAGGGCCAGGGCGATGATGCCCGTACGTCCCTTGCGGAGATGTCGCGCGGTGAGGTTGGGCCGGTATCCCAGTTCGTCGATCGCCTGCTGCACCCGCGCCCGCATCGCGGGGGTGACGTGGGCATAGCCGTTCACGACGTTGGACACGGTCTTGATGGACACTCCCGCACGCAGCGCGACGTCCTTGAGGCTGACGCCCACGGCGTTCCCTCCGGTTGGGGCCGGTGCCGCCGGGCCGCGTCCGGCCCCGCGGCACCGGCGCGATCATGTGGTGCGCGGTCCCCGCGCGAGGTACCGCTGGGCCACGACGACCACGATCAGGAACCCGCCGCTGACCACCGATTGGTAGGACGAGTTGAGGGAGCCGATCTGGTTGATGAGGTTCTGGATCACGGCCAGCATGAGCACACCCCACAGGGTGCCACTGACCGACCCCGAGCCGCCGATCAGCAGCGTGCCGCCGATGACCACCGCCGCGATGGCGTCCAGCTCCATGCCGACGCCGATGATGGTCACCCCCGACGACAGGCGGGCGGCGTTCAGCGCTCCGGCGAAGCCCGCCATCAGCCCGCTGACGGCGTAGACCAGCACCCGGGTCCTGGCCACCGGCAGGCCCATCAGCGTGGCCGCGTCGGGGCTGCCGCCCACGGCGAACAGCGACTGGCCGAACGAGGTGCGCTGGAGGACCAGTCCGCCGACGGCGAAGAGCACCAGCGCGATCAGCACCGGGTAGCCGAAGCCCCCGACGGTGCCCTGTCCCAGCGTGGCGAAGACCGAGTCGCGCGGCACCAGATAGGTGGTGGCGCCCTCGTCGGTCAGGGCGAGCAGCAGCCCGCGCGCGGCCAGTAGTCCGGCCAGCGTGACGATGAACGGCGCCATGCCGGCCCGGGCGATCAGCAGGCCGTGCACCGTGCCGAGCAGGCCGCACACCGCGAGCGGCACCAGCAGTGCCGGCAGCAGCCCGTACTGCGAAGCCCAGGCGGCCAGGACGCCGCCGAGCGCGAACACCGAGCCCACCGACAGGTCGATGCCGCCGGTGATGATGACCAGTGTCATGCCGAGCGCCACCACCGCGAGGAACGACGCCTGCACGGTGATGTTCTGCGCGTTGGCTCGCGTGCCGAACGACGGGAAGACGAAGGAGGAGACGATGACGACGGCCAGCAGCACGGCGAGGACACCCTGCCGCTGCACGAGCACGGCGAGCCGCCGCCGGTCGAAGGAACGGGCCGCCGCGGGCGCGGGCGGTTCGGGGAACGCCTGCGCGGAGCGGGGCGTGGTGAGTGACTTCATCGGGATCGACGCTCCCGGGCGATGTAGACGGCGACGAGGATGATGACCGCCTGGGCCATCTGCGCGGTGGAGTCGGGCAGATCGTGCTTGACGAGCGTCGCGCGCAGCAGCTGCATCAGCAGCGCGCCGAAGACGGTGCCCAGGACGCGTACCGAGCCGCCGGTCAGCGGCGTGCCGCCGACCACCACCGCGGTGATCGCGGACAGCTCCATCAAGGTGCCCAGCGTGGACGGGTCACTGGCCGTCAGCCGTGCGGTGGCGAGCACCCCGGCCAGCGCCGCCAGCGTCCCGCACAGGACGTATACACCGATGAGTACCCGCTTGACCGGCAGCCCGGCCAGCCCGGCGGCGGCCCGGTTGCCGCCGACGGCGACCAGCTGGCGGCCGAAGGTGGTGCGGTGCACCAGGCCGGCGACGACAACCGCCAGCAGACCGGCGATCAGCACCACCACGGGGACGCCGAGCACGTCGTCGGTGCCGAGGCCCAGCAGGGCCGGGTTGGCGATCTGTTTCAGCCGGCCGTCGGCGAGGACCAGGGCGAGCCCGCGGCCGCCCACGAAGAGCGCCAGGGTGGCGACGATGGGCTGCAGCCCCACCACCGCCACCAGCGTGCCGTTGACCGCGCCCACCGCGGCTCCGGCGGCCAGCGCCACCAGCAGCGCCGGCAGCAGTCCGTACCCCAGGTACAACGGCAGCAGGGCCGTGGCCAGGGCCATCACCGAGCCCACTGACAGGTCCACGCCCTCGGTCCCGATCACCAGCGCCATGCCCAGCGCCACGATCACCACCGGGGCCACCTGAACCAGTTGGGTCCGCAGATTGCCGGCGGTCAGGAAGTGGTCGGTGAAGACGGCGTTGAACAGCACGAGCACCGCCACCGCCGCGTACACGCCGTACGTCTGGAACCAGGCCGGGGTGGGGAGCCGGAGCGCGCCCCGCCGCACGGCCGGGGAGAGCTCAGTCATCGCGCTCCTCCTCGTCACCGGTGCCGGAGGCGTCCTTCGCGGCCGGGCCGTGCGCCGCCAGCACCTCCAGCAGTTCTCCCTCGCCCACCTGCTCGCCCGTCAGTTCCCCGGCCACCGCGCCGCTGCGCAGCACCACCAGACGGTCGGCGCCCTCCACCAGCTCCTCGATGTCGGAGGAGATCAGCAGTACCGCGAGTCCTTCCTGCGCCAGTTCGTCGACCAGCGCCTGCACCTCGGCCTTGGCGCCGACGTCGATGCCCCGGGTGGGCTCGTCCAGCAGCAGCACCTTCGGCTCCAGGCACAGCCACCGGGCCAGCAGCACCTTCTGCTGATTGCCGCCGGAGAGCTCGCCCACCTTCTGCTCGGGGCTCGACGCCTTGATCCGCAGCCGTTTCATGAAGACGTCGACGACGCGGTCCTGCCGGGCCCGGGACACCACCCCCGCCCGGGACAGCCGCGGCATGGCGGCGAGCACGATGTTCTCCCGCACCGACAGGCCGGGGATCACTCCCTCCGCCTTGCGGTCCTCCGGCAGCAGGCTGACGCCCGCGCGGATCGCGGCGGCGGGCGAGGGACGCCCCAGCCGCCGGCCGGCCACGGTGACGGAGCCGGAGTCCAGCGGCAGTGCCCCGGCCAGTGCCTTGGCGGTCTCGCTGCGCCCGGAGCCGAGCAGTCCGCCCAGGCCCAGCACCTCGCCGGGGTGCAACTCCAGGGACACGTCGTCCAGCACGTGACGGCTGGTCAGTCCCTCGGCGGTGAGCACCGGTTCGCGGTCCGGGCGGTGGGCCTCGCCGAAGCCGGTCCGGCCGTGCCGGCGCACCTCGGCGACCTCACGGCCGAGCATCATGGCGACCAACTGCATCCGGTCCAGGCCCGCCAGATCGCCGGTGTGCACCAGACGTCCGTCGCGCAGGACGGTGACCCGGTCGCAGATCCGGTACAGCTCCTCGATCCGGTGGCTGACGTAGAGGATGGCGATGTCGCGGCTGTGCAGGTCCTCGACGACCCGGAAGAGCGTCTCCACCTCGCGGGGTTCGAGCGCGGAGGTGGGTTCGTCCATCACCACGACCTTGGCCCGCACCGACACCGCGCGGGCCAGAGCCACCATCTGCTGGGTGCCGACGCCGAGGCTGTCGAGCGGCCGGCGGACGTCGGCGGTGACACCGAAGCCCGCCATGAGCGCGGCGGCCTCCCGGTGCATGCGCGGGAAGTCGATCAGGCCGAAGCGGTTCTTCGGCTCACGGCCCAGGAAGATGTTGCGCGCCACGCTCATCAGCGGGACGAGGTTGACCTCCTGGTAGATCGTGGTGACGCCGGCCTGCTGGGCGTCGACGGGCCGGGCGAACGCGACGGGCTGCCCGTCCAGGCGCAGTTCGCCGCTGTCCGGGCGGTGCACTCCGGTGAGGACCTTGATCAGGGTGGACTTGCCGGCGCCGTTCTCGCCGACCAGCGCGTGGATCTCGCCGCGGCGCAGGGTGAGGGACACGTCGTCGAGCGCCACCACGCCGGGGAAGCGCTTGCCGACACCGAGCGCCTCCAGCACCGCGGGGGCGGTGGGACTGCCCGGCTCCGGGGGCGGTGCGGCGGCTGCCGCTTCGGGGGGTGCCATAGGGGGCCTTCCAGGATTCGCGATGCGGTGGGTCGGGGAAGAGCGGCCGCCCTGCCGTGTCCGGCCGGGCGGCCCCGGTCGCGGGCTCAGTACGCCCCGGCCAGCGAGTCCTTCGCGTTGGAGGCGTCGTAGGACCGGTCGGAGATGATCACGTCCTCCGGAATGGCCTCCCCGCCGAAGAACTTCTGCGCGGTGGCGAAGGCCAGCGGCCCGAAGCGCGGGTTGGACTCGATGACGCCGTTGTACTGCCCGTTGGCCAGGGCCTGCACCGCGTTGCGGGTGCCGTCGATGGAAACGATCTTGACGTCCTTGCCGGGCTTCTTCCCGGCCGCCTTGAGCGCGGTGACGGCGCCGAGGCCCATCTCGTCGTTCTCCGCGTACACCGCGGTGATGCCGGGGTTGGACTGGATCAGCTGCTCCATCACCTGCTGGCCCTTGTCACGGGCGAACTCGCCGGTCTGCTGCGCCACGATCTTCAGTCCGGGAGCCTTGGCCGCCAGTTGGTCGACGAAGCCCTTGGTGCGGTCCGTGGTGACGTTGTTGCCGGAGGCGCCGAGCAGGATGGCGACCTTGCCCTTGCCGCCGGTGACGTCGATCATCTGGTCCGCGGCGCGCTTGCCCTGCTCCACGAAGTCCGAGCCGAGGAAGGCCACGTAGTCCTTGCACGCGGTCGCGTTGATCTTGCGGTCGATGGTGATCACGGGGACGTGCTTGGCGGCCGCCGCCTGCAGCGCGGGCTCCAGGCCGTCGGAGTTCAGCGGGGCGACGATCAGCAACTGCGCGCCCTGGGCGAGCATGTCCTGGATGTCGCTGATCTGCTTGGGCAGCTGCGACTGGGCGTTGGTGGTGAGGAGCTTCTTCACCCCGAGCTTGGCCGCCTCGTCCTTGATGGACTGCGTCTCGGCGATGCGGAACGGGTTCGCCTCCTTCTCGGACTGCGAGAAGCCGACGACCGTGTTCTTCAGGTCGAGCTTGGTGGCGCCGTAGGACTGCAGCGTGCAGCCGTCGCCGGCGGCGGCACTCGCGGTCGGCGACTGCACCACCTGGGCGCCTTCGGAGGAGCTGGGGGAGGCGGCGCCGGAGTCCTCCTGCTTGGCACACGAGGTGGCGGTCAGGGCGGCGGCGGCGGTGAGGCACGCGACGGCGAGCATGCGGGTGGTACGGGAGGTGCTCATGTACGTTCAACTCCTCGTAGAGCGGTGTGCGACCTGATCAGGGGAGTGCGGGGCTCCGCAGGAGCCCGGGAGGCGGCCCGCCCCGCCCCCGTTGAAACGGGGCGGGCCGCCGGTGGTCAGCGGTTCGTCGGCGCCGCGGGTTCGCCGGCCGCCAGCGACGCGACCTCGGCCGCGCTCAGCGCGCGGTCGTAGGCGTGCACGTCGGCGATCGCGCCGCCCCAGTAGTCGACGAGGTTGCCGCCGAACTTGCCGCGGCCGATCACCAGGTGGCCCGAGGGTCCCTCGGCGTTGCAGGCCCGGGCCGAACCGGCCTGACTGCCGTCGACGTAGACCCGCAACTGGCCGTCACCGTGGCTGTAGCTGCCGACCAGGTGGTACCAGCGGCCGGCCACCGGCTCCCCGATGGTGTTCGCCAGCGCCCGGCTGCCCGCGAAGCTGAACGCGAACCGCCGGTCGGCCTGCGAGTACTGCAGGTAGAAGGCACTGTTGGAGGTCCCGTCGAGGGAGACCGCGGTGCTGAAGTGCCCCTTGTCGTCCAGCCGGACCCAGGCGGCGACCGAGTAGTCGGCCCCGTCGGTGTCCAGCACCGGCGCGCCGGTGTCCACGAAGCCGGTACGGCCGTCCAGTTGCAGGGCGCCCCCGTTGGGGCCGGTGGTCCAGCTCGTCCCGCCGTTCAGCGTCCCGTCGTGGGATCCGGCGGCGTCCTTCGCCACTGTGCCGGACCCCTCGTGCAGCGGCCACCAGGAGACGCCCTGCTGCCCGGGTGTGCCCGGCGGGACGTCGACCCCGCCGGCGGCGGCCCCGGCCGCGATGACCTGGCGGTTGATGTCCCGCACCTGTTTCGGGTCCACCTTCACCACCGCCCGGTCGTAGGTGATCAGGCCGTTGAGCTCGCCCTCCACGTCGGTGATCTCGGTGTAGACCGATCCGGACAGGCCGCAGGCGGCCGGTCGGAGCAGTTTGCGGGTGTTCTCCACGTAGGTCGCGGTCAGCTCCTCCTTGCTGTGCGCGGCGTCGCCGTAGTCCTGGCCGCCCGCGACGCCCAGGATGTGCCCGGGCACCAGGTACGAGTAGCCGCCGTGCTCGCCGTCGACCGCGGCGCGGCCGGCGTCCGGGGCCGGGGTGGCCGGGCCGTGGTAGTCGTGGAAGTCGATCAGATCACCGCGACCCGAATCGCCCTTGGAGGCACAGCAGTTGACCCCGGAATGGGCGTCGACCAGGCGTGAGGGGTCCTGCCGCTTCACCGAGTCGGCGAGGTCGCCGGTGGCCTCCTTGCTCCACTCGCCCCAGCCCTCGTTCATCAGCGTCCACATCACGACGGACGGAGTGCTGATGTGCTGGTCGACGATCTGGTGCACCTGGTCGACGAAGGCCGCGGTCTCCGGGGTGCCGGCCGCGGCCGTGCCCCGGCTGGGCATGTCCTGCCAGACCATCAGGCCCAGCTGGTCCGCCCAGTAGTACCAGCGGGCGGGCTCGACCTTGATGTGCTTGCGGACCGCGTTGAAGCCGAGCTTCTTGTGCTCCTTGAGGTCGTACTTGAGCGCCTCGTCGGTCGGGGCAGTGTAGAGGCCGTCCGGCCAGAACCCCTGGTCGAGGGTGGCGAGCACGAAGACCGGCTTGCCGTTGAGCTTGATCCGGTTGGTGCCGCCCGCCGGGGCCACCTCGATCGACCGCATCCCGAAGTAGGAGCCGACGCGGTCCTTGCTCCGGCCGTCGGTGAGCGTGACGTCGAGGTCGTACAGGTACGGGTCGTCCGGGCTCCACAGCCGGGCGTGCTCGACCGGCAGCCGCAGCGCGGTGCCCGCCGGGCCGGTGACCGTACCGGCCTTGCGCCCGCTCCTGGTGTAGGCGGTGGCGGTGACCTTGGCGTCCGGTGAGGTGCCGGCACCCGGCCGTACGGTGACCGAGAGCGAGGAGTCCGCGAGGTCCGGGGTCAGCACCAGCGAGTCCACGGCCGCCTCGGGGACGGGCTCCATCCAGACCGTCTGCCATATGCCCGAACTCGGCGTGTACCAGATGCCGCTGGGGTCGCGGGACTGCTTGCCGAGGGCGTAGCGGTCGTCGGTGGTGTCGCGGACCTTGACCGTGAGCTCCTGCGTCCCGCGCCCGGTCAGGGCGTCGGTGACGTCGGCGGTGAACGCCTGGTAGCCGCCGGTGTGGTGGGCCACTTCGTGGCCGTTGACGTACACCCAGGCCTCGTAGTCCACCGCGCCGAAATTGAGGTTCAGCCGGTTGCCCGAGCCGACCCGCCAGTCGTCCGGCACGGTGAAGGTGCGCTGGTACAGCGACCAGTCGTGGTGCCGGGCGACGCCGGACAGGCCCGACTCCATGGGGTAGGGGACCACGATGCTGTCGCTCAGCGGGCCCTGGGGGAGTGCCGCGTCCTGCTCGGTCGGCTGGAACTGCCAGGTCCCGTTGAGGTTCTTCCACTCCTTGCGGGTCAACTGCGGCCGCGGGTAGTCCGGCAGGGGGTGGGACCGGGAGACGTCCTTGGCCCACTTCGTGGCGAAGTACCAGGTGGAGTCGTTGCTCGCGGCGACCGAGAAGGGGCCGGGGGCGCCGGCCGCGGTGGTGATACCGCCCCTGCCGTCGTAGCTGACCCGTACGTCGGCCTTCAGGGCGACCGGGGAGTCGGACGTGCCCGGACGCAGCAGCAGCCGCGAGGCGTGCTTGGGGTCCCTCGACACCGTGGCCGACCACCGGGTGCCGCCGGACAGCAGCGCCAGGTGCGAGGCGGCGTCGGCGGGGAGACCGGTCACACGGGAGCCCAGGTCGATGGAGGCGATGCGGCCGGTCTTGTCGACGGACGCCTCCGCGTCGGCCGGAGCGAAGTCCGCGGGCAGGTGCAGGGCGGTGTCGGGCACGGGCCGGCGGTCGAAGCCCGGCCCGGACCACTCGGTGTGCAGGTAGGCGCCGCCGTTGCCCTGGTTGTAGTCCACCGCGACCTCGTGCAGGCCGGCGGTGAGGGTGATCGGCTCCGAGGTGGTCTGCACGTCCCAGTCGGTCGTCCAGTGGTCGATCACGCTCGCGCCGTCGAGGGAGAGGCGGAAGCCGTTGTCGCCCTTGATGTAGAAGGTGTAGCTGCCGTCGGCCGGCACTTCCAGCCGGCCCGTCCAGCGCACCGCGACGTTGGTGGTGGTCCCCGCGTAGGCCCGCAGGGCGGGCAGCAGGTCGTCGACGTGGAGCGAGCTGTCGATCCGCGTGCCCGTGTACTGGGCGAAGTCCAGCGCCGTGCCGTTGGACATGCGGTAGTAGTCGCCGCGCAGGCCGTTGTCGGCGGAGGCGGCGGGCGCGGCGACCGAATCGGCCGGCCGGGCCGTCGCGGGGGACGGCGCCATCAGCGCCGCCCCGAGGAGGAGCGAAAGCAGGGCGGCAAAGCGCCCGAGCCGAGTGGTACGTCGTCTGCCAGGAATCACGCGTGCACCTTCCGTGGGGGGCGTCGTCCACGCCTGGAGGGAAGTGCTGGTCAAAGGGGGTGTGGCGCCTGGTGCGAAGAAGGGATGCGGGTCGGTTGCGCGCTTGTACAACGTTGGAAATTCTGGACGCGGTGAGAATGAAAGCAGCGCCGTGCCGCCGTGTCCAGACCTCGCGTCGAGGTGGTGTCAGAGAATCTCCTGGGGCGCGTGGTGCGGCCAACACCCGCCCCATGGGGGTGAATTCGCAGATCGGAGTGCGTGGGTCGGCGCCGGCACCGGGGCGGGCCCGGTTGTGCGCGGAGCGTTTTCCAACGTGGGAAATCCGCGCACGCGCGGGGCCGGGCATGGAGGAACCTGGGGCCGGCCCGCGGGCCGGCCCCGGATTCCTCGCACGGGTGATGCTCCGTCAGCTCACGGTGAGGTTCTGCGCGAGGGTGTTCGCTGCGAAGGAGTTCACCCCGAACAGGCCGCTCGCGTAGGCGTCGTCGGTGGCGTCGATGACGGGATCGGCGCCGTTCCCGAACCAGACGCGGATGCGGTTGCCGTCGGTCCGCACCTTCAGGTGGTAGGTACGGCCCTCGGTGATCGCCGTGGCGTAGGTCGCGATGTCCCGGCCCGGGCGCCACAGTTTGACCACACCGGCACTGGTGTCGATGTTCGCCGTGTAGCCGGCGCCGTCACTTCCGGCCCGGAAGGTCAGGCCGGTCGCCTGCCCGTTGGTGACGGACAGGTCGCCCTCGTAGGTGAAGTCGCCGCCCGTGCGGTCGCTGAGGTAGAAGCCGTTCTGTGGCGCGCTGCCGCGCAGCCCGGCCGGGGTGACCGTCCAGGTGCCGCCGCGCGGTGTCCACCGCCCGGTGGGGAAGGCGGAGAAACCGCCCTGTCCGGTGGTGAGGTTCTGCACCGTCGCGGTTCCGTCGAAGGTGTTCACCCCGAACAGGCCGGAGGCGTAGGTGGTGTCGGTGGCGTCGATGACGGGGTCCGCGGCGTTGTCCACCCAGACGCGGATGCGGGCGCCGTCCGTCTGCACCTTCAGGTGGTAGGTGCGACCCCCGCTGACCGGCAGCGCGCGGACGGCGATGTCCTTGCCAGGGCGCCACAGCTTCACCACACCGCTGGTGTCGAGCGTCGCCGTGTACCCGGCGCCCGAGGCGTTCGCGCGGAAGGTCAGGCCGCCGGCGCGTGCGGTGTCCAGGGTGATGTCGCCCTGGTAGACCGCGTCGGCGCCGCTGCTCGCGCTCATGTAGAAGCCGTCACCGCTGGTGGAGACCCGCTTGCCGCCGCTGACGTCGGTCCAGGCGCCGCCCGCGGCGTGCCAGGGGCCCTTCAGATTGCTCAGGAGGGTGGACTGGGCCGTCCCCCAGCTGGTGTTCAGGCGGGTGAAGGTCGCGTTGTCCAGTTTCGCCTCGCCGCCGACGGCGAAGAGCCGGATGCCCTGGCTGTCGGCCGCGGAGTCGAAGTCGACGTTGTCGGACAGCGAGTACAGGCCGCCGTCGGCGAAGATCTCCAGCTGGCCCCGGTCCACCAGGAGCCGCATGGTGACCTTGCCGTCCCTCGGCTTCAGCGGCTTGCCCTGCAGGGTCTGCTTCTCGGTGTCGTAGACCACGCTGCGGTCGGCGGTCCCGTCACTGCGGCTGTGCAGGTCGAAGCCGAACCGGGTCGCGGTGGAGTTCTTCACGTCGAACTGGGCGGTGATCTCGTAGGTGTCGGCCTTGATGTCCTCGAAGGGGTTGTCGGCGGCCTTGGGCTCCTTGCCCGGCTTGGGCTCCTTGGGTGCCTTGACCGTGTCGTTCTTCCAGGTCTCGGTCTGCGAGGCGAGCGAGGACAGCTCGGTGACCGGTGTACGGGTGATCCGCGGCCCGTCCGGGGTGCTGACCAGGCCCAGGGTCACCGGGAAGGTCGCGTTGCCGGTCCACGTGCTGCCGCGGTTGCCGCCCTGCCAGGCCATCTGCACCGTGCGCCCGTCGGGGGTGTTGGTGAACGTCTCGGCGGCGTAGAAGGAGCCGCCCGCGTACGTGGTGCCCAGGTCCATCTGCGCCGGCTGGCTCCAGTCGGTGCGGAAGGTCGTGCCGTCGAAGCTGCCGACGACGTACTGGCTGGACGCGGAGGTCATCACCCACCGCTGCTGGTCGCTCTTGCCGTCCAGCGGCAGCGGGTAGAAGTCGGGGCACTCGAAGAGCCAGGGCGCCTGGTAGCGGCTGGCCAGGGTCCACTTCAGGAGGTTCGGCGAGGTGTAGATGTTCACGCCGTTGCCGCCCTGGTTGGACCAGACGACCATGGTCCAGCGGTGGCGCGCCGCGTCCCAGATCACCTTCGGGTCGCGGCTCTCGTCGGGGATCTCGATCTGCTTGCGGCCCTTGTCGTAGGCCTGGAAGGTCTGGCCGTTGTCGTTGCTGTAGAAGATGCTCACGCCATCGGTGTTGGAGAACACCACGATCGGGTCGAGCGCGCCGGTCTTCAGCCCCGAGGTGTTGTCCTTGTCGACGACGCCGCCCCCGGAGAAGAGCGTTCCGGGGTGCACACCGGGCTCCAGGGCGATCGGCTTCTGCGTCCAGTGGACCAGGTCGGGGCTGGTGGCGTGGCCCCAGTGCATGGTGTCCCAGGCCAGACCGTGCGGATTGTGCTGGTAGAAGAAGTGGTAGAGGCCATTCGCGTACACCAGGCCGTTGGGGTCGTTCATCCAGCCCGACTGCGAGCTGAAGTGGAACTGGCCGCGGAAGGGCTCGCTGTACGTGGTCGGCGGATAGGGGAACTCGGGGTAGTCCGAGACGGTCCCGGCGACCGCGGGTGTGTTCGGCAGGAGTGCGACCAGGCCCGCGATCAGGGCGACCAGCGGGGCGACCAGCAGGGCCCCGACTCTTCGACGCATGTGAACCAGCTCTCTCGACGTCGCTTGTGAGTGTCATCGTTGACACATGTCATCGCTGACATCCGATCGATGACAGATGATGGGCCCCGGGTGAGGGCTCGTCAACGCCCCGGACGAGAAAGGTTGCGGTCCCCGGCACGTGCGGCGGCCGTGTCCTTCTCGCCCTGGAGCAGCGTGATCTGATGGGCCCACGGCGGGTTGGGACCCGCTACGGCGCAGGTCAGCGCCGCTACGCGGACCGCGAACGCGCAGGCCGCCGCGACATCGGCCAGCCGCAGGCCCTCCAGCCGGCCGCCCAGGAGGTCCTGCTCGCCGAGGTGGTGGAGCAGTCCCGCGGTGAACGAGTCTCCCGCCCCGACGGTGTCGACGACCTGCGTGGGCACGCCGGGCACGGAGACGGTCCGGCCGTCGAGCGACGCGAAGGCGCCGTGCGCACCACGCGTGATCACCACCAGCCGCACCCCCGCCGCGTGGAGACCGTCGCACGCCGCCTCCACCCCGGTGCCCGGGACCAGGACGCGCAGGTCGTCCTCGCTCAGCCGCAGGATGTCCGCCACCGCGCACCAGCTCGGCAACCGGCGCCGGTAGACCGCCGGATCGACCAGCGCGGGACGGACGTTGGGATCGATGCTCACCGTGGCCCGCGGCCGAGCCCTGCTGAGGAACTCCTCCAGCAGCGAGCCCCCGGGTTCGCGGACCAGTGCGAGCGAGCCGGTGTGCACGCAGGCCGGGTCGCCCTGGCCGGCCCGGTCCAGTTCGTTCCGCGTCCACTGCCAGTCCGCGGTGCCCTCGGCGTGGAAGGTGTACGCGGCCTGACCGCCGGCGTCGATGTCGGCGACCGCGAGCGTGCTGGGCTCCGCGGCGGCCGGGGCGTGCGTCAGATCGACGCCGGAGTCCAGGAGATGGGAACGGAACAAGCGCCCGAAGACGTCGCCGGACAGCCGCGCCAGCAGCCGGGTGGGCGTGCCGAGCCTGGCCAGCCCCACCGCGGTGTTGGCCGGCCCGCCGCCGGGCAGGGCGTGCAGGTGCAGGCCCTGGGTGGGGACGTCCGCGGGATCGCGCCCATCGGTGGGCGGCGGCCCGGGCCGGGCGTCCGCGAAGACATCGGCGACGCACTCTCCCAGCACGGTGACCTGACGCGGCTGCATACGGAATTCCTCCAGGTGGGGTGCGGAACCGGCGACCGGAGCCACCCCTGAGTGCCGGGCGGTCTCCGGTCGCTGCGGTCCGACTGTTGCCAACTCGTGTCCTGCAGAGGGCATTGACGTTGCCGGACCGGGAGTCCATCATCCTCCGCAGGCAGTGTCAACGATGACATATGTCAACGATGGCACTGCCCCGGCGTCGCTTTTCGCCGACGTCCGGCACACATGGACGTCCCCCGCTCACGCTTCCCGTAGGAGTCACACATGTCCCGTAGAGCCCGTCCGGTTCTCGTCATCGGCGCCGCCGGCCTCGCCCTGTCCCTCGCGGCGTGCGGGTCCGGTTCCGGCGGCAGCGCCCCGTCCGGGGGCAAGGTGAAGGTCGGACTGATCACGAAGACCGACACGAATCCGTACTTCGTGAAGATGAAGCAGGGCGCCGAGCAGGCCGCCAAGAGCGAGAACGTCGAACTGACCACCGCGGCCGGCAAGTTCGACGGCGACAACGCGAGCCAGGTCACCGCGCTGGAGAACATGGTCGCCGCCGGGGTCAAGGGCGTGCTCATCACCCCCAACGACTCCAAGGCCATCGTCCCCGCCATCGCCAAGGCGCGCGCCAAGGGCGTCCTGGTCATCGCGCTGGACACCCCGCCGGAGCCGCAGGACGCCGCCGACGCGCTGTTCGCCACCGACAACGTGAAGGCCGGCGAACTGATCGGCGCGTACGCCAAGGCCGCGATGTCCGGCAAGCCGGTGAAGATCGCCACTTTGGACCTCGCCCCCGGCGTGTCGGTCGGCGTGCAGCGCCACGAGGGGTTCGTGAAGGGCTTCGGCATCGACGCCTCCGACCCCTCGATCGTCTGCTCCCAGGACACCGGCGGTGACCAGGCCAAGGGCCAGACCGCCATGGAGAACTGCCTGCAGAAGGCGCCGGACATCAACCTCGTCTACGCGATCAACGAGCCCGCCGCGCTCGGCGCGTACACGGCCATCAAGGCCAAGGGCCGTGAGAAGGACGTCATGATCGTCGCGATCGACGGCGGCTGCACCGGCGTCCAGGCGGTCAAGGACGGCAAGATCGCCGCCACCTCGCAGCAGTACCCGCTGAAGATGGCCGCCGACGGCGTCAAGGCGATCTCGGCCTTCGCCAAGGACGGGAAGAAGACCAGCGGTTACACCGACACCGGTGTCACCCTGATCACCGACAAGCCGCAGGCCGGCGCGGACGCCAAGGACACCGCCTTCGGCCTCGAGAACTGCTGGGGCTGAGCACGTTGACCACCTCCACCACACTGCCCGTGGGCGCCGGCGAGTCGACCGCACTGCGGCGGCTGCTCACGGCGCCCGCGGCGGGCCCGTTCGCGGCCCTCGTCATCGCGTCGGTGTTCTTCTCGATCTCGACCGACCAGTTCCTGTCCGGCGGCAACTTCTCGCTGATCCTCCAGCAGGTCATGGTGGTGGGCACGCTCGCCATCGGGCAGACGCTCATCATCCTCACCGCCGGCATCGACCTGTCCTGCGGCGCCGTGATGGCCTTCGGGGGCATCCTGATCGCCAAGCTGGCCGTCCAGGGACCGCTGCCGCCGGTGCTCGCCATCGGGATCGGCATCCTGGCCTGCGGCGTCTTCGGACTCGTCAACGGACTCCTGGTCCGGGCCGTGCCGCTGCCGCCGTTCATCGTGACGCTCGGCATGCTGAACGTCGCCTTCGCCCTGACCCACATCTACTCCGCCGAGCAGACGGTCACGGGCCTGCCCGGCCCGCTGACCGTGCTCGGCAAGACCTTCCCGCTCGGCCGGACCGACGTCACCTACGGGTCGCTGGTCACCGTCGCCCTGTTCCTCGGCTTCGCCTACGCGCTGAGCAGCACGGCCTGGGGCCGCCACGTCTACGCCCTCGGCAACAGCGCGGAGAGCGCCCGCCTGAGCGGCATCCGGGTCTCCCGGCTCACCGTCGGCGTCTACGCGGTGGCCGGCCTGGTCTACGGCATCGCGGCCCTGCTGCTGGTGTCGCGGACCGGTGTCGGCGACCCCCAGGCCGGCCAGACCGACAACCTCGACAGCATCACCGCGGTCGTGCTCGGCGGGACCAGCCTGTTCGGCGGCCGCGGCACGGTGCTCGGCACCTTCGTGGGCGTCCTGATCGTCGGTGTCTTCCGCAACGGCCTCCAGCTGATGGGCGTCTCGTCCGTCTACCAGACGCTGGTGACCGGCGTCCTCGTCATCCTCGCGGTGACCGTCGACCAGCTCTCGCGAAAGGGCACCCGATGACCGGCCCGGCCCCCTCCCACGAACCGGCGCAGGCGGCACCGGCCTCCGCCGGGTCCCCGCCGGCCGACCCCGCGCCCGGCGGCGGTCCGGAGCCGGTCCTCAGCGCACGCGGACTGGTCAAGCGCTACGGGCACGTCACGGCGATCGACGGCGCAGACTTCGACCTCATGCCCGGCGAGGTCCTGGCCGTCATCGGCGACAACGGCGCAGGAAAGACCAGCCTGATCAAGGCACTCACCGGTGCCCTGGTGCCGGACGCCGGCGAGATCCGGCTGCACGGCGAGCCGATCAGGTTCGGCGGCCCCCAGGACGCGCGGACCCACGGCATCGAGACCGTGTACCAGGACCTCGCCGTCGCCGCGTCCATGGACATCGCCTCCAACATGTTCCTGGGCCGCGAGATCCGCCGCGCCGGCGTGCTCGGCTCGGTGTTCCGCATGCTCGACAAGAAGGCCATGCGCCGCGAGGCCGCGGCGCACATGGCCGCCCTCAAGGTGGGCGTCGGCTCGCTCTCGCAGCCGGTGGAGACCCTCTCCGGCGGTCAGCGGCAAGCCGTGGCGGTGGCGCGCGCGGCGGCCTGGGCCCGCAGCGTGGTGGTGATGGACGAGCCGACCGCCGCCCTGGGCGTGAAGGAGTCGGGGCAGGTCCTCGACCTCATCCGCAGGGTCCGGGACAAGGGCATCCCGGTGATCCTCATCAGCCACAACATGCCGCACGTCTTCGAGATCGCCGATCGCGTCCACGTCCACCGGCTCGGCAGGCGAGAGGCGGTGATCAAGCCGGCCGACTACTCCATGGCCGAAGTGGTGGCCATCATGACCGGGGCGCTGAGCGTGCGGGCCGACGGGGGTACGGTCGTGACGGACAGCGACGCGGCCTCGGCAGCCGGGGTGCGGGGGAGCTGACCGCGGTTCCGGTATCCACCGGAGCGACGTCCACAAAGAAGGTGGTTTATGGCAGCGACCCGCAGACCGACCCTCGCCGATGTGGCCCGCGAGGTGGGCGTGAGCGCCAAGACGGTCTCCCGGGTCCTCAACGAGGACGGCCCCAGTTCCGCGGAGACCAGGAAGCGGGTACTGGAGGCCGTCGCCAAACTCGGTTTCCAGCCCAACCTGATGGCCAGGAGCATCCGGGTCGGCGGTCCGGACACCACGGTGGGCCTGGTGGTGCCGGACGTCGGCAACCCGTTCTTCGGAGCGGTGGCGGGCGGCATCGAGGACGCCGTGCACAGCCGTGGGCTGACCCTGCTCATGGGCTCCTCCGACGACGACCCGGAACGTGAACTCGCCCTGGTCCAGACGTTCCTGGCCCGCCGGGTGAGCGTACTAATGGTGGCTCCCGCCGTCGGTGCCGACCACGCCTACCTCAAGGCGCAGCGGTCCGGCGGCATGCCCATCGTCTTCCTCGACCGGCCCGGAAACGGCCTCACCGCCGACACGGTCGTCAGCTCCAACCGCTCGGGCACACAGGGAGGAGTGGCCCATCTGATCGCCCGTGGCCACCGCAGGATCGGTTTCATCGGCGACCTGCCTGCCCGGCTCTACACCCGCCGCGAACGGCTCGCCGGTTACCGCGCGGCGCTCATGGAAGCGGGTCTGCCGTACGACCGTGCCCTGGTCGTCGACGCCCACGACCCGTCGGGCGCGGCCGAGGCGACGGCCCGGCTGCTCGCGCTGCCCGATCCGCCCACGGCGCTGCTGTCCGGCAACAACGTCATGACCATCGGGGTCATGGTCGAGCTCTCGCGCAGCCGCCGCAAGGACGTCGCCGTCGTCGCCTTCGACGACGTCCCCATGGCCGCGATCCTCGAACCCGCGCTCACCGTCGTCGCGCAGAACCCCGTGGCGATGGGGGAGGTGGCGGGTGCCACCGCCGTCGAGCGGCTGGAGGGCGACCGCTCCCGCGCCCGTACGATCATGGTCGAGACCCGCCTCGTGCCCCGCGGCTCCGGCGAGCTTCCCGCGCCGCGCCGCCCGGAGTGAACACGGGCGCGCGCATGGAGGGTTCGTTGTCCGTCCGTCTCCGGGCCACAGTCGGGGGTATGGCCCGGAGACGGACGTTCCGCCCCGCGGGGCGGAGCCGGGTGATCAGCCGAACATGCCGGGCTTGTAGTCCCCGGCGGGCTGCTGGTTGATGACGTTGATGCGGTTGTAGGCGTTGATGACCGCGATCAGGCCGATCAGGGCGACGAGCTGGTCCTCGTCGTAGAACTTGGTGGCGTTGGCCCACGCCTCGTCGCTGACGCCGCCGGCCGCGTCGGCGATGCGGGTGGCCTGCTCGGTCACCTCCAGCGCGGCGCGCTCGGCGTCGGTGAAGACGGTGGCCTCGCGCCAGGCGGCGACCAGGTTGAGACGCACGGAGGTCTCGCCCGCGGCCGCGGCCTCCTTGGTGTGCATGTCGGTGCAGAAGCCGCAGCCGTTGATCTGGCTGGCGCGGATCTTCACCAGCTCCTGCGTCGCGTGCGGCAGCGCGGAGTCCGCCGCCACCATGCCGGCGGAGTTGATGTGCTTGAGGAACTTGCCCGCGGTCGGGTTGCCGAAGAAATTGAGGCGCGCTTGCATGCTGCTCTCCTGTGCCGTGGGAACCGATACGCAGCTCTGACCGCACAGCGGAGCGGAATGTGACAGCGGGCCGAAGGTGACGTGGGTCTCATGGATCGTCCGCGGCGCGTGTCACCACTGGCGGCGGCGTTGGGCCGACGGGCTGACATTCCCGGGTGCGGCGCCACGGACCGTGCTCCACCGGGCATGAACCCCCGCGTGGTTCCACCGCCGGCACCCCGGGGAAGGCCGAGGATGATCGACAGGCGCAGCTTCGGAAGAATCGTCGGTTCGGGAACGGCAGGCCTCGTCCTGGCCGGTCTGTCGACCGCGTGCTCGACGTCCCCGTCCGCCGCGAGCAAGGCCGCACCGGCCGCCCCGGCGGGCGGCAAGGAATCCCCGGGCGGCGGGGCCTCGTTCGGCCCGCTGAAGCAGATCGACGCCGGCGTCCTGAACGTCGGCTACGCCGAGGCCGGCCCGGCCGACGGTCCCGCCGTCGTCCTCCTGCACGGCTGGCCGTACGACATCCACAGCTACGTGGGCGTCGCCCCCCTGCTGGCGGCGAAGGGCTACCGGGTCGTCGTGCCGTACCTGCGTGGGCACGGGACGACACGGTTCCTCGACCCTTCCACCCCGCGTGCCCCGCAGCAGTCGGCGTTCGCCCTGGACATCGTCGCGCTGATGGACGCCCTGGGGATCAAGAGGGCGATCCTCGGCGGCTACGACTGGGGGTCGAGGACCGCCGACATCATCGCAGCGCTGTGGCCGGAACGGGTCAAGGGGCTGGTCTCCGTGACCGGGTATCTGATCACCAACCGGAAGGCCAACCAGCAGCCGCTGCCGCCGAAGAGCGAGTGGGCGTGGTGGTACCAGTACTACTTCTCCACGGAGCGCGGCCGGCTCGGACTGGAACGCAACCGGCGTGACCTCGCCCGGCTGGTGTGGACGTTCAACTCCCCGACCTGGGCCTTCGACAACGCCACCTTCGAGCGCACCGCGGCGGCCTTCGACAATCCGGACTACGTCGCCATGGTGATCGGCAACTACCGCTGGCGGCTCGGCCTGGTCGAGGGCGATCCGCGGTACGACGCACTCGAGGCGCGCCTGGCACGCGCACCCGTGATCACGGTCCCCACGGTCACCCTCGACGGCGCCGTGGATCCCTTCACACCGCCGGGCGACGGCTCCTCCTACCGTGCCAAGTTCACCGGCCCGTACGCACACCGGACTCTGGACGGCATCGGTCACAACGTCCCGCAGGAAGCCCCCGCGGCCTTCGCGCAGGCGGTGCGGGACGTCGACCGCATGTGACGCCCGCCCGCCGGGACAGGCGGCTCGCGCCGCCTACGGCGCCGGGTCGGGCGCGGGTGCCAGGACGCGGCCCAGCCAGTCCGTGCGGGTGCGGCGTGCGAGGGCGGAGAGCCGCGCGTCGGGGAACAGTGCGTCGAATCCGTGGCAGCCCCCGGCCCAGATGTGCAGTTCGGCCTGGCCCCCGGCCGCCCAGATGCGGGAGGCGTGGCCGACGGCCTCGTCCCGGAAGACCTCGGCCGAGCCGGCGTCGATGTAGCCGGCCGGCAGGGCGGACAGGTCGTCGGCCAGGGCGGGTGAGACGTAGGCGGGAACGTCGCCCCCTGCGAGGTCGCCGAGCACGGACTGCCAGGCGAAGGCATTGGTCTCGCGGGTCCACACACCCGGTTCGCCGGCGTACTGGTGGCTCGAGACGGTGGTGTTGCGGTGGTCGAGCATGGGGCAGATCAGGATCTGCGCGGCGACGGCGGGGGTACCGCGGTCGCGTGCCAGGAGGGCGAGCGCGGCGGTGAGCCCGCCGCCGGCGCTGGCGCCCGCGATGACGATGCGGTCGGGGTCGATGCCCAGTTCGCCGGCGTGTTCGGCCACCCACAGCAGCCCGTGGTAGCAGTCGTCGACCGCGGTGGTGCCGGTGGCCTCCGGTGCCAGCCGGTAGTCGACGGAGACCACGACGGCACCGAACCGGTCCAGCCACTCCAGCGGGATGTCGATCTGCGCGAACCGGTCGCCCATGATCATTCCTCCGCCGTGCATCCAGTACACGCACGGTGCCGGTGTGGTGCGGTCGGCCGCCGCGGGGGTGAGCACGGACAGCGGGATCCGTGCGCCGTCAGGGCCGGGGGCGGCGACGTCGCGCCGGGTGAGCGCATGGCCCGCGAGCAGGGATTCGACCGGCGGCGACGGCATCTCGCGCAGTTGCGCGAGGAGTTCCGCAGTCAGCTCCGTGACGAGCGGCATCGGGGCGAGAAGGCTGCGCAGCTCGGGGTCGAGGCCGGGGCGTGCGGGAGACACGGGCGGGTCCTTTCGGTCAGCGGGGAGGAGGGACGGTCTGCGGGACTCGCGAGCTCAGAAGGCGGCCTTGCCGCCGACCGGGACGTAGTCGGTGTAGGGCGATCCCTCCGCCACCAGTTCCCGGACCTGCGCCACGATGGCCTGTGCGGCCGCGCCGGCGAAGACCCGGTGGTGGTCGTCCTCGGTGGTCCAGCCTTCGGTGACGTGGACGACGTCGCGGTCGGCGGCCGAACGGCAGACGAGGTAGACCAGGCAGTGTTCGTTCGCGGCGGGGTTGCCCTCCTCCAGCGCGGTCAGCAGGAGGTCGACCAGCCGGTCGCCCATCGCGGGCCGGGCGGTCAGCGTGGCGTTGAATCCGTAGCCGACGGTCATGGCGGTACTCCTCTTTCGACGGGGTGCACGGATGTCTGTTCCTCTCCTGACGGGAGATTCCGCTCTCTGCCGTCGGGGAGTCACTGATCTCATTTCACCGCGATGACATGCGACAACGGTAGAACGAAGCTCGTCCGCACTTGCATGATCCTCCTGTCCACGGGAATGCGGGACGGATGGCTGTGCTGCAATGGGGCCATGGGATTCGACGAGCTCCGTGCCCTGCTGGCCCGGCACGTGCGCGATGACGCCACCACCGACATCGCCGGTCTGCACATCGCGAGGGCCGACCGTGCGGGACCGCCGACGGCGTCGATGTCCGGCACGGTGCTCGCCGTCCTGGCACAGGGCGCCAAACGCCTGGCGCTGGGGGACCGGCTGTACGAGTACCGCCCCGGCACGTACTTCGTCGCCTCGGTCGACCTCCCCGTCACCGGCCACTTCACCGAGATCGGCCCCGACCACCCGGCTCTGGGACTCGCCCTCGTCCTCGAACCGACCGCGATCGCCGAACTCCTCCTGCGCGCCGGCCCGGGGGACCTGCCGCGCCCCGCCCCGGCCGCTCCGCCGGGGATCGCCGTCGGGGAGATGTCGCCGGAGCTGCTCGACGCCCTGATCCGGCTGGTGCGGCTGCTCGAGCGGCCGCGGGACCGGGGCGTGCTGGCCCCGATGGTCATCCGCGAGATCCTGTGGCGGCTGATCACCGCTGATCAGGGCGGTGTCGTGCGCCAACTCGGGCTGGCCGACAGCAGCCTCAGCCACATCGCACGCGCCGTGCGGTGGATCCGCGAGCACTACGCGGAGCCGTTCCGCGTCGAGGACCTGGCCCGGCGGACCGGCATGAGCCCCTCGGCCTTCTACCGCAACTTCCAGGCGGTGGCGGCGATGAGCCCCATTCAGTTCCAGAAGCAGATCAGGCTCCAGGAGGCCCGTCTGCTGCTGGCCGCCCACCCCCACGACATCACCGGGGTGGGTCACCGGGTCGGCTACGACAGCCCGTCGCAGTTCAGCCGCGAGTACCGCCGCCGGTTCGGCGTACCCCCCAGCCAGGACGCCGCCCACCTGCACGGACGTGCCGGCACCGCGGCAACGGCGCTGCCCTGAACGCCCGGCGGCCCCCGCCGACGGCTGGGAAGCCGTCGGCGGGGGCCGTTGCAGCGCCGCGCGGTGGCGCCGTGATGTCCGGCTACTTCTTGCGGGTCACCGGGAAGGAGCGGATGACGGTCTGGTCGACCGCGTTGCCCGCCGCGTCCTTGGCGGTGAGGCGGATGGACGCGTAGCCACCGGCCTTGGGGGTGGACAGGACGACATAGCCGAGATCGCCCGCGCGCCGGACCGGCAGGGTCTTCCAGGTCTTGCCGTCGTCGAAGGAGATCCGCAGGCCCAGCGACGTGGTGGCCGCCTTGCCGCCGCGTTCGGCGGTGACGAGGAAGACGTACGTACGGCCGCCGGCGACGCTGCCCGAGGTGTTCACCGGGCCGTTGAGCCGAACGTTGATGAGCGGCTGCTGGGTCATCGCCGTGGTGCCCGGCCGCTGCGAGGTGAACGTCCAGGTGGCCGAGGCCTTGCTGCCCAGGGTCGACCAGCCCACCGAGCGGGTGCCGGAGGACTTCAGGGTGTAGGTGGCCTTCTCGTACGGAACAGCGGTCTGCAACTGGCCCAGGGAGTCCAGCGACGCGACCTTCACCCCGTTGCGGTACAGGGTCGAGGAGCCTGTGGTGCCCCGGGCCTCACCGGAATACGTCGCCGTGTTCGCGGCGGCCGAGGAGAACAGGCCGGGGGTGAGGTAGAGCTGGTCCTCGAGGCGCAGGGCGTCGAGCGACCGGGCGCGCAGCGGGGTCTGGTTCCACAGCCGGGTGTAGGTCGCGGCCGGCCGGAATCGTGTGGTGTCCGCGAACTGGATCTCGTCGAAGCCGGCGGTGCCCTGGGCGCGCATGCCGAGCGTGCGGTCCCAGACGATCGCGGCGTCGTCGGTGTAGTAGCGGGTCTGCTTGCCCGGGACCGGGATCTCGTTGCCGTCGACGAAGGCGACCGCGCCGTAGGTCGGGACCGGGGTGTCGATCCGCACGCCGAGCGGCTTGCCGCCCTGGCCGGCGTAGGTCTCCTCGACCCGGCCGAGCGAGCGGTCGGAGAGCCTGCGGGTGAGGGTGGAGGGGATGCCGCCCTTGGCGTTGACGGCGAGGTTGTACGCGTAGCTCGACGCCGGGCCGGTACGGGTCGCGGGGATCGTGCCGGTCCACCGCTGGCTGGTCAGGAACCAGAACGCGTGGCTGGTCACCTGGGCGGTCGGCGTGGCGTAGATGCGGTCGCCGGGGAAGCCCATCACGAACTTCTGCGTGCCGTAGCGGCCGTCCGCGCTGACGGACGTGACGCTGGCGAAGATGCCCTCGTTCTCGGCCTGGCTCTTGTCGACGGTGAGGTTGACCTGCTCGGCGGTGCGGCCGTCGAGGTCGAGCGAGGTGTCGGCGGTGAGGTGCACACCCGGCTCGGAGAACAGCACCGAGGTGTGCGCCACGGGGTCGAACTTGTTCGCCGAGACGTCGTACTCGCTCTCCGGCAGCTGCATCGATGCCGTGCCGTCGGCATCGGTGACGACGCTGTACTGCAGGCCGGTCCGGACGTCGAAGGCGTTGACGTACGTGCCCTCGCCGACCGGCTTGCCGTCGAGGCCGAGGACGGTGAACGACATCGCGTGGGTGAGGGGTTCGGCGTAGACGCCGAAGGCGTCGCGGACCGTGGTGGCGCCGTCGTCCGTGGTGGCGACGACCGAACCGCCGTAGGCGCCGACCATCGTGGCGTCGACGGTGGCGGTGAGCGTGGCGGACGCGGTGCCGTGCGCGGGGACGGTCACGGTGCCGGCGGACAGGGCGGAGGCACCGGCGGGCGCCTTCTGGCCCCGGGGCCCGTTCGCGTCGACGGACAGGTGCAGCGTGACGTCGGTGGCGCCGTCGTTGGCGTAGGTGACGGTGCCGGTCCGGGTGACGCTCTGGTGCGGGTAGTCGGCCTTGCCGAAGCTGATGTTGCCGGAGGTGGCCCGCACGCTCTGGACCGCGGCGCGGGCCACGTCCAGTCGTCCCGTGCCCTGGTCGTAGGCGGTCAGTCCGGGCAGGCCCTTGGCGGCGCTGGTCAGGGCCGACTTGAAGTCGGCCGCCTTCCAGTCCGGGTGCTCCTGGGCGAGCAGCGCCACCGCACCGGTGACGTGCGGGGTCGCCATCGAGGTGCCGGACGCGGTGACGTACGAGGTGCCGACCGGGTCGCCCATCGTGGTGCCCGCGGCGCGGGCCGCGGTGATGTCCGAGCCGGGTGCGACGATGTCGGGCTTCACGGCGAAGTCGCCGATGCGCGGTCCCCGGCTGGAGAAGTCGCTGAGGGCGTCCTGCTTGGTGGTACTGCCCACGGTGAGCGCGGAGTCGGCGATGCCGGGGCTGCCTACCGTGCCGCCGAAGTAGTCGGCCGCGGGGGCGCCCTCGTTGCCCGCCGCGATCACGAACAGGGTGCCGTGCTCGGCGGTCAGCTTCTCGACCGCCTCGGTGAGCGGGTCGGTCTGCGCGTACGGCGGCGAGCCCAGGCTGAGGTTGACGGCCTTCGCGCCGGCCTCCGACGCCCAGGTCATGCCGTTGATGACGGCGTCGTCGGGACAGAAGCCGTCGTTGTCGCAGACCTTGCCCACCAGGAGCGTGGCGTCGGGGGCGACACCCTTGTACTTGCCCGCCGAAGCCGCGCCGGTGCCCGCGATGATGGACGCGGTGTGGGTGCCGTGGCCGTGTCCGTCGACCACCGTGCCGGAGCCCGTGAAGTCCATGGTCCGGCCGGCGGCGGCCTTGTCCTTGAGGTCCGGGTGGGTGGGGTCGTAGCCGGTGTCGAGATCCGCGACGGTGACGCCCTTGCCGGTGATGTGCACGCCGTTGGCATCGACGCTGTCCCAGACCTCGGGGGCGCCGATGATGCCGGTGCTCTCGGCGAGGGCGACCCGGCTGCGGCCGTTGAGCCACAGTTCGCGCAGCGGGCCGCGCAGCCCCTGCGTCCCGGTGACGAACTTCCAGAAGGAGGCGGCGTCGCGCTTGGCCGGGGCGAAGCTGCCGCCGCCCAGAGCGTCCAGGGTGCGGGTGATGCGGGCAGCGTGCTGCTGGACCGCGGCGCGAGCCGTGGCGGACTTGCCGCTGCGGCTCGAGTAGATCAGCGGGAAGGTGCTCGTCGAGGCGTCGTCGTAGCCGGCGTTCACCTGCTCGGTGACGTCGAACAGGCGGGCGTCGAGCCGCCCGTCGGCCAGCAGGGCCTGCGCGTCCGAGGGAACGACCGAGATGTGGTGCTCGGTTCCGTGCCACTCGTGCGAGAGCTGGAAGCCGATGCCGGTGCGGCCGGGACCACGCTGCACGCTCACCGCGGGGACGCCGCTGGCGCCTTGGACGACCGTCACCTTGTCACCGGTGATCAGCGTGAGGGTCCGGACGGTCTTGACCCCGGCCGCCGCGGTGCCGACGGCGGGTGCGGCCGTGGCGGGGCTCTGGGATGCCTGGGCGGCGCCGGGGACGGCGCCCGCCAGGAGGCCGGCCAGCGCGGGGATCAGGGCCCAACGGGCTTGTATTCGCATGTACGACTACCCTTGGCCGCCCGGGAGACCTATAACACGGGCGGCGGACAGTGGAGCACCCGGCGGTTTCCGGGCGCCCGGGAACGGGGCCGGGGCAGCCCTGTGACGGGGACGTCGGACGTCCCGCTCAGTTCGAACTCCGGACCTGGTTCTTGGTCACGAGGGATGAGGGAACCACACTTGATCAAGGTTGCATAGTGATCTGGCTTTGCTTGGGAAAAATCGACTTCTCCCGGTCCTGCGGCACCGTACCGGAACCGTTCCACCGCTTCGGCCAAGAAAGCGCGTGAGTAAGGGAGTTCACGGATCGGCCGCCCGGCGTCCCGGGGGGACGACCGGGCGGCCGTGGTCTTGAGCACCAGTGGCGGGACCGCGCTGAGCGGGACGGCTTTCCCGCCCCGTCCTGCCGTGGCGGCCGATGCGGCGCGCCACCTCACCGCCGCCCGTGGAATGGCCGACGGGAAGCGCGTCCCGCGGATACCCGTGGGGGAGCGGGGCGCGGTGCGGCCTCACTTGCCGGCGGCTCCCGGATGACGCAGCGACTCGAACGCGGCGCGCAGTTCCCTGCTGAAGATGTCCGGCACTTCCCACGCGGCGAAGTGACCGCCCTTGCGGGCCTTGTTGAAATAAATGAGATCGTGATACGCCTGCTTGGCCCAGCTCAGCGGCGCCTGGTAGATCTCGCCCGGGAACACCGTGATGGCCGCCGGCAGCGAGACCGACACCGCGTTGAAGTTGTTGGCGTTGTTCTCCCAGTAGAGGCGGGCGGAGGAGACCGCGGTGTTGGTGACCCAGTAGAGCGTGATGTCGTCGAGCATCTCGTCCCGGGTCAGTACACGCTCGGGGTGGCCGCCGCTGTCCGTCCACGCCGCGAACTTGTCGTACATCCAGGCGGCGAGTCCGGCCGGCGAGTCCGTCAGTCCGTATCCCTCGGTCTGCGGGCGGGTGACCATCATGGCGGAGTAGCCCGAGCCCGTCTTGTAGAAGGCGGCGAGTTCGTCGAACGCGGTCCTCTCGTCCACGGACAGGCCCGCCGGGGCGGGGTCGCCGCAGGCGAGTCTCTTCGCGATGTCCGGCGGAACCGTGGCCGGGAAGTTGACGTGAATGCCGAGCAGTCCCGCAGGTCGCTGCACCGCCATCCGGTCCGAGATCACCGCGCCCCAGTCGCCGCCCTGGGACACGTAGTGCCGGTATCCCAGGCGCTCCATCAGTACGGCCCAGGCGCGGGCGATGCGGTCCGGGCCCCAGCCGGTGGTCGTCGGCCGCTCCGAGAAGCCGTAACCCGGCATGGACGGGATGACGAGATGAAAGGCGTCCTCCGCGCGTCCTCCGTGGGCCGTCGGGTCGGTGAGCGGGGCGATCACCTTGAGGAATTCCAGGACGGATCCCGGCCAGCCGTGGGTCAGGATCATCGGCAGCGCGTCCGCGTGGCGCGAGCGGATGTGGAGGAAGTGGATGTCGAGCCCGTCGATCTCGGTGATGAACTGCGGCAGCGAATTGAGCCTCGCCTCGATCTTCCGCCAGTTGTAGGAACTTTCCCAATAGCGGGTGAGTTCCTGCATCGTCGCGAGCTGGACACCCTGTGACTGGTCGTGGACCGTTTCGCGGTCGGGCCACCGGGTGGCGACGATGCGCCGGCGGAGTTCGTCGAGATCCCGTTCCGGAATGTCGATGCGGAAGGGGCGAACGCTCGTGCCCGGGCTCGCGCCGGTCTTCTTGGCGACCGGCTTCCCGGAGAGCAGGCCGAAGGCTCCTGTGGTTGCCGCGGTCATCGCGGCGGCAGAGGCGAAGAGCACCTTCCGCCGAGAATGCCAGTGGGGAATTTCAGGCACGACAGATCTCCTTGGGCCGTTCCGAGCATTTCCTGCGGCGACCAAGAGGGCCGGTGTTCTCGAGGCGAATCAAAGTGACCGCGTGTCACGCTAAGTGTGCCTCTGTACGGCCGCAACCCGGTGCCCGCAAACGGCTGATGACGTGAATCCCGGCGGACGTGAGCGAGTTGCGGGCGTCCGGAGGGTGTGTTTACGCTCCTTCGTCCCGGAGTGCATTTCGGCCGGAACGGAGCCTGTGGAGGTGCGCCATCCCGGAGACGAACGACTTCGCGGCACTGGTCATCGGCGGATCGCTGGGCGGTCTGGCGGCCGCGCACGAACTGCGGGCCATCGGGGCAGACGTCTCCGTCTACGAGCGATCGGTGGGCCCGACGCCGGCACGCGGCGCCGGCATCGTCGTGCAGCCGGAGATCGAGGCGCTGCTGAACCGGTTGGGCGTTCCCGCGGAAGCGGTCGGCGTCGAACTGCACGAGCGCCAGCAACTCGATGTGCGGGGCAAGGCCGCGCGCCATGAGGCGCCGCGGTTGATGACGGCGTGGGACGCCCTCCACCGCGTGCTGCGCGAGCCCCTCGCCGACGTGTGCCACCGCCTCGACGGCGCACTGAGGCGTGTACAGGTGGAGGGCCACGAGGTCACCGCGGAGTTCTCCGGCGGCCGCGCCGCGCGCGGCAACTTCCTGGTGGGAGCGGACGGAATCGGGTCGGCGACGCGCAGGCTGCTCGACCCCTCTTCCCGTCCGGCCTACGCCGGTTACGTCGCCTGGCGGGGTCTGGAACCCGAGTCCCGGCTTTCCGGTGAACTCCTGGAGCTCTTCTCGGGCCGTCTCACGCTTTTCACGTCCAGTGGCATGCAGATGCTCTGCTCCCTGGTTCCGGGACCCGACGGAGAGCTGGAGAAGGGCTCGCGGCGCGTCAACTGGGTCTGGTATGTCAACGTCGCCGAGCAGGATCTGCCCGGACTCCTGACGGGCCGCTCAGGAAGGCGTTTCGCGCACTTCCTGCCGCCGGGCGAAGCGCTGCCGGAGACCGTCGAGCGGGTCCGTGGGCAGGCCGAGGCCTCGCTCCCGCCGGCCCTCGCGGAACTGGTGGGGCTGTCGGATCTCTTCATGCAGCCGGTCCATGACGTCCCCCCGTGGCGCATGGTGGCCGACCACGCGGCGCTCATCGGCGATGCGGCGGGCACGGTCTGGCCCCACATCGCCGCGGGCGCGTCCAGGGCGTTCGGTGACGCCGCGGGTCTGGCGACCGCTCTGCTCGGATGGACCCCCGCGCAGCCGCTGCCCGCCGTCGCACTGGAGTACTGGGAGGTGCGACGCCTCGACCACCTGGTCACGCTGTCCGTGACGGGGCGGGAGCAGGCCGCGAAAGCCTCGCTGGGCGCGGGGGCGGGGGACACGTTCTTCGCGTCCCCTGTGCCGTGATTTTGCCGATTCAGGAATTCACCATGACCTCACCTTTTCGTGCCTTTTATCGGCCGACAAGTCCAGGTCTGTGATGTGCGACACCTTTCTTCAGGACGTGTTTCGTGCGGCATAGCATCGAGAAAAGTGAGGCGTTATTCCCGTTATAGCCAGTTTGAGGTGACAGCATGCCCATTCCCGTGTCCCAGGCCCTCGAAGAACAGGGGCAGGCGGCTGCCGAGAAGGCCGCCGGGCTCCGCAGGCCGGGCCGGTTCCTGGTCGGCTCCATGCTGGCCGGGGCGTTCATCGGGGTTGCGGCGGTCCTGCTGCTCGCGGTCGCCGGGCCGCTGCTGGCCGCTGCGTCCCCGTACACGAAACTCGTCGAGGGCCTGGTCTTCGGGGTCGGGCTGACCCTGGCGGTCTTCGCCGGCGCCGAACTGGCCACCGGCACCATGATGACCGCGGTTCAGGGGGCGATCGTCCGGCGCATCACCGCGGCCGACGCGGCGGCGCTGATTCTCGGATCGTTCGTCGGCAACCTCGTCGGGTCGGTGCTGTTCGCCTGGCTCGTCCACGGCAGTGGCGTGATCACCTCCGGTGGCGCCCCCGGGCACACCGCCCCGGCACTCGCCCTGCTGGCGAGCCTGATCAAGGCGAAGGCCGCCGAGTCGGGAGCGGCGCTGTTCTTCCGCGGAGTGCTCTGCAACTTCCTGGTCTGCCTCGCCGTGTGGATGGCGGCGCGGACCCGGTCGGAGGGCGCCAAGCTGACCGTGATCTTCTGGTGCCTGCTGGCGTTCGTCGGTTCGGGCTTCGAACACGTCGTGGCGAACATGACGTACTACGCGCTCGGCCTCTTCGAGCACGTGCCCGGTGCGAACGCGGCCGCCTTCGCCCGGAACCTGCTCCTGGTGGGCCTGGGCAACCTCGTCGGCGGCGGTCTGCTCGTCGGGGCGGCCTACGCCTTCCTCGGCCGCGGCCCGGGGGCGAAGAGTGCCGGTGAATCCTCCGAGAGCGAGACACCCGCGACCGTCCCCGCCTGAGCGGGCGAACGCTGCGGCGTGGTCCCGTCGGCGGGCGGGGCGCACGCCGGCTCATGTCAGGTTCGCCGCACGCCGACTGATCACCTTTCATGCGGGCAGTTGAACACCCGGCGCTCCCTCGTGAACGGTGAACGAAGCTCTGTCGCGGAGGCTTACCGGCCGCGCCGCCTGCAATTTAGCCTCCCCACCATGTCCGACATCTCCCGCCGCAAGCTCCTCGGCGCTCTCGCCGGTGGTACCGCGCTCTCCTTCCTTCCCCCGTCGCTCCTCGAGGCCATGGCCGCGCCGATGGCGCCGGGCGGCATGGACGCGATCGAGCACGTCATCGTGCTGATGCAGGAGAACCGCTCCTTCGACAACTACTACGGCGCCCTCAAGGGCGTTCGCGGCTTCGGCGACCGCACCCCGCTGCGTCTGCCCGGCGGTGCCAGTGTCTTCGAGCAGCCCCGGGCCGCCGGCGGTGCCGTCCTGCCGTTCTCCGCCCGGCAGGCCGCGCGCGACGCCGGCCGTCCCGAGAGCGACATCCAGTACCTCGGCTCGCTCCCGCACGGCTTCTCCGACGCCAACCAGGCGCGGGCGAACGGCTGGTGGAACGACTGGGTCGCCGCCAAGGGGCAGAGCACCATGGCGCACTACGACCGGCGGGACATTCCCCTCCAGTACGAGCTGGCCGACCGCTTCACCATCTGCGACTCCTACTTCTGCTCCGTGTACGGCTCGACCAACCCCAACCGCAACTACCTGTGGACCGGTACGACGGGCTACGAGCCGGACGGCGTCAACAGGGCCGTCACCAACGCCGCCTACGACTACGACCACGGCGGCTACGACTGGACGACCTACCCCGAGCGCCTGGAGGCGGCCGGGATCTCGTGGCAGATCTACCAGGAGTGGGACAACTTCACCGACAACGCCGTCGAGTACTTCCGGCCGTGGAAGGAGATCGGCCGCAAGATCCTCACCAGGGTCAGCGGAGGGTTCGCCACCACCGAGCAGTTCTACGACAGCCTCTGGGACCGGACCCCCGCGGACCGCCAGGCGGCCCTCGCCCAGTTCCAGCAGGGCGTCGACGCCCTGAACGAGGCCGAGCGGCGGCTCTTCCTGCGCGGCGCCTACCGCTCCGAGCCGGACACCCTGATCACCCGGATGGCGGAGGACATCCGCAACGGCACCCTGCCCAAGGTCAGTTGGATCGTGCCCACGGCGGCGCTCTCCGAGCACCCCGGCTCCTCCACCCCGGTCGGCAGCGCCAACCTCATCTACGACCTGCTCGACGCCATCGCGAGCGACCGCGAGACCTGGTCGAAGACGGCGGTGTTCATCAACTTCGACGAGAACGACGGCTACTTCGACCACGTGCCCGCCCCCGTCGCGCCCAAGCCGGAGTCCGGCAACAGCGACGACTGGTTCGGCGGCCGCCCGGTCGGCCCCGGCCCGCGTGTGCCGATGACCGTCGTCTCACCGTGGACGCTGGGCGGCTTCGTCTGCTCCGAGGCGTTCGACCACACCTCCGTGATCCGCTTCCTGGAGCGCTGGACCGGAGTGCGGGAGCCCAACATCAGCGCCTGGCGCCGCAGCGTCTTCGGCGACCTCACCTCCGCCTTCGACTTCAGCCACGGACGCAACCAGCCCGACGTGGAGCAGCCGGGCGCGGTGCCGGCGCCGATCGGCCGCTGGAACCCCGTCCCGCCGAAGGAGCAGGCGCTCCCCGAGCAGGAGGAGGGCACCCGGCCCACCCGTCCCTCTCCGTACCGCCTGTCGCTGCGCGCCGAGGTGGCCGGGGACCAGGTGCGGCTGAGCCTCGGGAACACCGGCGGCAGGGCCGCCGCCCTCACCGCGTACCCCGGCGACGGTGCGGCCCCGCAGACCTGGACGGTGGCCGGCGGCGCGACCGCCGACGGCACGGTCGCCTACGGCGCCGACGGCTACGACCTGCAGGTGCGCGGTCCCGGCTGGGCCCTGTGGGAGTTGCGCGGCGCCGGCGTGGGCGCCGAGGCGTGCGTGGTGGACGAGACCGGCACCGGACCGGTCCTGGTCCAGTGCAGCAACCCCTCCTCGACGACCCGCACGCTGCTTGTGGGGGAGTCGGTCTACCCGCGCAACGCCAATGACGAGATCCGGAGCGTCACCCTCGAGCCGGGCCAGACGCGGACCGTGTCGGTCCACCCCTCCCACCACGGCTGGTACGACATCGTGGTCGTGGACCTGGACGACCCGCGCTTCCTGCGCCGCATCACCGGCCACCAGGCCGACGGCAAGGACGGTGTCACCGACCCGGCCACCGGAACGGTCCCGGCGCTGAGCGCGGCGATCACCCTCCCTGAGCCGCTGCCCTCCCTGGACACCCCGCTCGCGCAGGGCAGTCCGGCCGACGTCGTCGTCACCGTGACCAACCAGGGCACGGCCACGCTGACCGGCCTCGCGGTCGCGCTGCTCACGCCCGCCGGCTGGACGCTCCAGCAGCCGGACGCCGCGCCCGCGTCGCTCGCCTCCGGAGCCTCCGCCGAGGTCCGCTTCACCGTCACCCCGGCCGCGGACGCCACGGCGGGCAGCCTGGTCGTCGCCGCGCACGCGGACGGCAGCGGACTGCTGAAGGTCGCCGACGCGCGCGTCAGGACCAAGGTCGCGCCCGCGATGAGCGTCGCCCTGTCCGGACCGGCCACCTCGCCGAAGACCGACGGCACCGTGCTCTCCCCGGACAGGCCGCTCACCGTCACCGCGACCGTCACGAACGCCGGGAGCACCCCGCTCACCGGCCTGGCGTCCTCGCTCGCCCTGCCGAGCGGCTGGCGGGCCACCCCGGCGGACGGCGCGCCGGCCTCGGTGCCGGCGCGTTCGTCGGTGGCACTCACCTGGGACGTCGTCGCCCCGGCCGCGGCGGCGCGCGCCTCCGCCACGCTCCAGGCCACCGTGACGGCCGTCCTGGCCGGACGGACCAAGGAGCAGACCGCGTCGCTGGCCACGAAGGTCGGCCCCGTCATGACCGGTCTGCTGCTCGCGGAGGACTTCGAGTCCGTCGCCCCCGCCCTGGCCCCGGCCGCCGACCTCAGCCGGCCCGGCCTGGTGGGCTGGACCCGGACCACGCCCGAGGGCTGGACGATCACCAATGCCCCGGGCATGCCGCAGGGGACCCGGGAGCTCCAGGGCTGGTCGTTCCTCTCCAAGCAGTTCTGGTTCCCGGCCGCGCAGGACCGCACGAACTTCACCCGCGGGCTGGGCATCGTCGCCGTGGCCGACCCGGACGACTGGGACGACACCGGCAGCCCGTCCGGCCGCGGACGGTTCGACTCGACGCTGACGACCCCCGCGGTCGCCATCCCGGCGGGCACCTCGACGCTGCACCTCGGCTTCGACTCCCACTACCGCCAGGAGAGCCCGCAGGAGGCCGAGGTCACCGTCGAGTTCGACACCGGCCAGAAGTCCCGGGTGCTGTACTACTCCAGCGCCACCTCCGGGAACACCAACCGCGGCCAGGACCAGCAGAACCGACTGGTCGACCTGCCCGTCGCCGTCCCGTCCGGGGCGACCTCGGTCACGGTGAACTTCCGCATCTTCAACGCCGGCAACAACTGGTTCTGGGCCATCGACAACGTGCGCCTGGGCACCGGCCCGATCGCCGACGCCTGATCCCACCCGCCTGCGCGGGGACACCTCCGTCCCCGCGCAGGCGCGCGGTACGTCAGCGCCTGGCCAGGCAGAAGGGATGCCCGGCGGGATCGAGGAGCACCCGCCATCGGTCGCCGCCCGGCTGGTGTTCCGGTGCCGTCGCGCCCAACCCCAGGAGTTCGGCCTCGGCTTCCGCGAGGTCGTCGACCGCGAAGTCGAAGTGCCCCTGCTGGGGGACCAACGGGCCGGGCCAGCTCGGCGCCCGGTAGCCGTCGACCCGCTGGAAGCCGATGAAGAACCCGTCCTCGCGGGTGAGGCCGGCGAAGTCACCGTCGGAGTCGGGATGGAGTGCGAACCCGGTGGCCCGCTGGTAGAACGCGGCGAGCGCCTCGGGATCGGCGCAGTCGAGTGTGACCGCCGTCAGTCTCATCGGCAGTGTCATGGCACCTCCGCAAGAGCCGTCGTCCGCGGGTGCGAACCCGTGCGGCTCACACCGTAGTGGCCTCGGCCCGCCGGTGGATCACCCCCCGTCCTCCCCGGCGCGGGCGGCTTTGCGGAGGCGGCGCAGCTTGAGGGCGAAGGCCACTGCCGAGACGCCGAACAGGACCGCGGTGATGATCAGCCAGCGGGGGAGGTAGACGTCCAGGGTGAGCGCTGTCGCGTCCGGGTAGGGGCGGGAGATGCCGAGGACGAGGGGGAACCACACCAGCAGGAGCAGGCCGGACAGGAACGCCGGTACCCGCAGGTGGTTGATCCACGGCGCCCTCGGCACGGTGTCCTGGCGGTGCCGCAGTACGGACAGGGCCGACAGGTCGGCGAGGGAGTACAGGGGCAGCAGGATCAGGTCGTGCAGGAACGCCGCTCCCACCAGCCAGATCGCCACTTCGACCGGCCGTACCGCGAACAGCCGCACGCAGGCGTACGCGGTGAGCGCGAAGGAGCAGAGCAGCACCAGCAGGTGCAGGGGGTTGGCGCCGTACCAGCGCAGGGCCCGTGCCATGGTCACGTCCTGAAGGTGAGCCGGTGCACCCACTTGGTGTTGTTCACACCGGGGTTGGCCGGGACGATGATGCGCGCCGGGTAGCCGTGGTCGAGCGAGAGGTCCGCCCCGTTGACCCGCAGGGCGAGCAGGGCACGCGGGTCGTGGATCTGGTTGCCGCGCAGCATCACCGAGCTGTAGGGGCCCGGCGGTTGCACCGACTCCACCAGCACACTCCCGGCAGCGGGGAGGCCCGCCATGGCGGCGAGGTCGGTGAGCCGCAGGCCGCTCCAGTGCTGGTCCTCGGTGGACCAGCCCTCGACGCAGGCGATCGGCAGCGCGGCCGCGTGCCGGCGCATCGCGAGGAGCTGTTCGCGGGTGAAGACCAGGGCCTCACCCCGGCCGTGGACCTCCAGCCGCCAGGCGGGGCCGGTGAGAGTCCGGGTGACGCCGACGGAGGCGGCCGTCTTGTTGATCTGGAACCCGTTCGGACCGCTGCCCGGATTCCGGTTGTGCGGGGCGAGCAGAGCGGTGCCGCGCAGCACGCCGCCGATGCTCTGTCCGGCGGTGACCACCAACAGGGCCAGCGACCCGGCTCCCACCATCCCCACCGCCCCGCGCCGCGAGATCGTGGGGGCCGCCGGCGCGACCGGCACCAGACCGTCCGGGTCGGGCGGCTCGGGGCGGGTGCGGGAGCGACCGGTGCGCAGTTCGGCCCTCAGCCCGCGGGAGCGCAGCGCGTGTCTCATGCGCCCGAACTTCAGGCACACATGGACGACGAAGGCGGCGATGAACACCCACGCGCCGTAGAAGTGCAGGGTGTAGAAGGAGCCGGGAAAAACGTAGAGGAGCTGGATGTTGAGGAGCCCGGTGACGAACTCGAAGACGGCTCCGCCCACCAGGAAGAGCAGGGACAGCCGCTCGAGTCCGTGCGCGAGCGACCGCAGCGGCGGCCACGAGAAGAGTTTCGGGATGACCGACCACAGTTTGGCCAGCAGGACGGGCAGCAGGACCACGCCGAGGGTCACGTGGACGCCCTGGGTCAGCCGGTAGAGCCAGTACGGGTGGGTGGGCCAGTCGAACAGGTAGAAGCCGAGCAGGCCCTTGCCGGGGGTCTGGTCGTTGAGCGGGCCCAGGTCCGGGTTGTACGCGGCGTAGGACAGGGCCCCGGTCACGAACAGCACCGGGATGCCGAGGAGCAGCACCAGCGCGAACACCGACGTCAGCCACGGCCCGCGGATCGGGCTGCGCCAGAACCCGGGACGGAAGGGTCCCGGGGGCGCAGATGCCTCACGGGCCCGCCGCAGGTTCCGCCACGGGTGCGTCCTGCCGCGCCTCGACCGCCCCGGTCCGCCGGCCGGACCGGGGGCCGGGCGCTGTCCGTCACCGCTCATCAACCGTCTCCTCCGCCTCCGGGCCGTGCCCTGGGCGGGGGAGCGAGCGGCCTCGATCACGCTTCGCTACACATAGACCAACGCGACCGGCGGGAGGCCGCACCACCACCACGGATCCCGGCACGTACCGCGAACACCGCACACGACCCCACCCGGGTGGCCCATTCCCGGATCCGCCGCAGGAGTCCCCGGGGGAGAGGGGAGTGCGGGTGCGGTGGTGCCGCTCGCGTCGGCGATGCTCGTCGGCCGACGTGCGGCGGCGTGTCCAGGGCGACGGCGGGCGAGCCCCGTCCTCGGTGAGGGCCTTCCTGCGGCTTGGCCGGGTCGCGGACCGGAACGGCCGTACGTGGTGGTCTCCACGCCGTCGCCGTCGCCGTCGCCGTCGCCGCCGCCGCCACCGCCGAGGCGGTAGGTGGGCTGCTGGTCTCCGAGGCCCGGTCAGCCGTGGACTCCCGCGGCCACGGGGAGTTCCCGCCGCTGGGGCCGGGGCGGCGCTCGCGGGGCTGGTCGCACGCACCAGGGCAGACGAGGTCCTGGTCAGCACGGACGGGTACGACCGCGCGGCACGGCACGACCGCCGGTGCGACCCGTCGCCGTGCCCCCGGTCGCGCACGAGGCGGTCGTCCGCGAGGCGGTCAGGGGCCGGTCGCATCCCGGCCCCTGACGGGTCATCAGGCGCGGTCGGGGGTGCGGTTCGCGGTCAGCCCCGGGCGAGCAGTTCGAGCGTGTCGACGACGCGGTTGGAGAAGCCCCACTCGTTGTCGTACCAGGCCACCACCTTCACGTGCCTGCCGTCGACGCGGGTGAGGGCGGAGTCGAAGACGGCCGACGCCGGCTGGCCGGTGATGTCGCTGGAGACCAGCGGCTTGTCGGTGTAGTCGAGGATGCCCTTGAGCCTGCCGTCGGCGGCCGCGCGGTAGGCCGCGAGCACGTCGTCGCGGGTGACCTCGCGCGAGACCGTGGTGTTCAGCTCCACGATCGAGCCCACCGGGACCGGGACGCGGATGGAGTCCCCCGACAGCTTGCCCGCGAGGTTCGGCAGCACCAGGCCGATGGCCTTGGCGGCCCCCGTGGTGGTGGGCACGATGTTCACGCCGGCCGCGCGGGCGCGGCGCAGGTCGCGGTGGGGGCCGTCCTGGAGGTTCTGCTCCTGGGTGTAGGCGTGCACCGTGGTCATGAAGCCGTGCTCGATGCCGGCCAGGTCGTCCAGCACGGATGCCAGGGGGGCCAGGGCGTTCGTCGTGCACGAGGCGTTCGAGACGATCACGTGCGCGGCGGGGTCGTAGACCTCGGTGTTCACGCCGTAGGCGAGCGTGACGTCGGCGCCGTCGGAGGGGGCGCTGACCAGCACGCGCCGGGCACCGGCGTCGATGTGGGCACGGGCGGCGTCCGCCTTGGTGAAGCGGCCCGTGGACTCGAGCACGATGTCGACGCCGAGTTCGGCCCACGGCAGCTTGGCGGGCTCACGTTCGGCGAGCACCTTGATGCGGCGCCCGTCGACCAGCAGGTCGGTTCCGTCGACCTCGACCGAACGGCCGAAGCGGCCGAGGGCGCTGTCGAACGCGAGCAGGTGCGCGAGCGTGTCGGGGGCGGTGAGGTCGTTGATGGCGACGACTTCGAGGTCGGTCTCGCGCTCCAGCAGGGCGCGGAGGGTGTTGCGTCCGATGCGGCCGAATCCGTTGACGGCGATGCGGGTCATGAAGGTGCCTTTCGTGTCGTCCTGTCGCCTCCATCGTCGGTATCCGTGCGAAGGGCCGACAGTGGCCCGAATGACACCGTGCGCAAGGATCTCGCCACGCGTGCCGGACGGGCGCGCGGCCTCGCCTCGGGGCGGGCCGGGGGCGGGTCAGGCCGAGAAGGTGTGCCGGTACTCGGTCGGGGAGGTGCCGAGGATGCGCTGGAAGTGCAGCCGCAGGTTCGCCCCGGTGCCGAGCCCGACGCGGCCGGCGATCTGCTCCACGCCCAGATCGGTGCGTTCCAGCAGTTCGCGTGCCAGGTCCACCCGCGCCCTGAGCACCCACTGCATGGGCGTGTAGCCGGTGTCCTCCACGAACCGGCGCGAGAAGGTCCGTGCCGACACCCGCGCGTTGCGGGCCAGGGTCTCGATGGTCAGCGGTTCGGCGAGATGCCCGAGCGCCCACTCACGGGTGCTCGCGAAGAGGTCGCCGAGCGGCTCCGGCACGCTCCGGGGGACGTACTGCGCCTGCCCTCCGCTGCGGTACGGCGCGGCCACCAGCCGTCTGGCCACGTGGTTGGAGAGGGCGACGCCGTGGTCGCGCCGCACCAGGTGCAGGCACAGGTCGATGCCCGATGCCGCGCCCGCCGACGTGAGCACGTCGCCCTCGTCCACGAAGAGCACGTTCTCGTCCACCCGCACCCGCGGATGCCGCTCGGCGAGGGCCCTGGTGTAGTGCCAGTGGGTCGTCGCCCGCTTGCCGTCGAGCAGGCCCGTGGCCGCCAGCGCGAACGCTCCGGTGGAGATGGCGGCGAGCCGGGTCCCCCGCTCGCGGGCGGCCATGAGCGCGTCGACGACCGCGGCCGGCGGGCGGGTGGTCGCCGGCTCCCGGTAGCCGGGGATGAAGACGGTGTCGGCGTGCGCCAACGCCTCGAGGCCCTCGGCCACGTGGTACGACAGGCCGTCGCCGCCGGTCACCGGCCCCGGAGTCGCGCCGCACACCCGCACCTCGTACGGCATGCTCGGCCGGTTGGAGAACACCTGGGCGGGGATGCCGACGTCGAGCGGCTTCGCCCCGTCGAGCACGAGCACGGCGACACGGTGGTTCTCGCGGCTCATCGGGCCTCCTTTCCCATGACGCGGACGACCTCTGTCGCAAGCATCCTGCCATCGGGGAGCGGGCGCCCGGGGCCGCGAGGGTCACCGCCCGGCGGTCCAGGCGGATCGGTAGTCGGGGACGACGACCCGTGTCGCCGGGCACGCGTGGCGCACCTGGGCGACGAAGGCGTCGACGTCCGCCGCCGGGTCGCGGAGCGGGGGCCCGCTCAGCGGCCGCTCGAAGTTGTCCCAGTGCACGGGTACGACCACGCCGGGGGCGCCGAGTGCCCCCAGCAGCCGGGGGACGTAGCGGTACGTCGAGGCGCTGGTCGGCACCGCGATCATCGCCAGGTCCGGGCGGAGCCCGTCGGCCGCGCGCTCGCTGAAGTCACTGGCACCCATGAGGAACGCGGACGGCCCGCCGCCGGCCGTCACCTGGAAGGCGAGGGTGTCCCCTTCCGGCAGGTCGGCGATGGTGCTCGGGGGCGCCGCGGGCAGGGCGGAGAGGGTGCCGGGCGCGAAGTACGCGTGCTGCCGGTTGCGGCTGTGCAGGCTCGGGACGACCTCCACCGTGATGCCGTCGAAATCCAGCACCTCGCCGCCCCTGACCACGGAGATCTGCGACGCGTCGACGCCGAGCGCGACCAGCAGGTGGTACGTCGTCTCCGTGCCGACGACGCGGGCCCCGGTGGACTTGGCGATGTGGGGCACGTCCGCGAGGTGGTCCCAGTGCGAGTGGCTGACCAGGACGAGTTCGGGGCGGCCGATGTGTGTCCGCACCTCGTCCTCGTCGGTCCGCAGCCGGGTCTGCGGGTCGAAGGCGCCGGTGAAGAGACCGGTCGGGAACCGCGTGAGGTACGGGTCGAACAGCACGGTCCGGCCGGCCACGTCGATGCGCCAGCCGGCGGTGCCCAGCCAGCGGAACGATGCCGTGCCGGCATGCGGCGGCGCCTGGCTCCGGGAGGAGGGGACCGTACCCGGTGCCAGTGGTGCGGCCGCGGAGACCGCGGCCCCGCGCAGCATCGTGCGCCGCCTGAACCCCTGCTGCCGTCGTGCGTCACTGTCGTCACTCATGGGGCCCAGAAGATCAGGGCCGAACCGGCCGCGTCCAAGACCAAAATCCCGCACCTGTCATCAGTGATCGGATATGAGGGCAGGTCAGACGCCCTCGGTCCGGAGGAAGTCGACGGCGATCCGTGCCGCGGCGCCGATCGCCGCGTCCACGGCGGGGCGCGAGGCCGTCAGTTCCCGGGTGCGCGTGAAGACGGCCACCGCGTAGCGGGCTCCGTCGGGGTGGCGGACCACTCCCGCCTCGGCGTGAAGGCCCGGCAGGGTGCCGGTCTTGGCCGCCACCGTCACCTCGTCCGGGAAACCGGACACCAGGCGGTGCCGGAAGACCTGCCGGCCCATCAGTTCCCGTACCTGGTGGCAGGCTTGGGCCGGTCCCGCCTCGTCGCGCCAGATGAGGCGCAGCAATCGGGTGATGTCCCGGGGAGTGCCGGCGTTGGTCCGCTCCGGGTCCAGTACGGACAGTCGCCGCTTGTGCTCGTCCGGCAGCGTGGGCCAACGGGCCGCGAAATCCTCCTCGGTGCGCGCCCCGACATCGGTGAGCATCGACTCCAGCACGTCCCGGGGACCGCCCACGACCCGGATCCCAGGGAGCCCGAGCTCCTCGGCCAGCAACCGCACGGTGTCCAGGCCGATCCGCGCCAGCAGCAGATCCGCGGCGGTGTTGTCGCTGACCGCCATGGCGAAGTACGCGAGATCGCGCAGCGAGAGTTCGATGTCGTCCGCGCATCCGGCGGTTCCCCAGCCGCCGAGGCGGTCCGCCGCGGTCACCCGGACGCGTTCACGGGGGTCGAGCTGGCCGGCCGCGGCCTGCCGGGCGAACTCCAGCACCACGAGGATCTTCAGGACGGAGGCGAGGACCACGGACTCGTCCGCGCCCACCGCGACCTCCGGCGCGTCTCCCGGCCCCGCGCCGACGGGGACGGCATGCAGCATGCCTTCGGCGCCCGCCGCCGCGAAGACCTCCCGGATCTTCCGCTCGACCATCAACAGCTCCCTCCCGTAGGGTCCTTGCCCGTGGATCTCTTGCGACACCTGCGCATTTTCGTCGCCGTCGCGGAAGAACTGCACTTCGGCCGGGCCGCGGAACGGCTGGGCACGGCCCAGCCGCCGGTCAGCCGGGCGGTGCGCGGGCTGGAGAAGGAGCTCGGCACCGAGCTGTTCGACCGCTCGCGCCGCCGGACGGCGCTCACCGCGGCGGGCACGGTGCTGCTGGAGGAGGCGCGGGAACTCCTGGCCCGGGAGGACCGCCTGCGGGCGGTCGCGCGACGTGCGGCCGACGGCGGTCCGGGCACCCTGCGGGCGGGCGTGCCGCCCGGCACCACCGCGGCGGTGATCTCCGCGCTGCTCGCCGCCTGCGCGGCCGACTCCCCGCGGCTGCGGGTCGATCTGCGCGAGGCCACCACCGGGGAACAGATGCGATCGCTCGGCTCCGGCGGCCTCGACGTCGGTCTCGTGCACCGGCCGGTGGCCGGGACGGGACTGCGGTTCGGACCGGAGACCGTTTTCGACCTGGGCGTGGTGCTGCCCCGCACCTCGCCGCGGGCCCGGCAGGCCCAGGTGGCACTCGCCGAGCTGTCCGGGCAGGACCTGCTGCTGTTCCCCCGGGACGACGCGCCCGGATGGTACGACCGGCTTCTCGAGAGCTGCCGCGCCGCGGGCTTCGTTCCGGGCGAGGTGCGGCACGCCTCGAGCCCCGAGTTCCTGCTGGCCCTGGTCGCGGCCGGCCACGGCGTCGCCTTCGACCAGGGGCACACGGCGCGCAAGGAGCCCCGCGTGGTCTGGCGCCCCCTGTCCGGCCGTCCCCTCGTCCGCCGGATCGGCGGTGCCTGGCCGGCGGGCCCCTCGGCGCACCCGGCGGCCGCCCGCTTCGCCGAACTCGCCGCCGGTGTACTGGCGGCGGACCGTACGGGCGCCGTGCGCCAGGACGACGGCACTGACCCGCCGGACCCGCCGGACCCGCCGGACAGCCCGGACGGGCCGCCCCGCCCGTGGTCGGTGGTGTTCGGCTGAGGGAGCGCAGCGGGCCCTGTCCCGGGTGGACAGGGCCCGCGGGCGTGCACGGGGACGGGCGGGTGTCAGCAGGTGATGGTGCCCCTGCGGAGCGCGTGGCCGCTGGTGTTGCTGTCGTCGGCCCAGTAGACGGGCTTGGAACCGGAGACACACTCAGCGGCCGGGGCCACCGAGAAGCCCTCGTTGTTGATGTCGGCCATGCCGCTGGGCCGGTTGTAGACCGCCGTGGTGGCGAAGACGCCGGACGCGTCGACCCGCATGGTCCGGTGCCGGCCGCCACAGGTGTCGTCGCACACGACCCACAGGCGCGAGGCCTGCGGCTCCCACTGCAGCTCCATGACGCCGGCCATGCCACTGCTGACGGACGCCACACGGGTGAAGGTGCCCGCGTCCTGGAGGACGTAACCGTAGATCATTCCGGTACCCTCGACGCCGACGAAGAACACTCCGCCCGAGTGCGTGCCGTAGCGGTTCGGGTCGTAGGCCGCGCCGGTCGACTCGTCCTTGAAGCCCGCCGCCGTCAAGGTGGTGTCCGGGACCCAGGTGACCGCCTCGAAGCCGAGGTTGGAGCCGACGGAGGGCAGACCGGAGGTCAGGTTCCACTCCTTCGTGGCGGTCAGCGTGGTGGACGTCCCGCTCACGTCGTACCGCAGGACGGAGAGGCGGCTCGTGCCGGACGAGTCGCCGTTGCGCTCGCTCGCCACGAACACACCGCCGGCGGCACCGGCGCCGGTGACCGTCACCCCCTCGCTGTCAGGGGTGCCGGAGCCGCCCGGGAAGCGCAGCTTCTTGCCGGTGGTCCAGCCGTTCGCGGTGTCGGGCTTCCAGCCGCCGGAGCCGTTCGGGAGCAGTCGCCACAGCGTCCCGGAGTTCTGGGCTCCCCACAGGACGCCGCCCTCCTGGTACAGACCGCTGAGGTCGGAACCGAAGACGTTCGAGGCGTCGGCCGTCGCCACCGAGCCGCTGCCCGGCCACGCGACCGGCGAGGTGCCGCCTTCGCCGCCCCCGCCGCTCGTGCCGCAGTCGTTCGCCGCACCCAGGGTCAGCTCGGCCTCGCCGAACGCGCCGGTGCCGTCGGGGCAGCGCGACCACGACGGGTCGGAGTGGTCGTCCCAGCTGAAGCTGTCGACCAGAGTGCTGCCGTCGGCGAGGTAGAGCCGCGCCTGGTCGTCGGAGCCCAGGCCGAACGCGTCGTGCACGTCGAAGGCCCGGAACCCGCCGGGGGCCAGCGAAGTCCCGGACGCGATCTTGTACTTCGAGCTCTTGTTGTCGTCCTTGAGGATCCAGCCCGAGATGTCGACGGTGCCGGTGCCCTTGTTGTAGAGCTCGATCGAGTCGTTGACGTCTCCGGTGGTCACGACCTCGTTGATCCGGATGTCGTCGGCCGGGGCCGCATGGGCCGGCGTGGCGACCAGAGTGCCGGCCACCATCGCCGGGCCGGCGAGGCCGACGAGAAGGCGACGCAGGGTGCGGCGTCGCCGGGGCGTACGCGATGCGATCACGAAGTCCGTCCTGGGGTCGTTCTGACAGGCCGGAGTGAGGCTTCCGACGTGGTCCGAACGGGTGCCGTCCGTGAGAAGTGTGCCGTGTGAACGGTGGGACAACTGGTGTGAGCGGTGGCGACCTTGGGGTTCGCGCGGCTGCCTGACCGGTGCGGGGCAGACAGCGGCGCACCGGAGGGCCGCGCCTGCCCGGCGCCCACTCTCCGTCAGACCCGGGTGGCAGGCGCCGCGTCCGGCGCGCCGGTTGACTCAGCCGAGTGGCCCGTGACCGCCCCGCTCCCACGACTGATCGCAGCAGGTCGGGAACTGCCGGGCCCGCATCAGTTGCCCAGCGCCGTCGAGACCAGGTCGGACATCGGCCGGCCCTCTCGGCCGGGCTTCCTGCACAACGGATAGTGCCGAGCGCGCCGGAGAGGGGGGCGGCCTGTCCGGTCGCGCCCGCGGCGGCGGTCAGGGGGGCCACGGGACAGGCCCCTTAGGCGGGGTGGTGGGGTTCGTGCTTCCAGAATCCGGTGAACGTGATGCGGTCCTTGGGGAGGCCGGCGCGGTGGAGGTGTCTGCGGCCCTTGGTGGAGAGGCCGGACTCGCCGACGACGAAGGCGTAGGCGGAGGTGTCGACGGTGGTGAGCCGGCGGAGTTCGTCCAGTGCGGCATGGCCGGGGACGGAGTGGGGGTTGCCGCGGACGACCCAGGTGATGTCCATCGCGGCGGGGGCGTCGAGGTCGCGGCGGTCGCCCTCGGTGGGGATCTCCTGGATGAGCCGGCCGACGGTGTCGCGGGGGAGTGAGCGCAGGATGCCCGTGATCGCGGGCAGCCCGCTCTCGTCGGCCACGACGATGACCTCGGAGGCGTCGGGCGGGCAGTCGAAGGTGATGCCCTGGTCCAGCAAGGCCAGTTCGCCGCCGGGGCGGGCGGCGCAGGCCCAGACCGCGGCGCGGCCCTCGACCTCGCCGGTGGGGCCGCGGTGGACGACGAAGTCGATGTCCATCTCGGCGGCTTCGGGACGGAAACCGGCCACGGTGTAGTTCGCGCAGTGCGGCCGTTCGATCTCGGGGATGGCGAGGTAGGGATACCACCACCGGGCGCCGGTGAACTCCGGCATCCGCAGCACGGATTGGTGGGGCAGCGTCATGAAGAGGCGGAACCAGTGGTCGTAGCCCCTCCACGGGAACTCGGCGAGATCCGCGCCCGTCACGGTCACGCGCTGGATGGAGGGGGAGACCCGTTCGGCGCGGACCACCTCGGCGCGGAACAACCGGGGGTTCTTCGGTGGGAGCCGCGGGATCTTCGCCATGAGGGAAGGCTAGCCTAAGTTATCCGCGGGGCCCATCGCCCCCGCGTCCTGAACGGAATCCGCCCCGTGTCGAGGTGACCTGACACCGCGACACGGGGCAGGGATCGCGTGGCGGTCAGCGGGTGATGGCCCTGGTCTCCAGGAACTCCACGAGTCCGGCCCGGCCCGTCTCCCGTCCGTTGCCCGACTGCGCCGATCTCCGCCGTGATCTCCTCGGTACGCGGCTGCGCGCCTGCCGTCATGCGATGGAGCAGCGCCGCGCGTTCTCCGGGCGCCGGGACCGGACCCACGTGGGCGCAGGGGCTCCCCGGGCGTCGTCAGCGGACGACGTCGAAGACCTGCTTCTGCACACCGTTGGCGTAGACCTCGTGCTCGACCGGCCGCAGCTTCTGGGTGTCCTTGTCGGTGGTGCTGAACAGGCGCTTGCCGGCGCCGAGCAGCAGTGGGAAGACGAGCAGGTGGTAGCGGTCGATCAGGCCCGCGTCCGAGAGGCCGTGGTTCAGCGAGGCGCTGCCGTGGACGATGATCGGGCCGCCGTCGGTGTGCTTGAGGGCCGCGACCTCGTCGAGGGAGCGCAGGATGGTGGTCTCGCCCCAGTTGGAGACCAGGTGGTCCTCGGTGAGGGTCGTGGAGACCACGTACTTGGGCAGCGTCTTGTAGTGCGCGAACTCCGCCATGTCCGGCCACACCGGGCTGAACGCCTCGTAGCTGACCCGGCCCATCAGGATCGCGGTGGACTCCTGCTGTTCCCGTCCCTTGATCTCGTACGCCTCGGGAACGAACTCGACCTCCTTGAAGGTCCATCCGGAGTTCCGGTAGCCCGGTTCGCCGCCCGGCGCCTCCATGACTCCGTCGAGCGAGATGAAGGCCGTGCTGATGACCGTGCGCATGAGAGGTCCTCCTCCGTGTCCGGTGGCAGGTGTGGTGCGACGGCTCGGGACGCGGCGCTCGTGCCCCGAGGTGCCGGTGTCCGGCACCGTTCCAGGATGTGACCGACAAAAATATTTGTCAAGGAGGGGGAAGTTGTCGGTTGTCGGTTTTTGACGGCCGGGGCTCTGCTGCCCGTGACGTGCGGCAGCCCCCGGCGCTCGGCGGCGCAGGGGCCGCTGGGTGCCGGGGGCTGTGCGGGTTCGGTGGGCGGGGGGTCAGATGTACCGCATCAGGGAGAGGTGCCCCAGCGGGTCCCGGTGGATCCGGTGCACCTCCACGCGGCCTCCTTTGACGAAGACCCCCGCCCGGGCGGCACGCTCCGGTGCGCTGTTCGCCCGGGTGAGTGCAAGGTGCACGGCGTGGCCGGCGTCGCATGCCCGGTCCACGATGTAGAACAGCCAGATGTCGCGGGGGCCTTCGGCCCGGGTCTGCAGTCCCACGAGCCACTTGCCGTGGCCGGCCGCGGGTGCGCGGGTCTCGGCGCCGCGTGTGCGAGGGAAGCGGTCCTCGCCGGGAGCCGGACGCGGCGTGCGGGACCCTGCCTCGGCGGCGGGGTCTTGTGTGAAGATCTCCCGGGGGTCGCATCCGGTCATCTCGAGCAGCATGGCCTCTTCTCTCCCTTCTCGGTTCCGGCGACCGCGCCGGGTGGTGAACCCCCCGCCCGGTGTCGAGATTGTCCGAAATGTTCCTGTACTCTCCAGACCGGGTGGCACGGCCGTTCGTGACATCGGACAGGGCCGGCCGGCAGAGGCGTTCACACCTTTCCCAAGGTGTGTCACGGCCTGGCGCACGCCCGCCCGGGGAAGCGTCCGCTCACGCTTCAGATGCCCGGCGGGCCCCCGGTCCCGGAGCCCGGGTCGGCGTTCGAGCGCGCGGAGCCCAGGAGTCCGCGAAGGACTCCCCGAGCGCGTCGAGTTGCGTGTCGACCTCGGCGATCTCCTCGCGCAGGTGGCGGATGCGCACCTCGAGGAACTGCGCTTCCGCCGTCAAGGACATGACGGCCACCCGCACGCGAGAGGTGTCGTCGCTCTTTCGGAACATGGTTGCCCTTCCTGACGGTTCGGCGCGGACGTGACCCGGGGCAGGGGAAGCGGGGGACACATGCCGTTGACAGGGCAGGCGAGAAGATTGTGACACCGGTGGCCGATGGGGCGCGGCGGCTCGGTGCCGTCGCCCGCGGGCGGCGCGGCGGCCCCGCCCCGGGCGCGTCACATGGTCAGGACGATGCGCCCTCACCGGCGGGTGCGCCGTTCAGGAGGGAGCCGTCGCGCAGTTCGATGACGCGGTCGGCGAGGGCGAGGAGCTGGGGGTCGTGGGTGGCCACGAGGGCGGCGACGCCCTCGCTGCGCACGACGGCGCGCAGGAGCTCCATGACGGCACGGCCGGTGTCGGCGTCGAGTTGGCCCGTCGGTTCGTCGGCGATGATCAGGGCCGGGCGGTTGGCCAGGGCGCGGGCGATGGCCACGCGCTGCTGCTGGCCGCCGGAGAGCTCTCCGGGGCGCTGGGCGGCGTGTCCGTCCAGGCCGACGAGGGTGAGCAGGAGGGCGACGCGCTCCTCGCGCTCGGCGCGGTCGGCCTTGCGCAGCCGCAGCGGGACGCCGACGTTCTCGGCGGCGGTGAGGATCGGCAGCAGGCCGAAGGACTGGAAGACGAAGCCGATGCGGTCCCGGCGCAGGGCGAGCAGTTCGCGTTCGCCGAGCCCGGCGAGTTCGGTGCCGTCGATGCGGACGGTGCCGGAGTCGGGCCGGTCCAGCCCGCCGATGAGATTGAGCAGCGTCGTCTTGCCGGACCCCGACCGGCCCTTCAGGGCGACCAGTTCGCCACGCCCCACGGTGAAGGACACACCCCGCACCGCGTGCACGGCCGTGTCCCCGCTGCCGTAGGTGCGCACCAGGTCCTCGACGACGACCATCGCGTCGGAAACCGTGCCACCCCCGGCCGGGTCTCCCTGTCGGTCCAGCACTCCGCTACTCATGGCGGCCACCCTATTGAGAGCACACCAGGACAGCTACGGCGTGACTGCATATCGCAACGTGATGATGGGCACAGTGGGATTTCGCGACAATCATTGGCAAGAGTGCGTCCGAATGAGATGATCACTCCGCGTTCGAACGGACTGCGGCGATGTCGCGCGTCACCCGCGCTACGACTCGTGGCTGTACCGTCCGGACCTCCGCAGCAACCACACTGCCGACGCAGTGAACGGAGCCGAAGTCGCTTCCGCGGTTGCGGAAGACAGGGGTTGGGGACAGTTGCCGAGGTTTGTACTGCTGCGGCTGCGTGCCCACCGGCTGCTCCTGGGTGCCGCCTTGCTGTCGATCGTGCTGACAACGTGCACGGTCGCGGCGCTCGCGGCCTTCGGTGCGTCGGTCGGTGACGCGGGACTGCGGCGCGCACTGCAGGATCCGTCGTCCGGCCGGACGCTCGTCGAGGTGACCGAGGACGCCAAGGGCGACGACGGTCCGGATGTGGACGACGCGATACGCAAGGCCGTCATCGGCGCGTTCGACGGGCTGCCGGCCACCGTGGCCAGGAGCACCCGTTCCGGCGCGTACGGTCTACCGCCGAGCCTGCGGCCACCGGGCGCGGCGGACTCGGACAACCCGGATCTGACCGTGCTCGCCACGCTCGACCCGTCGCGGGTGACGGTCGTCTCCGGTGATCTTCCCGGGCCGCCGGCGGGGGAGGGGCCCTTGCCGGTCGCCCTGCCCGAGTCGGCGGCCGCCGCGCTGAAGGTGCGGCCGGGCGACGAGGTCACGCTGGCCGACCGGCTCGGCGGCGGGACGTTGAAGGTGCGGCTCACCGGTACCTACCGGCCGACTGACCCGGATTCCGCCTACTGGCGGCTGGACCCGCTGGGCGGCCGCGGGACGCAGACGCTGTCGTTCACCACGTACGGGCCGATGCTCGTCGATCCGGCCGCCTTCGCTCCGGGCCGTGTTCCGGCGGCCGAGGTCGTCTGGCAAGGACACGCGGACTTCGCCACCATCACCACGGCCCGCATGGACGGTCTCGGTGCGAGCGTCCGGCAGGCGGTGACGCGCATGGGCCACCTGGGGCCGGAGGGCAAGGTCGCGGCGACCAGCGAGTTGCCGGATCTGCTGGACGAACTGAACCGGACCCTGTTCGTGAGCCGTTCCACGCTGCTCGTCGTCGCGCTGCAACTGGGACTGCTGGCCGGGCTCGCGCTGTTCCTGGTCTCCGGGCTGCTGGCGGCCGAACGCTCAGGGGAGACCGCGTGGCTGCGTGCCCGTGGTGGCTCCCGCGGCCGCATCGCCGGGCTCGCCGCGACCGAGGCGCTTCTCCTCGCGTTGCCCGCCGCCGTTGCGGCTCCGCTTCTGGCCGGACCGATGGTGCACCAGTTGGCCGCCCACGGGGCCTTGGCCCGCGCCGGGGTGACGCTGAAAACGCCCCCTTCCGACGTCTGGTGGGTGGCCGCTCTCGCCGCGGCCGTCTGCGCCTTCATCGTGCTGGCCCCGTCGCTGAAACGCCCCGGGTCGTACGCGGGTGAGCAGGCGGCGGGCGACGGCAGGCGGGCGCTGCCCGGCCCGGTACGCGCCGGGGCCGACATCGGCCTGCTGGTCGTGGCAGTCCTGGCGTTCTGGCAGCTCTCCCGCCGAGCCGGCGGATCGGGCGTGCTCACGGTCGACAACGCCGGGGCCCTGGGCGTGGATCCGGTCCTGGTGGTCGCGCCGGCGCTGTGTCTGCTCGCGGGCGCTGTGCTCACCCTGCGCCTGCTGCCGCTGGCCGCGCGGGTCGGCGAGCGGGGGTCGGCACGGGTCCGCGGCCTGGCGGCGGCGCTTGCCGGCTGGCAGCTCTCCCGGCGGGCCGGACGCGGGACCACGCCCGCGCTGCTGCTGGTCTTCGCCATGTCGATCAGTGTCTTCGCCATCGGGGAGAGCGCGAGCTGGACGGGTTCACAGAACGACCAGGCGGATTTCGCCGTGGGTGCGGACGTCCGCGTGACCGGGTCGTCCACCCCGCCCCTCGGGCAGGGCGGTGTGTACGACGGCGTACGCGGTGTCACCGCTGTGACGCCCGCGGGCCGTTCGTCGGTGCCGCTTCCCGGGGACCGCGAGGCGACCGCCCTCGCCGTGGACGCCGGGACCGCGGCCGGCGTGATGCGGATGCGCGAGGACCTGGCGGACAAGTCGCTGCCGAAACTACTGTCGGGCCTGCGACCCGAGCGGGACGTCCCCGCCGGGGCGGAGGGGTTCGTGCTGCCGGAGGACGTGGCCCGACTGCGGGTGACCATGAGCCTTGAGGCCGCGGACACCGACGACCGAGCGGTCGCGAGCACCGTCAAGGACCACATACGGGCAAGCTTCGTCGACCGTTACGGAACGCCCTACACCTTCGTGCTGGGCGACCTTCCCGCGGACGGCCGGCGGCACGTGCTGGAAGCGGACCTCGCCGCCGAAATGGGCCGGGCGTCCGGCGCCGGACCGGCCGGCCCGCTGCGGCTCAACGGGCTCAAGGTCGATTTCCTGGTCCCTGGCCAGGACGAGCACCACCGGCTCTCCCTGACGGCACTGACCGCTGTGACCACGGACGGAACCACGAAGGCGGTGCCCGTGCCCGACGGCGGCACTTGGAGTGCCCGCACACGGACCGAGGCATCCGTGGCCGATCAGAAGCAGGCAGGCCTTGCGGTGGCGTCGGCGCAGACGCCGCATTCGGATCACGGCACTCCCTTGACCGTGCGCTACAACACCGGGGAAATACCTTTTGCGGACAACCAGCCGAATGGCTCCAACGGTGCCGCGGTGGATCTGCGCGCCGGCAACGCGTTCACGGGCCCTGTGCCCGCGGTGGTCACCGACACGTTCCTGCGGGCGGTTGACGCGCGCGTGGGTGATGAGGTGAGCGTCGATGTGCGGGGAGTGAAACTGACCGTCCGTATCGCCGGAACGGTACGGGCGCTGCCCACCACCGGCGCGGCGTCGGCCGAGACCGACGGCGGTGCGCTCCTGCTGGACCTGCGGACGGTGAACCGCGCGCTGGCCGCGCTGGACCAGTACGGGTGGCAGCCGGGTGAGTGGTGGATCGCAACCGATCCGGGCGCCGGTACGCGTGTGGCGTCCGAGCTGAGGGCGCGTGGCGACATCACCTCGGTCCTGGCCCGCGACGAGGAGCGGGCCGACCTGCGGAGCGACCCGCTCGGCGCCGGTCCCCTGTCGGCGTTGCCCGCCGCGGTGCTGACGGCGACGGTGCTGGCGGCCGTCGGCTTCGCTGTGGCGGCCATCGGTGCGATGCGGGAGCGGGCGCAGGAAACCGCCATCCTGGCCGCACTGGGTGCGCCGCGGCGTTCGCTGGCCCGTGTGGTGGCCGTCGAGCAGGGTCTGCTGGTGGTGGTCGCGATCGCGGTGGGAACGGTGCTGGGCGCTGTGCTGACCCGGTTGGTGGTGCCGCTGATCGTCCTGACCTCAGGGGCGGACAGTCCGGTGCCGGCGGTGCGGGTGGAGTTGCCGTCCGGGTCGGTCCTTCAACTGCTGGCCATCGTGGCCGTGGTGCCGCTGCTGGTGGTGGCGCTGATGGCGCTGCGGTCGACGGACCCGGTCCAGGCGCTGCGTCGTCAAGGAGGGGAGTGACATGACCGAACCGCTGAGTCCTGTCGGTCACGGCGACGTGTCCTGGGTCCGCGCCCGTCTGCGGGCCGCCCCCGGCGGGGCCGTGGCCATGGCCGCGTTGGTGCTGGTGACGGCGTTCCTGGCAGCGGTGATGCCGCGGGCCGTGGACGGGTACGAGAACGACGCGCTGCGTGACACGCTCCGGCAGGCGCCGCTGGCCGACCGCAGCGTGACGATGTCGCTGGGTGTGTCGCAGCTGTCCGTCCCGGAGGGCGGCGAGGCGCTGCTCACCCCGCAGGCGGTCGCCAGGACCGAGGGAACGTTCCAGCGGGTCGTCCGGAAGCCGCTCGCGCTGGACAAGACGCAGACCGTCTACGGTGTGCGCAGCGCCGATGAGACTCCGGCCGTGGACCCCGGCCTGCCCCGTCCCACCAAGCTCCTGCCCCCGCAGGCCACGCTGTTCGCCCAGGCGGGCCTCGCGGGCCGTACCCGGATCGTCTCGGGACGGCTGCCCCGGGCCGGCGAGGACACCGCTGTCGTCGAGGCGGCGGTCACCGACCGCACCGCCAAGGTCATGCGGCTGCACGCGGGTTCGGCAATCCACCTCCAGGACTCCTACGGCTCCGCGCTGACCCTCCGGGTCACCGGAGTCGTGTCGCCCCGGTCCCCGCAGGCCCCCTACTGGAACGCCGAGCCCGACCTCCGCGCGCCGACGTTGATCACCGTGCCCGCGAAGCCGCCCAACACTCCGACGTTCTACTGGCACTTCACCGCGCTGATCTCCCCGGACGCCACGGCCGCCCTGCTCCGTCTCCACGACGGCGCGGAGGTGTACTGGCACCATCCGGCCGACATCGCGGCGCTCACCGCGCGTGACGTCCCCGCGGCCCGCGACCGGATCTTCGCGCTCAACGCGGGCCCTGACGCCGCCCGGCTGCAGGGGCTGACCCAGCAGCGGGGTCTGACCGTCGAGGAGCACGGCCTGGCGGACCTGCTGACGCCTTTTCTGCGTGAGCGTGCCGCGTCCCAGCCGCTGATCCTGGTGGCCGCGGTCGGTGTCGGCACGGTCGCCGCCGTCGTGCTCCTGATGGCCGCCGGCTTCCAGGCGACGCGCCGCCGGCCGGAGTTGACGCTTCTGCGCGCCCGGGGCATCGCCCTGCCGGGCCTGGCTGCCCGGCTGATCGGCGAGAGCGCCCTGATCGCGGTCCCGTCGGCGGCCCTCGGGCTGGGACTCGCGCTGCTGCTCTTCCCGGCCGAGCGCTCCGCACTGTCCCTGGTCTCGGCTGCCGTCGTTGTGCTCGTGGCCACCTTCGCCCTGCCGCTGCGAGCTCTGGCCGCCGCCCGCAGGCCGCGGCTGGAACAGCGCGAGGACCTGATCGCGGTCCGGCCGTCGCGGCGCAGGACCGTGGCCGAGCTGACGGTCGCCGTCATCGTGACGGGCGCGGTGGCCGCACTGCGCCACCGGGGCACCGCCGACGGTGGCGCCGATGTGCTCACGGCCGCGGCACCGGTCCTGATGGCGCTGATCGCCGCGCTGGTGCTGCTGCGCGTGTACCCGCTGCCCGTACGGCTCCTGGGCCGTCCCGCCGCCCGCCTGAACGGTGCGGTGCTGCAGATCGGTGTGGCCCGTGCGGGCCGCGCCCCCTCGACCGCGGCACTGCCGCTGCTGGCCGTGCTGATCGCCCTGACGGTGACGTCCTTCGGGGGCTCGGTCCTCGCCGGCGTCGAGAGGGGACGCGACCACGCGGCGGTCGTCAAGGTGGGAGCGGACGCTCGGGTGCAGTCCACCATGGGCCTGGCACTCCCGGAGGGGCTGGACGCCCGGGTCCGCCGGGTCCCCGGGGTGCGCGACACCTTGGGCGTCCGCGTCGAGACAGGACAGCTGCTCCAGGCGACGAATACCAGGTACGACGTCCTGATCGTCGATCCCGGACGCTACGCACGCCTCACCCGGTACACCGGCGTGGGGACCTCGTTCCCGGCGGCGGCACTGGCCGACCCGGGCCACGGCCCGGCCCCGGTCATCGCCTCACCACGACTGGCCCGGCAGATCGGGCACGGCACGACGACCGTCTACACCGCGGCGAGCGCATTCGACGTGCGTGTGGCGGCCACCGTGCCGGAGACACCGGCCGTCGCGGGCCGTGAGTTCGTCATCGTCTCCGAGGCGTCCGTGCATCGCGCGCACCCGGGGGCGGTGTCCTCGGCCACGCGTCCACTGACACTCCTGATCAGCGGCGAACACATCGACGGAAAGGCCTTGCGCGCGGCTGTCCGCGATGCCGGGGCACGCGACGTCCAGGTCCTGCTCCGCTCGGAGGAGCGGTCCGCGTGGAGCACGACCGCGCTGCAGTCCGGTGCGCGCGGTGTGTATCTGGCGGCGGTGGCCGCCGGTGCGGGCTACAGCGTGCTGGCGTTGCTGCTCTCCTTGATGCACAACGCGCCGCAGCGGCGGGCCCTGCTCGCCCGGCTGCGCACCATGGGCATGACCGGCCGGCAGCGGCAGACCCTGGCGGTGCTGGAGATGCTGCCGCAGGTCCTGCTCGGCGCGGTCGGCGGCATCCTGGTCAGCGTCGCCACCGTGCCGCTGCTGCGGCCGGGCGTCGACCTGACGGCACTGGCCTTCAGCACCAGCACACCCGCCACCGACGTCTCGGCAGCGGTGCTGCGCACCGACCCCGCCTCCCTGCTCCTGCCGTCGGCCGCGCTCGTCGCGCTGGCCTGCGCGGTCCTGGCAGTACAGGCATGGGCCACCGGACGACGCGGCGAAGGAACGGAACTGCGGATCGGGGACCGAGCATGACCGACAACACGACCCAGACCGGCACGAGCGCGGTCGCGGACACGGCCGGGGGCGGCGTGTCCCTGGCGGAACTCGAACGGCGCGCCACCGCGCACCGCGATCGTCCCGCCTACGGACAGGACGCCCTCATCGCCTGCGACCGCCTGGTGCGCATCTTCACCGCCCAGGGCGTCGAGGTCCAGGCCCTGCAAGGACTGGACCTGCTGGTCGCACGCGGCGAACTCATGGCCCTGGTCGGCGCGTCCGGCTCCGGCAAGTCCACCCTGCTGAACATCCTGGCCGGCCTGGACACGCCCACCGCCGGAGCCGCCACCGTGGCCGGCTTCGACCTGCTCGACCTGGACGGCCGCAGCCGCCTGCGCTACCAGCGCGAGGTCGTCGGCTTTGTCTGGCAGCAGACCTCCCGCAACCTGCTGCCCTATCTCACCGCCCTGCAGAACGTCGTCCTGCCCATGCAGCTCGCCGGAGGCGTCAAGGGCCGCAAGGAACGCGCCACCCGTGCCGCCGAACTCCTGGAACTCGTCGGCGTCGCCCACTGCGCCGACCGCCGGCCCCAGCAGATGTCCGGCGGCGAACAGCAGCGCACCGCCATCGCCGTCGCGCTGGCCAACCACCCCGCGCTCGTCCTGGCCGACGAGCCCACCGGGCAACTCGACTCCGCCACCGCCGACCAGGTCTTCGGCGCCTTCCGCGCCATCAACCAGGAACTGGGTACCACCGTCGTGATCGTCACCCACGATCAGGCGGTCGCCCAGGCCGTCGACCGCACCGTCGCCATCCGCGACGGCCGCACCGCTTCCGAGGTGCTGCGCCACACCACCGTCGACGACCAGGGCAACACCACCACCCACGCCCGCGAGTACGCCACCGTCGACCGTGCCGGCCGTCTCCAGCTGCCCCGGGACTTCGCCACCGCGCTCGACATCCAGCACCGGGTCCTTCTCGACCTCGAACCCGACCACATCGAGGTGCGCCCCGACCGCCACGACGACAACTGAGGCGGCGTCCGGCTGTCACACCGTTCCGCTCTGTCCGGTCTTTCTCGTGTCGGACCAAAAACAGAGGGAACCATGCGAGAGATCCTGATCGTCGGTGGTGGCTATGCGGGCTTTTACACCGCCTGGGGACTTGAGAAGTCGTTGCGGGCCGGGGAAGCGAGGATTACGGTTGTCGACCCGCGCCCGTACATGACCTACCAGCCGTTCCTGCCGGAGGTGACGGCGGGTTCGGTCGAGGCCCGCCACGCCGCCGTGTCGCTGCGCCGGCACCTGCGCAAGAGCCGGCTGATCGCCGGAAGCGTGACCGAGATCCGCAGTGCGGACCGGGCCGTGACCGTCCGGCCGGTGAACGGCGCCGACCGCGAACTGCGCTACGACGTCCTGGTGGTCACCGCCGGTGCCGTGACCCGCACCTTCCCCATACCGGGCCTGACGGAGCACGCGATCGGCCTGAAGCACGTGGAGGAGGCGGTGGCCATCCGCGACCGGCTGCTGACCGCGTTCGACCAGGCCGCGTCCCTGCCACCCGGTCCCGAGCGGAGGAAACTGCTGACCGTCACGTTCGTCGGCGGCGGGTTCTCCGGTGTCGAGGGCTTCGGCGAACTGCTCTCCCTGGCCACCGCGATGCTCACGTCCTACCCGGAGCTGAGCTTCGACGAGCTGTCCTTCCACCTGGTCGAGGCCCGGGACCGCATCCTGCCCGAGGTGACCGCCAAGCCGGGTGCCTGGGTCGTGCGCTCCCTGGAGCGCCGTGGCGCCCATGTGCACCTGAACACGCAGCTCACCTCCGCCACGGACGGGCACGTCGTGCTGTCCAGCGGGGAGGAGTTCGACTCCGGGCTGATCGTCTGGACCGCGGGCAACGCCTCCAACCCCGTCGTGCACAACCACACGGACCTGCCGGTCGACGAGCGCGGCCTGCTCGTCGTCGGCGCCGACCTGCGGGTGGTGGGCACCGACGGCGCCCCGGTGCCCGGCGTCTGGGCGGCGGGGGACGACGCTTCCGTACCCGACCTGGCGTCGCCCGTGCCGGGTGCCCGGACGGTGCCCAACGCACAGCACGCGGTTCGGCAGGGCAGGCGCCTGGCCAAGAACATCCGGGCGGAACTGCGCGGGGGGACGGTCCGCGACTATCGGCACAGCAGCCTCGGAGTGGTGGCCACCCTCGGTCTGGGCCGGGGCATCTTCCAGTACAAGGGGATCGTCATCAAGGGACTCCTCGCCTGGCTGATGCACCGGGGTTACCACGTACTGGCCGTGCCCACCTGGGAGCGGAAGGTCCGGGTGCTCACCGTCTGGCTCACCGCGGCCGCCTTCGGCCGGGATCTCGTCTCCCTGGCCTCCGTGCAGCACCCGCGGGACGCGTTCGTCGCGGGCGGCAGGACCCGGCGCCCCGAGGAGCGCCCGGCGGGCGAGCGAACCGGCGTCTGAGCGCGACCGGTCCGGACCCGGCCCGGGTTGATCCCGGGTCGATCCCGGGCCGGTACGGCGGACGGGACGGGCCCGGTGAGGACATCGGGTCAGAGGATCGGAGACCCCCCACTCATGCATTTCGAGCCGTGCCCTGCGGCAAACGACCTCGACCAGGCGGCTTCCGTCTTCGTGGAGCTGCGGCCCCGTCTTTTCGGCATCGCGTACCGCGTGCTCGGCAGCGCGGCCGAGGCCGAGGACGTGGTCCAGGAGGTGTGGCTGCGCTGGCAGCGCACCGACCGCTCCGCGGTGGTCAGCCCCGCGGGCTTCCTCGCGACCACGACGACCCGTCTGGCCATCAACGTCGCACAGTCCGCCCGGGTGCGCCGGGAGACGTACATCGGTCCGTGGCTGCCCGAGCCCATCGACACCGGCGTGGACCCCGAGGTGGGCGCGCAGCGCGCCGAGGCCGTGGAGCTGGCGCTGCTGCTGGTGCTGGAGAAGCTGGGTCCCACCGAGCGCGCGGCCTACGTGCTGCGCGAGGCGTTCGACTACAGCTATCCGGAGATCGCCGGGATCCTCCGACTCAGCGTCGTCAACGTACGGAAGATCGTGAGCCGCGCTCGCGCGCATCTCCTGGCCGAGCGGCGGGACACCGTGGACAGGACGGAGCACCGACGCCTCGTCGAGGCCTTCGTCTCGGCGGCCCGTACAGGTGACGTCGCCTCTCTGGAGGCCCTCCTCACCCCGGATGCCGTCAGTCTGTCCGACGGCAACGGTGTCCGGGGTGCCGCGCGGATTCCCGTTCTCGGCCGGACGCGGGTGGCGAACCTGGCGATGGGGCGCCCGGGTTTCTGGCGGGCCGCGGACCCGCGGCGCGTCGAGGCCAACGGACGCACCGCCGTCATGATGCACCGGGACGGCGCGCCGACCACGCTGCTGACGATCGCCGCTTCACCCGCCGGCATCCACACACTGATGTGGGTGTGGAACCCCGGAAAGATCGCCACGTTCCTCGACTCGCGCTTCCGCCGGGCCTGACCCGGTGGGTGCGCTCCCTCAGGCTCCGGCCGCACAGACAGAGGTCGTCACGGTGCGGAGGCGGGCGGCCGGTTCCAGAGCCGGAGCTTGTCGGGATTGAGGACCACCCAGAGGTGTCCGACCCGGTCGCCCGTGACACCGAGACTGATGATCGCGGCGACCTGGCGGTCGTAGCGCACCACGAGGCCGGTCCGGCCGTTCACGGACTGGGCCCGCAGCGTGGTGTGCGGCCGTCTGGCCAGGAGTACGAGCAGGCTGCGCGCGACCTGCTCACTTCCGCGCACCGGGCGCATCATCGCCCGGACCTTGCCGCCACCGTCGAAGACCGCCGTGGCATCGGGGGACAGCAAGGACCTCAGCCGTCCGAGATCCTCCGCCGCGCAGGCCGCGTGGACGGCGCGGGCCAGCGCGTCGTGCCGCACGAGTATCCCCGGGCGTGAACGCCGCGCGCGAAGCCACCGACGCGCGCGGGCGGCGAGTGCGGCGTACTCCGGCTCCGCAGGCCGCACGGCGCGCGGGACCGCGGCAGGCGCCGTCCCGACGACCTCGCCGTGCGTGACCGGCGCCGAGGCCCGCTCGCGGTCCCGGTCGGGGAAAGCCGGCCGGGCCAGGCAGATGCCTCTGGCGGTCGTCACGAGCCAGGAACGAGGGGCCGCGATGTCCGCGCGTGCCGTGTCGGACAGCGCGTACCACCGGCGGTAGGTCTCGGCGACGACGCCCTCCGCCTCGTCGCCGTCGCCCACCATCCGGTACGCGACGTCGAGCAGCTGCCGGCGCTCGTCGAGCAGCTCCGCGATCGACACCGCGTCACCGGTGTAGTCCATACCGCATCCTCCCTCGAGCAACGGCACCACACAGTGCGGCCGCAGGCTCGACCTCGTCGAAGTGCAGGAGGTCTGCTCACAGGTGCATCGCGCACCTGCTCGCACTCTTCGGCTCCGAACATGAGACCGGGCAGGCGCCCCGCTTGTGACACGTCGCTCCCGCGCCCGCTCCCACCTGCTGATGTCACATCTGAGCCGTTTTTCCGGTCCTAGTGGTGAAGGCAGCGTCTCGGAAGATGGTGGTACGAAATGGACAGCGGCAGCCGGACGGACGAATCGGGACGAGATCCCAGGGGGAACACCTTCGCCGCATGGGCCCGCGGGCGGCTGGGGGTCAGCGGCCCGCGCCGGGACGGCAGGCGCAAGGTGTTCCCGGACCACTGGTCCTTCATGCTGGGGGAGATATCCCTCTACAGCTTCATCGTGCTCGTCCTCACGGGCGTGTATCTGACGTTCTACTTCCACCCGTCGATGGAGCAGGTCCAGTACCACGGCAGCTACGCGCCGTTGCGGGGGCAGACGGTGTCTGAGGCGTTCGACTCGACCCTGCACATATCCTTCGACGTTCGCGGCGGACTGCTGATCCGGCAGGCCCACCACTGGGCGGCGCTGATCTTCGTCGCCAGCCTTCTCGCCCACATGATGCGGATGTTCTTCACCGGTGCCTTCCGCAAACCGCGGGAGCTCAGCTGGGTGCTCGGCTTCCTGCTGCTGGTGCTCGGCATGTTCGAGGGGCTGACGGGATACGACCTCCCGGACGACCTGCTCTCCGGGACCGGGCTCATGGTCGTGAACGGCACCATCCTGTCGGTACCGATCGTCGGCACGTACCTGTCGATGTTCCTCTTCGGCGGCGAGTTCCCGGGGAACGACCTGGTCTCGCGCTTCAACACGATCCACGTCGTGGTGCTCCCCGCGCTGATGACGGCGCTGTTCGCCGGTCTGGTGTTCCTGACGTTCCGTCACAATCGCGCGCAGTACCCGGGACCCGGGCGCACGGAGAGGAATGTCGTCGGCATCCCCCTGCGGTCCTACGCCGTGCGGGCGGCCGGATACTTCTCCCTGGTCACCGGGGTCATCCTCATCATCGCCTCGATCGCGCAGATCAACCCCGTCTGGCTGTACGGCCCCTACCGCCCCGACCAGGTCACGGCGGGATCGCAACCCGACTGGTACATGGGCGTGGCCGACGGGCTCCTGCGGGTCATGCCCGGCTGGGAGGTCGTCCTGTGGGGACACACCCTCGCCCTCGACAACCTGATACCGCTGGGGGTGGGGACCGGTCTCTTCCTGCTCATGGGCGCCTACCCCTTCATCGAGGCCTGGGTCACCGACGACGACCGGGACCACCATCTCCTGGACCGGCCGCGGAACCGGCCGGTGCGCACGGCACTGGGCGCGGCGTGGATCAGCGTCTACGCCGTGGCACTGCTCGGCGCGGCCAACGATGTGATCGCCACCCGCTTCCACATCTCGGTCAACGCGGTGACCTGGGCCGTTCGCGTCGGGCTCTTCGTCATGCCCCTCGTCGTCTTCGCGGTCACGAAGCGCTGGGCGCTCGGCCTCCAGCTCAGTGACCGCGACAAGGTGGTGCACGGCCGCGAGACCGGCGTCATCAAGCGCATGCCGAACGGCGAGTACGTCGAGGTCCACCAGGCCCTCAGCCCGGAACGGCTTCGTGCCCTGACTGAGCACGAGCAGTACCTGCCGATCAGCGTCGACACGACGGACCGCACGCAGCGGCTGCGGGCCAGGCTCAGCCGGGGTCTGTACGGCGAGGGCACGCAGATCCCCAAGCCCGTCGTCCGCGAGCACGAGGAGATCGCGGACTAGTGGGGCGGGCCCCACGCGAGGGCGTACTCGCGCGCCGAGGCACACGGGTCCGCGGCGGCGCAGATGCCGGACACGACGGCCGCTCCGGCTGCCCCGGCCTCCCGCAGCAGCGGCAGGTCGGCCGGGGTGACGCCGCCGATGGCCACGGCGGGCAGCGTGCTGAGCCGGACGAGACGGGCGAAGCCGTCGTGGCCGAGCGAGGGCGGGGCGTCGTGCTTGGTCCGGGTCGCGTGCAGCGCGCCGATGCCGACGTGGTGGACGTCCGCCGGGTCCTCGGCGGCGGCGCGCAGTTCGCCGGGGGTGGCGGCGCTCAGCCCCAGTACCGCGTCCCGCCCGATCAGTTCGCGGACGGTGGCCGGAGGCAGGTCCGACTGGCCGATGTGGACGCCCGTCACGCGCACGCCGGCGGAGCGTGCGGCCAGGAACACGTCCACCCGGTCGTTGACGATCAGCGCCACGCGTTCCGGGAGGACGGCGGCCACCGCCGTGACCGTGCGCAGGAAATCCCCGCCGTCGGCGTGCTTCTCACGGATCTGCACCGCGGTGACGCCCCCCGCCACCGCCGCGGCGACGGTCTCGGCCACGCCGCGGCCCCGGGCCCGGCACTGGGCCGCGTCCGTGACCAGGTAGACCGACAGATCGACCGGTGCCCGCGTCACGACACGGAGGCCCGCTCGGCGATGTCGGACTCCCGCAGTGCGGCGAGCGCGTCCAGGAACGCCACGGCGAAACTGCCGGGCCCGGACGACGACTTCGCGGCCAGCTCGGCGGCGACCGTGTACACCGTGACGGCGGCCACCGTCGAGGAGAACCGGTCCCCGTCCACCGCCGCGAAGGCGGCCATCACGGCCCCCAGCGCGCAGCCCCCGCCCGTGACCCGGGTCAGCAGGACGTCCCCGTTGGCGACGCGGGCGGTGCGCTCCCCGTCGGTGAGGAAGTCCACGGGGCCGGAGACGGCGACCACCCCGCCGGTCTCCCGCGCCAGCCGGTGCGCCGTCTCCTCCGCGGCCTCGACGCCGTGGGAGGTGTCCACTCCGCGGCCGCCGCCGCCCGCTCCCGCGAGCGCGATGATCTCCGAGGCGTTGCCCCGTACGATCGTCGGCCGCAGTTCCAGGAGTTCGCGTGCCAGCGCGGTGCGCACCGGCAGCGCGCCGACGGCCACCGGGTCGAGCACCCAGGGGGTGCCGGCGGAGACAGCCGCCCGCGCGGCCTCGACCATGGCGGTGCGCTGCTCGGCGTGCGGGGTGCCGAGATTGACCAGGACGCCCGAGGCGATCCCGGCGAACGGGCCGGCCTCGTCCGGGATGTCGACCATGGCCGGTGCGGCGCCCAGCGCCAGCAGCACGTTGGCGGTGAACCCCGTGACCACCGCGTTGGTCAGGCACTGGACCAGCGGGGAGTCCGCCCGTACGCGTGCGAGCGCCTGCGCGGCGAAGGCGGTGTGGTCGGCGGATGTCGGGGGCATGGGTGTCGCTCCTTCGGGGTGGAGGTGTCCGGGCGTGCCTGCGGCCGGTGCGCCGCGCTCAGGGGCGCCGGCGCAGCCGCAGCGGGGCATACACCGCGAGGGCCACGAGGAACGCCACGTAGTACGAGAGGTCCGCGCCGTGCAGGGCGGAGGCCACCGGGCCCACGTACAGGCTGGTGTCCATGAACGGTACGGCCGCGGCGAAGGCGGTGACGAACGCGAGGACGGCGGGCAGGCCGGGCTGGAGCCGGTCGGTCTCCGCGGCGAGGTCGATCTCGGCACCTGCCCGGGCCCGCGCCCGGGCCAGCCAGTCGACGACGACGATCGCCACGAACCCGGGAATCCAGTAGCCGACGAACAGCAGCACGTTCTGGAAGCGGGCGGTGGTGTCGGCGGCGTGCATCCACAGCACCAGGGGGAAGCCGAGGGCGGCGGCGAAAGCGGCCGCCACCGGGCGCGGGACGCGCACACCTGAGGTCTGCAGGGCGAGGGATCCGCTGTAGTCGTTCATGGCGTTGCTGCACAGGGCGGCCAGGGCCACGGCGAGCAGTCCGAACGCGCCCAGCGGCCCACCGCCCAGCAGGTCCGCCACACCCGCGGCGGTCTGGTCGGTCAGGACGGACGCGCCCCACAGCCCGAGGGCCTGGACGGCCGCGAAGGACACCACCAAGCCGGCCAGGGTGAACCAGAACATGCGCGAGCGCGAGGCGGTCCGAGGCAGGTAGCGGCTGAAGTCGCTGGCGTACGGAGCCCAGGACAGCGACAGGCTCAGCGCGATGGTGCTGGTCAGGACGAACGCGCCGCCCCGGTCGGCGCCGTGGGCCGCGCCGGTGGCCGCGGGGTGCACACCGTCGAGCAGCTTCCAGGCGATCAGCGCGAACGCGGCGGCGAGCACGAAGGTCATGATGATCTGGAGCCGGTGGATGGCCTCGTAACCGAGGACGCCGAGAGCGCCCTGGGCGAGCATCATGATCAGGACGCCGAGCCAGAAGGGCAGGCCGCACAGCCGGGCCAGCGCGTCGCCGCCGAAGAGGCCGATCAGCGCGTCCCAGGCGACCGACGACAGCCATTGCAGGATGCCCGGCAGCGCGACCGCCCGGCCGAAGGCGAGCCGGGCCAGCGGCAGCTGCCCTGCGCCGGTCCGGCTACCCCAGGTGCCGAGGTAGGCGGTGGGTATCGCGCCGACCACGGTGCCGAGCACGACGGCCACGAGCGCGGTGGCGAAGTCCAGGCCGAGCGCGATGCCGATGGTGCCGGTGAACACGCCGGTCATGGTGAGGTTGGGGGCGAACCACACGGTGAACAGCCGCCCCGGGCCGCCGTAGCGGTTGCTCTCGGGGACCGGCCGGATGCCGTGCGCTTCGATGCGGAGATCGCCTGCGGCGGCAGGCATGCGCCCGTCGAAGACGGTCTGCCGGCCGTCGGCGGGCAGACCGCCGGAAACATGCGTCCAAGGCATGAAAGACATCCCTCCGCCAGTACGAACTGGTTCAGGTTCGACGGGTGTGATCTCAGCCCCTCGCAGGGGCACCCCGTGTCCGGTACGACGGACAGACTAACCCGAGCGCTTCGCTCAGCGGGTCGATGGGAGGGCATGACCACCACCTGGTCGGCGGGCGACGGGGTCAAATGCCGTCAAAGGTCCACCGCGTGGCGAGCGGCGGTGCTCCCCGTCAGGGGACGTCCGGCCGCCCGGGCCGCACCGCCGAGATGTCGAACGCCAGCTTCACGGTGGCGCTGACCAGAACGTCCCGAACGCCGGGTGCCGTGTTCCGGCCGAGTCCCCAGTCGGAACGCCGCAGGGTGGCCGTGCCCTTGAAGCCCACGCGGTACGTGCCATGGGCGTCCCGGCGGACCCCGCCCGTCGCGAGGTCGATCCGCAGGGGCAGGTCGACGTCCTTGATCCGCAGGCTGCCGGACATGCGGAACCGGTCCTCACCGATGGCGACGATGCCGGTGGAACGGAAGGCCATGAGGGGGAACGCCGCCGCGTCGAGGAAGCCGGGACCGGTCAGGCGCGCGTCCCGCCCGGGCAGACCCGTGCGCAGGCTGCCGGTCTGGACGCTCAGATGGGCACTCGACCGGGTGGGACGGCGTCCGTCGAGGTGCAGGAGCCCCTCGAAGTCGGTGAACCTTCCGCGCACGTGCGCGAGCATCGCGTGCCGGACAGAGAAGCCGATCGTGCTCTTCAAGGGGTCGAGGAGGTAGACGCCGGTCAGTGCGGCACGGGGCCGTCGCCCGCGAAGCCGGTCGCCACGACATTCCCGGGCGCAGGCGGCCGGTTCCTTCGTGCCGTGGCCGCCGGGTCGGCGTGCCGCCCGCAGCGGCCCGTGGCGGCGTACGGGTGCGGGACGCACCGACGTCCCCCATGCCGATGGCCCCTGCCCCCCGGCGGGCAGGGGCCACCCGCGGACCTCACTGCTGCCGCGCGAACCAGTCGGCGAACCGGGTCCCGGCGAGCTGCGCGCCGGCACCGGGCACGAGCGAGTTCTCCTCCAACTCGGACCCGAAGTACGGGGCGCGCGGGTCCGCGACGACCGTGCGCGGGTCGTTCTGGGCGGTGAGCACGTCGCGGACCATCTCGTCGAACCGGAACGTGTCGGGGCCGGCGATCTCCACCGTGCCGTCGAGGGGGGTACCGGCCGCGGTGCGGGAGACGACGGCGGCCACGTCGTCGGAGTGGATGGGCTGGAACTTGACGGGAGCGATGCGCACCGTGTCCCCGTCGGTCGCCGAGTCCGCGATCCCGTTCATGAACTCGAAGAACTGCGTGGCGTGGACGACGGAGTAGGGCAGGCCCGACTCCTTGATCAGCTCCTCCTGGGCCAGCTTGGCACGGAAGTAGCCGTTCTCCGGGAGCCGGTCGGTACCGACGATGGAGAGCGCGACGTAATGCCTGACTCCGGCATCCGCAGCCGCCTTCAGGAGGTTGGTGGTGCAGGTGCGGAAGAAGTGCATCACGGCCTCGTCCTCGAACGAGGGTGAGTTGGAGACGTCGACCACGACCTGCGCGCCCTGGAGCACCTCGGCGACGCCCTCTCCGGTCAGTGTGTTGACGCCCGTGTTGGGCGAGGCAGCGACGGCCTCGTGCCCGTGGTCGCTGAGATTGCGGACGACCTTCGAGCCGATCAGCCCGGTTCCGCCGACGACTACGACCTTCATGGGGGGATCCTCTCTGGGGATTCTGCAGTACGGGGATAGACCGGATGGCGATCCGGTGTGTGACAGGACCCGGCGGCCCGCGCGGCATCGCGCCCGGGCCTGGGCGTCACTCGGCGAGCTTTCCCTCGGTCGAGACGTCCTCCATCAGGGAGGCGATCGCCTCGGGTATGGCCGGAATGCTCTCGTGGGTGATTCCCGTCGTCGGGGACCAGACGAGATTGACCTGCAGCGCGGGGTCCAGGTCCGGGTAGTCGCTGCGGTTGTGGCAGCCACGGGTCTCGCGACGTTCCAGCGCCGATTCGAGCGTGGCCCGCGCAGCCAGGGCCGCGCCCTTGAGGTCGAAGGCGTGGGCGAGGTCCTGGAAGCCGGCGATGTCGGGGTGGACACCGACGTTCTCCATCCGCTTCTCGACGGCGGAGAGTTCCTCCAGCCCGGTGCGCAGCCCCTGTTCGTCGCGGACGACACCCGCGTGCTCGGTCATGGTGTTGCGGATGGCGCGCTGGAGGGCGCGGACGTTCTCGGGGCCGTTCGCCGCGAGGAGGTCGTCGATCTCGGCGCGGGCCCGCGCCACGGCGGAGGCCGACCGCGGCTGCGAGGTCAGCGCCCGGGAGTATGCGGCGGCCGCCTGCCCCGTGAGGCGGCCGAAGACCAGCAACTCGATGAGGCTGTTGCCGCCGAGCCGATTGGCCCCGTGCAGCCCGCTGGAGGCCTCGCCGATGGCGTACAGGCCGCGGACGTCCGTGCTGTGGTCCTCGGGCCGCACCCAGACACCGCCCATCGAGTAGTGCGCGGTGGGCGCGATCTCGATCGGTTCGCGGGTGATGTCCAGCATCTGCAGGTCCATGAGGGTCTGGTAGACCCGGGGGAGCCGCGTCATGATCGTCTGCCGCGGCAGATGCGAGACGTCGAGCCACACGCCTCCCTTGGGGGTGCCGCGGCCTTCCTTGATCTCCGTGTAGGAGGCGAGCGCCACGCGGTCGCGCGTGGACAGCTCCATGCGCTCGGGGTCGTAGCGGGTCATGAAGCGCTCGCCGAGCGCGTTGCGGAGGACGCCGCCCTCGCCGCGCGCGGCCTCGCTGACGAGCGTGCCGGCGGCGTTCTCCGGCTCGATGATGCCGGACGGGTGGAACTGCACCAGTTCGGCGTCCCGCAGGCGCGCGCCGGCGTCCACGGCCAGGCGGAACGCGTCACCGGTGTTCTCGTCGCGCCGCGAGGACGTGCGGCGCCAGATACGCGTGTGACCGCCGGCCGCGAGGATGACGGCGTCGGCATAAATGAGGTACCGCGTCCCGTTCGCGACGTCGAAGCCGTACGCACCGAAGACGGCGCCGTCGTGCACCAGGAGCCGGGTGATGTAGACACCGTCGAGCACCGGGACGTCGAGCTGCTCCGCCCGCCTGATCAGGGTGCGCTGGATCTCCAGACCGGTGTAGTCGCCGGCGAAGGCGGTGCGCCGGAACTTGTGCGCGCCGAAGAAGCGTTGGGAGATCCGGCCGTCCGCCTCCCTGGCGAACGCCATGCCGTACCGCTCGAGGTCGTCGATGCCCAGGGCGGCACCCTGGGTGACGGTCCGCACGGTGCGGGGATCGGCGAGCAGATAGCTCTCCTTGAGGGTGTCGGCGGCGTGCTGCTGCCAGCTGTCCTCGGGGTCCATCGTGGCCAGGGCCGCGTTGATGCCTCCCGCGGCGAGTGCCGTGTGGGCGTCCCCCTTGGGCCGCTTGCCGACGGCGAGGACGTCGACACCGGCCTCGGCCAGTTCGATTGCCGCGCGCAGCCCGGCTCCTCCTGTACCGATCACCAGCACCATGGTGGAAAGACGTCGTTCGGTGATAGCCACGGTCTGCTCCGATTGTCTGGGTCGTTGTCAGCTAGGACCGGGCGATCGGGTCATCTGTGACACCCCCGGTGACGACGAGCCGTCAGGAAACGACCTGGTCCAGGGGCACGCCGGGGTCGGCCAGCAACGCAGGGTCCACCTTCGACCGGGAGGTGATCAGGGACCGGATGGGATCCATGACGTCCCACACGTTGACGCTCATGCCGGCCAGCACGCGGTTCCCGGCCGTCCAGAAGGCGATGAACCGCCGCTCGGTGACGTCCCCCCGGAAGACGACGCGGTCGTAGCCGCCGGGCTCGGCGTACCCGGTGTACTCCATGCCGAGGTCGTACTGATCGGTGTAGAAGTACGGCAGCCGGTCGTGGACGGCGTCGGCACCGAGCATGGCCCGCGCGGCCGTGTAGGGCTGGTGCAGTGCGTTGGCCCAGTGCTCGACGCGGATGTGGCGGTCGAGGAACGGGTGGTAGGCGTTGGCGACATCACCCGCGGCATACACGTCGGGTACCGAGGTCCGCAGGTGCGCGTCGGTGACGATGCCGTCGCGCACCTCCAGGCCGGCGTCCTGTGCGAGGTGCGCATTGGGCGTGATGCCGATGCCCACGACCACCGCGTCCGCGGCGACGTGACCGCCGTCGGCGAGCCGGACCCCGTCCGCCCGGCCCTGCGTCCCGGTGATGCGCTCCACCTGCACGTTCGGGCGCAGATCGACGCCGTGGTCGATGTGGAGACCGGCGAACACCTCGGCCGCCTCACGTCCGAGCACCTTCAGCAGCGGCAGCTCCGAGTGCTCCAGCACCGTGACCTGCGCCCCGGCCGTCCGGGCGGCCGCCGCGGTCTCCAGGCCGATCCACCCGGCGCCGATCACGACGATCCTGGCGCCCGGGGTGAAGGCGGCCTTGAGCCGGTCGCTGTCACCCACCCGGCGCAGGTACAGGACGTTGTCCAGGTCCGCACCGGGCACGGACAGCCGGCGCGGTGACGAGCCGGTGGCCAGGAGCAGCTTGGCGTAGGACAGCCGGTGCCCACCGTCGACCTCGACCGCGCGGGCCCTCCAGTCGAGCGCCGTGACGCTGGTGTCCAGCAGGAGGTCGACGTCGTGCTCGGCGTACCAGTCCTCGGGATGCACCTCGAGCGACTCGCGGGCCTCCGTGCCGAGCAGGTAGCCCTTGGAGAGCGGCGGACGGGTGTAGGGCCGCTGCGGTTCGTCGCCGATGACGACGAGCCGGCCGGTGTGGCCGTGCTCGCGCAGCGCCTCCGCCGCCCTGCCCGCGGCCAGGCCGCCTCCGACGATCACGAAGGTGTTCTCAGGGGACAAGATGTTCCTCATTTCTGGAGTGGACACACGGCGATCCGGGCCCCGGCGAGGAGCCGCCGGGCGCTGTCGTGCGGGGACCGCGCCCGGCGGCTCCGGCGGGATCCGCCGGCTATTCCACGAAGTACGAGTCGTGCTCGTCGAGGAACCGGGCGCGCTCCTCGTCCGTGGCATCGGCCAGGTGGGACAGCCCCTCGAAGTACTTCTCGCGCGGTGCGCCCGGTGCGAACAGCAGCAGCATCTGGGCCGGCGCGTCGGAGTCGTTGCGGTAGGCGTGGAGTCCGCCCTGCGGCACGTGCAGGAAGTCGCCCTTGCGTGCGTCGACCCACTCCTCGCCGTTGAACAGGCGGACGGTGCCGTCGAGGATGAAGAAGGACTCCGAGATCGACCGGTGGAAATGCGTCTTGGGGCCGCCCGCCCTTGGGCTCATCTCGACCCGGTAGAGGCCGAATTCGCCCCGTGTGGTGGCGGTGGTCGCCAGATAGTGGAAGGCGTCCTTGCCGGCCTCGCCGAGGTCCGGTCCCGCGCTCTCCGGCCGGAACCGCGCGCTGACCTCGCCGCCCTGCCCGAAGTACACCTGCTGCGGATACGACATGTACACCATTCCCTACGTGTGCTCGGCGCAACGATGCGTGGAGGGGACGTGTGCGAGACCGCCCCCGCATGCCAGACCGAGTACGACCCCCGTGTGTGACACGGAGCCGTGCCGGCGCCCGTACCCGGCACCTGTCACACGAGCGGTGCGTCCCCGGTCGTACCTGTGGAGCACTCATGCAAGCGTGAGGCGGACCGATCTACGGAGGTGCAGCGCAATGTCGGACAAGGACACGGCGGGCAACGCCGGTGGGCAGGCGCAGTCCGGGACGTGGCAGACGGCGATCACGATGCTTCAGGACGTCACCCCGCCCCACATCCCGGAGGGGGCCTCGGGGATGACCATCCTCGTCGAGTGGCCGCCCGGGGACCCGGGGACGCCTCCGCACCGCCACACGGGCCCGGCCTTCGGGTACGTGATCGAGGGCGCGGTGCGTTTCGAGCTGGAAGGCGAGCCCGAACGCGTGGTCAGGGCCGGTGAGACCTTCTGGGAGCCGGGCGGCGACGTCATCCACTACCAGGACGGCAATGCCCTCACGGACGCGCGGACGCGCTTCGTCGTGACCATGCTGTGCGCGCCGGGCCGGCCGATGCTCACGCTGGTCGACCAGGAGGAGCTGGCGCAGCGGACCCACCTGCGTGCCCCGCGCCCCGCCGGGGCGTGACCGTACCGCGCGACGCAATCTTGACACCGAATATCCAGGATATGTAACGTCCTTGATAGTTCGACGGATGCTGCCCAGGCGCGCCGACTTCCCCGGGGGTAACTTCGGTGCCATAAGGGCATTCCGGACACAGTTATCGAAAGACGGGTCGTGCCATGAAGCTCGCGGTTGTCGGTGGTACCGGACTGATCGGGTCGCAGGTCGTCGAGAAGCTCGACGCGGCCGGTCACGAAGCCATCCCGCACTCGCTGTCCACGGGTGTGGACCTGCTGAGCGGCAAGGGCGTCGACGAGGCCGTGACCGGCGCGGACGTCGTGATCAACCTGACGAATTCGCCGACCTTCGACGAGGCCTCGGAGGCTTTCTTCCGGCAGTCGATGGACAACCTCGTCGCCGCGAGCGAGCGCGCCGGCGTCGGGCACTTCGTCGTCCTGTCCATCGTCGGCGTGGACAAGGTGCCCGCCCTGGACTACTACCGGGCCAAGGTGCTCCAGGAGGACATCCTCAAGGCCGGCTCGGTCCCGTACTCCATCGTCCGCGCCACGCAGTTCATGGAGTTCATGGAGGCGACCATGGCGTGGACGACGGAAGGCGGCACCGTCCGGCTGCCCAGCACGCCGATCCAGCCGATCACCGCCGCGGAGGTCGCGGGCGCCGTCGCCGACGTCGCCGTCGGCAGCCCGCTCGGCGGAGTCCTCAACGTGGCGGGGCCGGACGTCTACCCGCTCGACGAGATCGGCCGGCTGACGGTCACCGCCAAGGGTGACGGGCGCTCGGTCGTGACCGATGACACCGCCGGCATGTTCGCGCTCGTCGAGGGTGACGCCATCATCGCCCCCGCCGGTGCCCGCATCGCCCCCACCCACTACACCGACTGGCTGTCCCGGGCCTGAGCCGGCCGCCAGGTCCGGTGGCGGTCCGTACGGATCGGCGAGATGCCGCCGCCTTGGGCGGCGGACTCGCCGAGCAGCGAGGATAGGCAAGGCAAGGAATGCCGTCGAAGAGCAATCCAGCGGACGACTCCCGAGGTCTTCAGGAGGCGGAGGACGCGTTCCGTGAAGCCCGCGGCTGTATGTTCGGCATCGCGTACCGGATCCTCGGCAGTGCCGGCGACGCGGAGGACGTGGTCCAGGAGGCCTGGATCCGCTGGCAGACCTACGACCGGTCGAAGGTGGAGAACCCGCAGGCGTTCCTCGCGACGACCGTGACCAGGCTCGCGATCAACGTCCTGCAGTCGGCCCGGGTCCGCCGTGAGACGTACGTCGGTCCGTGGCTGCCGGAACCGGTCGACACCAGCAGCGATCCGGAGCTGGGCGCCGTGAACGGGGAAGCGCTGGAAATCGCGGCGCTGATGCTGCTGGAGAAGCTCACGCCCACGGAACGCGCGGCGTATGTGCTGCGCGAGGCGTTCGACTACCCGTACGCGCAGATCGCGGAGATCATCGACCAGACGCAGGCCAATGTGCGGCAGTTGGTGAGCCGGGCGCGCAAGCACCTCGCCGCGGAGAAACGCGCCAGCGTCGCGACGGCCGAGCACCGGCGCTTCCTGGCGGCGTTCGTCGCGGCCGCGCAGTCGGGGAACGTGGCCGTGCTGGAGGAGTTGTTCGCGGCCGACGTCATCTCGTACGCCGACGGCGGAGGAGTCGTCCGGGCGTCGAAGTACCCCGTCGTGGGCCGCCACCGCGTGGCGAAGTACTGCCACGCCTTCGCCGACCGCTTCTGGGCGGGCGTCACGGTGGACCCCGTCGAGATCAACGGCCGGGCCGGGGTGCGTCTGACCCGCGACGGCGTCGTGTTCGCCGCCCTCTCCCTGCATGTCGCCCCCGACGGCATCGACCGGCTGATGTGGATGATGAACCCGTCGAAACTGGCTGCCTTGGCGGCCTGAGCGGCGCTTTCGCGGTGACGGTCCGCCATTCGTGCGGTCACGTGTGCAGGGCCACAGCAAGGGTCCGGCGTGAGCCCGGCGTCCTCCTGTTATGTTCGACGTACGGCGAACATCGAATGAAGGGCCTTGCCATGACCAACTCTGCGACCAGCTCCACCGATCTGCGTTTCTCCGGTCGCGTCGCGATCGTCACGGGGGCGGGATCGGGCATCGGCCGTGCCACGGCCGTCGCCCTGGCGGCGTCGGGCGCGCGGGTGCTCGGCGTCGGGCGTCGCAAGGAGGCGCTGCAGGAGACCGCTCGCGCGCACTCGCGTATCGCGATCCTGCCGCTCGACATCCGTGGGGACGACGCCGCGCAGACGGTCGTCGCCGCGGCCGTGGAGCGGTGGGGGCGGCTCGACGTCCTCGTGAACAACGCGGGCGCCACGGCCGTCATGCCCCTGGCGGAGACGGACCGTTCGGTGATCACCGAGCTGTTCGGGCTCAACGTGACGGCGCCGAGCATGCTCGCCCACGCGGCACTCCCGTACCTGCGGGAGTCCTCGGGCTCCGTCGTCAACGTCTCGAGCACCTACGGCCACCGCCCCCTGGCGGGCGGAGCCCACTACGCCGCGACCAAGAGCGCCGTGGAACAGCTGACACGGAGCTGGGCCCTCGAAGTCGCCGCCGACGGCGTGCGGGTGAACGCCGTCGCCCCCGGGCCCACCGCGACGGACGTCCTGGTCGCCGCGGGACTCGCCCCTGAGGCCGTCAACTCGATGCTCGCGTACGAGCGCGACCGCATCCCGGCGGGCCGCCTCGCCGACCCCGGGGACATCGCGGAGTGGATCCTCCGCGTCGCCGATCCGGCGGTGACGCACCTCACCGGTCAGGTCATCACGGTTGACGGAGGCCTGGAGCTCGTCTGACCGGCACGGGCCGGGGGACCCGCACCGCACCGCCCCTCGCGGCGGGTCCACCGCACGTGGCCGGGGACGGGCAAGGCGGGCCGGCCCCGAGGGGCCGCCCCGCCTTGCCCGCGCCGCTTCCGCCGATCGGCGGCTACTGCTTCTTGAGCGTGAAGTCGCCGGTGACGGTGGCCCCCTTCTTGATCCTCATGGTGGTGGCCACCGGCCGGTAGCCGTCCTTGGCGACGATGACACTGAGCGGGTTGTTGCGGGAGTCGAGCCACAGCGAGTACGTGCCGTCCGCGGCCGTCCGCAGCGAGTAGCCCGCCGCCCAGCTGTCGATCTCGACGGTGGCGCCGGCCAGCGCCTTGGTCGTGCCGTCGCTCTGGAGGCCCCGGACGGTTCCGGTGATCTTGCCCCAGGTCTTCGGCGGGTCGACGTGCAGGGACACCGCGACCTTCCGCATCCCGTACGGGCTGTCGTTGTCCAGCGCCAACTGCGCGGTGAAGTCCCCCGGTTGTGTGATCTCGGGCACCGAGGCGTCCAGCGTGACGGCGACGGTGGTGCTCGCCCCGGGCTGTAGGGTGAAGTGCTGGGTGCTCGTCCTCAGCCAGGTGACATCGGTCGATCCGCCCTGGTCGTACCCGGGCAGGAACTCCACGGCGGTGGTGGGGGTGTAGGGCTCGCTGCCGCCGCCGACCTTGTACATTCCGAGGCCCGCGCCTCCACGGTAGGTCGCGACGTCGGCGTTGGGCAGCGCGGACCAGCCGCCGGCCTCGGGGTCGTAGGCGAAGCCCCGGTTGGTGATGGCCTCGCCGGTGATACCGCTCGAGATCACGAGCTTGTCGTCGGCCGCGGTGTAGGACGAGCCCCACAGCGGGACCGGCAGGTCGGGAAGCGAGGTCCAGGCATTGGTGACCGGGTCGTAGACGTAGGCGTGCTTGCTCTCCCCGAGGGAGTCGGCGTCGCCTCCGGCGCAGTACAGCTTGCCGTTGACACCGGCGCACGACTCCCAGGAGGTCTTCTCCGGGTAGTCGGCGATGCGCGACCAGCTGTCGGCGTCGGGGTCGTAGGCGTACGCCTCGGCGGTGCCGCAACGGTCGTCGCAGCCGCCGACCGTGTAGAACTTCCCGTCGAGGGCGGCGTTGCCCTGGCCCGCGTAGGGCACGGGGGCCGGCGCGCCGGTGGTCCAGACGTCGGTGACGGGGTCGTAGATCTCCAGCTTGGGGTCCGTCTTGTTGTCGGGGGTCCATCCGCCGACGACATAGAACTTCCCGTCGACGAACTGGGCCGAGGGGGCCTCGCGGCGGTCGGCCGCGTCGGCGGCCCGGGTCCAGCTGCCGACGACCGGGTCCAGGACGTACATCGCGTTGGTGACGTCGAGGCCGGTGAAGCCGAAGCCGGAGTAGACCTTGCCCTGATACGTGCCCACCGCGTTGCCGAGTGCCGCCTCCGGGAGGCTGGGGGCGGTCTGCCAGGCGGCGCCCGACGGCGAGGCCGCGGCGGGCCTCGGCGCGACCGCGGGCCGGCCGGTCTTGCTCGCGTGCGGGGAGAAGTGCCCCTTGACGGTCTGCAGCGGTGCGCCGCTGCCGAGGGCCTGGATCCGGAAGCCGCCCGCCCGCTCGCCCAGGGCGACGGTGGTGGGCGCGCCGCCGGTGTTCTTGACCGTCAGGTTCCGGGTGGCCGAGCCGCCCCAGCCGACGGTGGCGGCCACGGGGTCCGGAGTCACGGTCAGCCGGCCGGCCTTGAGCTGGTACGAGGCCGATACGGCACTGTCGGCACCGACGTCGACCGTCTTGGTCAGCTCCGTGTAGCGGGGCCTGGCCGCGGTCAGGTCGTGCTGGCCGAGGTGGGGCGAGAACAGCAGGTAGAGGCCGTCACCGAGGGCGGGGTCCTCGGGGGTGGCCACGGTGGTCGCGGCCACCTTCGGGTCGTCGTCGGCGGTGACGGCGGCGCCGACCAGGCCCTGGCCGGTGTTGGCGTCGGTCACCGTGCCGGTGACCAGGCCGCCGGGGACGGCCGTGTAGTCGCGGTTGCCGACGAACACGTCGTCGACGCCCCACCACCAGGCGAACTCGGTGACGAAGTGGAAGCGCACCCGGACGTCCTGCTCGCCGGCGAACCCGGTGAGCGGGATCTCGACCTTCGCGTGGTCCGCGAAGCCCGCCGTCGCCGTCCACAGCGACTTCCAGGTGGCGCCGTCGTCGGAACTGGCGTCGACCTGGACCGCCTGGTCGCCGAACGCGAAGTACATGGCGTCGAAGGCGAGTTCGGGGTCGGAGGCGCCGGTGAGGTCGAAGGCGGGGCTGATCAGCTGGGAGTCGAGGGGCTCCCCGATCGTGGGGTTGTCCGCGATGGCGAAGGCGCCGTCACCGCCGGTCTGGTTGCCGCGCCCGGCCGGGTCGTCGAAGGCCCAGCCGCCCTGGGTGCCGTCGGCGCTGACGACGCGCCAGCCCTCGGGAGCCGAGTCGGTGGCGGCGAAGTGCTCGGTGGGGCCGGTCGGGTGCACGGCGTAGCCGGGTGCGGTCGCCTTCCACGGGTCGGCCGGCAGCGGCACCTTCAGCGTCTGCGGGGCGTCGGCGACGGTGACGGACCTGGTGGCGCGCGTGTAGCCGGGCAGTGCGGCCTCGACGTGCAGCGTGTAGTCGCGGCCCTGGGGGAGGGAGAGGGTGAAGGCGCCGGTGGCGGGGTCGGTCCACACCGGTCCGCCGGGGACCCCGTCGGCGGTGATCCTGGCGTACAGCGGCCAGCCGTGGCCGGAGCCGTCGGTGACCTTGCCCGAGACGGTCTGGCTGGGGACGCTGTCCAGCGCGAAGTCCCGGGTGAGAGCGCCGTCCTCGGTGACGTCCACGTCCTTGGCGCTGCCGGTGGCGTACCCGTAGGCGTCGACCGTGACGTCGTAGGTGTCCACCGGGAGGCCCAGGGAGTAGCGGCCGTCCGCCCCGCTGTGCGTGACGTTGTCGGTCCCCGCGCTGACGGTGGCGCCGGCGAGGGGCTTGCCGGTGGCCCGGTCGGTGACGGTGCCGGACAGCGTCCCGTGCGGGCCGGTGCGGAAGGCCCGCAGGCCGTTGGGGGTGCCCAGACCGGTCGGACCGTCGTAGCCGGCGGTGCCGGTGCACAGGTAGGCCGGTGCGCAGGCGCCGTTGCTGCCGCCGGTGACGTCGTACAGGCCCCCGCCCGCGGCGTAGGGGTACGAGTTGGGGTAGGTGCCCGCGACGGGGACGCCGGCGCTGGCGTAGACCGCGGCGATGATGGGGGAGCCGGCGCTGGTGCCGCCGAACTGCGCCCAGCCGCCGCCGCCGTAGGTCTGGTACACGGCGACCGGGGTGGCGGGGTCGGCCACGGCCGAGACGTCGGCGACCGAGCGGTTCGCGCAGCCGGTGTCCGTCTGGAACGCGGGCTTGGGCTCGTAGAGCGAGCAGCCCGACCCGGCGCCGTCCCAGGCGGTCTCGGACCAGCCGCGGGCGGCGGTGCCGTCGGCGGTCAGGGAGGTGCCGCCCACCGCGGTCACGTACGGTGAGGCGGCGGGGTAGGACACGCCGTACCCGAAGTCACCCGACGAGGCGACCATCGCGACGCCGGGGTGGTTGTAGTGGACGTCCAGTCCCACGGTTCCGGAGGGGTCCTCGCCGCTGCCGAAACGGTAGTCGGTGCCGTAGGAGTTGGAGACGAACTTGGCACCCATCGCGACCGCCTGGTCGACGGAGGCGCCGAGGTCGTCGAAGTTCGGGGTGTCGGCCTCGACGAGCAGGATGCGGGCGTTGGGCGCGATCGCGGAGACCATGTCGAGGTCGAGGGAGATCTCCCCGGCCCAACCCGGGTCCGGCTGCGGGTAGTCGGTGCCGCCGCGCTGGTCCACCTTCGTGAAGCAGCCGTTGTCCGTGGTGCAGGCCGGCAGGCCGTACTGCTCGCGGTAGACCGCCAGGTCCTCCTCGGCGGTGGGGTCGTCGAAGGCGTCGACGATGGCGATGGTCTGCCCGGCGCCGCCGCCGGCCGGGAGGTTGTAGGCCGCACGCAGGTCGTCCGGCCCGAACCCGCCGGGAGCCGCGGCGGTCCGCAGGCCCTTGCCCGCGGTGACATCGGTGCGGCGCAGGGCGTAGCAGGTCGCCTCGCCCTTCTTCGCGGCGTCGCAGGCGGCCTCGTAGGGCACGTGGCCGCCCGCGGCGGCGGGCGTCGTCCTGGCGGCGGCGGTGGGCGCCGCGGCCTGGGACGGCGTCTGCACACCCAGGACGGCCATCGCGGCCGCGCTGAGAACCGCCAGCACGGTGGACACCGGTCTCCGGAGTGGCGGACCGGATATGTGTGGTGCGCGCAACGTTCGACTCCCCAGTCATCACATGAAACGTCGACTCATGAAGGTGCAACGGGCGATCATCCGCGGTCGCCGGGAGTCCATTAGCGGAGAGATCTTGTGTTCATGTCAACGCCGTAAACGCCCAAAGCGGCCACCGATTTGCGCTCTGCGGTGAGCCGGGCGTGGATGTGTCCGGAATCCGGAGAGCCGACGTGGAGGTAACGGCGCCAGGCGTGACAGGCCGCACCATGCGGGGTGTTGAGGTGCGGATCACCCGATGTCCGGCTCGGCGCAATGGTGTTGAGGGCGAGCCTGCGGCCGCCTCCAGGAAGGGCGCGAGCATTCGACGGCATTGCCGTCCCGGACTTCTTTTCCTGCTCACCGGGACGCGGGAAATCGCCCTGTGGGGGAGTTCGGGATTGACCCTCCGTGCAACCGGACCGGTATTCCCTTTGTCTTTTCGGTGGATTCCGGTCGGTGACGATGACAGGTCACCCATGTGCGGCCGGTGGTGACCACGGCTGCGAAGGGGACCTTCTGTCGCGGCCGGCGGCCGAGGCCGTCAGTGCCGTCCGCTGGGCGCGAACGGCGCGTAGTGGGCGGGCGGGTGCTCGATCGGCAGACCGGGACGCCATGCGGTCAGTACGTGGGCGCTGGGGACGAAGAGGCCGTCGGGAAGCCGGTCGAGCGGGAACCATCGCCAGTCGCTCACTGGCTCGCCCGGTTGGTCCGCGGGCTCGCCCGACCAAGCGCTGACGACCGCGCCGATCGTCATCCTGGGCACGTTGCCGACGCGGTCCACGAGGGTTCCCATGAGGACCACGTCCTCCTCGCGGGCGATGCAGCCGGTCTCCTCGGCGAGTTCCCGCACGACGGCCTGCTGCAGCGACTCGCCCGGCTCGAGTCTGCCGCCCGGCAGTTCTCGTGTGCCCCTGTCATGGAGGCCGAGGAGCACGCCCCGCGGGCCGTGGAGGACCGCGCCCACGCCGATGGCCGCGTGCGGCTCCGGAGGCTGACCGGTGCGCGGCCGGCTGGTCGCGCGGGCGCGGTGACGGACCCGGAAGAGCGAGCAGGTGAGCGGGTTGTCCTGCTCCGGGGCCCTGAGGGTGTGCACCTGCTCGACCACAAGTCCGTTCTGGGCGAACAGGGCCGTCCAGGCTGCGGAGTCGAGCACCCACATCCGGACGGTGAGGCGGTCGCCGCCGGCCAGCGGCAGGATCTCGGGTCGCGGGGTGACGGTCGTGGAGGGCCCATGGCCCTGGGAGTTGGTGTGCAGGACGGAGAACGCCAGGCGGCCGCCGGGCGCGAGCGCCGCGGCGAGGGCAGGTACGAGACGGAGGGGATCGATGAAGGCGAACCCGTGAATCGAGTAGATGACGTCGTACGGCTCGGCGCGCCGCAGGTGTTCGACGGCGTCGGCGAGGATCAGGTTCAGGCCCGGCTGGAGGCTGTACCGTTCGGTGGCCCGCCGGTGCTGTGAGGGCGATGCGTCAACGGCGTCGACCAGGGCGCCTCGTTCGCGGGCGAGGTACGCCGCGTACCTGCCCATGCCCGAGCCGAGGTCCAGGACCCGGCGGCCACTGAGATCGCCCAGGATCTCGTCGCCGGGCCCGGTCGGCCAGAACCCCCACGTCAGGCGATCGACATCGGGTACATCGGTGTCCCTGCGGAGGTGGTGGTCGCCGTACGCCGTCCATGCGGCGTTGTTGGTCTGCTCGGAATCCAAGCGCTGCCTCCGATCGGTCGACGGGCGGCTGCCCGTGAGGAGCAGAGACCCTCAGGTCGTATGGCCGCGGGTCCGCCGGTGCCTGACGGCTCGTCGCACTTCTTGGAGGCCGGCGGATCCCAGGGCGACGCAGCCGGCGAGGACGAGGGCCTTGTCGGACCACGTCATGTGCTGCTCGGACGACATGCGGAAGATTCCGGTGATGACGAAGGCGGCGGCGATGAGCCGTCCGGGCCAGTCGGACGGCGGTGCGTGCCGCTTTGGCGGGGGTGGAGTGATGTCGTCGGCCACGGCGCTGATTCTGGCCCATGACGGTCCCGCCGACCAGCTCGGAGGTCTCACCAGGGTTCCTGCCGCGGGGTGTTGCGGATGGCGACGCAGGCGATGTCGTCGGTGAGGCGGCCGTTGCTGTGACGGAGGAGGGCCTGGTGGAGGAGTTCGAGGACCGCGGGGGGCGAGGTGGTGTCGGTCGCGCGGGTCCAGGCGGTGAGGGGGAAGAAGACGCCTTGGTCGTCGCGGGTCTCGGTGACACCGTCGGTGTAGAGGAGCAGCAGGTCGCCGGGGGCGAAGGGGATCCGTTGGACGTGGTATTCGGAGCCGACGAGCTCGGCGAGGTTGATCGGCGGGGACGGGGCGGCGGCCTCGATGCTCCGGGTGGTGTTCCGGTGGACCAGCACGGCCGGAGGGTGCCCGCAGCTGAGCACGGAGACCTGGGTGCCGGTGGGCGGGATCTCGACGATGACGGCCGTGGCGAAGCGCTCGGAGCCGTCGGGGGCGGGCACGTCGACGTTGTAGCGCGCGAGGGAGGTGTCCAGTCGACGCGCGAGCCGGCCCAGGTCGGGGGCGTCGTAGGCGGCTTCGTGGAAGGAGCCGAGGACGGCGGCCGAGACGCCGACCGCGGGCAGCCCCTTTCCCCGGACGTCGCCGAGGATGAGGCGCAGCCCGTGCGCGGTGTCCGCGGCGGCGTAGAAGTCCCCGCCGACGCGGGCCTGGGGTGCCGCCGCGAGGTAGAGCGTCGCGATCTCCAGATTCCGGATGCGGCGGGGCACGGGCCGCAGCAGGACCTCCTGGGTGGCGTCGGCGACGGCCCGGACCTGGGCGAGGGTGTGTTCGCGCTGGAGGCGCAGGTGGCTGGCGTAGGCGGCCGCGAGCGTGACGGCACCGATCGCGCCCGCGGTGTACAGGGCGGACATGTCGGAGAAGGCGAGGGCGAAGCCGATGACCGGGAGCAGGCAGACGACCCCGAGGGTGAGGGTCGCCCTCACCGACCAGACCGACGCGGCGAGCGCGGGCGCGGCCGGCAGCAGCCGGGTGAAGGGGACGTCCTGCGGGGTGAACACCGCCAGGAGGCCGATCACCAACGTCAGGAGCACGGGAGACAGGAGCACCGGGTCGCGCCGCCCGTAGAGGCCGCAATGCATCCTCAACCGTCTCAGAACATGCATGGGCGGATCGTACGGGATCGGTGACCGGCTTCCCGGGCGCGCACTGCGGTATCGCCGGGAGCGTACCCGGAAGCGCACCCGGGACCGCGTGGTGGCGTCCGGCGCGGTGGCGGATCAGCTCAGCGCGTCCAGGAGTGCCCGGACCGCTTCCACGCAGGCCGCGTTGTCGATCTCAGGATCCCAGGCGGTTTGCAGCGCCAAACCCTGGTAGATGGCGATGAAGACCCGGGCGAGCCCGTCGGCCGGCACGGCCGGTGGCAGGTCTCCGCGTTCCTGCGCGGCGTGGACGAGGTCGGTGATGGCCGCGCGGGGCAGGTCGACGCCCCTGCGAGCCACCGCGTGGACCTCGGGGGCGCGCAGCGCCTCCGCCCAGATCTGGACCCCGAGTTGCACGCGCTGCCGTTCGGCCGGGCCGGCGAGCGAACGCAGCAGGTCCAGGTACCCGGAGGCGACCCGGCCGAAGGCGTCGGGCGTGCGGTCGCCGGAGTCGTCCAAGTGCAGTTGCCGGGTCTGGCGTTCGTGCCACTGCTCCGAGATGGCGACGACCATGTCGTCCTTGTCGGCGAAGTAGCGGTAGATCAGGCCCGCGCTGAGACCGGATTCCCTCGCGATGTCCTGGATGGTGGTGCGGTGGAAACCCGCACGGGCGAAACAGCGGGCGGCGGCGTCGAGGATGCCGGCGCGCCGCGCGCGGAGGTGTTCCTCGCTGACCTTGGGCATCACCTCACCTCCGCCTGGGCGATCCGGTAGAAGGGGGCGGCGGGCTCGCGGCGCCCCAGGGGCTCGAGGTAGCGGGCGGCGGCGTCGCGCGCCGAGAGGTCCAGGGTGAGGCCGAGTCCCCGCGCCGCGAGGTAGTCCGGGAGCTCGTCCGGGAGGAATCCGAAGGTGAAGGGTTCGCCCGCCGCGCGCACGCGGGCCGCCCACTCCTCCACTCCTGCGAAGTCGCCCGTGCCCTCCAGGGCGCGCCGGTCCATGTAGGTGAAGACGATCCTGCTCCGGGGAGCGGTCGTGGTGGCGAGTGCGGTGAGCGTGGTGTGCACCGAGGAGGCGTCGAGGTAGTTCGTCACGCCCTCCCACACCACCACCGTGGGCTCGTTCCGCAGACCGGCCCGGCGCAGGGCCTCGCCGAGGTCCTGGTGCATCAGGTCGGCCGGCACGAAGCGGACGTCGTCGTGGAGGCGGCCGGTCCCGGTGCGGTTCCACGAGGCGGCCAGCACGCGTTTGGCCGCCTGGGTCGCCGGATGGTCGACCTCGAACACGGTGGCGGTCCGCGCCGCCTCCAGCCGGAACGCCCGGCTGTCGTATCCCGCACCCAGCAGCACCAGCTGCCGGGCGTCGCCGGTGAGGGCGTCCCGCACCAGGTCGTCGATGAGTCGCGTGCGGACCACGGCCGACGCGCGGGGACCCGCGGGCCAGGAACGGTCTATCCGGCGCTCGAGGGCGTTCGTGAGCCCCGAGTGCCGGGCGAGCGCGACGGCGAGGCGGTAGCCGGGGCCGAGGGACGACGCCGCGTAGGGATCGGTGAACAGGCGCGGTCCCCGGCGCACGGATTCCAGGGCCCGGAAGAGTGCGACGTGCTGCGCGGTACGGCTGGGCGCGTTCTGCATGGCGGTCATCATAAATGAATGGCCGTCCATTTTTTATCGCCGCCCGGCGTCCCTCCGGCCGATCGCCGCCCCGGCCCTGGCCCCACCGGCGCTCCCGGTGTGGGTGCCGTTGTCTCCCGTCGGACGTATGGTCCGTTTATGGGTGACATGCGGCGCGATCAGGCGTGGCAGGCCCGGGCAGCCGCTCCGGCGCGGTGCGGTGGGTGATCCCTGGTGCACCGCGACGACGTGCGGATCGCCACGGGCATGGGGCCCCTCGTCGGGCTCTTCGGCCGCCTGGGGCGGGACACCGACGTGTCGGTGGCCATGCTGTACGTACTGCCGCCGGGGGAGCGGGTCCTGCAGTTGCTGGCCATGTCGGGGACGTCCCGGCGGATCGCCGCCCCCTGGGTGCGGGTCGGCGTGGGCGATCAGGTACCGGTGGCCGAGGCGGTGCGCGAGCGCCACCTGGTGTGGGTGAACAGCCCGACCGAGCTGGCCCGCCGCTTCCCCCGGATCGGGCTCATGGCCCCGTACGACATCCTCCTGGCCGCCGCGCCCCTCATGACCGAGGACGCGACGTGGGGCGCGGTCTGCATGGTGTGGCCGGTCTGGCACCCGCCCCAGCTGGATCCCGGCGAACGCGAGACGATCAGCACCTTCTGCCGGCGGGCCGGCCGGCTGCTGGACGAGGCGGCCCGCCGCGGTCAGCCGCTGCTGCCCGGCCCCGAGGCCCTGGTGCTGCCGGCCGTCCGCACCCGCACCCCCGACCCGGCCGAGGCTCTGGCCGCGTACGACTTCGCGGAGCGCCTTCCGACCGGATGCGCCTCGCTGGACCTGGACGGCAGGATCACCTTTCTCAACAGCGCGGCCGCCGACCTCCTGGGAGCCGGGACCGCCGACCTGCTCGGAACCCGGCCCTGGGACCGGCTGCCGTGGCTCGACGACCCCACCTTCGAGGACCGCTACCGGGCCGCCGTGATCAGCCGCCAGCCGACCGCGTTCATCGCCTCCCGGCCACCGGACCGGCGGCTGTCCTTCCAGCTGCAGCCCGCCGCCAGCGGAATCAGTGTCCGTATCGCACCGGTCACCGAGGCGAGAGGCGGGGAACGCAGGGTGGAACCGGCGCGCGGCCAGGGCCCGATGGGTGCCTCGACCCTCTACCAACTGATGCACCTCGCGGCGACGTTGAGCGAGGCCGTCGGTGTCAAGGACGTCGTCGACCAGGTCGCGGACCAGCTCCTCCCCGCATTCGAGGCGCAGGGGCTGGCCCTGCTGACGGCCGAGGAGGGCCGCCTGCGCGTCGCCGCGCACCGCGGCTACACGGCCGAGTTCATGGCCCGGTTCAACGGTGTCCCGCTCAGTGCCCCCACTCCGCCCACCCAGGCCCTGGCCACGGCGACCCCCAAGTTCTACAGCAGTTTCAGCGACTTCCAGCGCGCCTATCCCGAGGCCCCCCGCTACGGCGACCGGGACGCCTGGGCCTTCCTCCCGCTGATCGCCTCGGGCCGGCCCGTCGGGCTCCTCGCCCTGTCCTACGACCGCCCGCGCCCCTTCCCTCTCGCGGAACGCGCCATCCTCACCTCACTGGCCGGGCTGATCGGACAAGCGCTGGACCGCGCCCACCTCTACGACGCCACGCGCCACCTCGCCCGCACCCTGCAGACCGGCCTGCTCCCCAAGGAACTTCCCCAGGTCCCCGGCCTCGAGGTCGCCGCACGTTACCTCCCCGCCGGTCACGGCCAGGACGCCGGCGGGGACTTCTACGACCTCATCCACTGCGGCCCCACCTGCGCCGCCGTGGCCATCGGCGACGTGCAGGGGCACAATGTCCAGGCCGCCGCCCTCATGGGGCAGGTCCGCACGGCCGTCCATGCCCACGCCACCGCCCACGCGTCCCCCAGCAAGGCCCTCACCCGCACCAACCGGCTCCTGATGGATCTCAATCCGGGACTGTTCACCAGCTGCCTGTACGCGCACCTCGACCTCGGCCGCCGGCGCGCGCGCCTGGCCACCGCGGGACACCCCCCGCCGCTGGTCCGCCATCCCGACGGGCGCACCGAGGTGCTGCACATGGTCCCCGGTCTCCTGCTCGGGGTCGCCCCGGGCGGTGACTACCCCATGATCCAGATCCCGCTCTCGGCGGGAACGGTGCTGGTGCTGTACACCGACGGCCTGGTCGAGGCCCCACGGCTCGACATCGGGCACAGCATCGCCGACCTCGCGTACCACCTCGTGCCGGCCGGCGACCAGAGCCTGGACGAACTCGCCGACGGCCTCGTGGACCACGCCCTGCGGACCACCCCCGGCACCGACGACATGGCGCTGCTCGTTGCCCGCGTCACCGGGTAGCGGGGGGAACCACCCGCGCCCGGTGGCTCACACGCTCCGCCCGGCGGAGCTCACGTGGCGGGCCAGGTGCGCAGGACCGCGGCGATGCCGCCCGCGGTGCACGTGGGGTCGAGGAGGAGGTCGCGCAGGGCGACGGCGTCCTGGTGCGAGGGTTTGACGGAGATCCCCGAGGCCTCCAGGTACATCACGCCGGTGGCCGCGGCGACGGCGAGGTTGGAGCGCTCCAGCCAGCGGCACCGGCCCAGGGTGTGCACCAGCGCCCCGGCCCGCGCGTACGGGCCGTCGTAGACGGGCTGCTCCATCAGCTCGGCCTGGTGCCGCGCGCAGGCCGCCACGGGGACGCCGTAGTCGTCGGGAGCCGGATCGCCGGCCCCGGCGAGTTCGGCCACTTGCAGGATCCAGGGGACATCGATGTGCAGATCCATTACGCGGCGTGCGCCCCTGTCCCGCCCTGGCCCTGCTCGGCCTCGTCGAAGGCCGCCTGGTGCTCGGCGAGGAACCGCTCCGCGGCGCCCATGGCGCGGGCCCGCAGCCCGCTGGCGTCCTCCAGGACGAGCTGGGCGAGGTAGTCGCCGATCGACAGACCGCGGTCGGCGGCCCGCTTCCGGGCGATCTCCGCGACCTCGTCGTCGACGCGTGCTCCGAGCTGTGTCTTGGCCATGCCTGGATGGTAACAGCTGTTACCAAAACTCGCGAGCCGCTACCCGTAACGGATGGCGGCGACCGGGGGCATCGTGGACACCGACGGGCGAGGGCCGGGGGAGGCAGGACGTGGTCACGTTTGCCAGGTGCGAACAGGAGGCGGGCGCGATTCTCGGGGAGTGCCTGCGGGACGCGGCGTATCGCCGGCGGTTGATGGACAGCGGCTCCGCATGGGGCTGGGACTTCCCGGCCTTCCTGCGAAGCGTGCGAGCCCTTGTCGCCATCGCCCTGTTCAGTGCCTACCGCGCGGGCGAGGACCAGACGCCCGCCGAGGCCGCCGCGAGAGGGCTGCGGCTGCTGAGGGAGGGCGATGCCGTCGGGCTGTTCGGCGTTCTCCCCGCCGAAGTGGGGGAGAACACGGGCCTGGTGCGATGGCTGCGGTTGATCTCGATCGGCCTCACGAACCGCTCGGCCCTCATGTGGTTCCGGCTGGCCGTGACCGCCCAGGGCGTGCTGAATCCCGACACGCGGACGCGCTGGGCCTGGCTGCTGATCACCGGTGCGCAGAACCGGGCCCGACCCGAACACGACGAGGGCGGGCGGCCCGCGACGGTCACCGTCACCGTGGAAGACCCTCCGCCGTGACTCGTGACTCGGGTCGCCCGGCACCGGGCAGGCAGGGGTCCCGCGCACGCCGTGCGCGGGACCCCTGGGCTCAGGTGGTCAGCAGCCGGTTGAAGAACGACCGGTACTGGCGCAGAGCCGTACGCAGGTCCTCGGTGTCCACCTGCTCCCCGCGGTCCCACTGCCCCTCCAGCTCCTGCTTGTGGTGGGCGAACGTCGCCGCGAGCTTCTGCATCACGTCGGCGACCAGGGCGTCGGCGGTGTGCACGGCGTCGCGGGGATCGTCGACGAACTCGCTCTGGATCTCCTGCCAGCGGGCGCGGAAGCTCTCCTCGTCCTGCGAGGTCAGCAACTGCGGAGACTGGTCCGCGGAGGTGTTCTGCGCGGGTGCTCCGGGCATCTCCGCCGGGGGTTCGGACGGTTTGCGGACCGATTCGGTGCCCTCGCCGGGATAGGCGGGGGCCCGGGGCGTGTCCGACCGGCCGGGGGGAGCGTCGAACTGCTCGCGTGGCTGGGCGAGTTCCTCGGTGGTCATAGCGGTCTCGCGGGAGGGTCGTGCGCGGTCGCGTTCCATTTTTCCTCCGCCTCTTGTCGTGGTGGCGGCGTCGTGGACCGGAACCCTGGTCAGGCCCGGACGTGGCGGGACTCGCCGCCGTCGGTGAGGAGGTCGTCGAACAGGGCGCGGTAGTGCACCATGGCGCCGCGCAGTTGCTCGGTCGTGGCCTGGTGCCGGGAGCTGAGGGCGTTGACCTCGTGAGCCTCCCGGTAGTGCTCCAGCGTGTGGCCGTGCTCCACCGAGAGGTCCTTGATCTGCTGGTCGAAGTCCTCGGTCGGGTAACCGCGCTCGTGCATGAGCGAGGTCACCAGGCTGTCCGCATCGTGCACGGCATCTTCCGGGCGGTCCACGAACTCCTCCTGGACACTGGTCCAGTCCCGCGCGTAGCGGTCGCGGACGCCGCTTTGCAGCGGCTTGATGTCCAGGGAGTCGTGCCGTTTCGTACGGGCGTTGAGGTCCCGTTCGGCTTCCCTGCGGCTGCCGGTGCCCTCGACGGTCCGTTCGTACTCGGGACCGAACTGCCGGCGCAAGCGGCGGCGGCGCACGATCAGCGCGGCCACCACCGCGATGATGGCCAGTACCACCACGATGGGAATGATGATCGCCAGAAGTGTGTCTGTCGACATGGGGCCGGACTCCCTTGCGACTCCGGGAACCCCCCTCGTCCGACCCCTGCCCTCAGCCTTCCGCTTGAAACACCACCTCAACGGGTGCGCGTCAGGCGGGCTGGTGCGCCTCGTGCCTCCAGAAGCCCGAGAAGGTGATGCGGTGCTTGGGCAGGCCGGCGCGGTGGAGGTGTCTGCGGCCCTTGGTGGAGAGGCCGGACTCGCCGACGACGAAGGCGTAGGCGGCGGTGTCGACGGTGGTGAGCCGGCGGAGTTCGTCCAGTGCCGCGTGACCGGGGACGGAGTGGGGGTTGTCGCGGACGACCCAGGTGACGGTCATCGCGGCGGGGGCGTCGAGGTCGCGGCGGTCGCCCTCGGAGGGGATCTCCTGGATCACCCGGCCGACGGTGTCGCGGGGGAGTGAGCGCAGGATGCCCGCGGTGGCGGGCAGCCCGGTCTCCTCGGCCACCACGATGACCTCGGAGGCGTCCGCCGGACGGTCGAACATGACGCCCTGGTCGAGCACCGCGAGTCCGTCGCCGGGGCGGGCGGCGCAGGCCCAGACCGCGGCGCGGCCTTCGAGTTCGCCGGTGGGGCCGCGGTGGACGACGAAGTCGATGTCCATCTCGGCGGCTTCGGGACGGAAACCGGCCACGGTGTAGTTCGCGCAGTGCGGCCGCTCGTCCTCGGGGAGGTCGAGGTAGGCGTGCCACCACCGGTCGCCGGTGAACTCCGGCAGCCGCAGGGCGGACTGGTGGGGCAGCTGCATGAAGAGGCGGAACCAGTGGTCGTAGCCCATCCACGGGAACTCGGCGAGATCCGCGCCCGTCACGGTCACGCGGTGCATGGAGGGGGAGACCCGTTCGGCGCGGACCACCTCGGCGCGGAACATTCGGGGGTTCTGGGGCATGAGCCGTGGGATCTTCGCCATGAAGGAAGGTTAGCCTAAGTTTAGTGAGTCGCGGGGGTGGTGTGAGGTGGTGGTTAGGTTAGGCTAACCTTCGTTCGTGAGTTCTGGTGAAGAGACGACCGCGGCCTCCGGCGTGCGCGGTCACCGACTGGCGGCGCGGGATGTGACCGTGTCGTACGGCGGAGCAGACGTCGTGCACGGCGCGGCGATCACGCTCCGGCCTGGTGAGGTGACCGCCCTCGTAGGTCCCAACGGCAGCGGCAAGTCGACGCTTCTGCGCACGGTGGCCCGCCTCCAGCGGGCCCGCAGTGCCACATTGACGATCGGCACGGCGGACGGGGGCGCCACCGACGGGCTTGCCCTGACGACCCGTGAGTTCTCCCGCCGGGTGGCCCTGCTGACCCAGGGGCGCCCCACGCCGGGCGGTCTGACCGTGCGGGATCTCGTGGAGTTCGGCCGCTACCCCCACCGGGGGCGCTGGGGCCGGCCCGACCCCGAAGGACCGGCGGCGGTCCGGCGTGCGTTGGCCATGACCGGCGTCGAGGACCTGGCGGGCCGTGCCGCCGAGCAGCTCTCCGGCGGGCAGCTCCAGCGGGTCTGGCTGGCGAGCTGCCTCGCCCAGCAGACCGGCGTGCTGCTGCTCGACGAGCCCACGACCTATCTCGATCTGCGCTACCAGGTCGAACTCCTGGACCTGATCCGGGATCTGGCCGACAGCCACGGCATCGCGGTCGGGGTCGTCCTGCACGACCTGGACCAGGCGGCGGCCGTGGCCGACCGGATCGCGCTGCTGTGCGCGGGCCGGATCGTCGCCGAGGGCCGTCCCGAGGACGTGCTGACACCGGAACGCCTCACCCACACCTACGGCATCCGGGTCGATGTCGACATCGACCCCCTGACCGGCCTGCCGCGCACCCGCGCCGTCGGCCGCCACCACGCACGACCCGAAAGGCTCAGCACCACCTCATGAGACGCCACCTGCTCGTCACGGCCGCCGCTGCCGCGGCCCTCGCCCTCGCCGGCTGCGGGACCACCGAGCCCGCCGCCACCGGAGCCGACAAGGCCGCCGAGGGCATCACCCTCACCGACGCGACCGGTGCCGAGGTCACGCTCGACAGGCCCGCCAAGAAGGTCGTCGGCACCGAATGGAACGTCGTGGAAAGCCTCGTGACGCTCGGGGTGGACCCCGTCGGCGTCGCAGACGTCAAGGGCTACACCACCTGGGACACCTCGGCCCCGCTGAGGAACACGCCCAAGGACATCGGCACCCGTGGTGAGCCCAGCATGGACACCATCGCCTCGCTGTCCCCCGATCTGATCGTCGCCACCACCGACCTTCAGGCCTCCGCCGTCGAGCAGTTGAGGAAGATCGCCCCGGTCCTGGAGGTCCGGCCCGCCGACGCCGCCGACCCGGTCGGGCGGATGAAGGAGAACCTCGACCTCATCGCCGAGGCGACCGGCACCGCGGCCCGGGCGGACCAGGCGAAGAAGGCGTTCGACACCAAGGTCGCCGAGGGCGCCAAGGTGCTGGCGGACGCCGGCCTGAAGGGCACGAGGATCGCCTTCGCCGACGGCTGGGTCGCCTCCCACCAGGTCTCCGTGCGCCCCTACACCAGCGGCTCGCTCATCGGCGGCGTCAACGAGGCACTCGGCCTGAAGAACGCCTGGACCATGAAGGGCGACAAGGACTACGGTCTGGCCGCCACCGACGTCGAGGGCCTGACCGGCCTCGGCGACGTCCGGTTCGCGTACATCGGCAGTGACAGCGAGCCCAGCGACGTGTTCGCCGACGACCTCGCCGAGAACGCCGTGTGGAAGTCCCTGCCGTTCGTGAAGAAGGGCAACGTGCACCGACTGCCCGACGGCGTCTGGATGTTCGGCGGCCCGCGGGCGATGGAGTCGTACATCGACGCCGTCGTCGGCGCCCTGACCGAGTAACGCCGTGGCCGTCACCGCAACGTCCCCCGCCATCCGTCCGCACACGGTCACCTCCAGGACGGGCGCAGCCGCGGTGACGGCCGTGCTCGTGCTCCTGGTCGCGATCCTCGCGGTCGTCGACATCACCCAGGGCACGGCATCCGTCGGACCGGCCGAGGTGGCGAAGGCGCTCCTCGGGCGGTCCGACCCCGCCGACGCCTCCGTCGTGATCGCCTCCCGTCTGCCCCGGGCGGCCGCGGGCCTCCTGGTCGGGGCCGCACTGGGCGTGGCCGGGGCCGCCCTTCAGGCCGTGAGCCGCAACGTGCTCGCCGCGCCCGACACACTCGCCGTGAACGCCGGCTCCTGGTTCGCCCTCGGCCTCCTCACGGTCACCGGCGTGTCGCTCCCCCTGCTCGCCTCCTCCGGCGTGGCCTTCCTCGGGGGCCTCGCCGCCGCGGCCGCCGTCCTGGCACTGGGCGGGCCGGGCGCGGGGACCGTGCGGCTGGTCCTGGCCGGCAGCGCGCTGACCCTCGGTCTGTCCTCCCTCACCGAGGGGCTGATCCTGCTCTTCCCCCAGCGGACCAACGGCCTCTACCAGTGGAGCCAGGGCAGTATCAGCCAGAACGGCTTCGACGGCGTCGTGCAGATGGCACCCGTGGCCGTCGCCGGTCTCGCCGGGCTGCTGCTGACGGCCCGCCGGGTGGATGCCCTGGCGCTCGGCGACGACGCGGCCCGCGGCCTCGGTGTTCCCGTCCGGGGCACCCGGATCACGGTGGTCGTGCTCGCCTCGCTGCTTTCGGCCGCGGCGGTGACGCTCGCCGGGCCGATCGGTTTCGTCGGCCTGTGCGCGCCCGCCCTCGTACGGCCCCTCACCCGGATGTCGCGGCCGTTGGCCAGAAGCCGGGTGAGGATGCCGGTCACGGGCCTGGCCGGTGCCGGCCTGGTGCTCGGCGCGGACGTCCTGCTGCGCGCGGTGGTGAAGGCCCAACTCGCCGTCGCCGTGCCCACCGGGGTCGTCACCGGCCTCGTCGGTGCGGTGTTCCTCGTCGTGATGGCACTGCGGGTGAGGGAGACCGCCGGGGTGAGCGAGCCGGAGCGGCCGCGCGTCCCGGGCCGGACGGCGTTCGTGGTGACGGTGGCCGTCCTCGTCGCCGCCCTCGTGGCGGTGACCGTCGCCGGCGTTCTGCTGGGCGACTCCGAACTGCTGCTCGGCGACGTGGCCAACTGGGCGCAGGGCAGGGCCGGCCAGACCGTCTCCTTCGTCCTGGACACACGCCTGCCGCGGGTGCTGGCGGCGCTCCTGGCGGGGGCGGCGCTGGCCCTGTCCGGGACACTGGTGCAGGCCGTCACCCGCAACCCGCTGGCGGATCCGGGCATCCTCGGGGTCTCGGGCGGCGCCGCGCTGGGCGCCGTCCTGTTCGTGACGACGGTGTCCGCGGCGGGGGCGTGGAGCGTGGCGGGCGCCGCCTTCGCGGGCGCCGCGGCGACCGCCCTCGTCGTCTTCGGGCTCGCGGCGCGGGGCGGCTTCCGGCACACCCGCCTGGTGCTCGTCGGCGTCGGCGTCTCCGCGGCGACAACGGCCCTCATCAGCCTGCTCATTGTCCTGACCGACCCCTTCAACGCGACGAAGGCCCTGACCTGGCTGTCCGGTTCGACCTACGGGCGGACCGTGCCCGACACGCTGCCCGTCACGGCCGCCCTCGCCCTGGGCCTCGTGGTGGCCGTGGTGCGGCGCGCCGAGCTGGACCTGCTGTCCGTCGACGAGGACACCCCTCGCCTGCTCGGTCTGCGACCGGCGCGGGCCCGGCTCGTGTTCCTCGTGACGAGCGTGCTGCTGACCGCCACCGCCGTGGCCGCCGCGGGCACGATCGGCTTCGTCGGGCTCGTCGCCCCGCACGCGGCCCGGGCCCTCGTGGGCCGCCGGCACGTGCGGGTCGTGCCGGTCGCGGTCCTCATCGGTGCCGTGCTCGTCTGTACCGCCGACGTCCTCGGACGTACGGTCATCGCACCGGCGCAGCTCGGCGCCGGCCTGATGACGGCCGTCATCGGCACGCCGTACTTCCTGTGGCTGCTGCTGCGCACCCGGCGGTAGGACCAGGCGTCAGGACCGGGCGGCGGGCGGGTCACCGCCCGCCGCCCGCCGGTCATCCCGTGGGCGCCAGGACGGTCGTGCGTCCTCCCAGCGCGGCGGAGAAGCGGTCGGTGACCTGGACCAGGGCCTCGGCGGCCGCCGGTGCCACGGTCAGCGTGCCGTCGTCGGCCACGGCGATGTCCTTGTCCAGCGTGAACCAGCCCGGCACGATGTGCGCCGCGCCCATGGAACTCAGCACCGGACGCAGCGCGTAGTCGATGGCCAGGACATGGGCCGTGGTGCCGCCCGTGGCCAGGGGCAGCACGGTCTTGTCGGTCAGCGCGTACTGCGGGAGCAGGTCGAGCAGCGACTTGAGGAGCCCCGAATAGGCGGCCTTGTAGACGGGCGTGCCGATCACCACGCCGTCGGCCTGCTGGAACAGCGCCGCGGCCCCGGTGATGGCGGGGTGCCCGAAGTCGGCGCCGAGCAGTGCCTCGGCCGGCAGGGTGCGCACCTCCAGGGAGACCACGTCGTGGCCCTGGAGCCGCAGCCGGTCGTCCAGATGGCGGAGCAGTCGTGCGGTGCGGGAGGTGGCGGAGGGGCTTCCGGAGACGGACAGGATGACGGCCATGCGGACCTTCCGGGTTCGGGGTACGGACGTACCGGGGGCTGGGTACTTCGCCGGCGGATGGGGGAAGCCGGGCTCTACGGTGTCCGCGGGGCGGGAGGAGTCGCGCCGGCGGCGTTCACCAGGCGCTCGCCTCCACCGTGACCACGGGGGTCAGGCCGTCGCGGAGCGCCTCCAGGAACGTGACGACCTCGGCCGCGACCGACCGGTGCTGGAGGTCGTTGAGGACGTCGTGGTGGGCGCCGCGCACCACCGCCAGACGGGCCCGCGGCAGGGACTTGGCGGCCCGTCCGAGTGTGCCGCGGTCCGCGAGCGGATCGGCGTCGCCGACGAGGAGCAGCGCCGGGACGGCGGCTTCGTTCTCGTGGGCGGCGGTGAGCAGGGCGTCCGGAATCGGATCGCCGAGTGAGCCCCGGCGCACCCGCGGATCCCGCGTGAGCGTGCCCCGGTGCGTGGGGCAGGAGGTGCGGACGTCCAGCTCGTCCTCCCACGTGCCGGGGGCCGTGGCGGCCCGGCCCGGCAACCCTGCCAGGACGACGGCGTCGGGCTGCCGGACGCCCGCCTGGCCGGCGCGGCCGAGGAACGCGGCGATCGCGAGGGCGCCCGAGTCGGCTCCCACCAGGACGAGCGGACGGATGACGCCGTCCTCGGCGGCGGCGCTCTCGACGGCTTCGGTGAGGAGCCCGCCGAAGGCGGCTCCTGGGCCCGCCGGGTCGTCGGCGCTCACGTCCGGCGCGTCGATCACCCGGACGCGATAGGCGTCGGCGGCCAGACGCCTGCCGAACCGGGTGTAGGTCGCCCGTGTCTCCCCGCGGCCGGGCACCACGATGATCGTGCCGCGTGTGCGCAGGCCCTCCGGGGCGTGATGGTCGGTGTACTCGGTCATGTCAGACTCCCGCGGGCTCTGGCTCGGTCCGGGGTGCGCCGGCGCGCTGCCACCCCAGGGCGGGCGCGACCTGCGTCGCGATGAGTTCGAGGGCGCGCAGCGCCGCGTCGTGGTCCGGGACGGCGGGATTGAACTGGGTGATCAGATCGGTCGCGACCGGCAGCACCCGCTCCTGCCGCAGCGCGGCGACGATCTCCTCGGGAGCGCCGTGGAACGCGTGGAAGCGGCGCAAGGCCTCGTCCACGTCCAGGCCCTTGGGGAAGGCGCCGCTGTCCGCCATGCGCGACGCCGCCCGGTGGACGTCGTCGCCGATCTGCCGGAGCGCGGTGCGCTTGTCCTTCGCCGGGAACACGAACCGGGAGAGGCCGATGCGCGGGCGGCGCGGCCGGTCCCAGGCGGCGAGGAAGGCGTCCGCCCACGGGCGCTGCACGGTGTCGGTCGGGGCGTCGAACCCGTACGCGGCCCGGTTCAGCAGCAGGTTCGAGCCGGCGGCCGCGGCGTACGCGGCTCCCTGCGCGCTGAAGACGCCCTGCCACAGGCGGTCGGTGAAATCGCCGGCGGCCGGCTGCACCCGGAAGCCGGGTGCCCGTACCTCCTCGTCGGCCAGGGCCCGGCGCAGGAGGTCGAGGTGTTCGCTGGTCAGTTCGCGCTTGCGGGCGACGTCCTTGCCGAACGCGGCATACTCCAGGGCGTTGTAGCCGCTGCCAACGCCGATCTCGACGCGGCCGCCGCTGAGCGTGTCGACGGTGGCGATGTCCTCGGCGAGGCGCACCGGGTCCTCCAGGGGGAGGACGGTGATGGCGGTACCGAGCCGGATGCGGCTGGTCCTGGCCGCGGCGTGGGCGAGGAAGGTCCACGGCGAGGACAGTCCGCCCCCGCCGGCGGGGACGTGGTGCTGGGCCACCCAGCCGACGTCGAAGCCGAGTTCGTCGGCGGCGACGAAGAGTTCCTGGGCGTTGCGGTAGGTCCGGGCCGGGTTGTCGTCGCGGCTTTGGACATGGGTGAGGAAGCCGAGCCGGAAGCGCGGTGTCGCGGAGGTCATGGGGCGGCCCTCAGGAGGTGACGAGGTCGTCGAGGAGGCCGCCCGCGAGCCGGCCTTCGGCGGAGTGGCGGTTGGCCGGGATCGGCAGGCCCAGATTGCCGCGCAGCGTGTCGGCCTCGTACTCGGAGCGGAACAGGCCCCGCTTCTGCAGGACCGGCACGACGCCGTCGACGAAGAGGGCGAGTTCGTCGGTGGTGCGGAAGGCCAGGTTGATGCCGTCGAAGGTGTCGGCCCGGAACCACCGCTCGATGGTGTCGGCGACGGTCTCCGGTGCGCCGACGAAGGGCGAGGTGCGGAACTCGTTCGCCGAGTTCGCCACTTGACGCAAGGTGAGGTTCCCGGCCCTGGCCCGCTCGATGATCCGTGCGGCGCCGGTCCTGCCGCCCTTCTCGGCGAGGTGGGCGACGTCGGGGAACGGCGCGTCCAGGTCGTGCCCGCTGAAGTCGTAGGCGCCGAAAGCGCGGCCGAGCAGCGCGAGGTTGCGGTCGAAGTCGTTGTCCTCCTCGAAGATCTCCCGCTCGCGGCGCCGGGCGGCCTCGTCGGTGGCGGCGACGACGGGGCTTCCGTGGATGAAGATCTTGATGTGCTCGGGGTCGCGGCCGTAGGACGCGGTGCGCCGCTTGATGTCGGTGTAGTAGTCGTGGGCCTGCTCCAATGAGCCGCCGGGCGCGTAGATGCCCTCGGCCACCCGCGCGGCGAGGTCGCGGCCCTCCTCGGAGACCCCGGCCTGGAAGATCACGGGCTGGCCCTGCGGCGACCGGGAGAGGTTGAGCGGGCCGGCGACCTTGAAATGCTCGCCGACGTGGTCGAGCGCGTGCAGTTTCGACGGGTCGAGGAAGACGTTGCGGTCCACGTCGGCCGGGAACGCGTCGTCCTCGTAGGAGTCCCACAGCCCGCGGGCCACCTGGACGAACTCCAGGGCGCGACCGTACCGGGTGGCGTAGTCGAGGTGCTCGTCGAACCCGAAGTTCCGGGAGGTGCCGGTGTCGAAGCTGGTCACGACGTTCCAGCCGGCGCGGCCGCCGCTGATGTGGTCGAGGGAGGCGAAGCGGCGGGCGAGGTTGAAGGGGGAGTTGTAGGTCGAGCTCGCGGTGCCGACCAGGCCGATGTGCCGGGTGTGCGTGGCGACCGCCGACAGCAGGGTGAGCGGTTCCAGCCGGTTGAGGTAGTGGGCCGGGTAGGTGGCGTTGATGAACTGGCTGTCGACGATGAACAGCGCGTCGAAGAGCGCATGTTCCGCCGCCTTGGCCTGTGCGATGTAGTAGTTGATGTCGATGCTGGCGTTCTTGGCGACGCGCGCGTCCCTCCACAGGCCGTGCTGGCCGGGGCCGCCGACGCCGTAGGGGTGCAGTGCGAGGTGGATCCTGCGGGACATGGTGGCTTCTTCCTGTCTGTCGTGGTCTCAGGCGTTGAGCAGGGCGCGCAGGGCTTCGCGTTCGGCACGGTCCGCGGGGGAGGAGCGCAGGGTGGGCGCGGAGCCGACGAGCAGGCGCGTGTAGGGGTGCCGCGGGCGGCCGATGACGTCGCGGGCGGCGCCGGCCTCGACCAGTTCGCCCTGGTGGAGCACGGCGATGCGGTCGCAGATGCCGGCCACCGAGCCGAGGTCGTGGGAGATGAAGACCAGGGCCACGCCGGACGCGCGCAGTTCCTTCAGGATCTCCAGGACCTGCACGCGGTTGGCCGAGTCCAGGGCACTGACCGGTTCGTCCAGGATGACCAGGCGTGGGCCGGTGACCAGGGCGCGGGCGATCGCGACCCGCTGGCGCTGGCCCCCGGAGAGTTCGCCGGGCAACCGGTCCAGGAGCTCCTCGTCCAGGCGGACGCGGGGCAGGAAGGCGCGCACCCGCTCGGCCGCGGCTTCGCGGGCGACCCCCTGCAGGAGCAGGGGTTCGGTCAGGGAGTCCTCGATGGTGACGTCCGGGTCGAGGCTGCGCAGCGGGTCCTGGAAGACGTACTGGACGACGCCGCGGCGGCGCAGGTCGCGCCATTGCCGCCGGCCGTAGGTCCTGACGTCCTCGCCGTCGACGACGACGGAGCCCGCCGAGGCGTGCACCAGGCCGAGCACGGCCCGGGCGAGGGTGGTCTTGCCCGATCCGGTCTCGCCGATGACGCCGACGGTCTCGCCGGGCGCCACGCTCAACGAGACGTCGTGCAGGGCCCGTCGGCGCCTGCGGCGGAGGCCGTAGTGGACCTGGAGCCCGGTGACCTCCAGGACGGGGTTCCGGGTGTCGGCGGGTGCGGTGGTCACGCGTCCTCCTCGGGCGTGCGGAACGTGTCCAGGCCGTACTGCTCGTGCTCGGCGATGAGCAGCCGGGTGTAGTCGTGCTGCGGGTCGTGGAGCACCGTGTGCGTCGGGCCGTGTTCCACGACCCGGCCGTCGCGCAGGACCAGTACCTCGTCGCACAGCTGGGCGACGACGGCCAGGTCGTGGGAGACCAGGACGAGGGCCAGTCCTGTCCGTTCGCGCAGTTCGGCGAGGAGGTCGAGGATCTCGGCCTGGACGGTGACGTCGAGGGCGGTCGTCGCCTCGTCGGCGATGAGGATCCGCGGGTCCGCGGCGATCGCCGTCGCGATCAGGACGCGTTGGAGCATGCCTCCGGAGAGCTCGTGGGCGTACTGGCTGTACACGAGTTCCGGGTCGCGCAGTCGCACCGCCCGCAGCAGCTCGACGGCGCGGTGGCGTGCCTCGCGCCGCTTCAGACCCTTCTTGGCCCGGACGACCTCGGCGATCTGGGGACCGACCCGGATCGAGGGATTGAGGTAGGAGGCGGGGTCCTGGAAGACCGCGCTGATCGTGGCGCCCCGAAGGGCCGTCCACTGCGGGGACGCCAGGGTCGCGATGTCGGTGCCGAGGATCTCGATCGATCCGCCGGTCACCTCGAAGTGCGGGGGCAGGATGCCCAGTGCGGCGCGGCAGGTGAGGGTCTTTCCGCTGCCGGACTCGCCGACGATGCCGACCGCCCTGCCGGGGGTGAGCTCGAAGCTCACTCCGCGGACGATCTCGCGGTCGCCGGCCTGGTCCCTGATGCGTACGTCGCGCACGGACAGTACCGGCGATGCCGGGGCGGCCGCTTCCCCGCCTGTGTCACCGGGCGCGGCACTGCCGGCCTGCCCGGGGACGAGGTTCTCTGACACGGTCGTCATCGCGCACCTCCGGTGGCGCCCAGTCGGTTGGCGCGGGCCTTGCGGCTGTTGACCAGCGCGCGGCCCGCCTCGCCCGAGACGTCACGGATCGCGTCGGCGAGCTGGTTGCCGGCCCAGACGGCGACCATGATCAGCAGGGCGGGTGCCAGTGGCGCCCACGGCTGGTGGCTGAGGTAGCCCAAGTCGTAGGCGAGCAGCCCGCCCCAGGTGGGCGCGGGTGGCTGGACGCCGATGCCGAGGAACGTCAGGCTCGACACGATGACGAAGCCGAGGCCGACGGTCTGGGCGAGCGCGACCGCGAGGGGCGGGAGGACCTTGACCCAGACGTGGCGGCGGACGATCCAGCCGACGGAGGCGCCGGAGACGAGCGCCGCCTCCACGTACGGCGAGCGGGCCACGGCGAGGGTGGCGGCGCGGGACACCCGGTAGAACAGCGGCGACACCAGAGCGCCGGTGACCAGCATGGCCTGGGTGATGCCGTTGCCGAGGAGGGCGATCACCGCGACGGCGAACAGCAGGAACGGCAGGGCGACGAGCGTGTCGGCCAGGCGCAGGGTGATCCACTCGAAGACCCGGCCGAGGTAGACCGACAGGATGCCGGGGATCGCGCCGACCACCAGGGCCGTGAGCGCGACCTCCAGTGAGCCGAGCACGCTGACGCGGGAGCCGTCGAGGAGCCGGCTCAGCACGTCGCGGCCGAGGTAGTCGGTGCCCAGCCAGTGGGCGAACGAGGCGCCGGCGAGCGTGTTGTCGCTGGTGGCCAGGGGATTGTCGGGAGCGAGGACGGGGCCGAGGACCGCCAGAGCTGCGATCACGGCGAGGACGGCCACGGCGATCCGGCCGGAGGTGAGAGCGAGGACGCGGCGCACCATGGTCATACCCCCCGCTGGGAGGCCGGCGTCACACGCGCCAGCACCAGGTTGACGATCAGGTTGAAGGCGACGACCAGGACGATCGACACCACGAGGACTCCCTGCACGGCGGGCACGTCGCCCGCCTGGGCGGAGTCGTTGGCGAACCTGCCGAAGCCCTGCAGGCCGAAGATCCACTCCGTGACGACGGAGGCACCGACCAGCGCGGGGAACTTCAGGCCCAGGGTGGCGAGCGCCGGCCCGATGCCGTTGCGCAGGACGTGGCCGAAGAAGATGCGCCTGGGGCCCAGTCCCCTGACCACCGCGCCCGTCACGTAGTTCTCGCGGTAGGCGGCGATGAGGCTGCTGCGCAGTTGGCGGGCGACATCGGCGACGACGTCGAAGCTCAGGGCGACGGCGGGCAGGGTGATGTGCGCGAGCCACGGGCCGACGCCCTGCGCCGCCGGGATGTACCCGGCGGAGGGGAACAGGTGCAGTCCGACGGCGAAGACGGTGACCAGCACGATGCCCACCACGAAGGCGGGCATCACCGAGATGACCGTGACGAAGCCCGTGATGGCGCGGTCGATCCAGGTGGTGCTGCGCAGTGCCGCCACCGTGCCGAGGGTGAACCCCACGGTCACACCGATGATCAGCGCGAAGGTCGCGACCGAGAGGCTGACGCCGAGGCCGAGGCCGATGAGGGTGGAGATGTCGGCGCCGTTGGTCCAACTGGTGCCGAGCCGGCCGTGCAGGATGCCGGTGAACCAGTCCCAGTACTGGGCGAGGAAGGGCCGGTCGAGCCCCCAGTGTGCCTCGACCCTGGCGATCGCCTCGGGAGTCGCCTCCTCGCCCAGCTGGATCCGCGCCGGACTGAGGCCGCTCAGCGACCGCAGTGCGAACGTCACGAACGTCGCGACCAGGAACACGGGCACGAAGATCGCGATCGAGCGGGCGAGGGTGATCAGGATGCGGCTCACGGCCTGCCGCACCCTGATCGCGGCGACCCCGCGACGGCGGGCAGAGGTGACCGGTACCGCGGTGGTCGTCATGAGGGTGCCCCCTTCGGGTGGTGGACGGAGGTCAGTCGCGGCCGGAGATGGTCACGCCGGTCCAGTCCAGGTGGGCCGGGTTCTTCGGCAGGTCCGATATCGACCTGCTCTTGGCGAAGAGGTTCGGGGAGGAGTAGGTGAAGACCAGCGCCTTGGTCCGCAGCCCCGCCCGGGTCGCCGCTTGCAGGATCTGCGCGTAGTCCGGTGCGTTCAGCGGGGTCCGGCGCACCTTGGAGATGGCCGCCTCGAAACCGGACGGCTCGTAGGGCGAGCTGAGGTTCAGCGGGCCGTCGGGGCCGAAGTGGGCGGTGAGGGTCTGCGCCGCGGAGTCGCGTCCCGTGGTGCCGTAGAGCGAGAACGTCAGGTCCTTGGCGAAGAACGGGGTGGCCCAATTCTTGTCGATCTTGATGGTGACGGCGATGCCGACGGCCGCCAGCTGCGACTGGACGATCTCGGCCTGCGGGTCCTCCGCCGGGATGACCAGGTCGAGCTTGATGTCGCCGGGCTTGCGGCCCGCTTCGGCGAGGAGCTGTTTCGACTTCGCCGGGTCGTACGGGTAGGCGTTCTCCGACCGCGGGTCGTAGGCCACGTAGCCCTTGGGGAACGGCTGGTCGGTCGCCTCGCCGTAGCCGAAGGTCAGCTTGTCCACGAACTCCTTGCGGTTGATGGCGTGGCGCACGGCGTCGACGACCTTGTCGTTGTCGAACGGCGGCTTGTTGATGTTGAGGCTGATGTTCGAGGCGTTGAAGCCGGGCTGGACGAACACGTCGAGTCCGGCCTTCTTGGCGGCGTCGGCCTGACTCGGCTTGATGTCGGCGAAGTTGTAGACGCCGGTCTGCAGCCCGGAGACGACCGTCGACGCGTCGGGGGCCGAGACCAGCTCCACGTCGTCGATGTGGATGTTCTTCGCGTCCCAGTAGTCCGGGTTCTTCTTCAGGAGGACCTTGGTGCCGGGGATCAGCTGCTCGACGACGAAGGGCCCGGCGCCGACGGGGTCCTGGTCCAGTTTCTCCGGATGCGCGGCCGCCTTGGGGCTGGCGATCTGCAGGACGCGCTGACCGAGCAGCTGGGGGATCTGGTAGTCGACCTGGGTGAGGTGGACGATCGCGTCCAGACCCCGGGCGTCCACCGACTTGATCGAGGTCAGGTCGCCGAACAGTGCCGAGTTCTGCTGCTTCTTGGCCCGCTCGACAGCCGCCTTGACCGCGGCGGCGTCGACCGGTTGGCCGTCGCTGAAGGTCAGGCCGGGGCGTAGATGGAAGGTGATCTCGTCGCCCTTGTCGTTGTACTCCCAGCTTCTGGCGAGGTCCGGGACGGCCTTGCCGTTCTCGTCGGTGCGCGTCAACGAGGCGTAGACGAGCGCGAGTTCGCGGAACTGGGCACCGCTGCCCGAGACCACCGGGTCCCAGTGGGCGGGGAAGTAGGAGGAGGCCCACTTCAGCGTGGCGCCGCCGGTCGCGGCGCCCGCGCCGTCGCCGCATGCGCTGAGGCCGGGGGCGAGCACGCAGACGAGGGCGGTGCCGAGGGCGGCGGCACGCAGCCGGCCCGCCGTTCGGGGGGATCGCGGGTCGGGTCCTGGGCGGCGGCGGGGCGTGAGTCGTCCGGGCATGTCACGGCTTTCTGCGAGGGGCCCCGGCCCGTCTCTGGGCGGGCGGGGCGCGGCGGCGGGCGCGGTTCGCACCCGCGCCGGACGCCGGCCCGTGCCCTTACGGACGTGCCGACGCAGGCTCTTGAGACACACGTCGGGCACGCCGCGCTCGGGGCAGGGCGGCGGCGGGTACGCGGGGGCTCACCAGGAGGTGGATGGGGAGAGGCGGCGAAGCGCGAAGGCGGCGGCGCGGGCGGCGGGCGCCCGCGACGGCTGAGCGGCGGGACGGCCGGCGCTGACGGGAACGGTCAGGCGCCTGTGGGCCGTGGGCGTCGGCCGGTCAGCGACAGAGAGCGCTGGAGGTGCGCCGCAGGTCCACGTAGCGGCACACCACACCGGGGTGCGTCGTGAGCATGCTGCACATCCTGGCGACCGTCGCGAACGGCTGTCAATAGACACCAATTGGTGTCTCATTGGTCGGGACGGCGTCCTGACTGCGCCTCAGCGGCAGGTCAGGGCGCGCCGCGTGCGCCTCCGCAGGTCGCCGGGTGCACCGCGGCCTCGTCGGGATGCAGCCACAAGGGGCCGTTCCCGGTCTCCACCCGGACCGCCTCCCGCGGCGGCCACGGGCCTTCCGCCAGCAGTTCCCGCTCCGGACCGGTGAGGCTCCGGTAGTGCCGCAGCGCCCGGGCCGGCGAGAGCGGGCGCGGCACGTCCGGCAGGCCGGGGCACAGCTCCGCCACGGCTGCCGCGTACTCCTCGTAAGTCCGCCAGCCCGGCACCACGCGATGTCCCGCCGGGGCGCGGACGAGCAGCGTCGGCAGCGCGTACCGGTACCCGCCGTCGCCGGTCTCCTTGGCGGTGCCCGGGTGCGGCGACCGGTCCGCAACCGACAGGACCTCGCGCACCGGGCGACGCGCCTCGGCCCGGTCGGCGCGCACCTGCTCCAGCACCTCGGCGGACGCCGCGTCGGCCGTGAGCCGCTCCAGGTCGAGACCCGGCACTCCGCGTACGGCGGACAGTGCCAGCGCGGGCGTGTCGGCCGGTTCGCCCAGGACGAAGACGGTCTCCCGAAGCCGGCGCAGCACCCCGTCCGCCACGTCCCGGCCCTGGAGTTCGGCGGCCTTGGCCACCAGCGAGGACGGCCAGGAACTCGCCGCCACGCGGCTCAGCCGGAGCGCCCGCGGCGCCCGGGTGTGGGCACTGATCCCCTCGACGTAGCCCGCGTACCAGGCGGTCTCGGCGGCGGAGTCGGGCGCCGGGTCGTCGTCGAGGTCGAACAGGAGGCAGTAGACCCGGCGCCACCGGACCCGGCCGGCCAGCGCCGCCCGCAGCTTGCGGAAGACGGGCTCCGAACCCCAGGCCCACGGACACAGCGGATCGGTGTACTCGACCACCTCCAGCGCGGGCCAGGGCGCTCCGTCCGTCACGCGGCTCCCTTCCGGGCCGGCTGTTCCCGGGCGCCCGCCGGCAGCAGCGACAGCAGGGTGACTGCACCGAGGATCGCCGCCGCGCTCGCCTCGACCTGGCGCCACACACCGGGCAGTCCCGAGGCGGCGCCGGGGTAGTCGAGCCCGGCCGGCGGTTCGCCCCGCAAGGTGATCAATTCGCCGTCGACGGCGAGCGCGATGTCCAGGAGGGTGATCTCCTCGGCAGGGCGGCCGAGCCAGTAGCCGCCCTCGCAGCCGCGCTGACTGCGCACCAGCCCGGCCTTGCGCAGCTCGCCCACGACGGACTTCAGGAACCGGAACGGGATCTGCTGCGAGGAGGCGATGGCTTCGCACGTCAGTGGGCGGGCGGGTTCACAGGCGAGCTCCAGGAGGGCCCGTGCGGCGTAGTCCGCCTTCGCGGAGATATGCATGGTCACATCATGCCCGACCCGGCCCCCGCGACCAGGGCCCGCGCTGCCCGCTCTCCACATTGCGGGAGTATTGCCGCAGGTGAAGGGCAATGGACACTTCTTGACATCCTTTTCGGGGCCGCTCTACCGTCCCGGCATGAGCGAGCCGTCGACGACCCCGGGTGAGGGCTTTCACCCCCATCTCCACGACACTCCCGGGCACGGGGCCGCGCCCCTGCGCACCCGGCTCCACCACGTCCGCGCGGACTCCCTGGACGACGGGACGGCGCAGACCGGCGGGATGCGCAGGTTCGCCGCCGTCAGCGGGCGGACCGTGGGTTCCGAGAAACTGTGGATGGGTCAGACCCATGTGGCCCCCGCGACATCGTCCTCCGACCACCACCACGGCGAGTCCGAGACCGCCATCTACGTGGTGAGCGGGCACCCCGAGTTCGTCTTCCTCGACGACTCCGGCGAGGGGCCCGGTGAGGTGCGGCTGCGCACCTCACCGGGCGACTACATCTTCGTGCCCCCGTTCGTGCCGCACCGGGAGGAGAACCCCGACCCCGCGGAGGAGGCCGTGGTCGTCATCGCCCGCAGCACTCAGGAGGCGATCGTGGTCAACCTTCCCGGGCTGTACGCCCTTCCGGCCGAAGAAGCCTGAGGCGCCGGCACGCGGCCTTCAGCGCGGGGCGCCGAAGGCCGCGTACTGCCCTGCGAGACGGCGGACGTAGGCGGTGAGGTGCTCGTACCGGGAGAGCACGCCACCCGCGAGGCCGGACAGGGCCACCCACAGATCGACGTCCGCCGCGGTCAGCCTCCCGCCCAGGACGCAGCGCCCGTCGGCCAACCGGCGGTCCAGCATCCCGAGCGTGCTCAGCAGCCCGTCGAGGGCCTTCGCGCGGTCGGCCGGTGCCTGCGCCGCGGCGGCCCGCTCCGCGGCGCGCGTGACGCAGCCCTCCACCAGATCCTGGACGGCCTCGATCTCCTTCAGCAGGGCCGGCGGGCACAGGTCGGGCACGGGACCGCATGCCGCGTCGCCGAGACGGCCCGCGAGGTCGCGGAGGATGTCGGCGGTGTGGTTGCTGACGACCCGTCCGGTCCACCGGTCGCACAGGGCCGGTACGGTGAGCGGTCCGTCGTAGCCGTGCCAGGTGGCCTCGTACGCCCTGCGCAACGGCGCGAGCGCGGCGGCTTCGGCGGCATCGGGGGACGCCGCCGGAACGACCGTGGTGACGACGGAGTCCCGGAGCCCGAGCAGGTCGAGGGTGACGGCGACCCGCCGCGACTGCGGGCACCGCGCCGCCGTGAGGAACACCTCGTAGCGGCGCGGGGCCGGGTAGAAGCCGCCGGCGACGTCGACACCGATCCGGCTGCGGAAACGCTCCGGACGGGACGTGCGCGGCAGCGTGGTACAGGTCGAGCGGAAGCTGAGGTCACTGAGCGGCGCGGGGCCGGCGGGGCCGGAATCGCGCGGGATCGTCTCGGGCATGCACTCTCCAGGGCACGGTGGGCCCCCGGTTGCCCTCGGGCACCGGCGGGCGGAACGGCTGAAGGCCCTGTGCCCGGTCGCACATGGCCCCTGAGTCGGTACGGCGGGGGACTCCTCCGGGTCAGCCGGCCGTGCCGAACGCGCTGCAGACGCGCAGGAAGTCGATGTGCAGCCGACGGGTGAGGAGCGCGGATCGTGCCCTGGACATGTCCGCCTCCCCGGCTCGGGGCCCGCGGGACGCGGGACCGCGCTTGACCCGCCGCGCCGGCGGGACCCGGTCGTCACCCGGGGCACCCCACCGCGATGTGAGGGTTGCCTGTCAGCGGGCCGGGGCCGATGACCCACGGAGCCGGAAACGGCACCGCGGGCGCTGACAATCGTGACCGTTCCCATCAGTGTTGGCCCGGCAAACCCGGCGCGTCAAGAAGGCGATGCGCGTCTCACGGTGGCGTCCGGCATGTGGGACGACGTCGTTGACATTCTCTTCGGCCCGTGCCTAACTTACGCCGCAGAACGGTCCTGAGCGTCAGCTGCGGGCCCGGCCGCCCGGCGTCAACTCCCGTATGACGGTGGCCGACCCGGGTGACCGCCGGACCCCACGACCTCCGCTGGACACGAGGCCCCCCCGCGGGGCGGAACGGTGACGGTGACGGCGATGTACGCAACCCCGGGGACGGCAGCGTGGCGGCGCCACGGCCTGCTCCAGGCGTACACGCGGCGGCCCGTCGGTCTGCTCCGCGTCAACAGCGCGCTGTGTCACGCCTGTTCGGCGCTCTGTCGCGGGCGCTGTCAGGCCTGACGGCAACCCCCTGAACGCCGGCACCTCCCCCTGACGCGGCGGGAGCGCCCGCCTGTTCGGCCCCGTTCCGCTCGCCCCCTGTGCCCCGTGCCGCCGTGCCGTCGTCGCCCGGCCGGTCCCCCGTCGCCCGCGCGACCGGGGCGCACCCATTCGCTGGAGTCCCGATGAGTGAACCCCCCGGCACCGCTGTGTCCTCCCGCACGGCACCCCCGGCCCAGGAGCCGGCCAAGGGGCCCGAACCCGGTCCGCCACCCCGTTCCGCACAGCGGGTCCTGCCCCTGCGCCGTCCCGGCCGGTGGATCGCCACGGCGATCGTGCTGGTGCTGGTCGCCCAGATCGGGCACGGCCTGCTGACCAACCCGTTCTTCCAGTGGGACCGCTTCGGGTACTGGTTCGTGCGCCCGGTGATCCTCGACGGACTGCTCATCACCCTCGAGGTGGCGGCGTACAGCGCGGTGCTCGGTCTCCTCGGCGGCATCGCGCTCGCGTTGGCCAGGCTCTCCGGCAGCCCTGTGCTGCGTGCCGTCAGCTGGACGTACACCTGGCTGTTCCGTTCGACACCGCTCATCGTCGTGCTGCTGTTCCTGTACAACTTCAGCGCGCTGTACCGGACGTTGAGCCTCGGAGTGCCCTTCGGGCCGGCCTTCCTCACCTTCGACGAGTCCAGGCTCGCCACCGACATGGTGGTCGCCGTCATCGGTCTGAGCCTCAACGAGGCGGCCTACGCGTCCGAGGTGGTGCGCGCGGGCATCCTCTCGGTGGACCAGGGCCAGCACGAGGCGGCCGCGGCGCTCGGCCTGCCGAAGCGCTACCAGTTCGCCAGGATCATCCTTCCCCAGGCCCTGCGGTCCGTCGTCCCGAACTACGTCAACCAGCTGATCGGCCTGATCAAGGGCACCTCGCTGGTCTTCTACGTCTCACTGCTCGACCTGTTCGGCTCGGTGCAGAGCATGGGCAGCACCTATCCCGGCGACATCGTGCCGCTGCTGCTGGTCGCCACGGTCTGGTACGTGATCCTCACCAGCGTCGTCTCCGTCGTCCAGTTCTACGTGGAGCGGTACTACTCGCGCGGCGCGCTGCGGACCGTCCCGCCCACCCCCGCACAGAAGCTGCGGGCCGCGCTGCGCGACCTGCGGGCCCGGATCCGGACGGAGGCCACGCCATGACCACCGACGTACAGCCCGCCGCGGTGGAGGTCCACGACGTGCACAAGTGGTACGGCACCCACCGGGTGCTGGACGGGGTGAGCCTGACCGTCCGGCCGGGAGAGGTCACGGTGATCATCGGGCCGTCCGGCTCCGGCAAGTCCACCCTGCTGCGGGTGATCAACCACCTGGAGAAGCCCGAGATCGGTCATGTCAGCCTGAACGGCGAGCCGATCGGCGTCCGCAGGCACGGCGAACGTCTCAAGGAACTGAGCGAGCGCGTCATCCTCACCCAGCGCGGCCGGATCGGCTTCGTGTTCCAGAACTTCAACCTCTTCCCGCATCTGACGGTGCTGGACAACGTGGCCGCGGCGCCGGTGGCGACCGGCCGGCTGCGCAAGCCGGAGGCCCGGGACCTGGCCCGCACCCTGCTCGGCCGGGTGGGACTGGCCGACAAGTCGGGTGCCTACCCCCGGCAGTTGTCGGGCGGACAGCAGCAGCGGGTGGCCATCGCCCGGGCCCTGGCCCTGCGCCCCGGCGTCATCCTCTTCGACGAGCCCACCTCCGCGCTGGACCCCGAACTGGTCGGCGAGGTGCTGTCCGTCATCAAGGACCTGGCCACCGGCGGTACCACCCTCGTCATCGTCACGCACGAGATCGGTTTCGCCCGGGAGGTCGCGGACCGGATCGTCTTCATCGACGACGGCCGGATCGTCGAGCAGGGCCCGCCCGAGCAGGTGCTGAACCACCCCCGGCACGAGCGGACCAGGGAGTTCCTGAGCAAGGTGCTCTGAACGCTCCCCGGCACCCCGGTACACCCGCACCCACGTACACGCACGTACACGCACGTACACCCACGAACAAGGACGGCCATGCCCACCCTTCATTTCCGCGTCAGGATCATCCGCACCCTCACGGCCACCACCGCCCTCGTCCTCCTCGCCGGCGGCCTGGCCGCCTGCGGGGGTGACAGCAGCGCGTCCACCGCCACCGGAGCCGGCCCCTCGTCCTCCGGCACGGTGACCGTGGGCAGCCTGTCCAACGGCGCCGCCCAGGAGACCACCTTGAAGGTGCCGGAGGTGAAGGCCATCAGCGCGGGCCTGCCCAAGGACATCGCCGCGAAGGGGGAGTTGGTCATCGGCCTCGGCGCGCTGCCTGCCGGCTTCCCGCCGCTGGCCTACGTCGGCAGCGACCAGAAGACCCTCACCGGAGCGGAACCGGACCTCGGCCGGCTGGTGGCCGCGGTACTCGGGCTCAAGCCCGTCGTGAAGAACTCGACGTGGGAGAACCTCTTCGTCGGCATCGACAGCGGCAAGGTCGACGTGGCCTTCTCCAACGTGACGGACACCGAGGAACGCAAGCGCACGTACGAGTTCGCCTCCTACCGTCAGGACAACCTGGCCTTCGAGGTGCTGAAGGACAGCACCTGGAACTTCGCGGACGACTACCGGACCCTCGCCGGGAAGACCGTCGCGGTCGGAGCCGGCACCAACCAGGAGAAGATCCTCCTGGAGTGGCGGAAGAAGCTCCAGGGGGAGGGCAAGAAGCTGACCGTCAAGTACTTCCCTGACAACAACAGCACCTATCTGGCGCTCACCGGCAAGAAGATCGACGCCTACTTCGGTCCCAACCCCGGCATCTCGTACCACATCACGCAGGACGCGACGACCCCCAACCCCACCCGGAACGCGGGCAAGTACTCCGGCGCGGGCGCGAGTCTGCAGGGCCTGATCGCCGCGACCGCGAAGAAGGACAGCGGGCTCGCCAAGCCCGTCGCCGCCGCGATCAACCACCTGATCGACAACGGCCAGTACGCCAAGTGGCTGAGCGCCTGGAACCTGTCCAACGAGGCCGTCGCCACCTCGGAGGTCAATCCGCCCGGGCTGCCGCTCGACAACTCCTGACGTCCCGTCCGCCGCACGACCGTACGGAGATCCGGCAGCCATGTCCCTCAGCATCCCCGTGGACCGCACCCACAGTCCGGCCGCACCGCACGTCCTCGACAACCCCGCCTGGGCGGCGCTGACCGGTCCGCACGCCCGGTTCGCCGAGCGCGTCGGCCTGGCCGCCCGCTACCCCGTCGACGTCTCCCCGTTCACCGCGCTGTCCGACCCGGGCGATCCCCGGGCCTGGGACGACCTGGCCGCGCTGGCCGGGCCGGGTGCCGCCGTCGCGGTGACCGGCGCGCGGACGCCCCCGGACGGATGGGAACTCGTCGCGGGCGGCGAGGGGGTCCAGCTCGTCGACACCTCGCTGCGCGCCGAGCACGCACCGGATGCGGTACGCCTCGGCCTCGCCGACGTGCCCGAGATCCTGGACCTGATCGACCTGACCAAGCCGGGCCCCTTCCTCCCCAGGACCGTCGAACTCGGGGCCTACCTCGGCATCCGGGAGGGCGGCCGGCTGGTCGCGCTGGCCGGCGAACGGCTGCGGACGCCCGGATGGACCGAGATCAGCGCGGTGTGCACCCACCCGGACCGCCGCGGCCGAGGCCTGGCGACCCGCCTGGTGCGGGCCGTCGCCGCGGGGATCAGGGACCGCGGGGACACCCCGTTCCTGCACGCCGCGGCCGTCAACTCCGGTGCCATCCGGCTCTACGAGTCCCTCGGGTTCACCCTGCGACGCCGCACGACGTTCCTGCTGGTGCGGACCCCGGGCGTCCCGCGGGAACAGACGGGGTAGGAACGCTGTTGCGTTGGTGGGAGAGTTCTCGGCGGAGCGCAGCCCGCCGGATCGCGCGGAGAGCGGAGGTGAGGGTCGTGCCGACGGTGTCCCTCGTGCCCCGCGCGTCCTTCGCGGTCCTCGCTTCGCCCCGCCAGGTCCACCTGTACTCCCGGCCGCACATCGACCTGCAGCGCGTCGCCGGCTCTCTCTGTAGTTCCTGACCCCCGTTCCCGCCGCCGGCCCTCCGGACGAGGGTCGGTGAGACATGTGGTCGATCAGGAAGGCTCCCTCCGTGTCATCGGACTTCTCCTCGCCGTACCCCGCTTCCTCCCTCTCGCCCGACAACCCCCTGCATCTCGCCGTCGCCCTCGACGGCGCCGGCTGGCACCCGGCCGCCTGGCGTGAGCCCGAAGCCCGCCCCAGGGAACTGCTCACCGCCCGCTACTGGCAGGACGTCGTCACCGAGGCCGAGCGCGGACTGCTCGACTTCGTGACGATCGAGGACTCCCTCGGCCCGCAGTCCTCCCACTTCACCGAGCCCGACGCACGCACCGACCAGGTGCGCGGCCGCCTGGACGCCGTCCTGGTCGCCGCCCGCGTCGCCCCGGTGACCCGGCACATCGGCCTCGTGCCGACCGTGGTCACCACCCACACCGAGCCCTTCCACCTCTCCAAGGCCATCGCCACGCTCGACTACGTGAGCTCCGGCCGCGCCGGTCTGCGCGTCCAGGTCTCGGCGCGACCGAACGAGGCCGCGCACTTCGGCCGGCGGACGATCCCGGCTTTCGGGATCGACGACCTCGGCACCCCGGCCGTCGAAGAACTGATCGCCGACCTGTTCGACGAGGCGGCCGACTACGTCGAGGTGGTGCGCCGCCTCTGGGACAGCTGGGAGGACGACGCGGAGATCCGCGACGTGGCCACCGGCCGCTTCATCGACAGCGACAAACTGCACTACATCGACTTCGAGGGCCGGCACTTCAGCGTCAAGGGCCCTTCCATCACCCCCCGGCCGCCCCAGGGCCAGCCCGTCGTCAGCGCTCTCGCCCACCGCACCGTGCCGTTCCGTCTCGTGGCGCGCTCGGCGGACATCGGATACGTGACCCCTCACGACAGCGACCAGGCCAGGGCCGTCGTCGCCGAGATCCGTGCCGAACAGGACGCGGCCGGCCGGGCGGGGGAGCTCCTGCACGTCTTCGGCGACCTCGTGGTCCTCCTCGACGACGATCCCGCCGCGGCGCGGGCCCGCCGGGAACGCCTGGACGGCCTGGCCGGATCCCCCTACACCAGCGACGCGAAGATCTTCACGGGCACTCCCGCCGAGCTGGCGGACCTCCTGCTGGAGTGGCAACGCGCCGGGCTCACCGGCTACCGGCTGCGCCCCGCCGTGATCGGCCACGACCTTCCGGCGATCACCCGCGGCCTCGTTCCAGAACTGCAGCGCCGCGGGGCGTTCCGCGGCGCGTACGAGGCGGACACCCTGCGCGGCCTGCTCGGCCTTGCCCGTCCCGCCAACCGCTACGCCGCCGCGGCCACGACCGCGCACGCCTGAGCCGGAGGACCGTACGTCATGAGCAAGCCGCTGAAGCAGATCCATCTGGCCGCCCATTTCCCCGGCGTCAACAACACCACCGTGTGGAGCGACCCGGAGGCCGGCAGCCACATCGAGTTCAGCTCCTTCACGCACTTCGCGCAGACCGCCGAACGGGCCAAGTTCGACTTCCTGTTCCTCGCCGAGGGGCTGCGCCTGCGCGAACAGGGCGGGAGGATCTACGACCTCGATGTGGTCGGCCGCCCCGACACCTTCACCGTCCTCACCGCGCTCGCGGCCGTCACCGAACGCCTCGGTCTGACGGGCACGATCAACTCCACCTTCAACGAGCCGTACGAGGTGGCACGGCAGTTCGCCAGCCTCGACCACCTGTCCGGCGGGCGCGCCGCCTGGAACGTCGTCACCTCCTGGGACGCCTTCACCGGCGAGAACTTCCGCCGGGGCGGCTTCCTCCCGCAGGACGAGCGCTACTCGCGCGCCAGGGAGTTCCTCGCCACCACCCGCGAGCTCTTCGACTCTTGGCACGGCGACGAGATCCTCGCCGACCATGCGACCGGCGCGTTCCTGAGCGACGCCAGGGCCGGTGCCTTCGTGCACAAGGGGCAGCACTTCGACATCCACGGGCAGTTCAACGTCCCCCGCAGCCCCCAGGGGCGCCCCGTGATCTTCCAGGCCGGCGACTCGGAGGAGGGCCGCGAGTTCGCCGCCGCCGACGCGGACGCGATCTTCAGCCGGTACAGCACGCTGAAGGAAGGCCAGGCCTTCTACCAGGACGTGAAGCGCCGCCTGGCCAAGTACGGCCGCGAGCCGGAGCAGTTGCTGATCCTGCCCGCCGCGACCTTCGTGCTCGGCGACACCGACGCCGAGGCGAAGGAGATCGCCCACGAGGTGCGACGCCGGCAGGTCAGCGGGGCCACCGCGATCAAGCACCTGGAATTCGTCTGGAACCGCGACCTGTCCGGCTACGACCCCGACGGCCCGCTGCCGGACATCGACCCGGACCTCGGCGAGCACACCGTCGCCCGCGGGCGCGCCCAGGTCCGCATGTACCGCGACCCGCTGGCCACCGTGCGGGAATGGCGGGAACTGGCCGCCGCCAACAAGTGGTCGATCCGCGACCTGGTCATCGAGACCGGCAACCGTCAGTCCTTCGTGGGCTCCCCGGCCACGGTCGCCACGACCATCAACGACTTCGTGCAGGCGGACGCCTCCGACGGCTTCATCCTCGTCCCGCACATCACCCCGGGCGGCCTGGACGCCTTCGCCGACACCGTCGTCCCCCTGTTGCAGGAGCAGGGCGTGTTCCGTACCGACTACGAGGGCACCACGCTCCGCGACCACCTCGGTCTCGCGCACCCCGACGCCCCTCCGGCCGAGCGGGCGGCGTCATGAGGTTCCTGGCCATCACCCTGATCGTGCACGCCCCGGACCCGGTGACGGGGGTGGTCAAGCCGACCGGCGCCCGGTTCCGCGAGGTCCTGGACAACGCGCTGCTCGCCGAGGAGCTGGGCTTCGACGGGTTCGGTGTGGGGGAGCGGCACGAGCGCCCGTTCATCTCCTCCTCCCCGCCGGTCGTCCTCAGCCACATCGCCGCGCTGACCTCGCGGATCCGGCTCTTCACCGCCGTGACCACGCTCAGCCTGCTGGACCCGGTGCGGGCGTTCGAGGACTACGCGACGCTGGACCACCTGTCCGGGGGCCGTCTGGAGCTGATCATCGGCAAGGGGAACGGCACGGCGCAGCGCGACCTGTTCCACGTGACCCCCGAGGACCAGTGGGACCGCAACGCCGAGGGATATGAGGTCTTCCGCCGACTGTGGCGGGAGGAGAGGGTGACCGCCGACACGCGCTTCCGTCCGCCGCTGAAGGACGCGGAGGTCTGGCCGAGGCCGCTGCAGCAGCCGATCCGGGTCTGGCACGGCAGCGCCACCAGCAAGGAGTCGGTGGACCTCGCCGCCCGGTACGGGGACCCCCTGTTCTCCGCGAACGTCACCCACCCGATCGAGCCGTACGCGGAGCTGATCCGCCACTACCGCGAACGCTGGGAGCACCACGGCCACGACCCCGCGGACATCGCGGTGGGTGCCGGGACGGCCGGCCTGTACGTCGCGCGTACCTCCCAGGAGGCGCTCAGCGGCTACCGGCCCGTGTTCGAGGGGCACCTGGCGTTCCAGAAGCGGCTCGGCCTCGAGCCCGTCTTCCCGACGCTGGAGGACTTCGTGGCGCGCAGCTCGGCGCTGGTCGGCAGCCCGCAGCAGGTCATCGACAAGGTGCACCGCTACCACGAGGAGTTCGGCCACACGGTCCTGCACATCCACGCCGACGCGAGCGGCCTGAGCGGCGACCGGCACCGCGACTCGCTGGAACTCTTCCAGTCCGGCGTCGCCCCGGTGCTGCGGCGCGACATTCCCGACCCGCCGTTCCCCTGGGGCCCCGCCCCGTCCTCGTCCGAACCCGCCCGCCCGTCGCCCGCGCACCGTTGAGGAGAAAGCCCACCGTGTCCCGCACACCGCTAGGGGTCCTCGACCTCGTCCACATATCCTCCGGCTCCACCGCCGCGAAGGCCCTGCGCAACAGCATCGACCTCGCCCGGAGAGCCGAGGAATTCGGCTACGCCCGCTACTGGTTCGCGGAGCACCACCTGAACCCCGGTGTCGCGGGCACCTCACCCGCCGTGGTCCTGGCCCTCACGGCGGCCGCGACCTCCACGATCCGGCTCGGCTCGGGAGCCGTGCAACTCGGCCACCGTACGGCCCTGTCCACCGTGGAGGAGTTCGGTCTCATCGACGCCCTGCACCCCGGGCGCCTCGACCTGGGACTGGGCCGCTCCGGCGGCCGGCCGCCGGCGAGCCCGCAGAGCGCGGTGCCCACCACGACACCGGTCGTCGACGGACGCACGCCGAACGGCCTGCGGATCCCGCCGAGGTTCTCGTTCGAGCATCTGCTCGGCTCACCCCGCATCGCGCTCCAGCGGCGGCTGCTCCAGCAGCCCGACGCCCGGTCCCAGGACTACGGGGAGCAGATCGACGACATCCTGGCGCTGCTGCGCGGCACGTACCGTTCCCCGGACGGCATCGAGGCACATGCCGTGCCCGGCGAGGGCGCCGACCTCCAGGTGTGGATCCTCGGCAGCAGCGGCGGCCAGAGCGCCGAGGTCGCCGGCCGCAACGGGCTGCGCTTCGCCGCGAACTACCACGTCAGCCCGGGCACCGTGCTGGAGGCCGCCGACGGTTACCGCGCCGCCTTCCAGCCGTCCGAGGTGCTGGACAAGCCGTACGTGAGCGTCTCCGCCGACGTGGTCGTCGCCGAGGACGACGCGACCGCCCGCGAGCTCGCCACCGGGTACGGCCTCTGGGTCCGCAGCATCCGCACCGCCGAGGGCGCCATCGAATTCCCCACCCCCGAACAGGCCCGCGCGCACACCTGGACGGAGGAGGACCGCGCCCTGGTGGCCGACCGGCTGGAGACCCGGTTCGTCGGCACCCCGGGGCGCGTCGCCGACCAGCTCGAACAACTCCAGGAGGCCACCGGCGCCGACGAGTTGATCGTCACCACCATCACCCACGGCCACGACGACCGGGTGCGTTCCTTCCGGCTCCTGGCCGAGGAGTGGCATCGCCGCTGAACGGGGCACGCCGTGTCAGCGGCCGGTCGAGTTGCCGAGGCGTTCGAGCAGGAGCCCCTCGCGGGTGGACCAGGGGCAGATCGTCACGCTGTGCGCATCGCACGCCTCCATCAGGGCCTCGGCCACCAGCGCCCCGGCCAGGGACTGCTCGGCGCGGTGCGCGGAGATGCCGGGGAGTTTGTCGCGGCTTTCCGGGGGCACGGCGGCCAGCAGGTCGAGGGCGTCCCGCAGCGCGGGCAGGGTCAGCCGCTCGGGCGTGCGCGTGGGCTTGTCGCGGGTCGCGGCGGCGAGCCGGGCGAGCTGGGTGAAGGTCTTGGAGCAGGCCAGGATCCGGCCGTCCGGCTCGGCGCGGGGCAGCCCGGACACCGCGCTCAGGGACCGGCGCAGTTGCTTGCGGACCTCGGCCAGGTGCTTCTTGGAAGAAGCGGTGCCGCCGGGCAGATGCCTTCGGGTGACGGCGCGGGCGCCCAGCGGCAGCGAGTGCACCGTGCGGGGACGGGCGCCGCTGCCGGAGGCGATCTCCACGGTGCCGCCGCCGATGTCCAGCACGAGAAGCGGACCGTCGGCGGGGGCCGCCCAGCGGCGGGCCGCCGCATAGGCGAGCCGGGCCTCCTCCTCGCCGGACAGCACCCGCAGGCGCACGCCGGTGCTGTCCGCGACCCGTTCGATGACGTCGTCGCAGTTGGGCGCGTCCCGGATGACGGAGGTGGCGAACGCGAAGACCTCGGGCAGCCGGAGCCTGGGGTGTGCGGCGACCACCTCGGCCACGGCCTCCTGCACGGTCCTGACGCCCGACCTGCGCAACCGGCCCTCCGGGCCGAGGCTCTGGTGCAGTCCCAACCGCACCTTGCGGGAGAGCACCGGCTCCAGCTCGCTGTCCTCCGACCGTCGCACCACCGTCAACAGGGCGCTGTGGCAGCCGACATCGAGGACCGCCGCCTGCCGCTTCCCACGATCTTCCCGCACCACGAGCCTTTCCGTTCCCGGGTCAGGACCGTTCACCCCGGCCCCTGCCCGGGGCGGTTGCCAGGGGCGGTGACCTGCGCATCGGGGCACCGCGTAGCCATCATGTCACCGCCGGTGCCCCCCTCGGGCCACCACGGCCCTTCGCTACGCGTTTGTGTCGCCCGGCGTGCGGATGTTGACGCCACCCTGCCGCGTCGCCGAGGTGGTGGGAACCGGTCGCGCGGGCGGGCCGTCGCCCGTTCCCTCCTGCTCGGAGGGATGCCCGCCTTACCATGGTCCGGGGCCGAGGCGCGCACGGTGGGGGCGGAAGATGAAGCGCATGGTCGGGAGAGCTGCGGCAGCGGCGTACGTGGCGCTGATCGGGTGCCTTGCCGTGGCGGGGGCCGTCCAGGAACGAGCGGTCTACTACCTGGTGGCGGTCGCTCTGGCCCTGCCCTCGGGTGCCGTGGCGCTGCCGGCGATGTACGGAGGCTATGCGGCGATTTCGGCGATCGGCGCGCTCTGGCTGCCCGTTGCCGGGCCGGACGGCGAGGAAGCCGCTTGGTTGAGCGTCGGGAGCGCGGTGCTGAACGTGGTGGTTCTGACGGCTGCCGCGATCGTCAACGTCGTGCTCGCCGAACGGGTGTTGCGCAGGCAGCGGCTGCTCCGCCGCTGACGTTGCCGATCGGCGTGCGGAGGAAACGCGCTCCCGGGATGTCGGCGTCGCCGCCCATCAGCCGCGAGGACCCGCAAGGTGACCGACGCAGCTGGTTCGCCCCGTCCGCCGGGCGGGACGCGTCGTCAGAGGGAACCTGGTGGGAATCCGGGACTGCTCCGCAGGCGACGAATGGGAATGACCGCCGTCATACGCACTGGGCCCGGTCACCCCGGCCGGCCCGCGGACACGCGAAAGGGCCCGCGGACGGACGGTGCCGCGGGCCCTGTTCGACCGGTGGTGGCTCAGTTGGCCGCCGGTACCGCACGGCCGGACGCGGACGGAGCGGGACGGGGCGACAGCAGCCGGTGGGCCAGTTCGCCGAAGAGGAGTCCGAAGCCGCCCCACAGCGTGACCTGGATGGCCAGGGCGGACAGTCGGAACCGCCACAGCAGGGCGGCCGGGAAGTCCGCCGGCACCTCGTTGACGACCGGCAGGAAGGCGTAGGCCAGCCCGACGGCGACGACGAACGCCGCGACCGCGACCACGGTGGCGTACCAGTTGCCCACACGGGGCGCGAGGCGCTTGCCGAGGATCACGGCGCCGATCGCCAGCAGGACGCTGAGCACCATCATCAGGAAGTACAAGGTGGTGCGCTTGCCGATGGTGTCGGGGTCGCCCACCGACGGCGGATTGGCCGGGTACTTGAGGAACGGAACGACGTACACCGCCAGCAGCGCGCAGCCCGACAGCAGGAGCGCGGTCGCGCGCACCGAGAAGCGGCCGACGCGGCCGAGCGCGAAGCAGTAGGCCAGTGCGGCGATCCCGCCGAAGGCGACGCCGTAGAGGAGGACGCCGGTGGCCAGGCCGGCGGTGGACTGGAGGTGGCGGCTGACGAGTTCGACCTCGTGCTCGTGCGCCGGGGCGTGCGCCTCCTCGAAGCCGATGGCGTCGTCGACGCCGGGCTCACCGAGGAAGTAGGCGACGAGCAGGGCGAACACGCCCGCGGCGAGGCCCGCGAGCATGCCGCGGACGAGGAGGTTCCTCACGGTTGCCGAGTTCATGGGGGTACGGAGTCCTCGTCAGTGGCAGGGGAAGCCGAGCAGGTGACGGGCGTCGTGCACCCACTCGTGGACGTCCGCGCCGTTGACCACGGAGGTGGCGCCCTGCTCGGCGCCGACGAAGTACAGGAGGATCAGCATGAGGACGCCGATGAAGACCGCCCAGGGGGCTATGTCCTTCAGCGGCAGCTTGACCGGGATGACGGGGGTGGTGACTGGCGGCTGGGCGACAGGCTGCGCCATGGCAGGTCCTCCTCGGGAGTTCGCGTCCCATCTCGGTGGTGCACAGGACGGCGGCTGCGGGTCTGACTCACCGGGCGTCCCGCATCTGGGGGCTGCCTGGTTCACAGTGGCGCGACCGTGCCGGGTTCTCACCGGCTTCCGCCATGCCGTCGTCGTATCCGCCAAACCGTATCGCGCCGCGCGTCCGCGGCCAAGACCGCACCGTCTGCGGGGAGTCGCCGTCAGCGCGCCGGGCCCGATGTGCACGTCACCGCGGGACCGCGGTCACTTGCCCCGGCGGATCCGGGCGGCCTCGCGCGCCGCGGCCATCTGGCGGGCCTCGGCCGCCTTGCGCGACTCCCGCCCGGGCCGCGAGCCCAGGCCGCGGAACGGGGCACCGCCACGCGCCGGAGCGCTCACGGGCGCGGCGCCGGCGACGGGGACCCCGGACGGGGCCTGAGCCCCGGTGATCCGGCTCAGCGCCGCCTCACCGGAGCGCACCTGGGTGATCGTGGGGCGGATGCCCGCGTCGGACATGAGCCGCGTCACGGCCCCGCGCTGGTGGGAGGTGACCAGGGTCACCACCGTGCCGGACCGGCCGGCCCGCGCGGTCCGCCCGCCGCGGTGCAGGTAGTCCTTGGCGTCGGCGGGGGGATCGACGTTCACCACGAGGTCCAGGTCGTCGATGTGGATGCCGCGGGCGGCGACGTCGGTCGCCACCAGGGTCGTCACCTCGCCGGCCTTGAACCGGGCGAGGGTCCGGGTGCGCTGCGGCTGGGACTTTCCGCTGTGCAGCCCCGCCGCCGGCACCCCGGACCCCTCCAGGTGCCGGGTGAACTGGTCGACCGCGTGCTTGGTGTCCAGGAACATGATCACTCGGCCGTCCCGGGCGGCGATCTCCGTGGCGGCGGCGAACTTGTCGGCGGCGTGGACGTACAGCACGTGGTGTTCCATGGCCACGACGGCCGCGGCCGCGGGGTCGACGGAGTGGACCACCGGATCGGTCAGGTAGCGGTCGACCAGGGCATCGATGTTCCGGTCCAGGGTCGCGGAGAACAGCATCCGCTGGCCACCGGGGCGCACCTGGTCCAGGAGCTCGGTCACCTGCGGCATGAAGCCCAGGTCGGCCATCTGGTCGGCCTCGTCGAGCACCGTGATCCGCACGTGGTCCAGATGGCAGTCACGGCGCGCGACGAGGTCGCTCAGCCGCCCGGGCGTGGCGACCACGACCTCCGCCCCGGCCCGGATCGCCCCGACCTGCCGGCCGATCGACAGCCCGCCGACCACGGTCGCGAGCCTGAGGTCCAGCGACCGGGCGTACGGGGTGAGGGCCTCCGTGACCTGCTGGGCCAGCTCCCGCGTGGGCACCAGGACCAGGGCCCTGGGCCGCTTGGGCTCGGCCCGTTGCCCGGCGGTACGGGCCAGCAGCGCCAGGCCGAAGGCCAGGGTCTTGCCGGAGCCGGTGCGCCCCCGGCCCAGGACGTCCCGGCCGGCCAGCGCGTTCGGCAGCGTGGCCGCCTGGATGGGGAACGGCTCGTCCACTCCGAGCTCGGTCAGGGTCCTCAACAGGGGCGACGGCAGCTCCAGCTCCGCGAACGCCGCGACCGGCGGGAGGCCGGGGGTGACCGTCCGGGGTGCCGCGAATTCGCCCTGTGGTGCCGTGGGGCGGCCCCTGCCGCCCGAGCGGTGGTCGTTACGGGGCGAACGGTTCATGCGGAACCTTCCTCGACGGGGCTTCGCATCGAGGGATTCCCGGTGGAGCGGTGCGGCCGGAAAGTCGCCAGAACGAGCCGAAGACTGGACAGTGATCAGCAGCGGGCGGTCCCGCACCTTCGGCGCGGGTCCCAGGTGCGTCGTGCGTGCCGGCGCCGGGCGCCGACGCCCGGGCGACGGCGCTGCTCCCCGCGAGTTTACCCGCTGGGTCCGATTCGCCGGGCGGGCCGGCGTGAGCCGTGTGACGTGGGCCGCCGCGCCCGCTCCCGCCGCCGCGGGCGGGCGGCCGCCCGCGCAGGCAGGGCCTCCCGGGTGCTCGATGGTCCCCGACGACCCCGAGCTGCACGAGAGGCCCTGCTGTCACGCGTGTCCGACGGAAACTGCCTTTACGTCAGGAGGGCAGCGTCCACTGCTGGTTGGTGGAGCCGGCACAGGTCCAGATCTGCAGCCGGGTGCCGTTGGCCGAGCTCGGCCCGGTGGCGTCGAGGCACTTGCCGGACTGCGGGTTGACCAGCGTGCTGCCGGACTTCTGCCAGACCTGTGAGCCGGTTCCGTTGCAGTCGTACAGGTCCACCTTGGTGCCGTTGGCGGTGCCGGCGGCGACGACGTCCATGCACTTGCCGAGCGCCCGCAGGGTGCCGTCGCTGCCGACGGTCCACTTCTGGGCGTCGGTGCCGTTGCAGTCGTAGAGCTGGACCGCGGTGCCGTTGGTGCTGGCCGCGCCGGCGATGTCCACGCACTTGCCCGAGTACCCGGAGCGGATCGGCCCCGTGCCGCCCGGGGGCGTGGTGGTGCCGCCGACCCAGGTGGTGGCCGCGGACGCCCCGACGTTGTCGATGGCGGTGTTGCTCTCGATCGGGCTGGCCACCTTGCCCGGGAAGACGATGAACGTGACCGGGCCCTCGGTGCCGCCGGTGGCGGGGTTGGGGTCGATGCCGAGCGCGGTGGCCAGCGCGTAAGAGCCTTCGCCGATGATGTTGTCCGGGCCCTCGTCGGCGAAGGTGGCGTACACCACGTTGCCGTTGTAGACCACGGCCGCCACGCTGCCCGGGGAGATGCCTGCGGACTGGTAGTTGAAGCGGCTGCTCGGCAGCGGGATGACGTAGTAGTGCGTCGTCTCGGAGGTGAAGGGCTGTCCGGTGGAGGTCTCGAAGGACGTCTGCGGCTGGTACCAGGGGTCGGTGGCGGCATTGCAGTGCGTCGTACCCACGCCGTCGCAGTCGATGTCCATGTCCGACGTCCAGGTGTACGCGGAACCGTTCTTGCAGATCTGCACGGTCGCCGCTTCGCCGTCGTCGGTCGCGTATTTGCCGTTCGAGGCCGGTGTACAGCTCTGCGCCTTGGCCAGCAGCTGAGCCGCGGTCGGCCCCGCGGCCGCCGCGGCCTGCGTGGCTCCGGCGGCATTCGATGTGGTCGCGCCGATGCCGACCGTCGCGGTCAGCGTGGCGGCGGCGACGCCGAGGGCAGCGAGGCCCAGGCGAAAGCGAGTACGCGTCATGGGTCACCTCTTCCGATCGTTGGAGAACGTCCGAACGTGTGGGACAGGGGTGGCCACCGGATTGAAAGGAAACCTTACTGACGCATACCTGTCAATGCCTGGAACCTGTGCGTCCGCGGCATGGGGATCCGTGCCACTGAGACGTGTCAACGGGGCGGGGGGCCTGGGCGATTGCCCTTCGGTAGCCTCACTAGATGAACCTATTCTTACGGATAAATGAATGATTGCCGTACGAGGATGGAACGGGGGCGTCGTAGTGGGGGCGCGAGGGGGCCGGGCCGCGTGGTGCGGTCAGGGGCGGTGGCGCGGGGGTGCCGATGGGGCCGGCAGAGCAAGCGCGCGGGGCGGCGAGGTGGGTCACGGCGCGCGTCGCGCCGACGGTGCGAGGGCGGCAGGAAGGGTGCTTCCCGTCCGGGGCGGTTCCGGTGAGTGGCGCCGCTGCCGGGCGGTCGAGCGTGTCACAGGTCGCCGGGGCGTCAGGGGCAGGGTGGTGGACGACGCGCCGGCGCGGGCGTGGCGGCGTTCCGCTTCCGGCGCACACGGCGACCTGCGCCGGTTCCGGAGGTCCCCGTGACCAGGATTCTCGTCGTCGAGGACGATCGGGCGATCAGCCAAGCCCTGTGCCTCGTGCTGCGCGCGGAGGGATACGAAGTCGCCGTCGCGGACACCGGCCCCGACGCGCTGAGTCAGTTCGGCAGCGACGGCGCCGATATGGTCCTGCTGGACTGGATTCTCCCGGAATTGCCGGGACTCGAGGTCTGCCGCAGACTCCGTCAGACGTCGAATGTGCCAGTGATCATGGTCACCGCCAAGGACAGTGAGATCGACAAGGTGGTGGCACTGGAAATGGGCGCGGACGACTACGTGACCAAGCCGTTCTCCAGCCGGGAACTCATCGCCCGCATCCGTGCGGTGCTGCGCGGCCGAGGCAGTCTGGAGCAGGTCCCCTTGAACATACTCGAGGCGGGGCCCGTCCGGATGGACGTCGAAGAGCACCTCACCCTGGTCAACGGAAAGGAGGTCTACTTTCCGTTGAAGGAGTTCGAGCTGCTGCGTTTTCTGTTGCAGAACGTCGGTCGGGTTCTCACCAAGCAGCAGATCCTGGACCAGGTGTGGGGTGCGGACCATTTCGGCGACGGCAAGACCGTCGACGTGCACATGCGGCGCCTGCGCATCAAGATCGAGTCGGACCCGGGAAGGCCGCGTCATCTCCTCACCGTGCGAGGAGTCGGCTACAAGTTCCAGAGATGAACTCCCTCTCGTGCGAGGTGTCGTGCCGTGTGACGCCTCACACGATGCGGTAGCCGACGCCGGGGATGGTGGCCACCGGCCGCCCGCAGAGCGTGCGGCGCGGCCGTCCGACGGTCACCGTCACCGTGTCGGTGACGGGATCGGCGTTCTCGTCCCGGACGAGCAGCGCCTCGGCGCTCTCCGGGCCGCCCGGCCCCCAAGGACCGGCTCCGGCAGCGGCGTGGTCACCCGCGACGACGTCCTCCAGGCCGACGTCGACCTGACCGGCGTCCGGGTGCTCGACCTCGTGGTCGGCGACGGCGGCTACAACGACCGCGCCGACTGGGCCGGCCTGAACGCCACCTGCTGAACCGCCTCGGCCGCGCCCGGGCGACACCTCACCCGGGTGCGCCCGCCGGGCTGCGCAGTCCGCGGGACACCGTGGCGCGGCTGCTGCGGCTGTCACAGTGTCATGGCAGGGTGGGGGCATGTGCGGCCGCTACGTCTCGACTCGACGTCCCGAAGACCTGGTCCAGCAGTTCCGGGTCACCGAGTGGAACCCCGAAGCCCTGGTGGCGCCGAGCTGGAACGTCGCGCCGACCGATGACGTGTGGGCCGTCCTGGAAGGCGTCGACCGGGCGACCGGCGCGCTGGAGCGGCAGTTGCGGCCGCTGCGGTGGGGGCTGGTGCCGTCGTGGGCGAAGAGCCTGAGCGTGGGCTCAAAGATGATCAACGCCCGGGTGGAGACGGTGCACGAGAAGCCCGCCTACCGCCGGGCCTTCGCCAAGCGCCGCTGCCTGCTGCCCGCCGACGGCTTCTACGAGTGGCAGGCCGTCGCGGCGACCGAGGAGAGCAAGGCCCACAAGCAGCCGTACTTCATCAGCCCCGAAGGCGGGCACGGGCAGGGCATGGCCTTCGCCGGGCTGTACGAGTTCTGGCGCGACCGCGAGGTCGTCGGCGATGACGAGCCGGGCGCGTGGTGGACGACGTGCACGATCATCACCACGGAGGCCACCGACGCCGCCGGCCGCGTCCACCCGCGGATGCCGCTGACCATCGGCGCCGCCGACTACGACGCCTGGCTCGACCCCGAGCACCAGGACCTCGACGAACTCCGCGCCCTCCTCACCGCCCCCGCCGAAGGCCACCTGGTCACCCGCCCTGTGTCCACCGCCGTCAACAGTGTCCGCAACAACGGCCCCCACCTGCTGGACCCCGCTTCGTCATAGCTGGACGGGCAGGTGGCGGGGCCCGCGGAGCATGGCGTTCTGCCGGTAGGGGGGCGGGTCCTCGACCAGGTGGGCGGAGCCCAGGTGGGGGAGCAGAGCGGCCAGCGCGGCCTCGGCCTCGATACGCGCCAGGGGTGCGCCGTAGCACAGGTGGATGCCGCTGCCGAAGCCGAAGTGCTCGTTGTCCGGGCGCGTCGGGTCGAACCGGTCGGGCTCGTGGAACCGCTTGGGGTCCCGGCTGCCCGAAGCCAGCGCCAGGATGACGGACGTGCCGCGGGGGATCGTCGTGCCGGCGACGTCGAGATCGGCGAGCGGGATCCGCTCGCGCATGTGGACCGGTGGCTCGTAGCGCAACAGCTCCTCCACCGCCCGCGGCAGCAGCCCGGGTTCGCGGCGCAGGAGGTCCAGCTGGTCGGGCCGGCGCAGCAGGGTGAGGACGCCGTTGGTGATCAGGTTCACCGTGGTCTCGTGTCCGGCGATGAACAACAGCACGGTGGTCTCCGCCAGTTCCTCGGTGGTGAGCCGCAGTGCGGGGTCGGGTTCGCTCACGAAGCCGGAGAGCATGTCCCCGGTGGGGTTGTCGCGGCGCTGCTCGGCGAGGCCGATCAGATACGCGCCCATCTCCTGCCGGGCCCGGCGTCCCGTCCGGTCCCGCTCGGCGGTGTCACCCCCGGGACCGATGTCGGCGGACGCGACGATCGCGTCGGTCCAGGTCTGGAGCAGCGGCTCGTCCTCGTGCGGAACGCCGAGCAGACGGCAGATCACCGTGACGGGCAGCGGGTAGGCGAAGTCGTCGACGAGATCGATCCGCCGGCCCGGCCGGAAGGCCTCCGCCAGCTCCTCGGTGAGCCGGGCGATGTCGCCGCGCAGGGCGTCGATCCGGTCCGGGCTGTGCGGCGGGCCGAACGGCCGCATGGCCGAGTCGCGCAGCCTCTGGTGTTCGGGGTCGTCGAGCCGCAGGAACGGCGGTTTCCGTGTCTCCTCGGGCGCGGACGGGGTGAGGCGTGAGCGCGGATCGGCGCTCATCCGGGGGTCGTGGAGCAGAGCGGCGATCTCGTGGTAGCCGCCGACGAGGTAACTGCCGTCCGCCTGCCGCACCACAGGGCCGGCCTCGCGCAGTTCCGCGTACAGCGGGAAGGGGTCGGGGCGGTTCGCGTAGTCGGTGATCCGTGCCAGCAGTGTGGCGGAGTCCATGATGGCCCCTCGTGGTCGGACGGGACGTGGGTCAGCCGGTGGGTGACACCACTGTCAGCCGGCGATCGGGCAGATGACCGGTGAGCGTGACCGTGGGGCCGTGGGACAGCCCCTTCGGGTCCGGTACGTCGGACGGGATCGGGACGTCGGCGGCGAGCGCGCGGTCCGCGGCGCCGGGCGGGGGCGGGAACGCGGCGGCCGTCTCGATCAGGTGCCGGTAGTAGTCGAGCGACTTGGCCATGTCGACCGTGACCGCGGCGGTGACCCGCCCCCGGTAGCCGTAGACCACCGCCAGACGGCGCGCCTCCAAGGACCCCTGGGCGATGACGATGTGGTCGGAGTACATCGGCACGCCCACCGACTTGATGTTGAGCCCGAACTGGGTCGACCAGAACGTCGGGACGGCGAGGTGCGGGCGCCGCAGCGGGCCCGGGCAGACCATGTTGTGGGCGGCGATCCCGGCCTGCTCGACCGCGTTGCCCCAGTGCTCCAAGGAGAGCATCTGGTACCCGAACAGCGGGTGGGGGAAGCGGGAGACGTCTCCCGCCACGAAGACGTCGTCGGTGACGATGCCGTACCTGGTGAAGGCCCGGCACCCGGCGTCGCAGGCGATGCCGCGCGGGCCGGCCGCCAGCCCCGACTCCGCCAGCCATTCGACGTTGCGGACGGCCCCCAGCGCCACGACGCACACGTCCGCGTCGACACGGCTGCCGTCGGACAGGTCCGCACCGGTGAACCGGCCGTCTCCGTCCCCGTGCAGGGCGGTGACCGTCACTCCGCAGCGCAGGTCCACACCGTGGTTGCGGTGCATGACGGCCGCGAGCTTCGCCAGCGTCCCGCCGAGCGCGCCCACCAGGGGCGCGACGCCGCGTTCGGCGACCGTCACGTCCAGTCCGCGTTCCCGGCAGGCCGAGGCGATCTCCGAACCGGTGAAGCCGCCGCCGATCACCAGCACCCGTTCCGGTCCGGCGGCCAGCCGCTCGGCCAGCGCCCCCGCGTCCTCGCGGGTACGCAGGGTGCACACCCCGTCCAGGGACGCCTCCTCGGGGTTCGGCCAGGGCCGGGCCCGGGTCCCGGTGGCGATCAGCAGCCGGTCGTACGGCAGGGAGTCGCCGTCGGCCAGCAGCACCCGTTTCCCGAGGGGGTCCAGGCCGGTGGCGCGCACGCCCAGCCGCCAGTCGGCGTCCGGGTCCCGGCGCATCGGCAGCCCGGTACTGTCCGCCGCTGCTCTCCCCAGCAGCACCTGCTTGGACAGCGGCGGCCGGTCGTAGGGCGGACACGGTTCGTCCCCCACCACGGTCAGTGAGCCGGTGAAGCCCTCCTCGCGCAGCGCCTCCGCGGCCCTCAGCCCGGCGAGCGACGCGCCGACGACGACGATCCGGCCGTCCTCCTGTGGCTCACCGGGCACCGGCGCCCACCCCCTCGCCCGTGAGGATGGCCTGGACCGGGCACGCGGCCGCGGCCTGGCGCACGCGTTCGGCCTGGTCGTCCGGGACGGCCGGGGAGTACAGCAAGCCCTCTTCCCCGTGCAGCTCGAACACCTTCGGCGCGAGGAACACGCACTGCGCGTAGCCCTGGCAGCGCGTGAGGTCCACCACCATCTGCATGGCCCGTCACTCCCTGAGTCGTACCGGGCCCCCCTTCTTTTCTACGCCCGTGCCGGATCCGGCGCGCGCCGCACGCCTGTGGCGACAGGTGATCGAGCGGGCACCCTTCGTGTTCCCCGGCATTCGTCGGCGGCTACGCGGGGATCGCGCTCGGGGCCGGGCTCACGCAGTCGCCGGAAGAACGTCCGGATCTCGCCCACCAGCAGTGGCCACCGCGGTCGAAGCTCGTCCACCGCACGGTGGTGTTCGTCCGCTCCGCGATGTGCGCAGAGGGACGAAGGTGTGGCGCGGGAAGTCGGCCTGGGCGGTCGGCGCCGTGGACGGTTCGGGCGGCGTGCCGTGCCGGTCAGCCAGGACAGCATCAGGTCGCGGTCGACGGCGTCCTCCGGACGGTCCCGCGAGTCGGTCCACTCCTCGAACCTCTCCGCGATCCAGGCCAATTGGCCGACCGGCGCCTCGGTGAGGGCGTACGGCGCCGGCCTCTGCGGCCGGGTCGACTGGATGTCCGCGGACCCCTGACGTTCCGGCTCCACGCCCGGAGCCCTTCGTCGGAGGCTGCCGTGCGCTCGCGCTCCCGCGGGCTCAGCCGCTGTCGGCAACCGCGTTTGCGGCCTGCGGCACCGTACCTGCACATCACCTTCCGCCCGGGCGGCCGTTCCCGCCGGGGCCTTCGTCGCCGGCGGCCGCTGCACCGGGTCGTGCCACAGGGCACCGGGCGTGATGGCTCGTTCGCACCGTGGGAGTCGGCCCGGCGTGTCCGGGCCCGCCCTGGCGGCGGCGGGCCCGGACGGTCGACCGGGCTACGGCAGGTCGATGCCGGTCACCAGGCCGTTCTGGTTGCCGACGACCAGGACGTCGCCCACGATCGCCGGAGTGCTGAAGCAGTACACCAGGCTGTGCTGCAGCCGGCCCTGCCGGGAGCCGTCGGCCAGGTTCACTCCGAGCAGCTTGCCGTCCGCCGACTGGGCCCAGGCCACGCCGTCGGCGATGACCACACCGGCGTTGAAGACGCGGACCGCCAGGTCGGTCTTCCAGCGCACCGTGCCGGTTGCCAGCTCGACCCGCGACATGACGCCGACCTCCGTCGTGAACAGCGCGGTGCCGTCGCCGAGGACGAGGGTCGGCGCGTACATGGCGCTGCCCGCCAGTTTCCAGCGCAGCGCGCCGGTGGCCGCGTCCAGGCCCCAGGAACTGGAGACCGAGCCGACGACCACGACGCCGTCGCCGACGGCGACAACGTTGTCCCAACCGCTGTACAGGGCGATGTGGTTCTCGGTGCCGGTGGCCATGGAGAACGACCACAGCGGGGCACCGGTCACCGCGTCGTGGGCGCGGGCCCAGCCGTCGTCCGCCGCGGTGTAGACGCGGAGGCCGTCGCTCGCGGCCCGGCCGGAGGAGAAACCGCGGCCGGGCACCGACCAGAGGGCGTTCCCGTTCGCGGCGTCCAGCGCGAACAGCGTGCGGCCGGCCGAGACGAACAGCCGCTCCTGGCCGGCGACCTCGGTCACCAGCGGAGCGCTCAGCACCGGCGCCCCGGCGTCGAAGGCCCACTTCTGGCGGCCGTCGGCGGCGTCGAGGGCGTAGAGCCGGTGGTCCGCGGACGGGACGAAGACCGTACGGGAGCCGGCGTCGACCGCGGGCAGGCGGTAGACCGGTCCGATCCGCGTGTGCCACACGCGGTCCGCGGAGGAGCGGTGGCGGGGACGCAGGGCGACCACGTCGCCGCTGCTGGACGCGATGACGGCGGTCTGCCCGTCGCCCGAGCCGACCGTGGCGATGCCGCCCTGGACCGAACCGGGCAGCTGGTACTCCCAGCGGGGCTTCGGGTCGGCGGCGCCGCGCGCCACCTCGAACAGGGCGGTGTCCTCCCACCAGGTGCCGTCGGCCGCGGTGACCTGCAGGCGAAGGCGCTGCGTTCCGGGGACCACGGAGGAGACGTCGACGCCGCCCTCCCATCGCCGGTCCGAACCCGCCTCGGGGGCAAGGGGCTTCCAGACCGGGGTGGCGGCACCGCCGAAGACCGACTGCGGGTAGAGGTCCACGGCGACCTGGACCGGGGCGGCGTTGCCGTCCAGCCGGACGGAGACCGGCAGCACACCGTCGGCGACCGTGCCGAGGCGGACGCCGCGCGGGCGCTGCGGGCGGCCGAGGCCGTCGCCGGCCAGCGGCATGTCCGCGACCGGCACCTCGGTCTCGGTCCCGTCGGCGGCCACGTTGACCCGGCTGACCCGCAGCACGGGCGTGCCGTCGGAGGCGACGGTGCGCTCCACCCAGTAGTAGAGGGCGCCGTTGCGGACCGCGTTGAGACCGATCTGGGTGAGGCCGTTGAACCGGCTCACGACCTCCTTGTGGATGTGGCCGGCGAAGATGCCGCGGACGTCGTAGTCGGCCAGGAGGTCCAGGACGGCCGGCTGGTCGTCGACGTAGTAGAAGGTGTTGCCCATCGGGAAGTGCTGGAAGAGCACCGCGGGCGTTCCCGGGCGCAGGCCCTCGAGGTCGGCCTCCAGCCACTCCAGGCCGCCGGGGCCGAAGTGCCCGGGCTCCTGGAGCACCTGGGTGGGGTCGAAGCCGATGAAGTGCACGCCACCGGCGTCGAACGAGTAGGGCCCCGGGCCGAAGTGGGAGTGGTACTGCTCCTTGGCGGACGGGTCCCACCGCACGTCGTGGTTGCCGGGCGAGTAGTGCATCCGGCCGTGGAGGGCGGCGGGCAGTACCTCGGCGTACCGGTCGAACTCGTCGGGACGGCCGGTGTCGGTGATGTCGCCGCAGTGCAGCACGAGGTCCGGGGTGCGGGCGGCTATCGAGGCCCACACCTGGGTCAGGTACACGGTCGACTGCGGTGTGTCGACGTTCACGTGTGTGTCCGTCACCAGCGCGAAGCGCAGGGGCGCGTCCGGCTGGACGGCCGGTGCGGCGTTCGCCGGGGCGGCGCCCAGCAGGGAGGCGAGTCCGGCCGAGGCGAGCGTGCCCCCGGCGAGACCGAGGAACCCGCGGCGGCCGACGCCGGCGTGGTGGCAGGCGTCGTGCGTGGAGCCGGACGACTCAGGCAGATCAGACATGTAAGTCCCGAGGGTGCGAGGCGTCTACGCGCCAAGGTGCAAGATCGGAGACACGCTGGTCCGTCCTGGCAACACCGCACTTGATGTAAATGGTCCTTACAAGGAACATCGGATGTCCTGACGTCCGCACCGGTCCGGCCGATTGCCGCGACGGGGCGGGTATCAGGGGGCGACGAAGCCGCCGCCCCCGGTGCTCCCGGACCCCGCCCGGACCGCCGCGGACGTCAGGACAGGCAGCCCACGTGCGCGAGCGCCTGCTTGAGCAGGACGCCCTGGCCGCCCGGCATCTCCTGCTGCAGGTGGGGCGACGACGCCTCCTGGGGAGTGAACCAGACCAGGTCGAGAGCGTCCTGCCGCGGGTGGCAGTCGCCCACCACCGGGACCACGTAGGCCAGCGAGACCGCGTGCTGCCGGGGGTCGTGAAAGTGGGTCACCCCGTGCGTCGGGAAGTACTCGGCGATGGTGAAAGGCTGCGGGGAGGCCGGGATGCGGGGCAGCGCCATCGGCCCGAGGTCCTTCTCCAGATGGCGGATGAGCGCCTCACGGACGCGCTCGTGGTGGAGCACCCGGCCGGAGACGAGGGCGCGGCTGACGGTCCCGTCCGGTCCGATGCGCAGCAGGAGACCGACGTGCGTGACTTCTCCGCTGTCGTCGACCCGGACGGGCACGGCGTCGACGTACAGGATCGGCATACGTGCGCGGGTCAGCTCCAGATCCTCGGGAGACAACCAGCCGGGCGTGGTTTCGGTCTTGTCGGCCATCGGGTGATCGTACGTGGAGAACCGGCCGATCGGGGAGACCGTCGGCGTGCCGCGGTGCCCCGTGTACTGGCTGCTCGCGTCAGGTGCGTCCCCACGCCGGACGGGCGGTTCCCCGGGCCTGTCCCCGGTCGCCGCTCACCGGGGAGGGGCGAACGGATCCCCACTGGGCGACGGCGGGCCGCTCCGCCACACCGGCGGGGGCGGGGCGGGAGCCCAGTGCGGCCCTCTGTGGTCCAGCCACCATCTGCCGATGGTGGCGAGCTTCTCGTCGAAGGCACGGTCCCAGCTGAGGAATCCGGTGAGCGGTGCCCGCAGGCGCGTATGCCGGCCGCCCGCCTCCTGGATGACGACGAACCGGGCGCCGAGGACCGACTCGGTCCCGATCGCCTGCACGTCGGCCCAGGCGATGGTCCGGCGGGTCAGGTTGTGCACAACGGCCCCGGACGGGGTGAGGGTGACGCCGAACGGGTGCGAGGCGATCAGCACGACCAACGGCAGCACGACCGCGCCCGATGCCGCACCTGCCGGCCCCCCGTTCCACCAGAACCAGAGGTGCGACAGTGCGTCGACCAGGGCCACGGGCAGGACCGGCAGGACGCGCTGGAGCGCCGTCGACCGGTAGCGGATGCGCTCCGCAGGCACCGCCTCTTCCCGCAAGCGTCCCATCGGCACAACCCCCGCCTGCTCGCTGCGCGGCCGCGACCGCGCATGATCGTCCCGGTAGTGTGACGAGCCCCTCCCCGCGGTGTCCATGCCCGCGGGCCGCCGATCACGACAGCTGTGACACCCCGGGTACCGCTCCGCGGAGCGGTACCCGGGGTGTGTGCCGCCGCCGAGTCGGGCTCCGGCGGCGGTCACTGGCGTGCCGTCAGTGGTACTGCCCGACCTGGTAGTCGCCCGCGGGCTGCTGGGTGATGACGTTGCCGCGGTTGAAGGCGTTGATGACGGCGATCTGGGTGACCAAGGCGGCGAGTTCGTCCTCGTCGTAGTGCTTGGCGGCGTTGGCCCACACCTCGTCCGGGACGCCGCCGGCCGCGTCGGCGATGCGGGTGCCCTGCTCGGTGAGCTCCAGCGCGGCGCGCTCGGCGTCGGTGAAGACCGTGGCCTCGCGCCAGACCGCGACCAGGTTGAGGCGTACGGCGCTCTCGCCCGCCGCCGCCGCGTCCTTGGTGTGCATGTCGATGCATCCGGCGCAGCCGTTGATCTGGCTGGCGCGGATGTTCACCAGTTCGCGCGTCGCGGCGGGCAGGGTCGACTCGGCGAGCGCCTGGCCCGCGGCGATGAGGTGCTTGATGGCCTTGGCCGCGACCGGGCTGGCCATGACGTTCAACCGTGCTTCCATGGTGCACTCCTGTGTCGTTGCTGGCGGTTACGTCTCTTGGACGGACCGGCCCGGCACGTTGTGACACGGACGCGTGTGATGCGCGTCTCAGCACGAGGCGGCGGCCGGCGGCGGGTCAGGGCAGGAAGTCGGCGAGAAGTCGGGCGAACTCCTCCTCGGTGAGCACCTTGACGTCCAGTTCCCTGGCCTTGGCGAGCTTCGAGCCGGCCTTCTCCCCGGCGACGAGCAGCGTGGTCTTCCGGGAGACGGTGCCCGACGCCGTACCGCCGGCCGCGATGATCACCTCGCTCACCTCGGTCCGGTTCTTTCCGGCGAGTGCCCCCGTCATCCCCCCGGTGACCACCACGGTCTCACCCGTCAGGGGGCCTCCCGCCACGACCGGGGCGGGCGGCTCGGTCATGGTGACACCGGCGGCGACGAGCTTGTCGACGACCGGACCGAGTGCGGCGATGTGCGCGGCGATCTTCGGCGCGTTGGCGGCCGGAAGCTTCGGCACCCTGGCCAGCGTGTCGGCGTCCGCGGCGCGTATCGCCTCCATCGTGCCGAAGTACCGAGCGATCTCACGGGAGAGCGTGCGGCCGGTGCGGACCACGCCGAGCGCGCAGAAGACGCGGCTGAGGGGCTTGGCCTTGGCCGCCTCGATCTGGGCCAGCACGGTGTCGGCACGCTTCTCGCTCCTGGTCGCCTCGACCAGTTGCCCGCGGCTGAGGGTGAACAGGTCGCCGACGTCGGCGACGGCGCCGCTGTCGGCCAGGGCCTCGATGAAGGTGGTGCCGAGACCGTCGATGTCGAGCTGGTCGCGGCCCACGGCGTACCGCAGAGCGGCGAGCAGCCCGCAGCCCCCGCCCGTGCCGCCGGCGCATTCCCAGCGCTCGCCGGAGGCGTCGATGTCGCCGCCGCACTTCGGGCACGCCTCGGGCAGCTCGATCGGCGTCTCCGCGCCCGTGCGGAGGTCCACCACCGGGGCCTCGACGCGCGGGATGATGTCTCCCGCCTTGAAGACGCTGACGGTGTCGCCGATCATCAGCCCGCTGTCGCGGATGAACCGGGGATTGTGCAGCGTGGCGTAGCGGACGACGCTGCCGTCCACCTCCACGGGTTCGAGCTCGGCACGCGGCGCGATGATGCCGGTGCGGCCGACGTTCCACTCGACGGCCAGCAGCTTCGTCCGGCGCTCCATGGCCGGGAGCTTGTACGCCGTGGCCCAGTGGGGGTGGCGCGTGGCGAGACCGGCCTTGTCCTGCTCGGCGACGGCGTTGGCCTTGACGACGACGCCGTCGATACCGAACGGCAGCTCGGCACGCAGGGCGGCGATCTGCTCGACGCGGCGCCGCACCTCTTCCAGCGTCCCGCACACCTGGAGCCCCACCGGCGTCGCGGACGTGGTCTGCACCCCCGCCGCCTCCACCGCGGCCATCATCGCCTCGTGCGTGTCACCTGCCAGGCCGACCACACCGTAGGCGTAGAAGGTCGTCTCGATCACATACGGACGGTCCTTCGCGCGAAGTGTCCCGGCGGTGCCGTTGCGCGGGTTGGAGAAGACCTTCGCGCCGTGCGCCTGGCGGAGGGCATTGGCCCTGTCGAACTGCGCCCGTGTGAGCAGGACTTCGCCGCGCACTTCGATCGACAGCGGCGAGGTGAGCCGTGCGGGCAGACCCACGACGGAGCCGATCGCATGGGAGATGTCCTCGCCGTGCGTTCCGTCGCCACGGGTGACCAGCCGCGTCAGCCGCCCGTCCACGTAGCGCGCGGCGATGGCCGCCCCGTCGAGCTTGGGTTCGGTGACGTAGCCGCCCTGCACCGGGCCGCCGAGCCGGCGTTCCACGGAGGCGCCCCACTTGACGAGGTCCTCGGCGCTGAAGACGTTGTCCAGGGAGAGCATGGGCACCACATGTGCGACATCGCCGGTGGGGGCCGCCCCGCCGCCCACCTTGCCCGTGGGGGAGTCCGCCCGCAGATGGTCCGGGTGCTCCAGCTCGTAGGCGCGGATCCCGGCCGCCAGCAGGTCGTAGGCCGCGTCGTCGAGAGGGCTGGTCCCGTCACGGTAGTAGGCGGCGCACGCCCCCAGGGCGGTGTCCACGGCGGAGTCGTAGTCGTCGCGGGAGGCCGGCGGTGCGGCGATCACTGTCGTCATGCGCCGCATCATGTCGCGGGGGTCTGACACTCGGTCCGTGTGCGGGAGGTTAGCGGCGGCGCGGGTGGGCGGGGTGAGACGGACGGAGTGCCGTGAGGCGTGTCAAGCGCATACAGGTACCGCGCCGTTCACACCCTGGACATCGGCGACGACCTGCGCCGATGCCGTCCGGTGCGATCCTGCGCCGTGGGCGGGCACGTGCGTTTCAACGCGCGCACAGGTGCGCATGATCCCGGTCGGTCCGGCACCACCTCCGTGATGGCTCGAGCAACGGCGAGGAACCCATGAACCCGAGCGACGCTGACCGTGCCGAACAGGTCGTCGCCGAGCGCGACGCCGAAACCGCGGCCGAGGCCAGACCGCTGCTCGACGCCCCGCAGACAGCCGCTGCGGGAGTGGCGATGTGGATCTTCGTTGTCGGCCCGCCGCTCGCCCTGCTCGCCGCGGTGCCGTTCGTGTGGGGATGGGGCCTGTCCACGCTGGACCTCGGCATGGCGGTGGTCGCCTACCTGGTGTCCGGCTTCGGCCTCACGGTCGGCTACCACCGTCTCTTCACGCACCGCTCGTTCAAGGCGCGGCGCGGCCTGCGGATCGCCCTGGCCGTCGCGGGGTCGCTGGGGGTCGAGGGCTCGCCGGTCCAGTGGGTGGCGAACCACCGCCGCCACCACGCCTTCGCCGACCGCGAGGGCGACCCGCACTCGCCCTGGCGCTACGGCTCCGACACCCGCGCTCTCCTCAAGGGGCTTCTGCACGCCCACATCGGCTGGATGCTGAAGCGTGAGCTGAGCAACCGCGCGAGGTTCGCGCCCGACATCGCCGCCGATCCCGACCTGCGGGTCGTCGGCCGGCTCTTCGGGCTGCTGACCGCCGTCTCGCTCCTGGTCCCGGCACTCGTCGGCGGGCTCGTCACCGGCACCTGGACCGGTGCGCTGACCGGGTTCTTCTGGGCCGGTGTGATCCGGATGGCGCTGCTGCACCACGTCACATGGTCGGTGAACTCGGTCTGCCACGTCGCGGGCAACCGCCCCTTCATCAGCCGGGACAAGGCCACCAACTTCTGGCCGCTCGCCCTGCTGTCCTTCGGTGAGAGCTGGCACAACTCGCACCACGCCGATCCCACGGGCGCCCGCCACGGCGTTCTGCCGGGCCAGATCGACCCGTCGGCACGCCTCATCCGGATGTTCGAGAAGCTGGGCTGGGTGCACGACGTGCGCTGGCCGAGGCCGGACCGGGTGAACGCCCGGTTGCTGTCCGGACCGGCCGGCTCGCACGAGCCCGCGGCCTGACGCGATCACTCATCGCGTGCCCCCGGCAGCCGGATTCCGGGCCACCGGGTGGCATTGACGTTCCATCAGAGGAACGCGCGTTTGACGACGCTCGGGCGCTGCGGGTGTGCCGTACTCGTTGCCGCCGCCCCGGGGCAACCCAGCGTGCGTGGCCTAGGCGGCCGGAATCCGGCCGCAGAGCCAGTTGCCGGGCTCCACCGGGTCGTCGCTGATCCAGTACTGACGCCAGAGCAGCGCGAACTCCTCGCGGCTGAGGTGGCCGTCGCCGTTCAGGTCGAGCAGTTCGAAGATGCCCGTCATCTCCACGGGCCGCCCGCTCCAGGTCTCGACGAGCCTGCGGTGTTCCTCCGGGGAGATGCGGCCGTCGCCATTGGCGTCCACGGCGTCGAAGACGGTGTCCGCGGTGGCGGTGACGTCCGCGATCATCGCGGGCAACCTCTCGACGAGCGACAGCAGTTCCCCCATGTCGACGGCGCCGTCGCCGCCCGCGTCCCCGACTTCCAGGAGCGCTGCCCACCACCCCATCAGAAGCGTCTCCACCCGCTCCCGCAGCTCCGTGCCGGGGCCCACTCGCGGCAGCCGGCTCCAGCGGGCGACCAGCGCCCTGAAGTCCTCCTCGCGCAGATAGCCGTCGCTGTCCGCGTCGAACGCGTCGAACATCCCCTTGAGCTTGCGCTCCTGAAACGCACTGGCCACGAGCGGCCCCCTTCGACGCCGAACCGAACCATGCCCCGCCGGCGACCGCCCTCCGAAAGGGCGGCCACGACAAAACTCTAGGTCGCGGTGCGCCCCGGCCTCCACGAGCACATGTGCGCGAGGGATCACCCGCGGGCGGCCCGCTGCGCTCGCGGGCCGCTGAGCCGCTGAGCCGCGACGCCCCTGCGCGGGACCGGCCCGCCGGCCGTCACAGCGGCATCGAGAAGCGCCGGCACACGTGGACCCGGGTGAAGTCGTCGCGCATGTCCACGGCGTCGGCGAGTCGCGCGTGCGAGAAGGAGGCCATCGGGAGCAGGCCGGGGCGGCGTCCGCCGATGGCGCGGTCAGGCTCCCCGGTGTCGGCGGAGTGGCTGGCGTAGACGTGCAGGTAGTGGTCGCTCTCGGCGAAACCCATCGCCCGGTACCAGCGCAGGGTGTCCTCGTCATCCCGGGTCCATGCGTCCAGGGTCGAGGCACCGGCCCGGCGGGCCCGGTCGCGAGTCGGTTCGAGCAGCCTCCCCGCGAGCCCCCGGCGCCGGTGGTCGGGGTGGATGGCCACGGTGTTGATGGTCGCCGACTCGCCTTCGACGGTGGTGTCCATGATCCCCACGACGGAGCCGTCACCGTCCACCACGATCAGGTCGAGCCCGGGCACCGGGGACGGGGACTTCGAGGGCTGGACGTTGTCGAAGTAGGCCGTCCCCAGGAAGGACACGACCCGGCAGCGCAGCCAGGACGTCTCGTCGGCGGGGGTGTACTCGCGGACGGTGTAGGGCAAGCGTGTTCCTCACTCGCGGGATCGGCGAAGCACCGTGGACGCCCACGTCCTTCGCGCGGGCTGATCACCCGTGCCCCACATGCTGAACCACGGCGGCGCGAGTCCGCCACCGGATTTGAACGCTTTCGCCGGTCCGGTCAGGAGCGTCGCGTGCCAGTCGGCGGTGGCGGCGTCGTGCGCTGCGGGCGCGCAGGCCAGCAGCCGCCACGAGGCAGGCGACCAGGCGAAGACGGCGTCCTGACCGAAGCGCCGGCCCAGGGCGCGGGCCCGGGCGTCGGTCAGTCCGGTGACGGCCGCGCTGATCTCGCCGTGCGTGCCGGCCCGGTCACCGCCCACGGCGGGCCACCACGGCAGGCCGGCGGCGTGCAGAAGCGCCAAGAGGTCGTGCTGCGCCCGGAGGCCGGCCCGCGCCGGCGTCGCCCTGCCGGCGGGGTTGCAGGCGGTGATGATGTGGATCGTCCGTGCGCCGGGGAGCGGGTGGGGCAGACCCGTCAGGCCGTGCGGGACGGGGCCCGGCGCGACGCGGACGGTGTGGGTGGGAAAGGCGATGTCCACGACCGCGCGCAGGTAGAGCGGCCACCGCGCGGGCTGGTCGGCATGACGGACGGCAGACACAGGGGTCTCCTTCGAGAGGGAAGACCCCCTTACCTGCCGGCAGGGAGATCGATGCGGTCAGGCAGTGAACCGATCACTTGACGGCCGCTGATGCTCGCACGGGACGCACACGAAGTCCAGGGTGCGGGCCGCACTGCCGGGGAAGGTCCCGTGCCGATCAACACCTGCGATCTTACGTAAAGTTGCTCAATAATTTGCTCTCGTTGTGAAGCTCTGCGAGCGGGCGGCGTCCCACCGCCGCGGGTGCGAGAGGGATCGACCCCGTCCAACGGGCTCTTCGAGTGCCGACCGGTGAACGCAAGCGGAGAGCAGGCCGTGCAAGCGGCACTCGTCCGCAACTGCCGTGACATTACGAGCCGTTGACAAAGCGGAGACACACTAGAAACCTGATGACGCAGTTTCCGCAAGAAGTTGACTGACTCACTCAAGCGCCGTGCACGGCTGTTCCCTCCCGCCCTCCTGCCGCGTTCCCCCCTCCACGGAATAGAGGACCCCCATGCAATGGAGACCCCTTGGCCGACGGTCGCTGTCCGGCGCCGTTCTGGCCGGGCTCATGACGGTCGGGCTGTTACCGCTGCCCTTCGCCTCCGCCGCCCAGGCCGCGCAGGCGGCGGCCGCCGACGTCAACCTCGCGCTCGGACGTCCTGCCACGGCCGGCGGCTCGCTCGGCGCGTACCCGGCAGGGAACACCACCGACGGCGCCCAGGCCTCCTACTGGGAGGGCCCTGCGGGTTCCTTCCCCCAGTGGGTCCAGGTCGACCTCGGCGCCACGCGTGCCGTCGACCGGGTCGTGCTCAAGCTGCCCTCCGGCTGGGAGACCCGGACCCAGACGCTCTCCCTGCAGGGCAGCACCGACGGCTCCGCGTTCGGCACGCTCTCCGGATCGGCCGGACGGGTGTTCAACCCCGCGCAGGCCAACACCGTCACCGTGGACCTGACGTCGCCCACCGACGCCCGGTACGTCCGCGTCAACGTCTCCGGCAACACCGGCTGGAACGCCGCGCAACTGTCGGAACTGGAGGTGTACGGCGAGGAGGGCGGCACCACCGATCCGCCGCCCACCGGCACCAACCTGGCCCGCAACAAGCCGGTCGAGGCCACCTCGTCGACGCAGACCTACGTCGCCGCCAACGCCACCGACGACTCGACCTCCACCTACTGGGAGGCGGCGGGCAACCCCGCGGACCTCACCGTCAAGCTGGGGGCCGCCGCCGACGTCACCGGCGTCGTGGTCAAGCTCAACCCGGACCCGGTGTGGGGCGCCAGGACCCAGGGCATCCAGGTGCTGGGCCGAGGGGCGTCCGACACCGGCTTCACCTCGTTGCGCGACCGCGCCGACTACGCCTTCAGCCCGGGCACCGGCAACGCGGTGACCATCCCGGTCAGCGGCCGCTGGGCCGACGTGCGGCTCCGGTTCTTCTCCAACTCCGGCGCGCCCGGCGGGCAGGTCGCCGAGTTCCAGGTCGTCGGCACCGCCGCACCCGCGCCGGATCTGACCGTCACGAGCCTGGACTGGACACCGGCCGCGCCGTCCGAGCGGGACGCGGTCACCGTGAACGCCGGTGTCCGCAACGCCGGCACCGCGCGTTCGGCCGCGACGACGGTGGACGTCAGCGTGGAGGGGACGGTCGCCGGCAGCGCCGCCGTGCCCGCCCTCGACCCGGGTGCCTCCGCCACCGTCGCCGTGTCCACCGGGACCCGCGCGGCCGGCAGCTACGCGGTCGCCGCGGTGGTCGATCCCCGCAACACGGTCGCCGAACTGGACGACACCAACAACAGCCGGAACGCGGCGAGCCGGCTGGTCGTCAGCCAGGCCCCCGGCCCCGACCTCGAGGTCAGCGCGATCACCACGAGCCCGGCGAACCCGGCCGTGGGCTCGCCCGTGTCGTTCACCGTCGCCGTGCACAACCGCGGCACGACCGCCGCGGCGGCCGGTTCCGTGACCCGGCTGCAGGCCGGCACCACCACGCTGAGCGGCACGACCGGACAGGTCGCGGCCGGTGCCACGGTCAACGTGGCGATCAGCGGCACGTGGACGGCGACCTCCGGCGGCGCCACCCTCACCGCCACCGCGGACGCCACCGGTGTGGTCACCGAGACCAACGAGAACAACAACGTGCTCACCAAGTCGCTCGTGGTCGGACGCGGCGCCGCCGTGCCGTACACCGAGTACGAGGCGGAGGACGGCCGCTACACGGGCACCCTGCTCACGGCGGACGCCAAGCGGACGTTCGGGCACACCAACTTCGCCACCGAGTCCTCGGGCCGCAGGTCTGTCCGGCTCGACTCCGGTGGCCAGTACGTCGAGTTCACCTCGACCACCTCCACCAACTCGATCGTGGTGCGCAACTCCATCCCCGACGCCTCGGCCGGCGGCGGAGCGGACGCCACCATCAGCCTGTACGCCGACGGCACGTTCGTGCAGAAGCTGAACCTGTCCTCCAAGCACAGCTGGCTGTACGGAAGCACCGACGACCCGGAGGGGCTCACCAACCGGCCCGGCGGCGACGCGCGGCGGCTCTTCGACGAGGCGCACGCTCTGCTGTCGCGGGCGTACCCGCAAGGCACGACGTTCCGCCTGCAGCGTGACGCGGGCGACTCGGCGGCCTACTACATCATCGACCTGATCGACCTGGAGCAGGTCGCTCCGCCGGCGGCCAAGCCGGCGAACTGCACCTCGATCACCGAGTACGGGGCGGTGCCCGACGACGGGCTCGACGACACCGACGCCATCCAGCGAGCGGTCACCGCCGACCAGAACGGCCAGATCTCCTGCGTGTGGATCCCGGCGGGGCAGTGGCGCCAGGAGCAGAAGATCCTCACCGACGACCCGCTGAACCGGGGCCAGTACAACCAGGTCGGCATCCGGGACGTCACCATCCGCGGCGCGGGCATGTGGCACTCCCAGCTCTACACCCTCACCCCGCCGCAGAACGCCGGCGGCATCAACCACCCGCACGAGGGCAACTTCGGCTTCGACATCGACGACAACACCCAGATCTCCGACATCGCCATCTTCGGCTCCGGCACCATCCGGGGCGGCGACGGCAACGCCGAGGGCGGCGTGGGCCTCAACGGGCGCTTCGGCAAGAACACGAAGATCACCAACGTGTGGATCGAGCACGCCAACGTCGGCGTCTGGGTCGGTCGCGACTACTCCAACATCCCGGAACTGTGGGGCCCCGCCGACGGGCTGGAGTTCACCGGTGTCCGGGTCCGCGACACCTACGCCGACGGCATCAACTTCGCCAACGGCTCGCGCAACTCGACCGTCTACAACTCCTCGTTCCGCAACACCGGCGACGACTCCCTGGCGGTGTGGGCGAGCAAGTACGTGAAGGACACCTCGGTCGACGTCGGCCACGACAACCACTTCCGCAACAACACCGTCCAGCTGCCCTGGCGGGCCAACGGCATCGCCGTGTACGGCGGGTACGGCAACACCATCGAGAACAACATCGTCTCCGACACGATGAACTACCCGGGCATCATGCTCGCCACCGACCACGACCCGATCCCGTTCTCGGGCCAGACCACCATCTCGGGGAACGCCCTGTACCGGACCGGCGGCGCGTTCTGGGGCGAGGCGCAGGAGTTCGGCGCCATCACGCTCTTCGCCCAGGGCACGGACATCCCGGGCGTGACCATCCAGGACACCGAGATCCACGACTCCACCTACGACGGCATCCAGTTCAAGACGGGCGGCGGCTCGATGCCCGGCGTCAAGGTCACCGACGTCCGCATCGACAACTCCGTGGGCGGCTCCGGCATCCTCGCGATGAGCGGCGCCCGCGGCAGCGCCACCCTGACCAACGTCACGATCACCAACTCGGCGCAGGGCAGCGTGCTCATCGAGCCCGGCTCCCAGTTCACCATCACCGGCGCTCCGGCCGGTCTGACCGCCCGGCGCAAGGCCGACTGATCCCGGACGGGGTCCCCGGCTCCCGTACGGGAGCCGGGGACCCCATCCGTCCACCCTGGATCTGTTGCCGAACAGGCCGCTTCCCTAAAGTTGTTGGCCGGCGAGCGGGGGGCGGATGAAGCTCTGGGGGAGCCGTACGAAGAGACAGCCGGCACCGGACGAGGACGCCGCCACGGCGGCCCGGCTGGTCGAGACCTGGTTCGGCGAGCTCGGACCCGAAGCGGCGGCGGAGCCCGCGCGGCGATGGCGGGAGACGGGCCGTCTCGATCCTGGTGACGCACGCCGGCTCGCGGCCTGGTACCGGGAACGCGCCCGCCTCCACCTGCTCGGCGCACGGGACGGCGAGGGGCCGTTGATACGGCCCGGATCGCCCGAGGACGCCGAGAGAACCCGTGACGAGGCCCTGTCGGTGACCCGCGACGTCCTCGCGCTCGGCCGATGGCTGAGGGCGCGGGGCCACGAGTAGACGCACGGCCGAGTCCGTGACCGCTCGGCGGGAGCGGTCACGGACTCCGCTCGGGCACCGGCCCGGTCCCTCGCGGGCGTTCGACGTAGCGTCAGAACAGGCCGAGGCCGGGCTCCATGCCCAGACGGACGCGGCCCGCCGCCTCCATGGGGAGCGCGGAGTGGTTGGCGTGCTGGAGGGCGGCCATGCCGTCGCGGAAGAGGCGCTCCAGCCGGTTGCCGCGGTAGAGCGAGGTGGAACTGGCCAGCTCGTACAGCGTCACCAGCGTCCGGCGGCTCACCTGCGCGGCGTGCGTCATGGCGGCGCGCAGGGCCGCCCGCTGTTCGAGCGTGGGGGTGTCGCCGCGCTCGGCCGCGTCCTGCAGTGTCTGCGCGGCGGAGGTCAGCAGCAGTCGTGCGGCCTGGAGTGCCGCCTCGGAGTCGGCCAGGACGTACTGGGTGCGCGGGGACTCGGCCAACGTCGCGCCCGTGGAGTTCCTCTTGGTCAGGACGAGCGCGACCGTCTCGTCGAGGGCCGCCTGCGCGATGCCGAGGACGATCGCCGTGCAGCCGGGCAGCACCAGCGAGGGGAGGAAGCCCCGGTACAGCGGTTCGTCGATCCTGAGGGGCGAGTCCAGGGGCGCGAGGAAGTCGGCGGGGACGAAGGCGTCCTCGACCACCACGTCGTTGCTGCCGGTGCCGCGCATGCCGCTGACGTCCCAGGTCTCCTTCACCGACCACTGGTCCCGGCCCAGGACGCACAGCTGTACGTCGGGCGTGCCCGCGGCGGTCATGCGCGGCGCGCCGTCCTCCAGCACGACGACGACCGCCACCAGCCACTCCGCCGCGTTGATCCCGCTGACGATCCTCCAGTGGCCGGAGACCCGGTAGCCGCCCTCGGCGGGAACGGCGGTCCCGGGCATCCCGGAGTTGGCGAAGGCGGGCTCGTGCTCCCGGCCCCAGATCCGTTCCGTCGCGGACTCGTCCAGCAGCGCCCCCACGAAGCCGAAGTTGGCGTTCCACACCAGCCACGCCACGGAGGCGTCGATGCGGCCGAACCCCTCGTACACCTTCAGCACCGTGGTCAGCGGCGTCTGCGATCCGCCGAGTGCCCTGGGAGTGAGCAGGCGGAACGCGCCCGCGTCGCGGAGCGCCCCGTACAGCTCCGTGGGAACGTCGGCACGGCGGTCGGCCTCCTCGCTCGCGGCCTCGATGGCGGGCCGCAGCAGGCCGGGAAGGGCGAGCGGGTCGACGGCCGACGAGCCGGACGCGGTCTCGGAGGTCTCGTGGGTCTCGGACATGGAGTCTCCTTGTGTGGCCCGGGCGCGGTGTGCCGGGCGCCCGGTGGTGCGGTGTCGCCGACAGGACGCGGGAGGCGCGGAGAAGTTCGATGCCCACCGAGTGGTCCGCGTCACATCCTGCCGAGGGACCGGCTCAGGACGTCCCGAGGGTGTTCACGTAGCTCGTGCCGCTGCCGGCGAGGCCGCTCACGGCCTTCTCCACCTCCTGCAGGGACTGGGCCCGCCCGGCGTTGTGGTAGAACCAGGCGACCTGCATGTCCCACGTGCGTTTCCCGCCGAACGGCAGGTCCACGAACCAGGTGTTGAAGTTCACGGACATGTTCTCGGTCGGGTAGTACCCGCCGCTGGTGCGGAACAGGACCTTCCCGTCGAGGCTGTAGGTGACGACCCCGTGTGCGGCGGTGGTCACCATCGTGTGCCATCCGTCGAGGCTGGAGTTCGTGGCGCGGGTGACCCGGTCGCCCTCCACCGCGCTGCGCCAGGTCGTCGTGTCGAGCCTCGGCCCCGGGGCGCCCCAGCCTCCGTTGGGCTGGTACTCGTTGTCGAGCTCGCTGTACCGGGCGCGGTGGTGGGGCGAGATCATGTAGAAGCTCTCGTTGACGTGGTCGCCGTTGGCACCGCTCGTGGGGCGGTCCGTGAAGTGGATCCGGGCGGCGAAGGTCCCCGTCACGAACGTCATGCCGGTGGTGTGCACCTCGGCCTGGGTGGTGCCCTGCCTCGTCCCGTCGGTCGCGGCCCGCAGTTGCAGGACCTGGCCGCCCGGCGCGTCCTTGTCCGCGGGGAAGCTGACGCCGTCGGCCGACCAGGTGTTCCGGATCCCGGGGCCGCCCTCGCTGGTGCGGACCAGCCAGCCGTGCGCGTGCAGCGCCGGGTCGCGGGGGCCGCTGTAGTGGAAGTCGTCGAAGAGGATCCCGGACGGAGGCGCGGGCCGGACGGCGGGGGCGGCGGAGCGGCGGGCGGACGCGGACGAGCCCGCGGAAGGGGACGAGGAGGCGGAGGCGGCGCCGTCGCCGCCGGGTTCGTCGCCCCAGACATGCCTGCCGTCCAGGTAACCGGTCACCAGCTTCGACGCCTGGAAGGTGTCGTGGGTGGGGCTGAAGGACCGGTCGTTGCTCTGGTTCAGCTTCCCGCCGTCCGGGCGGTACAGCTGCAGCCCGATGGCGCCGCTCTTCGCCCCCGGGGCCAGCGCGCCCGCGGCCTTGGTGAAAGTGATCTCCAGGTAGTGGTCGGCTGTGGGGGTGGGGGCGTCCATCGCGACGGACTTCCCGACGACGGCGGAGCAGCCCGTGGAAGCCTGGACGCAGTTGAACGCGTACGGGGAGGGGCCGTCCGCCGTGTAGTAGTACCGCAAGGCCACGTCGCCCAGGCTCACCCGCCGGCCGGAGGTGTTGAGGACCTCCAGCCACGGCCGTGCCGCCGCGGCGGTCGCCGGCGCGCCCGCCTTGTACCGGACGGTCAGCTCGGGGGGCGGCTGGTGCGCGTCACTCCACACGGGGCGCAGCGCCGTGCCGGCCGCGGCCAGGACGACCACCAGCAGCAGGAGCTTCGCCATTCCCCACGCACGCCGGCGCGGACTGCGCCGGCCGGAATCCCCAGGACGGACCGGACGCGTCGGACGGGTGGGACGGCCGGGGCGGCCTGGACCGGTGGAGGGGCGGGCAGAACCCACGGAGGCTCCTAGCTCGGTGGAGGGGCGGTGCCGAGGACATGCGGCGCGTTCCTCGGTCTCGGTCGCCGGCGGCGGGCACGGGTACGCCCTAGGAGGCGCCTCCCGGCGCGGGCACGGTCCAGGAGTCCTCGGCGTTGGTCCGCCGCTGCTCCGGGAGGACGGCCTGGGGCGCCGGGTTCGGGGCGGTCAGATCCGGGGCGTCGGCTCCGACGCCGCCGACCTCGATCTTGGCGCGGGTGCCCCAGTTGGTGCTGCGCAGGGTGGCCAGCGACCACAGCCGGAGCGGCAGCAGCAGCCCGAGGTTGAGCAGCGCGTACAGCGGGGCGGCGAGGAAGGTCAGTACGCGGTCGACGATGCCCACCTGCGCGGCGCCGCGCAGGTAATGGACGGAGCGGACCCAGGCCATGACGCACATGTAGGCGACGTAGCCGGCCAGCAGCGTCCAGCCGTGCGGGTTCATGAGGATCGCGACGAGCGCGGCGAACAGCGCGGCGGTGAAGGCCACCCAGCTGGTGAGTTCGACGAGGTTGAGCCACCAGTACATGCGCCGCAGCCGGAACTTGCCGAGCAGCAGGAAGCCCTCGCGGATGAACGACTTGCCCCAGCGGATCTGCTGCCGGACGTAGTGGCCGAGGCGTTCGGGGACGTCGGTGTAGCCGACGGCGGAGGGCTGGATGAGGGACAGGCCCTCGGTGAGGCAGTAGTACGTCAGGCGCCTGTCGTCGCCGAAGGTGGCGGGGCGTCGCAGGAACCGCTGGTCGAGGAAGTCGTCGAGGTGCTTCCTGACGACCCACCCGCGGTACATCGCCAGCGACCCGCAGGCGCACAGCACCGAGCCGAGGCGCGAGTACGCCACCCGCTCACCGAGGAAGGCGTTGACGTAGCGCATGTCGATGAGGCGGGTGAGCAGGTTCGTGCCGCGGTTGTGCGCGAGCACCAGTCCCGTGACGCACTGCACACGGCGCTTGGAGAAGGGCTCGGCGAGCTCGGCGACGGCGTGCTGGTCGAGCACGGTGTCGGAGTCGACGCACAGGTACACGTCCGCGTGCGGTTCCTGCCGGAAGCCCGCGGCGAGGCCGTGGCGCTTGCCGCGGTTGCCGGGGAAGCGGATGAAGTCGAGGCGCACCCCGGCACGCTGGAACCGGGGTCGCATCTCCTCCACGAGGGCGCCGGCCGAGTGGTCGGCGGAGCAGTCGTCGACGACGGTCAGGGAGTGCGGCGGGAGGGTCTGCGCGAGGATCGACTCCAGGCAGCGGCGGAGCATCTCGGGGGCCTCGTTGTAGGCGGTGACCACACCGTGGATGCGAAGGCGGCCGGCCGGCTCGTTGAACGTCAGTTCCGGACGGCGGCGCCGGCGGATGGACAGCAGCAGCTTGAGGGCGAGGAGGGAACCGACGGCCACTCCGTACCAGTGCAAATGACCGAGGGACCACGAGGTGTGGTCCCAGGAACCCGCGAGATTGCGCATGAAGAGCGAAGACCTCCCTGCGAACACTCCCACCTCCCGGACCGAGCCGATGGCGAACACATGTACTTCGCACGAAGGTAACTCGCGTCAAGGAGCCATGAAAGGTGCATCCGCGATTAATTCCCCTCTCGGGATGTCAATTGGGCACCTATGGACGCCTTGTGAGCCAAGCGGACAAGGGGTGTGAAAGTCCTCACATCGACCGTGCGGTTGTCCGGCGTTGCGTCGTCGCGCGGATGCGCGTCGCCATCAGGAATGGGCGAGCGCCCAGTCGAGGGCGTGATCGGCGATCTCCTGCCAGTTGTCCTGGACGGGCATCAGGTGGGACCGGCCGGGGAACACCGTGACCTCGGTGGTGGCGCCGTCGGCCCGGTAGCGCTCGGCGTTGGACCGCTGCACCTGGGGCGGCATGAGGTGGTCGTGCTCGCCGGAACAGAAGAGCAGGGGCGCCCGGCCGAGGTTGCGGTAGTCGACGTAGGTGCCGGTGTGCCCGGGGTGGAGGGTGGCCAAGGCGCTGCCCCACACGATGCTGCCCGGTGCGGGGACGTGGTGGCGCTCGTAGGCCGTGCGGGCCTGGCCATCGGAAAAGGTGTTGGTGAGGGCGTGGCGCCACTGGGCGTAGTCGAAACCGACGGCGCGGTGGCGGTCGGCCGGGTTCTCCGGTACAGGGAAGAACGGCCGGACCCGGGACAGCGGTGAGACGGCCACGCCCTCGGTGGGTGCGGAGTTGAGCGCCACTCCCGCGGCGCCGAACCCGCGGTCGAGAAGGATCTGGGTGAACGCGCCGCCGGCCGAGTGCCCCATGATGACCGGCGGCCGGTCCAGATCGGCGATGACCTTCTCCAGGGCGGAGACGACGGCGGGGACGGTCACGGTCTCGACGGCGGCCGGGTCGGCGTTCAGGGCCTCGACCCCCGCCTCGAAGCCGGGGTACGCCGGTGCGATGACGCGGAAGCCCTTGTCCTCGTAGTGGGCGATCCAGTTCTCCCAGGCCCGCGGCGTCACCCAGAAGCCGTGGACGAGAACGACGGTGTCGGGTTGCATCAGGGTGCTCCTCAGCGGGTGGGCCGATGGCCGGTCGAACTCAGGACCGGTGGGCGCCCGGGAATGTGACACAGGCGTCAGTGGCCATGCGCCGCGGCGACCGCGCTGACCGACGGTGACCCGGCCCGCACGCCTCGTGGCCGGCGGGCGCCGGCCGGACGGCGACCGGTCCGGTGGCGGGGCCGCGGCCGTGCCCGGGACCGCGGTCCGTGCAGCTTCTCCGGCCTGTTCGTACAGCTGGGAGGCGTGACGGGAGCGCCGGGCGGATGGACCACCGGCCGGCCGCGGGCACGCGAGGCCCCTGCGGTCTCCTCCGGACCATGGACGGCCCTTGGCAATTCTTGCCAGAAGGCAGAACCGGCAGCCATGGACCGTTCATCGTCAGGTCGGGCCCCCGACCCCGGACGGTGCGGAATGGTGGGGGAGCGCACCCTGGCCGGCTACCGCAAGCAGCGCGGCATCGACTTCCTGGTGGTGTTCTTCCACCACTGTGCCTACTCCACCACCAACAACCACGCCTCCGACGGCGGTGTGCAGGCGGAGTGGGTGCCGATCTTCGAGAAGCACCAGGTCGACCTGGTGATCAACGGCCACAACCACGTCTACGAACGGACCGACGCGATCCGCGAGGGCGCGGTGTCGCACCAGGTGCGGATCGGCGACACCACGCGCCCCGCCACCGACGGCACGGTCCACGTCACCGCGGCGGCGCGGGCCGCAGCCTGTACAGATTCCCGGTCGCGGACAGCTACGAGGGCCACGAGAGCGAGATCGACCCGGTCACCACCTGGCACTCGGCCAAGGGCGGCGGCCAGGTCGTGGACACCGTGCACTGGTCGCGGGTCCGCTGCACCGGCTACTCGTTCCTCTCCGTGGACGTCGAGCCGGCCCGCTCCGGGCACGAGGCGAAGCTGAACGTCTCCGCGATCGCCGAGACGGGGCAGCGCATCGACCACTTCACGGTGGCCCGCCGCGCCAAGTGACCTGTGCGGTCGGGGGCGGCCGCGTCGTGGGGACCCACGGCGCGGCCGCCCCGTTCCGTTCTGCCCCGTGGCGCTCTGCTCACCGCGAGGGGTCCGAAGCGCCTGCGGGCGCATCGGCGCGGCGGCGGCGACAGCTGTCGCACCACGGGCAGGTGCGACTGGGGCGGCACGCGCGGACGGCCACGACGAACCGGTCGGGGCGCACGACCCGGCCGTCGTCGAGGCCTACCTCCACGGGACCCTCGATCAGGATCGACCGTCGGCGGTGAGCGCCACCGCGTCGGGGACGGTTCACCGTTCGCCCTGTGGTGGGCGGTCAACGCCACAGGGGGTCGCTGTCGAGACGGGCCAGCATGGACCGGGGGTCCCGGTGCACGGCGGCCGCGCCCGCCGCCTCCAGTTCCGCACGGCCGATGCCGCCGGAGAGCAGCGCCACGCAGGGCACGCCCAGCTTGCCGGCGGCCTCGACGTCCCAGACCGTGTCGCCCACGAAGACCGCCCTGCCGGCCGTCACCCCGGCCCGTTCGAGGGCCCGGGCCACCAGATCGGGAGCCGGTTTGCTCGCGGAGACGTCGTCCTTGCTGGTGGCGTCCGCGATCACGTCGTCGGCGTCGAGGGCGGCACGCATCACCGCGAGCTCCTTGCTGTCGGCCGAGGTGGCCAGGACGACCCGGAAGCCCCGTGCCGCCACGGCGCGCAGCAGGTCCGCGGCGCCGTCCAGCGGCGCGAGCGCCGGGCCCCAGGTGCCGTACAGAGCCTTGTGGGCCGCGCTGATCCCCTCGTCACCGCTGCGGTCGCGGGCCTTGCCCAGCAGACGGTCCAGGAGGTGGTCGGACCCCATGCCGATGCAGTGGTGGATCTCCGCCGTCGGCACGGTGTGCCCGGCCTGCCGGAACGCCTCCCACCACGCGACGACGTGGAGGTAGTTCGTGTCGACGAGAGTGCCGTCCACGTCGAACAGCGCGGCACGCCCATGGTCGTCGCTCATGGTGCCCGCTCCTTCCGCTCGGATGCCTGGGTCACTCCAGCGGCTACCCGACGGGACGCAGGACAGACAGCCGGGGCCCGGACCGCTGGTCCCGCATGGAGCGCCGGGCCCTGGGCAGGCGTCCCCGTGGCCCGACCCGGCGGAGGGAGGGGAGGCGCGTCATGACCCACGCCCCCGACCCGAGGAACGAACCCGCGGCCCCTGGCGCGCGCGGGCCGCTGTCCGCGACCGTCCTGGACGCCCCGACCGCGTGGCCGCCCCGCTGCCCGGGTGCCGGGGTCGGGCGGGCGCATCCCCACGGCGAGGAACTGCACCGGGCCCGACCCTCCGCGTCTCGGCGGCGGGGGTCCCGCGTGCCCGGTGCTTCGGAGACCGCCCGGCACGCGGACAGCCGCCGCGCGACCCCGCGCTCGGGGCGCGCCCGCCGGACTGCTCGAACAAGCCTGGAGGACCACCTGCTGAGCGCATGGCGCAGCGGACGCACGTCCCTGCGAGACCCGACACCGGGCCCGCCCCGGACCACAGAGGAAGGCCGCTCCCTATGAGGCCGACGACGCTGACGACGACAACGCAGAGCACCCCGGGCGGTGTGCTCCCGCGTGCGATGGACACCCTCGAGGAGGGGACGTGGCTGGACGGCCCGGCCGGGATCGTCCGCAAGGCCGTACGGGCCCTTCCCCTGGGCCGGGGCCGGGACGCGCTGCGCGGCCTGTGGCTCGGCCATCCGCTGCACCCGGTCCTGGTGCAGGTGCCGATCGGCGCCTGGACCTCGGCCGGCATCCTCGACCTGCTCCCGGGCGAGAGCCGCGCCGCCCGCCGGCTGGTGGCGGTGGGCCTGGTCTCCGCCGGGCCCGCGGCTCTGGCCGGATGGGTGGACTGGGCGGAGCAGCGTCCCCGGCAGGCCCGCGTGGGCCTGGTGCACGCGGTGGTCAACCTCGCCGCCGTCACCGCGTACGCCGGCTCGTTGACGGCCCGGATCAAGGGACGCCCCTTCCTCGGCAAGGCACTGGGCTTCGGCGGCATGGCCATCGCCACCGTGGGCGGTGTGCTCGGCGGCCATCTCGCGTACCGGCAGGGCGCCGGCGTCAACCACGCGGAATCGGTGTCCGTACTGGTCGAGCCCGGCTGGCACCGCATCGGGGTGCCGGAGGAGTTCCCGGTCGGCGAGCCGGTGCGGCGCATGGCCGACGAGGTGGCGGTCGTCGTGGTCCACGAGGACGACGGCAGGCTCTACGCCCTGGCCGACCGCTGCAGCCACATGGACGGCCCGCTGCACGAGGGCAAGGTCCTCGCGGGGTGCATCGAATGCCCCTGGCACGGCAGCCAGTTCCAGCTCTCGGACGGCAGGAACGTCCAGGGCCCCGCGACCGCGCCGCAGCCCCGGTTCGACTGCCGGATATCCCCGGACGGGCAGGTGGAGGTACGCATCGCGCAGAGCTGAGGCGCCCCCCGCTCCGCGGTCGCGCGGGTGCGGCTCTGCGGTCGCCCCCGGTAGGCGGCGACGTTCTCCGCTTGGAGCTAGTCGATCGGTCGTCTATTTTGTAGTGGACCGAACGTCTATGAGTGGAGACACTGACACATGCGCGTCGAGATCTGGACCGACATCGCCTGCCCCTGGTGCTACATCGGCAGCGCCCGCTTCGAGCGAGCCCTGGCCGCCTTCGAGCACCGGGACGAGGTCGAGGTGGTGCACCGATCGTTCGAGCTCAATCCGGAAGCCGAGAACCGCGCGACACCCATCATCGACGCGGTGGCGGCCCGGTACGGGCGCAGCCGCGAGCAGCAGGTCGCGCGGGAGGAGCAGGCCGCGTCCGAGGCGCGCGCCGAGGGGCTCGGCTTCCGGATCGGCGGCCGTGTGGACGGCAACACCTTCGACCTCCACCGCCTCCTGCACTTCGCCAAGGCCCGCGGCCGCCAGGCCGAGCTGCGGGACCTCGCCTTCAAGGTCAACTTCGCCGACGAGCGCTCGGTGTACGACAGCGAGACCCTGGTGGCACTCGCCGCCGAGGTGGGACTGGACGCGGCAGAGGCGCGCGCCGTGCTCGGCGACCCCGGCGCGTACGCCGAGGACGTCCGGTCCGACGAGCGGCGCGCGGCCGAACTCGGCGCGGGAGGTGTGCCGTTCTTCGTCCTCGACCGGAAGTACGGCGTCACGGGACTGCAGCCGGTGGAGCTGTTCGCCCGGGCGCTGGAGCAGGCGTGGGAGGACCGGACGGCGACCCGGGTCTGATTCACCGCGCCAGGGGACGCGTAGCCGGACGAGCCCAGTTGGCGCAGAGGGACACATGCGTGCCGCCGGCGGGCTGCGCGGGCGGGGGCACCCCCCATGGTGCCGGGAGCCTCGGCGACCGGCCGGAGCAGCGGCGGCCCGGCCCCGTCGGCGGCGCCGGTGAAGATCCGTTCCTACTGGCCGAGAGCGTGGCGCCGAAGTCCTGGTCCGCCGCGGCCGACTTCGTCAGCTGAGCGCGCCGGCGTCCGGTTACGTGGGTCGGCCCGGAGTACGCCGAGGCGGACGCCGCGCCCCGGCTGCGGGCGTTCTCGACCGCGCCCGTGGTCGATGGCGTCCCGGCCACGTCCGGCAGCCTGGCCGGGTTCACCGCGCCGCTCGACGTCGTGGACGGCAACTGGGTCGTCCCGCGCGCATCTCCGCCCCCTCGCAGCCCCACGCCCGGCCGGTGTTCGCGTCCACGGAGCCGAGCCGAGGCGAGCCGAGGCGACGGCTACCGGGCGTCCGGGATCAGTGGCACACTCGGTTGCCCGTCGAGTGCCGCTGAGTCGTCGTGCCCGGAGAACGGCGTTCGCAACGGAGGCCCAGCGGCAGTGTCCCCGTTCCCACAGAAGCGGAGTGTCGTGTTCGCGGCCTACGTCACGGTCACCGTTCTCGGCGCGGTCTTCAACGGTGCCGCTGCCGTCACCTACTTGATCGGCCATGAGTACCCCAAGGCCCAGGCGGACATGAAGGGGCTGCCCCGTCCGTGGGTTCCGGTGCTGGGCACGCTGCTCGCACTGGGCGCCGTGGGGCTGGCGGCCGGACTCGCCGTGCCGCTGCTGGGCACCCTCGCCGCATCCGGCCTCGTGCTGTACTTCATCGGCGCGATCGCCGCCCACCTGCGGGTGGGCTCCCGTGACATCGTCGGCGCTGTCGTGTTCCTCGCCACCGCGGCCGCCGCCCTGACCCTGGGCCTGGTCCACCACGGCCCCTGGTAGTCCGTCCCACCCGCGCCGCCTACGGCGTGCCGGGAAGCCGCACCGTGACGAGGAGACCGCCGGCCGGGCGCGGGGCGAGGTGGAGGCTCCCGCCGTGGGCGCGGACGATGCTGCGCACAATGGCCAGCCCGAGGCCGACGCCGGCGTGCTCGCCGGTGCGGACGCGCTGCGTTCCGCGCTGGAAGGGCTCGGTGAGGGTCGGTACGAGTTCCGGAGGGAGGCGGCGGCCGGTGTTCTCGACCCGCAGCACGCTCGCGTCGCCGTGCGCCTCGGTGCGGACCGTCACGCTGCCGCCCTCTGGAAGGTTGTGCACGATGGCGTTCTGGACGAGGTTCGTCACCATCTGCAGCAGGAGCTCCGCGGAGCCGCTGGTCCGGGCGGCCCCGCCGGTGACGTCGAGCGTGATGCGGCGTTGTTCGGCGAGGGGAAGCAGCGTCTCGGCGGCTTCTTCTGCGGTGAGGGAGAGATCGACGCCCTCGCGGGCGAAGGTGCCGCGGTCGCCGCGGCTGAGCAGCAGAAGGGCTTCCGTGAGGTCGATCGCCCGCGTGTTGACCGCGTGCAGGCGTTCGATGAGTTCGCCTCGGTCGCGCGTGGGGTCCTTGCGGGCGACGTCGAGGAGCGTGCGCGAGATCGCCAGCGGGGTGCGCAGTTCGTGGGAGGCGTTCGCCGCGAACCTCCGCTGCTCGGCGACGTGGGACTCGAGTTGTTCCAGCATCGAGTCGAACGCGTCGGACAGTTCACGGAATTCGTCCTGGCGGCCCTTCATGCGGATCCGGTGGGACAGCGACCCGGTCCCGGCCGTCCGTGCCGCATCCGTGATCCGTGTGAGGGGTGCGAGCATCCGGCCGGCGAGGAGCCAGCCTCCGAGCAGGCCGAAGACGAGCAGGAAGGCCATCGCCACGGCCGCGGCGGGGGCGAAGGTGTGCACGAGGAGGTAGCGATTGGGGGAGACCCCGAGCAGGCCCTGCGAGTTGTCGGGTACGTAGCGCAACAGGAACATCCACACCACGGCCAGCAGGAGGGCGCCGGCGACGGCGAGGAACCCGGCGTAGCTCAGCGCGAGTTTCAGCCGGGCACTGATCCCTGGGCGTCTAGGCATGCGCACTGCCGGGACGGGCGGACTCCGAGCCGGTGCCGATCCGGTAGCCGACGCCGGGCACCGTCGCGATGATCCACGGTTCGCCGAGCCGTTTGCGCAGCGCTGAGACGGTGATGCGCACGGCGTTGGTGAGGGGGTCGGCGTTCTCGTCCCAGGCCCGCGCCAGCAGTTCCTCGGCGCTGACGACCCCGCCCTCGGCGGCGACGAGGACTTCCAGCACGGCGAACTGCTTGCGGGTCAGCGCGACGTGGCGTCCGTCGCGGAAGACCTCCCGGCGGAAGGGGTCGAGCCGAAGGCCCGCGATCTCGCGGACCGGGGGCCGGGCGTGCGCGCGTCTGCGGTCGAGCGCCCTCAGCCGCAGGACGAGCTCGCGCAGCTCGAACGGTTTGGTGAGGTAGTCGTCGGCGCCGAGCCCGAACCCGGAGGCCTTGTCGTCGATCCGGTCGGCAGCGGTGAGCATGAGGATCGGGATGCCGCTGCCGGAGGCGACGATGTGCCGGGCGACCTCGTCGCCGGAGGGGCCGGGAATGTCGCGGTCGAGGACCGCGAGGTCGTAGGAGTTGACGCTGAGCAGTTCCAGGGCGGAGTCGCCGTCGCCGGCGATGTCGGCGGCGATCGCCTCCAGCCGCAGGCCGTCACGGACGGCCTCGGCCAGGTAGGGCTCGTCCTCCACGATCAGTACGCGCATGTCCGAAGCCTAAGCAGCACGCGATATCGCCGACGTATGCAACGACGTGGGCAACGACCCGTGCACGCCGGACGTGCGCCTCAGCCGACCGGTTCGGGCACCGGGCGGAGCCCGTCCGACGGCGCTTCCGCCGTCGTGCGCCACCAGCGGCGCGACGCCAGTCCGGCCAATACGGCGCCGGCGGCGTTGACCAGTACGTCGTCCACGGAGGACACCCGGTCCAGCCGCAGGACGTACTGCGCGGTCTCGACCAGGGCCGAGCAGCCCGCCCCGAGCGCCAGGATCCACGGCAGGGACCTCATCGCCCGGAACCGCAGCGGGGCGAAGAACCCCAGCGACGCGAACACCAGCAGATTGCCGGCGATCCCGAGCGCCCCCATCGTGACCAGGTCCCGCAGCGGCACCAGGCTCACCCGTTCGGGGACGGCGCCGGCCCCGCCGCCCGGCATCATGGTCAGCCACAGGAACGGCACCGTCCCGTGGACCATGCCCACCTCGGCCAGCGACGTCCGCCACGCCGAGGTGACCCCGGCGGCACGCCGGCAGCTCGCCAGAGCCCACACCACCAGCAGCGACAACGGCACCGTGACCAGCGTCATGAGCACCACACCGTTGAACGTGTCGAAGCAGCCGTGCCACCGCCCGGCCATGCACATCGGAGCGGACATCATGAGCGGCCGCCGCACGACGAACGCGGCGGTCGCCACGCCGAGGACCGCCAGGCCGAGGAGCACGATCCCGGGTACGCGGCGGGGCGGTGCCGACAAGGATGTGTCATGGTTCATGGCACCCATTGGACCCGGGGGGCGGTTGCGGTGGCGTATGCGGTTTTCGATACGCCCGCGATACACGGACGCCCCGGCCGATGCCCTCCGGCATCTGACGCCCGGTCACGGAACGCCCTTCAGAGGCGAACGGTCATCCCCACGGTCACCTCGTCGCCTGCCGCAAGGCCCTGCGGCACGCGGACCGCGTTCTTGAGGGGCAGGAGGTAACCACCGTCCTTGGGGAAGAGCGAGGTCGTGAAGGTGACCTCACCGATACACGCCTCGACCGGGATCACCCCCCAGCCGTAGGAGGCCATCGCGGCCACCTCGCGGATGTGCGTGCACTCGTCGTCCGGCACGACGGCGAAGAAGTACGGTGACGGCCCGCGCCACTCGATCACACGGCCGGCGAAGAGGAGTTCCACGACTCAGTCCCGTTCCTGCGGAGGGCCAGATCGCCCCAGGTTACTTCCGGACCGCACACCGAAGGGGCGCCGCCGGGGAGACCGCGAAGCCCGCCGGCCCTAGAGCTCTGGCAGACGGACGGTGAGCCCGTACAACCGGGTGATCTGCTTCTCGCTCTGGTTGTCGTCCGTCACCATGAGCAGCTTCAGACGGCCGTCCTGGGTGCGGCCGGTGACGGTCATTCCCTCGATGTTGCCCAGCAGCGGGTTGGCCTGCGGCTGCGGGTTGGTGGCGCCCAGCGAGGGACAGTTCACCATGTCGACCAGCAGGGTCCGGCTCATGAGCCGGACACCGTCCTGGCGCGTCAGGTTCTCGACGCCGCCCACGTCGCCGGCACCGCGGGGGTCGGCGAGACAGAGCCGGATGATGTTGCCGACGCGCCGGTCGAATCCCCGCTCCACCACCAGGAGCCTGCCGTCGCCCGTCGCGCTGATGTCCGATATGGCCAGACCCGCGTCGCACTCGTAGCCGTACTGCGCGCCGATCCGGAACTCCTCGTCGAGTCCGGCGCGCTCCCAGGTCTGGAAGCGCACGAGGCGGCGGTCGTCCCCCCGCAACGAGCCTTCCATCGAGGCCACCAGAGTGAGACCGCCGGGCAGCAGCGCGAGACCTTCGAACGTCTCGTTGACCCTGGCGCGACCCGCCGGAGCGACCCTGAGGCTGTCGGGCGCCGGCAGCATGCGGACGAACGTCCCCTGCCGCGTGTAGCGCCGGATGTCCGACCGCTCGGAGGCGACCAGGAGCGAGCCGTCGTGGTCGAAGACCAGGGCCTCGAAGTCCGCTTCCTGCCCGTGCTCGTCCAGCAGCCTCATGACACCCACGGGCTCGTGCGTCGCGGCGTCCAGGGTGAAGAGCGTCGAGCGGTCCGAAAGGGCGGCGATGCGCCCATCGGGGTCGAGTGCCAGGGCCGACAGGTTCCCGACGAACACCCCTTGGAAGTACGTCTTGTCGAGGGTGTCCGAGAACCAGTCCACCACCACCTGGGCCGAGGTGGCGTTCGACCCCGCGACATCGGTAACAGTGTCCACACTCAACCCTTCGTACACGACCGACAAACGCCCGGGGTAGATCTACCAGATCCGCCTCGCGGGCCTGGCATCGGCCCCGGCGCCAACCCGCCTGCAGGCCCTGGCCCAGGGCCACTTGAAGCGCAGCGTCGGGGCTTCGCGCCGAGCGCTGAGGGCTGCTCGGGAGTTCGGCGGCCTACAGTTCCTTCCTCAGCCGTTCCCAGATGTGGCGGTCCAGGCAGTCGTGGGGGCCATGCGGGAGAGCTCGGAGCCGTCGTGCCCGAAGGCCACGATGAGGGGACGCCTTGGCCGGGCGGAGTACGGCGACGTGCGGGCGACGATCAGTCTGCGCTGTGCAGGAGCTTCGATCCGGCGGTCGCCGACGAGGACATGGCTGACCTCTGGTCCCACATGGACTTTGACGCAGCTGATCCACGGGCCGATGGGGAGGGAGTCCAGGCGGCGGGTGCGGCTGAGCGCGCCGGAGCCGTCACGGACCTCGATCACGTCCACGTCGGCGGGTTCGTCCAGGGGGCCGATGCCGCCGCCCACGTGCTGCCACCGCTCGCCGTGCCACTCCAGGACCGCGGTGCGCTCGCGTGCCCGGCGGGTCTCAGGACGCCACACGATCCAGACCACCCCGGCTCCGGCAGACGAGTCGACATCGACCGACACCACGGTCAGCACCGTTGTCGCACCCGCCGGCGGCTGCGGCTCGGCCCCTTCCAGCGCGCGCCGCACCACGCCCGGCAGCAGGACGTCCACGTACCGGCCCACCCACAGGTCCTGTCCCCACGGCCGGATACGCCCGCGGTACCCGGTCCACCAGGGCCCGGTGCCGCTCCCGCGTCAGCGCCGGGAGCGGCGTGCGGGCCGGCCGTCGCGCGGGAGGGGCAGCCGCCATCCGTACTGCAGGGCCAGGGCGACGCAGCGGGCGTCACGCCGGTTGTATCCGGTGGACTGCCGTATGTGGTCGACGGCGTCGTTCCAGCGGCGGGCGTGGATGAGACCGCGAGCGGTTTCCTGGACAGGGGAGGGCACGGGCAGCCGCAGCGCCCGCACGATGTCCGGGTCCCAGCCCTGCCTGCGTGCCGTCCACGCGTGCCAGATCGCTGCGATCGACCAGGTCATGGCGGTCCCCCGGGTGGTCTCATCGACGGATCAGGTGTGGTGATCATACGGAGATCGTGTGATGGACCTCGGGGCGGGTCGCCCTCGCGACGGGGGAGGACCTGTCCGAAGCGGCGTGCAGTGACCCTTCCGTGAAGCGGTCGGCCTCAGTGCGTCGCGCGCACGGGGCGGGAGGGCGCTGCCGGCCGTCGGCTCGGACCCGCGGCGGACGACGGCCGCCGCTCACCGGATCACGTCGAGGAGCGAGCGATCTGCTCCCGGGAGAGCCGTATCGGTTCCCCCGTGGAGTCGTCGAACCGGCGCCTGACCAGCACGCTGAAACCGAGCTTGCGCAGCGCCGTCTCGGCGGCGTTCGTGTTGCCCGGTTCCCGGCCGCCCAGGGCGTTGCGCACGAGGGTGAGCGCGGGGAGATTCCTCCCGCCGACCGCCACCAGTACGTCGTACTTCTGATCCTCCGGCGTGTCCAACGCGGCGACCGAGACGTCTGCGAGGGTGAGCACGGCCTCCCCGCCGTCCTTCAACCCGACCCGGGTCTCCGTGGTCGTGGCCCTGTGCTCGGGTGCCATGTCGCGTCCCCTCCCGGATCCTGCCGGCCCGTCCACCGCCGACAGTCCCGCAGGCTACACGCCCCCTGTGACACGTCATCCGGGGCCGAACCTCCGCGACCGGCGTTGTCAGTGATCGGAAGTAGGTTCAGTCGCGTCCCGCCGATCCGGCGTGGATTCCCCCTCGGTGCACAGGAGATGGGCGTTGTCAGATCGGGAGAGGTCGAGCACGGCACGGGTGACGGCACCCGCGCGGCCGCGCAAGCTCGCCAAGGTTCCGTTCGTCGAGCTGGCCGACGGGCGCTTGCAGGGCGTGGTGTCCAGCGGCTCGGACGTCGAGCGGGTGTACGTCTCGTCGGTCAGGGCCGGGACCTATGCGTACGCCTGCAGTACCAACAACAACCGGCCCTGCGGGGGAGCGCGGGGAGGGTTCTGCAATCACATCCGGGCCCTGATCGGCGAGGCGGTCCTGCAATACGGCGCCGACCGTGTCGCCCGCTACCTGCGGGTCGAGCCGACGGCGGGGGAGCCGAGCGCGCAGACCATCACCGACGACATGAGCGGCACGCGCCCGGCCCAGGGGGACACCCAGGCGGCCGCGCTCGTCTTCAGCCGGTTCCTGCGCCACCTGGCCTACCTCGAACTCGCCCCCACCACTGTGCCGTTGCCGGAGATGCAGTGGTTCCCGCCGACCAGGGCGGTGGCGTGATGCGTGCCGACCTGCTCCGCGAGACCGTCGCCGGGCTCGAAGAGGCCCTGGCGGCCGTCGACGCATTCGACCAGGTCCTCGGCGGCGGCCTGCTCCGCCCCCAGCCCGCCCAGGCCGCCGGCCTGACGGAACTGGCCGACGCCGTCGCGGGAACACCGCTGGCCGCCAGGGTCGCCGAGGCGGCCGAGAAGGCGGCAGGCGGAGTCGCGGGCGACGACCACTTCGTCGCTCTCGCCGCGGCACGCACCGCGCTGCTGGGCTCCGTCCACGACGCGCTGACGGCCCGCGCCGCGGAGGCGACCGGGCGGTCCCGCGGCGAGGAGCCGGTTCCGGCCGCGGTCGGAGGGCAGCAGGCGGCGAACCTGCTCGCCGCCGCCCGCTCCTGGCTGTGCGACCTGGCGCGCTCGGGGTGGCGGGGCATCGACCACGACGTGGTCTCCGGGGCGGCCCAAGTGGTCTCGGCGATGCTCCCGGACCCGGCCCTGCGCCGCCTCGCGACGCTGCTCGACGGGTTCTCCGCCGAGCTCGCCGCCTCCTGCCCCGGCGCGGCCCTGGACCGCGTCCCGGTCCGCCGTTGGGCCGACCTGTGGTCGCGCGGGATATTGCTGACCGTGCCGGGGGCGGCCGACGCACCCGCGACCGGGACGGCCACCGGACGCCTCCTGCCCCTCGGCGTCGACCTGCACGAACACGACACCGCCGTACAGGCCCAGGTCCACGCGGTGTTCGAGCCGGCGGACGGTACCGCCGCCCGCCTGGTGCGAGCGAGCGTGTCGGTGCCGAAACCCGACACGGTCGTCGGGGCCGGCATCTGGCAGCTGCTCCGTCCCCACATGTCGCTGCTCGCCGCCGTCGGCGAAGGCCGGTCGATGGACCTCGCCGGCATGCCGGTCACGGCCGGGGGCGACCTGCTCTGGAGCGACCGGCACGCGAACCCCGGCGAGCCCGCCGACGCCTTCGCCACGGCCCGGGTCGCCCTGCCCACCGCCGTCGACACGGCGACCGCACCCCTGGACCGCCATCCGGCGCGCATCGCCGTACCCGTGTTCCTGGAGGGCTACGCCGCCCGGCAGGACGACGACATGGTGGTGTTCACCGTCGCGGGGCAGCCTCTCGCCGTCGACACCGACCGCATTCCGGCCGCCGGACCCCTCACCCCCGAGGCCGTCGCCGCGTCGGGCGCGTGCATCGGGCTGCTCCGCTGGGACGCCGGGACGTATCGCGTGCAGCCTCTCGCCGTGGAGGCGACCGTACGGAACAAAGCGGTCGCGCTCCACGCCGGAGGGTGGGCCGGGGGTACGGCCGACAAGGCGGGCGCCAAGGCCGAGAAGGCGGCCACCGACGCCGTGGCCGTACTGCGGGAACGCGCCGGAAGGCTGCTGCGGAAATGACCGAGCACACCACCGGGGGGTCCACCACGGACGAGGCCGCGCGGCACCTCGACGACGCCGCCCACGACAACCGCCGCCAGGTCCTGTACTGGCGACTCCTGGCCCGGCTCTTCGACCAGGAGGAGCAGGCCGCGCTGGAGTCGGCGAGCCTCGCCGTCGTCGAGGACATCGGCCTGCCGTCCGCGCTCCTGGACCCGCAGGCCTCCGTCGACGCGGTCGTGCAGCGCCACCCTGAACTGGCCGCCGAGTTCGACGGTCTGATGTCGCCCGAGACCGCCCCGGTCATCGACGTCCTCGCCGACGCGGACGCGGACGCCGACGGCCGCGACCGTGCCGCCGAGGTGCGGCGCGCGGCGCTGGTGTCCAAGGTGCTGCTCAACGTCTTCGCCACCGGCTCCGGCACGGTCACCGCCGGACAGCTGGCGCGGTGGCAGGCCGACGCCGGCTGGCTGGAGCGGGCGCTCGGCTGCCGCCCCGGCGAGCTGCGCGGCGGCCGCGGAGGCACGGGCACGCAGACCGATCCGGGCCGGCTGATCCCGGCGATCGGCCCGGAACTCGGCGCGATCGAGGCCGACCTCGTCAAGCGGATGCAACTGCGCGAGGTGCTGGCCGACCCCCGGCTCGCCGCCCGGCTCACTCCGAGCATGTCGCTCATCGAGCAGTTGCTGCGCGACAAGAACAACCTCTCCGGCGTGGCCCTGGCCAACGCCAAGGCCCTGATCCGCCGCTTCGTCGACGAGGTCGCGGAAGTGCTGCGCACGCAGGTGGAGAAGGCCACGGTCGGCGCCGTCGACCGCTCGGTTCCGCCCAAGCGGGTGTTCCGCAACCTCGACCTCGACCGCACGATCTGGAAGAACCTCACCAACTGGAGCCCGGAGGAGGAACGGCTGTACGTCGACCGCCTCTACTACCGACACACGGCGCGGAAGACCACGCCCCAGCGGCTGATCGTCGTGGTGGACCAGTCCGGCTCGATGGTCGACTCCATGGTCAACTGCACCATTCTGGCGTCGATCTTCGCCGGGCTGCCGAAGGTGGACGTCCACCTGATCGCGTACGACACCCGCGCCCTCGATCTCACCCCCTGGGTCGGCGACCCGTTCGAGGTGCTGCTGCGGACCAGCCTCGGGGGCGGCAACGACGGCCCGGTCGCGATGGCGATGGCCCTACCGAAGATCGTCGAACCGCGGAACACCGTGATGGTGTGGATCTCGGACTTCTACGAGTTCAGCCGTTCCCAGCCGTTGTTCGAGGGCATCGAGGCGGTCCACCGCGCCGGAGTGAGGTTCATCCCGGTCGGGTCGGTCACCAGTTCCGGCCGCCAGGAGGTCAACCCGTGGTTCCGGGAGCGCTTCAAGGCCCTGGGCACGCCGGTGGTCTCCGGCCACATCCGCAAGCTCGTCCATGAACTCAAGACGTTCCTCGCCTAGAAAGGCTCCTCTCTCCTCATGTCCGACCTGTTGCGCGCCCCCGCCGAGACCAAGTACGCCGAGGAACTGGACTGGCTGGAGTCCGTCGACGACGGCCCCAAGCCGTTCTCGTGGCGCCTGTCGCCCAAGATGGTCCGTCTGTTCATCCTGGGCTCGGAGCGTTCCGACGGCCTGGACCGCGAGATCGCGCAGAAGTGGTTCGGTGACCGCAGCTTCGTCGAGCGCTCCATCGTCACGCTCGCCTCCGACCGCGGCCTGCTGCTCATCGGCGACCCCGGCACCGGCAAGAGCTGGCTGGCCGAGCTGCTGTCCGCCGCGATCTGCCGGAACTCCACCCTGGTCGTCCAGGGGACCGCCGGAACCACCGAGGACCACATCAAGTACTCGTGGAACGTGTCCATGGTCATCGCCAAGGGCCAGTCGCGGGAGTCGATGATCCCCTCCCCGATCATGACGGCGATGGAGACCGGCGCGATCGGCCGGTTCGAGGAACTCACCCGCTCCACCAGTGACGTCCAGGACGCGCTGATCTCGATTCTCTCCGAGAAGTACATCTCGGTCCCCGAACTGGACAGCGACAACATCGTCTTCGCCAAGCCCGGATTCTCCGTCATCGCCACCGCCAACAGCCGTGACCGGGGCGTCAACGACCTGTCCTCCGCGCTCAAGCGCCGCTTCAACTTCGTCCGCATCCCCGTGGTGACGAACAAGAAGAGCGAGGCGGAGATCGTCCGCTTCCGCACCGAGGAACTGCTGCGCCGCCACCGGATCGAGCTGGACGTGCCGCCGACGCTGCTCGACGTGCTGCTGCAGAGCTTCGCCGACCTGCGCGCCTCGGCCGCCGCGGCCGGCAGCGACGACGAGAAGCTGGAGTCCGCGCTGTCCACCGCGGAGCAGATCGGCGTGCTCGAGGACTCGATCCTGCACAGCAACTTCTTCGGCGAGCGCGCCCTGACCGCCCGCACCCTCGCCTCCTCGCTCGTCGGGTCGCTCGCCCGGCGCGCACCCGAGGACCTGGCCATCCTCAACAAGTACCTGCACGGTGTCGTCGAGCCGCGCAGCAGGGAAGAGGGCGGTTCCTGGCCGGAGTTCCTGGAGGGCGGCCGCGACGCGATCGCCACCCTGTCATGACCGGCACGCACGAGGGCACCTTCGAAGCGCTGCGCAGCCAGTTGCAGGAGGCCGCCGCGACCTTCGCCGACGGGCCCGACACCCTGGAGGGCATCCTCCTGGGCATCGTCGACGACGTCGACCGCGCGGTGCGCGAGCCGCTGGAGATCTTCCCCGTCTGCCATCACTCGCCCGCCTCGGCGATCGCGATGGCGCGCCGCCTGCGGGAGAAGCAGCCGAGGGTCGTGTACCTGGAGCTGTGCGAGGACATGGCGCCGCTGCTGACCGAACTGCGCAACTGCAGGCTCCCGGTGGCGGTCCAGGCGTTCGCCACGGAGGTCGACGGCTTCCCGGCCGACTGGGCTCCGCTGTCGGTGGTCGCGCCGATCACCGAGGCGTCGGCCGAGTACCAGGCCATCGCCTACGCCCTGGACACCCCGGGCGTGGAGCTGGTGCTCGTCGACCGCTCCTCCGACCACGTCTTCCAGTGGGACGCACCGGCGGAGCAGTCCGACGCGCCCGGTGACCCGGACGCGCCGCCCGCCGAGGAGGAGGCCGCGCTGCACGGCGACGCGGTCGGTGTGGAGATCGGCGACCTGCGGCCGCGCTTCGCCGAACTGGAGGAGCACCTGTTGCGCCGCGGCCGGGTGCGGCACTGGTCGGAGTGGTGGCACCAGTACGTGGAGCTGCCGCTCGGCGACAGTGACCACGACACCTATCGGCAGGTCATGCTCCTGATAGGAAGCCTCTTCCGGCGGCTGGCCCCCGGCGACCCCCGGCGGGTACGCGTGGACGAGGACCGGGAGCGCCACATGTGGACCAGGATGCGCGAGCACCTGGCCGCGACCGGCACCGACCCGGCGGACTGCCTCTATGTCTGCGGAGCCTTCCACGCGGCGAGCCGGGTCGAGGAGTTCGGTGTGGACGGCGCCGACACCTTCGAGATCGGCCCGCGCAGCGCCACCAAGTGGCTGCACGGCCTGATCCCGTCCAGCCACGCGGCGATCGAGGCGCAGTTCGGCCTCGCGGCGGGCTCGGTGTCGATCGCCGCGACGCAGTGGACGAAGAACCTCAAGCGGACGCGCGTCACGCCGTACCGTCTGACGGGACAGGAGGGCGCGAAGAAGTCCGCGACCGCCAAGACCCCACCCCCCGTACCGCAGGCACCGGCCGCCGACCAGCTGACCGGCTTCCTCCAGCGCCCGCCGGTCCTGGACCGGCTGGACGAGGCCGAACTGCTCGGCTGGTCGGTGGAGATCGTGCGCGCGGCCCGACGGAACGGCTACCTGGCCTCCACCGCCGACGCGATCGCCGTGTTCGAGACGTCGATCCTGCTGGCCGGGATGCGCGACCGTGCCAGGCCCACGCCGTACGACTTCCAGGACGCGGCGGTCACCTGCATCGAGAAGGACTCCGTGCCCGGCCGGCGCGACGTGCGCCGGCTCGTGGAGATCATGATGGGCGGCGACCGGATCGGCCAGGTCGGCTACGACGCGCTGCCGCCTTTGGCCCGGGACGTGCACGACCGGCTCGCGCCCCTGAACCTGAGGCTCCAGCAGCGCGGTGTGCAGCGGGCACTGCTCGACATCGCCGGGCGGCCGGAACTGGCGCAGTGCTCCGACGTGCTGTGGATGCTGCGCCACCTCCTGCCGCCGGGCACCGCGCGGCCGATCATGGGCGAGCGCACGCTCGGCGAGCGGCCGATCCAGGAGTCCTGGGACCTGGCCCTGGGCACCCACCAGCGTGCGCTCATCGAGCTCGGCTACGAGGGCGTCAGTATCGAGCAGGTCCTGGAGCAGCGCCTGCGCCGCACCGCGTACGGCCCGCAGGCCACCGCGGCGACCGTCCTGGAAGCCGTCGAGGACGCGACGCTGTACCTGCGCAGCCGCCGCATCGCCGACGAACTGGGCAACCACGCGCTGGACGTGCTGTCGTCCGAACGCGGTGTCGACGGCGCGCCCGAAGTGCTGCGCCGGGTACGACGGCTGCTCTCGTACTACCGCACCAGCGAGCCGGTGCTGCCACCGTGGATCGAGTCCTTCACCAAGACCGGATACGCCCACTACTGCACCCTGCTGCCGACGGCGTTCACCGACGAGGACGCCACGGTCGGCCAGGTGGCGGCGATGCTCGGTTTCCTGTTCGGCATGGAGAGCCTGGCGCTGTCGCTCGGCTGCGACCGGACGCAACTCGAGCTGGCGGTCGCCCAGTCGCATCCGCGGGATCCGTCGAAGACGGCCCTGCTGTGGGCGGCCCAGGTACAGCTGGGAGACCTCTCCCGCGCGGACCTTCGGGCCCGGTGCGACGAACTGCTGGGCAACCCCTTGGTGGTGCCCGCCTACCCGCGCTACCTCGGCGGCTTCCTCCACAGTCTGGAGCCCGTTCCCAGCCTCGCCGGCTTCGTCGTGGAGGCGGTGTCCAACGCGTTCGGACGCCTTCCGGACCCGGTGCTGCTGCCGTGGCTGCCCGTCCTGATCGCCCACCTGCGAGCGAGCGGCGCCGAGGCGGCCCCGCTGCTGATCCGCGAGGCCGGACGGACCTTCCCGGGCCGGCTGGAAGCGCTGGACGCGTGGGTGCCGCCGTGGCGCGCGCAGCCCGAGCCGGAGGCCGTGCACGGGGCGCTGCCCGCGAGCGGCACCCGGGCCGGCTCGCTGCTCGCCGCCCACCCCGCCACGTGCGACGCGGTGGCGGACCTCCTCGGCTGCGACGGGACGTGGCTGACGGCGGATCCCGGCTCGCCGGGCGCGGTGCTGGTCGCACGGCATCCCGAAACGGCCGAGGCCCTGGGGGCGCTGCTGGGCGGCGCCTGAGTGCGGCGGGAAGAGGGCCCGCGGCGAGTGACTGCTATTATCGAAGTCGTGCGGCCGTGCCTCCGGCCGCGTGACGCCTACGCCCCGCCCGCGCATCCGGGCGGGAGAAACCGAAAGGACCGCCTCGGTGCCCCTCGCGGAAGAACTGCTGGGCCATGCCGCCGCGGCGGGACTCGGCGCCTGCCTGGAAAGGGCCAACGGGCCGCGGGGCGCGGACGCGGTGCGCGCCGCCGCGGCGCGACTCGACGGACTGGCGCTGCGCGAACGCAGCGACCTGCTGCGCGACGCCCTGCTGGTGGATCTGCCCGGTGGTTACCCTCCCGTGGAGGCGGTCGTCCGCGCCGCGCTCCGGGACCCGGAATTCACCGGATGGATGATCTGGCCCGTCACGGAAGCCGTTGTCTCCCGCGCCCTGGAGGCAGTGGAGCCAGACGCCTTCGAGTCCGCCCTGGCACTGCTCGCCGACCTCACTCCCCGGTTGACGGCCGAATTCGCGATCCGGCGGGTGCTCGTCGCGGACCTCGACCGCGCTCTCGCGGTCGTGGAGCCATGGGTGCGCCACCCGGACGAGCACGTCCGGCGTCTTGCCACGGAAGGGACCCGTCCCAGGCTGCCCTGGGCGATCCGCGTCCCGGAGATCCTCGGCCGGCCCCAGGCGACCCTGCGCATCCTGGACGCCCTCTACCGCGACCCCTCCGCATACGTCCGGCGCTCGGTCGCCAACCACGTCAACGACATCAGCCACGCCGACCCCGACCTCGCCGTCGACGTGGTCACGCGCTGGGCGGCCGCCCCCGACGAGCACACCCCCCGCTTGATCCGGCACGCCCTGCGCACCGCGGTCAAGAAGGGCCACCCGGGCGCCCTGGCCCTGCTGGGATTCGAACCCGCCACCGATGTCGCCCTCACCGGCCCCGAACTGGCCGCGGGGCGGGTGACGGTCGGTGAGGAGCTGACCTTCACCTTCCACCTGGAGAACACGGGCGGGGCCCCGGCCAGGTTGGCGATCGACTACGTCATCCACTACCAGAAGGCCAACGGGCGTACCGCGCCCAAGGTGTTCAAGCTGACGACCAGGACCCTGGAGGCGGGGGAGCGGCTGTCCATCAGCCGTCGGCACTCCTTCAAACGGATCAGCACCCGTGTCCTCCACCCCGGAAGTCATGTGCTGGAACTGCAGATCAACGGTGTGGCCCAGGGGAAGGCCGGGTTCGATCTGGTGGTCCCCGCGTGAGGAAAGGGCAGAGGGGAGCGCTCCGCACGGCGTGATCACGCCGCCGGCCCGTGTCCTCCATTCGGTTGAGCGGCCCGGCGACGTGGCCGGGTGGGCCGACATCGAGGGCGGCGATCGGTGAGTGTAGGGCGATGAGAATCCTCCGCCAGGCCGCCGCGGTCACCCTGTTGATCACCGTCTGCGCGTGCGCCGCGAGCACCACGCGTACCGAGCCGACAACGTCCGGGACCACGGTGTCCGAGGACGTCCTCGCGGAGGCGGTGGCCGACGGTGACGTCCCGTCGTACCTCGGCCCCGCGCATCGCGATGCCTACCTCCGGGCCATCGGCGACATCGATCCCGCGCTGGACGCGGGAGGTATGGACCCGGCCGTCTGGGCGGGCCGGGACATCTGCGTCCTCCTCGCGGCGGACGTCGCCCACGACACCGTGATCGCCCGGACCGCCGATCGTTTCAGCAACTCGGGCCACGAGGTGGCCACGACGGAGGCACGGCGGATCGTCCGCGCGGCGCAGAAGTTCATCTGCCCCGACCTGCACTGACCGGCGGGCGCTACCCGACCGGGTCCGCGGTGGAAGCGGCGGTCCTGGCCCGGGCGACGGCGCGGCCGCGCTCGGTCTCCGGGAAGCGGACGAGCATGGCCGTGAGTTCGTCGCTGTCGACGTTGGCGCCGAACGGCTCGGTGCCCGGTTCGAGGCGGACGCCCCGGGCGAGCGGGCCGGCGACGACGGGGTCGAAGCCGAGCGCGTCGACGAGGCCGGCGACCTCGGCCAGGTCGCCGGGGCTGTCGCCCGCGATGGCGATGGCCTTGCGCCCGGGTGCACCGGTGGCGCGGGCCCCGTCCTCCAGGTCGTGGTACCCCATGTGGTTGAAGGCCTTCACCACGCGCGACCCGGGCAGGAACGCCTGGACGGTCTCGCTCGACGAGGTGCGGGGGTCCGTCAGGTCGTCGCGTATGCCGTCGACCTCCCACCAGTAGTTCATCGCGTCGATCACGAGCTTGCCCCGCAGCGCCTCGACCGGAATGCTGCGGTACTTGCCCAGCGGCAGCGCGAGGATCGTGACATCGGAGCGGGCCGCGGCCTCGGCGGCGGTGACCGCGACGGCGCCCGGGGTGAGGACCTCCACCGTCAGCGCGATGGCCGACGGGTCGCCCGAGCCCGCGATCAGCACCCGGTGACCGGCGGCCAGGGCCAGCCGGCCCAGCACGGTCCCGACCTTCCCCGCGCCCAGGATGCCGATCGTGCGCACGCCCTCGGTGTTCATGACGTCTCCGTTCTCTGCGGTGCGTGCGGGCCTCAGCCCGCGAGGATGTCGCGGACCATGGGGATCACCTTCGTGCCGTAGAGCTCCACCGCACGCATGCGGGCTCCGGCAGGCTGCGGGCCCACGGTGTAGATGAGGTCGAACCGGCCGACCCCGAGGTCGCCGACGGCCCCGGCGATCTTACGGGCCACGGTCTCGGGCGACCCGACATACATGGACCCGTGCTCGACCTCGGCGTCGAACTCCTCGCGGCGGACCGGGGGCCAGCCGCGCAGCTTGCCGATGCGGTCGCGCATCACCTTGTAGCCGGGCCAGAACCCCTCCCGTGCCTCCTCGTCGGTGTCCGCGACGAAGCCGGGGGAATGCATCCCCACCGGGTGGGCGGTCGTGCCGAACTGCTCCGCCGCGCGCCGGTACAGGTCGATGTAGGGCGCGAAGCGTGTGGGGGAGCCGCCGATGATGGCGAGCATCAGCGGGAAGCCGTAGCGCGCGGTGCGGACGACCGACTGGGGCGAGCCGCCGACGCCGACCCAGGTGCTCAGCCGGCCCGACTCGGTCTTGGGGAAGACGTCCGCGTCCTTCAGCGGTGCCCGCGTCGTTCCGCTCCAGGTCACCGGCTTCTCGTCCAGGAGCTTCGCGAAGAGCTCGATCTTCTCCTCGAACAGCACGTCGTAGTCGCTGAGGTCGTATCCGAACAGCGGGAAGGACTCGGTGAAGGACCCGCGGCCGAGGATCACCTCGGCCCGGCCGCCGGAGAGCGCGTCCACCGTCGCGAAGCGCTGGAAGACCCGGACGGGGTCGTCGGAGCTGAGGACGGTCACGCCGGAGGCGAGCTTGATCCGCTCGGTGCGCGTGGCGATGCCGGCGAGCACCGTCTCCGGGGTCGACACCGAGTACTCGGGGCGGTGGTGCTCGCCGAGCGCGATGGCGTCGACGCCGAGCTGGTCCGCCGCGACCGCCTCGTCGAGGACCTGCCGGATGGAGGCGGCGTGGGAGACGGGGGCACCGGTGTCGTCCACCGGTACGTCGCCGAACGTGTCGAGGCCGAACACGATGTCAGACATCAGCGGATTCCTTCGTGAGCAGTTCGCGTACCAGGGGGGCCACTTCGCGGCCCAGGAGCTCGATCGTGCGGGCGCGGGCCCGGCGGGGCAGGTGGAGGATGTCGTACTTCAGGTCGAAGCGGCTCAGGTGGAGGTCACGGGCCGTCCGGGCGATCTTTCGGGCCACGGTCCCGGGTGAGCCGACGTACAGCGCGCCGTCGCGGATCTCCGCCTCGTAGCGCTCCCGCGTGGGCTTGTAGAACCCGCGTTCCTCCGCCAGTGCGGTCACGACCGGCTCCCAGTACCGCCACCAGGTGTCGGCCGCCTCCTCGTCGGTGTCCGCGACCAGGCCCAGCGAGTGCTGGCCGATGGGCAGGGCGGGGTGCCCGAACTGCGTCAGTGCCCGCTGGTAGAGGTCCACGTGGCCGGCGAAGCGCTGCGGGCGGCCCCCGATGATGGCCAGCATCAGCGGCAGGCCGTACCGGGCGGCGCGGATCGTGGAGTTGGGGCTGCCGCCCACGCCGATCCAGGTGGGGATGCCGCCGCCGCGCATCCGGGGCAGCAGGCGCTGGTCGGCCAGCGGTGACCGGACGGTGCCGGACCAGGTCACGCTCTCCTCCCGCTGCAGGCGCATGAACAGGTCCAGGTTCTCGTCGAAGAGCCTGTCGTAGTCGGCGACGTCGTGGCCGAACAGGGCGAAGGACTCGGTGACCGAGGCCCGCCCGAGGACCAGTTGGGCCCTGCCGTCCGAGACGGCGTCCAGGGTGGAGAACGCGTGGTAGAGCCGCACCGGGTCGTTGGTGCTGAGCACGGTCACCGAGGTGCCGAGCCTGATGCGCTCGGTGGCGGTGGCCATCGCGGACAGCAGCACGGGGGTGGCGGTGTCGACATGTCCTGGGCGGTAGTGCTCGCCGACGCTGAAGACGTCGAGTCCCGCCGCCTCGGCCAGGGTGGCCTCCTCGACGAGCAGCCGGACGGTCTCGGCGTCGCTGAGCACGCGACCGCCGTCCGTGGCTACCTCCCCGAACGAGTTCAGACCCAGTTCGAACGCAGGGGCCGTCATGGTCCTCTCCTCCCCGCCCCCGCAACGATCGCGCGCTCGGCGGCCAAGTGATTGACGTGTCAAGCATGCATCGATATGATTGACATGTCAAACAGAGGGGTCGGTCATGGAACGGCGGCACGGGCGTTTGCCCACCACTGAGGAACTGCGGATCTGGCGCGACTTCGTGGAGACGACCGAGCGGCTCCGCTCGGAGCTGGCATCACGTCTCCAGGGCGATTCCGGACTGTCCCCCGGGGACTACTCGGTGCTCCTGGCGCTGCAGGAGGCGGAGGGGCACCGCCTGCGCTCCTCGGAGCTCGCGGCGGCCGTCGGCTGGGAACGCAGCCGGCTGTCGCACCACCTCGGACGGATGGAACGCCGCGGGCTGGTCCGGCGCGTGGAGTGCGTCACCGACAACCGGGGTGCGGAGGTGCTGCTCACCGACGAGGGCGCCCAGGGATTCCGGCGGGCCACGCTGCCGCACCTCAGGGCCGTACGGGAACTGTTCGTCGACGCCCTCACGGTGGAGCAGTTGACCGTCGCGGGTGAGATCGCCGCGGCCCTGCGTGCCCGGCTGGACCCCGGCGCCTCCTGAGCCGGGCGGGGCGTGCCCGGGTGCGGTGGCCGCAGCGGTGATCATTTTGCCGTTGGGCCGCGCATTCAGGTGATTTCGGCGCACCTGCAGATTTTCGGTTACTTGGTATCTGTCTCCGTGAAGACGGTAAGAGCCGGCGGCGGCCGGTGGACCTCACGGCCGATGTGGTCGTCCTCGGGGCCGGGCCGGCCGGGCTCGTGCTCGGCAACATCCTCGTGGACCGGGGGATCGACTGCGTCGTTCTGGAGCGGGCCGAGCGCACGCACGTGCAGGCGCGCGCACGCGCCGGTTCCTGGCCGTCACCACCGTGCGGATCCTGCGGCAGCACGGTCTCGCCGAGGGGCTGCGCCGGCGCGGGCAGATCCACAGCCGCCTGCGCGCGACGGTCGACTTCGTCAAGGAACAGGACACCGCCACGCTGCTCCCGCTCCTGCTTCCCGGGCTCGACGGCCCCGAGTTGCGGGCCCTGGTGGAGCGCTGCGACTTCTCGCACGCGGCGTTGCTGGTCTTCCCGCCCGGTGAGGCGGCGCTGGAGGCCACGCTCGCCGACTGCGGGCTCGTCGCGGACGAGCCGCCGCGGCCGAGCGTCGTGGTGCGCGAACGTCTGGCCGTGCGGCACCACCGGTCGTCGGCGGAGCTCGACGTCGCCGTCCTGGGCCCCGCGGTCGCGTGCCGGGACGGGGCGCGGCGCGTGGTCGAGGTGTTCGCGCTGACCGTGCCGCCGGGCTCCGACCTCGGCACGGTCAGCCGCGCACGAGCGGGAGCGGCAGCACGAGGCGCAGGTCGCCTCCGAGGCCGAGGCACCGGACCCGTTGGTGCTGCGCGGCCTGTGCGCCGCCTTCGGACAGTACGGCGCCGTCCCCGACGGCGGCCCAACCCGCACGAGAACGGCACGGTGTTCTCCTTCACCGCGCCCGCCGAGTCCAAGGCCGAGTACCGGCGCGTGGAGCTGTACGTGCCCGGCGACCACCGCGACGTGCTCGCCGCCCACCTCGACGAGCACCGCAGGCGGCAGCCGGCTGCCCCTGGACGGCAGTGTGCTCCACGTCCGCAGGACCGCTCAGGAGCCGGCGTCGCATGGCATGCCGGCAGCAGGACCCGGGCGAGGATGACGGCTGCCCGGCGGCCTGCGCGGATCCGTCGCGGCGGGGCGGGTATCCGCCCGCCCCGGTGTCGACAACGCTCGTGATCAACACATCCAAGCCTGTCGTCGCATTCCCACCCGGCTACTGCTGGGAGGTGCCCCCACCCCGCGGCCACCGGCACGGCGCTCTCCGGCCTTCGGCCCGGGGGAGTTGCCGAACCGGCCGAGCGGTCCACTCCGAGGACGACTCTCCGCCTGGCGATCCCCCGCACCTGGGGGCACTGGAGGAACCGCGGGGCCGCCTCCGGGCGGCCGGCGCCCATGTGACGACGGGGCCTAGCGTGGAGGTCGCCGGCCGGTGAGTCGCTGCCACCGGTCCTGGGCAGTCTCGAGCCTGGTGAGCGCTTCGTCCAAAGCCCTGTCGCGGCTCTGGCGGGCGGTCACCGCGCTGAGATGACGCCGGGCCCGGTCGGCGGGCCGGGTGTCGGCCCGGGCCTCCTTGAGTGCGTCCTCGGCCTTCTTGACCGAGGCGGCGCGTTCCGCGAGGAACCGGTTCTCCTTGGCGACCTGGTTCTCGATGCGCACGCTGAAGCGGCGCACGCTGTCCTCGCTGTGCTCGCCGGTCGCGTAGGACTCCCAGTGCACGCCGTCCGGACGCCTGAGGTAGATGTGGTGGCCCATCGGGCTGTGCTCGAACTGCACCTGCACACCGCCCAGCGGCAGCACCTTCGCCCCCGGCCCGGATATCACCACCACGTGCTCGTGCAGGGACAGGTGGCCCAGCGCCGAGAGCAAGGCGCCGTTGCCCGACGTGCGCAGTCCCCTCAGCCGACGTTCGGCGGCGCTGATCCGGCTCCGGTAGGACTGCTCGGCCTGTGCCACCCGGCCCTCCGCGACGGCCAGTTCCCGCCGGGCCCTGCCCCGCAACTCCCGAACGGCCCGCCGCTCGCGGTCCAGGCCGTGCCGGTCCGTGTCGTGCCTGCCGGAGAACGCGTAGCTCCAGCCCCCGGGATAGCGGTGCAGCCGCCACGCCGTGCCCGCGAGGAGGAGTACCGAGACGGCCAAGATCACGCGAACGATGCCCACATGCCCACCCCTCCCAGTGACTGCCGCCCGGTGCCGGTGAGCCCGGGCGACGGAACCAGCCGAAGGTGCCGACGCTGACGAATATCTGTAGATATGCCCGGTCAGATTGGCGGGGAAGCGTGAGGGTTGTGTGATATTGCGTTGTGAGTCAACGCATGTGCCTCAAGGGGGCGTCCATGACGGCCGACGGGCATCTCAAACCTCGATCGACCGGCCTGGTGAGGCGTCAGCCGGCCGCGTCGACGTCCGGTGGCTGCGCGTTCCGCGCGTCGTAGTCGCCCTGGTGGTGGCGGATCTCCGCGTGCCTGTCGGCCGACCAGGCCGCCAGTTCCAGCACGGTGGACAGCAGTGACGTGCCGAGCCCGGTCAGGGAGTACTCGACGCGGGGCGGGACTTCGGCGTACGCCGTGCGGTCGACGAGTCCGCTGCGCTGGAGCTGCTTGAGCGTGAGGGTGAGCATCCGCTGGGAGATGCCGGGGATGGCGTGCGCGAGGTCGGAGTAGCGCACGGATCCGTCGGAGAGGGTCCCGATGATCAGCACACTCCACTTGTCGCCGACCAGGTCGAGCACCTCGCGGATGAAATCGGCGTCCTTGTCGTCCCAACGCGCGCAGGGACCCGGTACGCGCCGCACGTTCGCCCGTACATTCGTGCGCCCCTGCCGGAGCTCGCCGCCGGCGCTCACGTCAGCCGCCTCCCTCGTGTTCCACGCACATGGATGTGCCTTTTGTATCGCTTGTCATCCTAATCCACAGTGGGGCTACGAACAGATAGTGAGTTTCGGGAGGAGCCCACCATGAAGATCGAGTTCTGGTCGGACATCATCTGCCCGTACTGCGGCCTGATGGACAACCGGCTGCGACTGGCGCTGGGGCGTTTCGAGCACGCCGACGAGGTCCAGGTCGTCCACCGCTCGTTCCAGGTCCACCCCGACCTGCCCCGGCAGGGCGTCGCCCAGCGGCAGCTGCTCCGGATGCACGACATCCCCGCGCAGGACGGAGAGCGGATGTTCGCGTCGATCGAGGGCGCGGCCCACGCGGAGGGGCTGGATCCCTACCACGCGATGGACCGGACGCTGGGTCCGACCGACTACGCCCACGAGCTCCTCGCCCTCGCCACCGACAAGGGCCGCGGCGGCGAGGTGTGGACCGCGATGTTCCGTGCCCACTTCGGGGCACGGCGCGAGCTGTGGACCAAGGAGCAGGTGCTCGACTTCGCCGCCGGGGCCGGCCTGGACCGCGAGGAGGCGGCGCAGGCGCTGAACCAACGGCGCTACCGGGGCCGGGTCGCCGCCGACCAGCGCGAAGCCGAGCGCCTGGGAGCCCACGGGACGCCCTTCATGGTCATCGACGGACGCTACGCCGTCCCCGGCGCCGTCGGCACCGAGGCGCTGCTGTCGGCGATGGCCCAGGCGTGGGAGGCAGCCCACCTTGTGCCGCGGCCGCTGCAGATCCTCGGCACGACCGATGAGAACGACGCGACCGACGCGGCCTGCGGCCCGGACGGCTGCGCCGTGCCCCCGCATCCCGCGCCCTGACGCCACGAACCACCCGTGCCCGCTCGCCGGCGTCCGGCGAGCGGGTCACCCACCGGACACCCACCCGCACGAAAGAGCCACCACCATGTCCTACCTGCTGCGCATCGACGCCTCCGCCTCCGGCGACGCCTCCGTGTCCCGCCGGGTCGCCGACTCCTGCACCGCCGCCTGGGGCGGCGACATCGTCCGCCGCGACCTCGCGCTCGATCCCGTCGGCCACCTGGACGCGGCCGGCATCACGGCCCGTACCACCCCCGCCCACGAGCACAGCCCTGAGCAGAAGGCCGCCGCACTGCTCCAGGACGAGCTGGTCGAGGAATTCCTCGGAGCGCAGGCGTACCTCTTCGCCGTGCCGCTCTACAACTACTCCATGCCGTCGGTCTTCAAGGCCTGGCTGGACCAGATCATGATCGTGGGCAGGACCATCGGCACGGCCGGCCGCGCCCCGAGCGCCGGGCGCCCTGCCGTCGTCGTCTCCGCCCGGGGAGGCGGCTACGGCCCCGGCGCACCCCAGCACGGCAAGGACTTCCTGGTCCCCGCGTTGCGGACGATGCTCGGCGACCCGAACCTGATGTCCCTGGACGTCCGCCCGATCACGCCCGAACTCACCTATGCCCCCACCGTGGAGTCGCTTCGGCACCTGCTCCCGCAGCACCGTGCCTCCCTGGAGGAGGCGCACGCGCAGGCCCGCCGCCAGGCGGCGGAGATCACCGCCGTCGTGGCCGCCGGGCGGTCCGGCCTCACCGGTGCCCGATGACCGTCGGGGCCGCCCTCAGAGATCCGCCAGCACCGGCAGCAGCTCCGCGGCGGCCGCCACGTCCGCCGTCAGCGGACGGTCCTCGGTGCCGGCCGGAAGGACAGCGGCGGGGACGGTGAACACCGGCACGGGCGGCGGTGACGGGTGCAGCCGCAACGCCCGCACCGCGGTCACGAGTTCGCAGGCCAGCACGGTGGTGTACGCGTCGACGGCGCGCAGCGACTGGCGGGCCGCCTGGGAGGCGAAGCTGGCTGCCTCCTCCAGGCCGTGGGAGAGCACCGCGTGGCCGGCCGACGCGGGCGTGGCGCAGGAGCGCAGTTCCGCCAGGGCCGAGTTGGCGGTGTACTCCAGGATCATCGCGCCCGAACTGCTCGCCGGGCCCGTGGCCAGGAACCCGGGCAGACCGGTCAGGTCGCTGCGGCCGAGGGCGGTCAGCCGGGCGGCGGACAGCTGGGCCGTCTGCAGGACGGCGAGGTTCAGCCCGTCCAGGGCGAGACCGAGCGGGGCGGCGTAGAAGGCCCCGTGATGATGGGCCGCCGTGCCGTCGGCGGAGATCAGAGGGTTCTCCGACGGGCAGTTGATCTCGACTTCCACGATCCGGCGCAGGGCATCCGCGGCGTCCAGGGCGGGGCCGTGTGCCTGCGGGAAGGAACGGAAACCGAACGGGTCCTGGATCCTGCGGCCCGCTCCGTACGGCCGGCCGGGCACGCCGAGCAGCCTGCGCACCTCCGCGGCGGCATGGGCGACTCCCGGATAGGGGCGCAGGGCGTGCACCTCGGGGGCGTACGCCTCCAGTGAGCCGGAGACACCCGCGAGCGACAGGGCGGCGACCGCGTGCGTGGCCCGCAGCAGCACCTCGAGGTGGTGGCAGGCGAGGGCAGCCAGGCCCAGGGTGAGCGCGTTGCTGCTGAGCAGCGCGAGCGCGTCGCCGGGTTGCGGCACCACGGGTGCGGGCAGCGGGGACGACGGACCGGCGGGAGCGGCGTCCGCCGTCGGTCCCGGCTCCGTCCCCGGCACTGCGCCGCGCCGCTGCACGGGGAACCCGGGCGGCAGGAAGCCGGCCTCCGTCGGCGGGGGACCACCGTCGTGACCGACCGGTGGCCCGGACCGCTCCGGGCGGTCGGTCAGCCAGGGGCGTTCGCCGATCAGGGTGAGGCCCGTCTGGGCGAGGGCGGTGAGGTCGCCGGTGCCGAGACCGCCGTACTCGCTGACCGCCGGATGGACCCCGAGGCGCAGGGCGTCGGTGAGGGCGGTGATGAAGGCGGGCTGGATACCGGATCCGCCCGCGAGGAGCTGGTTGGCGCGCACCGCGAGCATCGCCCTGACCTGGCGGGCCGGCAGCAGCGTCCCGGCGCCGCCGGCGTGGCTGCGCAGGAGGCGCAGAGCGTGCTCGGCCTCGTCCTGCGCGGCGACCGGCACCGAGCGGTGCGCGCCCACGCCCGTCCCGCGGCCGTACAGGCGTCCCGCGCCGGCGAGCCGGGCGGCAGCCTGCCAGGAGTGCCGGGCCCGGTCGAGAGCCTCGGGCGGCACGGCCGGCGCGGCGGCCGCGTCGGCCAGCCGCACCACGTCCGGAACGGTGAGGCCACGCCCGTCCAGCTCGACGCCGGCGCCCTCGGGATCCGGTGGCACCCGCGTCGAGCCGTTCAGGGTCGTGTCCATGTGCGGTGGGTCAGCCGAGGCCGACGGACTTCAGCCAGGCCTGGGCCACGTCCAGCGGGTCCTTGCTCTGCGACTGCACCTGGGTGTCCAGGTCGAGCAGGGCCTTTGTGTCGAGCTTGGCGGAGACCGCGTTCAGCGCGTCGATGCCCTTCTGGTCCAGCCCGGACTTGTAGACGAGCGGCTGCACGTTCTCGAACCCGAAGAGGTTCTTCGGGTCCTGCAGGACCACGAACTTCTCCTTGGCGATGGTCGGGTCCGTGGTGAAGATGTCCGCCACCTGCACGGTGTTCTTCGTCAGCGCCGCCGCGGTCAGCGGGCCGCCCGCGTCCAGCGCCTTGAAGGACTTGAAGTCCAGTCCGTACACGTCCTTCAGGCCCACCAGGCCCTGCTGCCGGGTCTGGAACTCGGGGGAGGCCCCGATGGCCAGGTCCTTGGCGATGTCCTTCAGGTCCGCGATCGAGGACGCCGCGGTGAGCTTGTACTTCGCGGCCGTCGCCGCGTTCACCGTGACCGAGTCCTTGTCCTGCGCCGGAGCCGGGTCCAGCAGCGTCAGCTTGGGGTCCAGCTTGGCGCCGATGGCGGCCGTGGTCTCCTCGACCGTCTTGGGCGTGGCGTCCTTGTCGAGGTAGGCCAGCAGCGCGCCGTTGTACTCCGGCAGGACGGTGATGGAGCCGTTCTTCAGCAGGCCGTAGGTGGTCTCACGGCTGCCGATGTTGGGCTTGTAGGTGACGTTGATGCCCTTGGCCTTCAGGGCCTCGCCATAGATGTCGGCCAGCAGGATGCTCTCGGCGAAGTTGTTGGAGCCGACGACGACGTTGTTGCCGCTGGCCTTGCCTTCCGAGAGCGGGTTGTCGGACTTGTCGTCGGAGGACGACGAACACCCGGCGACGAGGGCCGCGGCGGTGGCGGCGAGTGCGACGGCGGCCACGCCGCGGTTTCTCGTGCTTGACCTGGTGCTCTTCGCGTTAGAAGTCACAATTCCCGTTCCGGACTCTGAGGTTGGTGGAGGCTGGGTCGTGGCAGGGCGTGCGGCGTGCGGGGACACGTACGATCCTGATCCAATCCAGCCGGTTCCCAGTCAGTCAAGAGCATTCGGATCGCCGATTGGCCTCCTTGGTACGCAAATGTGGAGAGTGGACGGTCGCCTTGTAACGAACTCTTGACATGGGGCGTGGCGAACGCGGCTTCGAAGGCGCGATACATTCACCGCTGTTGCATCGGCCACAGCTGTGTGCGGGCGCCGCTTCGATGTCGTCGCGCATCATCGACCACCCCCATGAAGGAGGCCAGGTGTCCACGGTGCAGGTGGACGTACCCACCCGCCCGGCTGCCCCGCCGCGGGGCGACGGGCCCTTGGGGTTCGCCGACCGCTGGCCCTTCCGGCGCAAGCTCAACCTCCTGGTCGGTGTCCCGCTGGCGGTGGTGGCCGTGCTGCTCAGCTACCTCATCGCCGACCAGGTGGGACGGGCGCGGGACGCGGCGTCCGCGGCCCAGCTGGTCCGCGACAGCGCCCAAGTGGCGGCCCTGGCCGACCGGGTGGAGGCCGAGCACCAGCAGGCCATTCTGCTGTCGGTGCGGTACGAGGCCGCCGGCCGCGGCGCACGGCCCTCGATCGAGGCGTACCGCAAGGCGCAGCGTTCGGTGGACACCCAGGTGGCGACGGTGCGCCGGGCCTTCGGCGACCGGCTGCCGGACACCGAGGCGCAGTCCCTGCGCGAGATCGAGGGCCTGACCAGCCTGCGCGAGACGGTGGAGCAGAGCTATCTGCCCGCCGACAACATCGACCCCGCCTACACCGGCGTGGCCAAGGGTCTGATCGACGGCCTCGGCCTGGACCGCAACGCGGCGCTCGCTGCCACCTTCACGGGCAATCTGCTCGACTCCCTGCTGCGGGCCGACGCCGCGCACAGCTCCTTCGAGACGAGCGTGTTCTCGGCGACGACCGGTGACGCCAACGCCCTCATCGAGTTCAACGCCGCGGTCGGTTCGTACCAGCTGTACACCTACCAGGCCGACCGCTTCGCCCGGTTCGCCACCGTGGAGCAGGCCGACGAGCTGTCCGGTATCGAGCACAGCGACCCCCAGGGCCGGATCGCGCAGGCCTACGCCGAGCTCCAGATCGACCCCAGCTCCCTGCAGGCGGACACCCCGGCCGAGGTCCACCGGGCGTTCAGGGACGCGCTGACGGACTACCCGGCCTACCCCGCGCAGGCGGCGAACCGGCTGCGGATCACCTCCTCGCTCATCGACCAGATCGCCGACCGCGCCGACGACGCCTCGGGCGACGCGTGGTGGCGGGCCGCGCTGCTGCTGGCCGTCGCGCTGTTCGGCTTCCTGGTGTGGCTGGCGCTCTCGGTCGTGGTCCGGCGGTCGGTGGTCCGCCCGGTGCAGGCGCTCACCGCGGCCGCACAGGAGGTCTCGGCCGCCACCAGCCGTGAGCTCGCCCGGGTGGCCGACGACGACACGGAGGACTCCGGACCGCCGCGGGTGCGCGAGGTGCCCGTCACGGCCCAGGACGAGATCGGCGAGCTCGCCCAGGCGTTCAACCAGGTGCAGACGACCGCGACCGCGCTGCTGGAGCGCCAGGTGCTCAGCCGCCGCAACGTCGCCGAGATGTTCGGCAACGTGGGGCGCCGGGTCAGTAACCTGACGACCCGTCAGCTCGCGCTGATCGACTCGGTCGAACGCGGCGAGACCGACCCGGCGCTCCTGGAGCGGCTGTACTCCATCGACCACATCGCCGTGCGCCTGCGCCGGAACGCCGACAGCCTGATGCTGCTGGCGGGCATCCGGGAGACCGTCCTGGACTCGGGTCCCACCGCGCTCACCAACGTGGTGCGGGCCGCGCTCGGCCAGATCGAGGGCTACCAGCGGGTGCGGCTGTACGCCGAGACCGAGGCCATGGTCGAGCCGGACATCATCGGCGACCTCACGCTGATGGTGGCCGAACTCGTCGAGAACGCCGTCTCGTTCTCCCCGGCGGGCAGCCCCGTCGAGGTGACCGTGCGCTCCGGCGACGGCGACGCCCTGATCGCGGTGGCCGACCACGGCCTCGGCATGAGCGCCGAACGGCTCGAGGAGGAGAACGCCCGGCTGATCCGCCGCGAGCGCCTGGACCTCGTCCCGACGAAGGTGCTCGGCCTGTTCGTGGTCGGTTCGCTGGCGCGTCGCTGGGAGGTGGGGGTGACCCTCTCCCGTACGCCGGGCGGCGGTGTGACCGCCGAGGTCGCGATCCCGGCGACCCTGCTGCTGAGCATGAGCGCGGTGGGCGGATCGGGCGGCGCGGCGACGAGCCCGGCCACCGGCGCCCCGGAGCCCTCGCCGGCCGCGCCGGGCCCCGAAGCCGCCGCCCCCGTCGCGGACACCGTCCCGTCCACGGGCCCCCACTCCGCCACCACCCCGGCCGCCGCCGGGGAAGGGGCGCCGCTCCCGCGGCGCGTGCCCCGGCGCGAGGCGGGCGGATCCGCCGGACAGCGGCCGCTGGTGCCCGGGCCCCGCAAGGAGGTACCGGCCGGCGACTCCGCCGGGCAGCCCGCGCTGCGCCGCAGGGTCCGCGGTGCCACCTTGCGGACGACCACCGGCGCGGCCGCCCAGCAGGCAGGCCTTCAGGACGCGCCCGCGCAACCCGCGGACGCCGATGCCGTACGGTCCGCGCTGGAGGAGTTCGAGGCCGCCGTCGAGCGTGCCCACCGCGACAGCGACACCGGAACCCACGCCACAGCAGACCTCCGCACCGCCACCGGTGCGGACCCGGTAACCGGGACCACGCACCGCCCGAACGACCTCCCAGAAGGAGCCGAGCAGTGAGCACGCCGACAGGTGACACTCCGACGACCGACCTGCAGGCCGCCGCAGCCGACTTCAACTGGCTGCTGAACCGTTTCGCCACCGAGACCGCCGGCGTTGTCGACGCCATCGCGGTCTCCTCCGACGGGCTGCTCATCGCCGTGTCGGAGCTGCGCGAACGCGCTCACTCCGAGCGGCTGGCCGCCATCGTCTCCGGCATCACGAGCCTGGCCGCGGGCGCCTCGGGCAACTACGGCCTCGGCGGCCTGAACAAGGTCATCATCGACCTGGAGGGCGGCCACGTCATCGTCTCCGCGATCGGCAGCGGCGCCGTGCTCGGCGTCGTCACCGACAAGGAGGCCAAACTCGGCAACATCGCCTACGAGATGACGCTGTTCGCCAACCGCGCCGGCACCGCGCTCAGCCCACAGCTGGTGCTCGAACTCAAGAACACCGTCGGCGCCGCGTCGGCCCGCTGACCGGGCGCCCCCGGGTCCGGAGAGGAAGACACGACTTATGGCGGACGGCCGCACACCGGCCGGCGAGGACGGCGCGACGCCCGCGGGATCCGAGCTGGTCGGCCCCGCCTCTGCCGTGCGCCCGTTCCTTCTCACGGCCGGCCGGGTGGCGCCCGCGTCCGGCCGGCCGGTGCCGGTGGAGACCCAGGTGGTGGCCACCGCCGCCGGGCTCAAGACGCTCGACAAGCTCGCCTTCGAGCAGCACGACATCGTTGCCGCCTGCCGGCAGCCGCAGTCCATCGCGGAACTCGCGGCCCGGCTGCGGCTGCATCTGAACGTGGTGCGGGTCCTCGCCGAGGACCTGCGCGCCGCGGGACAGCTCACGGTCCATGTGCCCGACACCGGTGCCACCCATGACGCGTCCGTCCTGCGAAGGGTTATCGATGGCCTGCGGGCCGTCCCCGACTCCCGGGGGGTACTCCGTGACACCGACTGAACCGCTGCTCGGCGCCGGCCCGGCCGCGCAGGCCGTCGTACGGCCGCCGCTGCCGGTCAAGATGGTGATCGCGGGTGGCTTCGGCGTGGGCAAGACCACCGCCGTCGGCTCCATCTCCGAGATCGAGCCGCTCACCACCGAGGCCGCCATCACCGAGGTGGCCGCCGGCGTGGACGACCTCAGCCAGACCCCGCGCAAGACCACGACCACGGTGGCCATGGACTTCGGCTGCCTCACCATCGACCCCACCTTGAAGCTCTACCTGTTCGGCACGCCCGGGCAGGAGCGGTTCGGCTTCATGTGGGACGACATCGTGGAGGGCGCGGTGGGCGGTCTCGTCATCGTCGACAGCCGCCGCCTGGACGACTGCTACGCCGCGGTCGACTACTTCGAGCACCGGCGGATCCCCTTCGCCGTCGCCCTCAACGCCTTCGACGGACACGTCGAGCACTCGCTGGACGAGGTCCGCTGGGCGCTGGACGTCGCCGAGCACGTGCCGGTGGTGGTGTTCGACGCCCGCGAGCGCGGCTCGGTGCGGGACGCCCTGCTGGTGGTACTGGAACTGGCGCTGGAGCGCACCGGCGGCTGAGCCGCGGGCCGGCAGCGGACGGAAGGGCCCGGGGCGATCCGGCATCGCCCCGGGCCCTTCCGTCGGCCACCGCCGCGCCCGTCAGGCGGCGCGGCGCACTCCCGGGGACACCGTGAGGCGGGCGACAGCCCAGAAGACCGCGAGCGTCACCAGCGCCATCACGGCCACCAGCGTGGCGCCGCCCACGACCTTCTCGTAGTTGCGCTGGTAGAGGCCGTCGATGATGTACCGGCCCAGGCCGCCCAGGCCCACGTACGCGGCGATGGTGGCCGTGGAGACGATCTGGATGGCGGCCGAGCGCAGTCCGCTCAGGATCAGCGGGAGCGCGGCCGGGAGTTCCACGTGGAAGAGGATGCGCGACTCCTGCATGCCCGTGCCCCGGGCCGCGTCGACCGACGAGGGATCGACGGAGCGGACCGCTTCGTACGTGGTGACCAGGATCGGCGGCACGGCGAGCACGACCAGCGGGATCATCACGGGCCCCAGGCCGAAGCCCAGCCAGGTGACCACCAGCACCAGCAGACCGAAGGTGGGCAGTGCCCGGGCGGCCGTGGCGGTCATCGCCAGCGTGTTGCCCCCGCGTCCGTAGTGACCGGTGACCATGCCGATCGGCAGCCCGATGACGGCGGCGAGGGCGAGCGCCTCCAGGGAGTACCGGATGTGCTCGACGACGCGGGTGGGGATGCCGTCGTAGCCGTGCCAGTGGGCGCTGTCGCTGAAGAAGGCGTTGATGAAGTGCAGTACGTTCACCGGGCCGCGCTCTCCTTCGGCATCCAGGGGGTCAGCAGCAGGCGCAGGGCGACGAGGACCGCGTCGACCACGACCGCCAGCACGGCCGTCGTCACCACGGAGTTCACCGCGAGCTCGGGCCGGTGGTAGATCTGGGCGTCGTTGAGCAGATTGCCCAGCGCGCCCTGGTTGCCGATCAGCATGCCGACGCTGACGAGGCTGATGCTGGAAACGGTCGCGACCCGGAGCCCCGCGATGATCGCCGGTACCGCGATGGGCAACTGCACCTGGACGTAACGGCGTACGGGTCCGAAGCCCATGGCGGTCGCCGCGGCCAGGGTCTCCTGCGGCACCGAGCGGACGCCGTCGACGATGGCCGGGACCAGTACGACCAGGCTGTAGACGGCGAGCGGGATCATCACGGTCAGTTCGGTCTGGCCGGTGTAGTCGATGAGGACCACGAAGAAGGCCAGCGACGGGATGGCGTACAGCACGGTCGTCACGCCCAGCGTGGGGGCGTAGACCCAGCGGTACCGGACGCAGAGCTGCGCGATGGGCAGGCTGATCACCAGGGCCGCCAGTACCGGCAGCAGCGCCTCGCGCAGATGCAGTCCGATCAGGCCGAACCAGCTGTGCTGGAGGTCGCTCGGGATGTCGAAGAAGCCACTCATCCTGCGGCCTCTGCTCCGGCGCGGACCTGGCCGTCCTCGTGGAGTTCGGCGTGCGCGCTGCGGATGGCCTCGCCGATGGCGCGCTCCGAGACGACGCCGACCACCCGGCCGGTACCGTCCACGCCGACGGCCCAGCCGGTCGGCGACAGCACGGCACCGTCGAGTGCGGCCCGCAACGACTCCCGGCCGTGCTCGAACGGCCGCCCGAAGGGCAGCAGGCGAGCGGGATCGATGGTGCCCGCGGTCAGCAGCCCGGGCTCGCTCCAGCCCAGCGGCCGGCCGTCCAGGTCGGTGACGAGGAGGTAGGGCACGTCCGCGGTGGTGCGGGCGGCGATCTGCTCGGCGCCTGCGTCCACGGCGACGACCGGCTCGCTCCTCAACTCCAGCCGCGAGGAGGAGAAGAAGGACAGCCGCCGGATGCCGCGGTCGGCGCCGAGGAAGTCCTCGACGAACTCGTCCGCCGGTGCGGACAGCAGTTCCGCGGGCGGCGCGAACTGGGCGAGCCGGCCGCCGGTGCGCAGTACCGCGACCGTCGTGCCGAGCTTGATGGCCTCGTCGATGTCGTGGGTGACGAAGACGATGGTCTTGCCCAATTCGTCCTGGATCCGCAGCAGCTCGTCCTGAAGGCCCTTGCGGACCACCGGGTCGACGGCGGAGAACGGCTCGTCCATGAGCAGCACCGGCGGGTCCGCGGCGAGCGCCCGCGCCACGCCGACGCGCTGCTGCTGGCCGCCCGACAGCTGGTACGGGTAGCGCTTGGCGAGCGAGGTGTCGAGCCCCACCCGCTCCATCAGCTCCGCCGCCCGTGCCCGCGCGCGCCGCTTGTCCCAGCCGAGCAGCCGGGGCACGGTGGCGATGTTGTCCAGGATGGTGCGGTGCTGGAAGAGCCCGGCGTTCTGGATGACGTAACCCATCGACCGGCGAAGGGTGTTGACGGGTTGCTCCCGGATGTCGACACCGTCGAGGAGAATCGTTCCCTCGCTGGGTTCGACCATCCGGTTGATCATCCGGAGCGTGGTGGTCTTGCCGCAGCCCGACGGTCCCACGAGCACGGTGATGGAGCGGTCCGGTATCTCGAGTGAGAGCCGGTCGACTGCCACCGTGCCGTCCTGGTACCGCTTGGTAACTGAGTCTATCCGTATCAAAACGCCGAATACCCTTCGGGTCTGGCAGAAGCTGCCCGCTCTCGGCCACGGTCGCGCGGGCCGTTGCGGGGAGAGTGTAGACGCCCTTTGTTGCGGCACTTCGGCGCGGATACCCGTGCGGGCCGTCCGTACGCCCAGGGCGGAGACCGCGGCGGCTCAGGAAGCGGCCTCGTACGCGGCGGCGTTGCGCACGAACAGCTCGTGGAGATCGCGCACGGCCCGCGGTACGGCACCGGAGTGGCGGCGCAGCAGGACCAGCAGCACCTCGGTCGTGTCCCCCGCGAGCGGCCGTACGGTGATCGCGCCGCGCCGCTCCAGCGGGTCGCCGACGACACTGAAGTCCGGGAGCACCGTGGCACCCAGACCCTCGGCGACCATCAGCTTGCCCATCTCCGCCCCGTCGGTGGAGTACGAGAAGGCCGGTGTCCGGCCGCCCAGCAGACGGTGCACGAAGCGGTGCATGACGTAGCCGGACCGCATCACGACCAGCGGCCCGGCCAGCAGGCTGTCCGCGTCCACCGCCTCCAGGGCCGCCAGAGGGCTGTCGGGGCGCACGCACACCACGGGCCGGCCCCGCAGGAGTTCGGTGCTCTCGAAACCGGGCGGCATGTCGTCGCCCTGGAGGTGGTTCACCATCCCCAGGTCGAACGCGCCCTCCAGCAGTCCGCGGTGGATGTCCGCCTGCTGCGCGCCGACCACCTCGACCTGGGTGACCGGGTGCGAGGCACGGAACTCGCGCACGGTCGGGATGAGCAGCGGAACAGTGGCGGTGTTGACCGTGCCGAGCCGGACCATGCGGCTGATGCGGTGGTGGTCGCCCGCCGCGTCGCGGAGCCGGTCGACCGCGTCCAGCACGCTCATGATGTGCGGCAGCAGCTCCGCGCCCTCGTCACTGATCCTCGCCCCGGTCCGCCGGCGCTCCAGCAGGTCCACGCCGAGCTCGCGTTCCAGATTGCGTACGGTCTCGCTCAGCGCGGGCTGGGACAGGTGCAGTTCCTCTGCGGCGCGCCGCAGCGACCCCAGTCGTGTCACGGCGGCGATGTACTCCAGCTGTTCGATGCGCATCACTGGAGACTGCCGACCGCGCCGCGTCGAGTTCAAGGGAAACCCTGTCACGACCTCGTGAATACCGACTCTCAGCATGTGGAATCACTGCTGGGCATTCTTGACCGCCCGGACCGCACGCTGGTTGTATCGATGACATGAAGCGACAGGAGCTCACGCGGCGACGCCACGTAGATCTCGGGCGTGTCTCCAGCGCCCGCTGTCGCCGTTCGGCCTGAGCGCACCCGAGGGAAACCCTCGCACACGCGCCTGTTTCTGTTCATGACGTTCACCCGGGGCCGTTCGCCGTCGCGATGAGGGCCCGCCGTGTGCCTGCATTCCGGTCACCGCGTTCCCCCGCTTGCGCGCCGTCGCCTCTTGGCTCTTCCGCCGACCGGGGGCCGGTCGTGAGCAGCGGCGTGGTCGGGCCGGCGACACCCGCGGGGCAACACCTCGTGCCACCGGGGGGCGTACCCGCCGCGGACAGGCCCGCCGTCACCTGCAGCACCCCTTGCCGACCGCATCCGACATCCCCGTGAGAGGTCCCCGTATGGCCGCCGTCCTGTCCGTCTCCGGAAGCCCCTCCGCCGCCTCGCGCACCGCGCGTCTGCTGCGTCACCTGGACAACCGCCTCAGGGCCCAGGGCCACGACGTGATACCGCTGGACGTCCGCTCGCTGCCGCCCGAGGCACTGCTGCACGCCGACATCGGCCATCCGGCGATCGTCGAGGCCGTCGGCTCGTTCCAGCGGGCGGACGGGGTCGTGATCGGCACACCCGTCTACAAGGCGGCCTACTCCGGGCTGCTCAAGTCGCTGCTCGACCTGCTCCCGCAGTACGCGCTCGCGGGCAAGACCGTCCTCCCGCTGGCCACCGGCGGCACCACCGCCCATGTGCTGGCCATCGACTACGCGCTCCGCCCCGTACTGAGCTCCATGGGCGCGGCACACATCACGCCGGGCTGGTTCACGCTCGACAAGGACATCTCGGTGGACGACAAGGGCACGCTGACCGTCGCGCCGGCCCCGGCCGAGGCGCTGGTCCAGGTCACGGACCAGTTCTCACGTGCGCTCGGTGGGCGCCCCACCCTGCTGGCGGCCACCGCATGAGCGACGCGGCCGTGATCACCGGCGACGCCGAGGCCCTCGCCGTCGCGACCGAACTGGCGGCGGACTTCCGCAAGGGGGCGGCCGAGCGGGACGCGCTGCGCCGGCTTCCGGAGGCGGAACTGGAGCGGCTGTCCGCCTCCGGCCTCCTCGCGGTCACGGTGCCCGCCGAGTTCGGCGGTGCGGACGTCGGCGCGGAGACGCTCGCCCGGGTCTTCCGGATCCTGGCCGCCGCCGACGCCAGCCTCGCCCAGATCCCGCAGAGCCACTTCGTGTACGTCAACGTGCTGCGCCGGCAGGGCACGCGCGAGCAGAAGGAGTTCTTCTTCGGCGAGGTGCTGCGGGGGAGACGGTTCGGCAACGCGCAGTCCGAGGCGGGCACCAAGCACGTGCAGGACATCCGTACGCGGCTCGTGCGCGTCCCGGACGGCGGATACGTCCTCGACGGTGTCAAGCACTACTCCACCGGGGCCCTGTTCGCCGACTGGATTCCGGTCCTCGCCCGCGGCGAGGACGAGAACCTGCACGTGGCGTACGTGCCGCGGCACGCGCCCGGTGTGACGGTGGTCGACGACTGGAACGGCATGGGGCAGCGCACGACCGCCAGCGGCACCGTCCGGCTGGAGTCGGTGCCCGTCCCCGCGGACCGGGTGGTGCCGCACCACCTCACCTTCCAGGGCCCGCAGCTCCACGGCGCCGTGGCCCAGTTGCTGCACGCCGCCATCGACGCCGGTATCGCCTTCGGTGCGCTGGAGGAGGCGGCGGAGTTCGTCCGCACCAAGAGCCGGCCGTGGTTCGAGAGCGTCGACGAGGGACACGGGACGGCGGCACAGGACCCGCTGCTGATCCAGCGGTTCGGTGAACTCGCGATCCGGGTGCGCGCCTGCGACGCGCTGCTCGACGCCGCTGCCCGGGCGGTGGACGCCGCCCGGGCCGATCTCACCGAGGACTCGGCGGCCGAGGCCTCGATCGCGGTGGCCGCGGCCAAGGTGACGGCGGGAGAGGCCGCCGTGGAGGTCGCCAGTGCCCTCTTCGAGGTCTCGGGCACCCGCTCGGCACTCGACTCCCTGGGCCTGCACCGCCACTGGCGGGACGCCCGCACCCACACCCTGCACGACCCGGCCCGCTGGAAGGTCCAGCACATCGGCCGGTACGTGCTCAACGGCACCAGGCCGCCCCGGCACGGCCTGCTGTGACGGACAACCCCGAACGGAGACCTCAGGTGCCCCTCACCTTTCACTGGTTCCTGCCCACCAACGGCGACAGCCGCCACGTCGTCGGCGGCGGCCACGGCACCCCGGCCACCCGGTCCGGCCGCGACCGGCCGCCGACCGTCGCCTACCTGAGCCAGATCGCCCGCGCCGCCGAGGACCTCGGTTTCGTCGGCGCGCTGACCCCCACCGGCGCATGGTGCGAGGACGCCTGGCTGACCACGGCCATGGTCAGCCAGAACACGGAGCGCCTGAAGTTCCTGGTCGCCTTCCGTCCCGGCTTCGTCTCACCGACGCTGGCCGCGCAGATGGCGTCCACCTTCCAGCGCCAGACCGGCGGACGGCTGCTGCTCAACGTCGTCACCGGAGGCGAGAGTCACGAGCAGCGGGCCTACGGCGACTTCCTCGACAAGGACGCCCGCTACCGCCGCACCGGTGAATTCCTCGACATCGTGCGGAGACTGTGGGAGGGCAAGTCCGTCGACCTGCGCGGGGAGCACCTCCACGTCGAGAACGCGCAGCTCGCCCAGGTGCCCGACCCGGTTCCCGAGGTGTACTTCGGCGGTTCCTCGCCGATCGCCGGCGAGGTCGCCGCCCGGTACGTGGACGTCTACCTCACGTGGGGCGAGCCGCCCGCGCAGGTCGCCGAGAAGATCGCGTGGATCCGGGGACTGGCCGCGGAACAGGGGCGGACCGTGCGCTTCGGCATCCGGCTGCACGTCATCACGCGTGACACCTCGGAGCAGGCATGGGCCGAGGCCAACCGCATCCTGGACGGCTTCGACCCGGAGAGCGTCGCGGCCATCCAGGCGGGGCTGGCCCGGAGCGAGTCGGAGGGCCAGCGGCGCATGCTCGCCCTGCACCACGGTGGGAGCCGCGAGCGCCTGGAGATCCACCCCAACCTCTGGGCGGGCATCGGCCTGGTGCGCGGCGGCGCGGGTACCGCGCTGGTCGGCAGCCACGACGAGGTCGCCGAGCGCATCAAGGAGTACCAGGCCCTCGGCATCGAGGAGTTCGTCCTCTCCGGCTATCCGCACCTGGAGGAGGCGTACTGGTTCGGAGAGGGCGTCCTGCCGAAGCTCCAGGCCCAGGGCCTGTGGCAGCACCCCGACGGCAAGCAGGCGGCCCACTCGGCGCACGTACCCTTCGCGGGGGCGGGCAACCCGCGCTGACCCGTGTGGTCACCGACGATCCGGGGGCTCACGACGCGGGCGCCGGCCCGTGGTCGTCCTGCGCGCCGGTGAGGGCGTCCAGCAGGTGCTGCAGGGTGCGGCACGCCGCCGTGAAGTCCCCCGGTCCCACAGCCTCGGACCAGCGTTGCTCGATCTCGGCGACCCGCCCGCCGGCGTCGTCGAGGGCCTGCCGGCCGCGCCCGGTGGGGAAGATCAGTTTCGCCCGCCGGTCGCCGGGGTCGGGGCGGCGCTCCAGATAGCCGAGTTCCTGCAGCTCGTTGACCAGTTCCGAGGTCGCCGCCAGGCTCAACTGCGCCCGTGCCGCGAGGTCGGTGAGGCGGATCCCGTCCACACCGATGTTGCCGAAGATCTGCAGGTGCGGCTCCCGGAGATCGGCATAGCCCCGTTCGGCGGCCGGGGCGAACATCTCGGTCCTGAACTCCCGGAGCAGGCGGACCAGGAGCTGGCCGATGGCGAGACGGTCGACCGGCAGATCGCTTGACGAGGGCATAGCCCCGAAGGATACTTCGGTTGCCGAAGCTTCGGCTACCGAAACGTTTTTGGAGGGCACCATGGACCGGCCTTCGACCGGTGCAGTCGCGTCCGTCCCCACCCGGCTCGGGCCACTGGGCGTCGAGACGGTCGGATCCGGCCCGCCGGTCCTGCTGTGGCACAGCCTCTTCGTCGACTCCACCACCTGGGTGCGCGTCAGGCAGCCGCTGGCCGCCACGCGCCGGCTGGTCATCGTCGACGGCCCGGCCCACGGCCGCAGTGCCGCTCCGCGGCATCCGTTCACACTCGACGACTGCGCAGGAGCCGCGCTCGACGTCCTCGAACACCTCGGCATCGACGAGCCCGTGGACTGGGCCGGCAACGCATGGGGCGGACACGTCGGCATCACCTTCGCCGCCGCCCACCCCCGGCGCCTCCGCAGCCTGGCGACCATCGGCGCGCCCGTCCACGCGCTGACCGCACCGGAACGACGGCAGATCAACCTGCTCGTCCCGCTCTACCGTGCCGTCGGCCCGATCCGCCCCGTGCTCGGCGCCCTCACCACGGCGCTGCTGGGCGCGGCCGCCGATCCCGAGGCGATCACCCTCGTCGCCGAGGCATTCTCCGCCCCCGAGCGGGGAGGCATGGCCCGCGCCATCCGTTCGGCGAGCCTCGACCGGCAGGACCTGACCCCGACCCTGACCTCGGTCCCGGCACCCACGCTGTTCGCCGCCGGGGCCGAGGACACGGCCTGGACGCCCGACGACGCGGCGGCCGCCGCCGCCCGACTGCCCCGAGGCGGCTGGGCCGTTTTGCCCGGAGCAGGACACGTCGCTCCCTTGCTGGAGGCCGCACCCGCTGTCGTCGACCTGCTCACCGCCTTCTGGCGCGACCCGGACGCGGTCGGCGCCCTGCACAGGGACTCCGGCGCCCGATCCGGCCCGCAACAGCCCCAGTCCACGTCCTGATCCGGCCGCGACCGCCAGGGTTCGCGTTCCGGTCCCGACGGGCGGGGGCCGACCCTCCGCCCGTCCCCGCTCACGTGGGCAGCGGCCGGGAGCCCGGCGTCTCGTCGTATCCCAGCGACCACCGCCCAGGGAGCGTTTCGCAGATCCCGTCCAGATCCGCCCGGGTCGGCCCCGGACGTGCAGCCAGCTGTGGACGTCCGAACCGTCCTGACGCAGCAGCTTGCCGGGCGCGGTGAACCAGCGCACGGGAGAGTCCTCCGGCCCGGTCCACGACGGGTGGTCGGGCAGCGGCACCCGCCGGAAGCGAACGGGCACCATATCGGGCAGGTCCGCGGGCAGCTCGCGTGCGTTGTAGAGCCGCCCCCCACCCGCGAACAGCGCTTCGCTCAGGACGAGCTCGACGCAGGCCAGGGACAACCTGCCCAGGAACGGCACCCGGCCCTGCCGCGCCTCGACGAGCACCGGCGGATCGTCCCGGTCGAGATCCGTCAGGCGCACACCCCAGAAGGCACAGTCCTGGTCCTCCGTACGGAACACGAGGACACCGTCCGACCCGTCGTGCACGAACATCTCATGAAGCGGGAGCAGGGGGTCCTGGTGGGCGACGAGGCACCCAGGCGGCGGCGAACCTGCGGACGAACGCCCAGGCCCGCTCGCGGTCGTGGACCCCCGCCGTCCAGCGCACGGGCAACGTCGAAGCCGTCGATCACGGAACGAACCTGTCGGAAGCGGCAGCGGCCGGTGAGCGCGGCGAAGGCGAGCAGGATCGGCTCCGTCACCCTGGAGCTCAGATCGATGAGGGCGCCGGCAGCCGTCGGGCCCCGCTCGACGACCCGGACACCACCGAGTCGATGACCACCCACGTCACTTCGGCCCCTCGACGTCCGCCCGGCGCTGTGTCGGTGCCGCGCTCTAGCCTGACCGCATGCCTCTCGATGACGCACTGGCGGCCCGCATGGCCGAACCGGACTTCTGGCCCGTGTATCTCTTCGACGACGACGCGCCCGACGTCTACGACGACGATGCCGAGGACCAGGAGTCGCACGTCACGCGGTTCGGCACCGGTGGGGATTTCGCGTTGGTCCTCGAGCTCACCCTCGCTCTTGAGTACGTCGATCTCGACCTGGAGGCACCCGGCCTCCCTGAGCCGGCGAACGTCGGCTGGGACGACCAGGCCCACTTCCATCCGCATGTGATGCCCTGGCGGGAACTGGATCTGCTGTGCCGCGCCGTCGCCCTCCACGACGCGGAACTGCGCCACCCCGGCCCGATGCTGGCGTTGCTGTGCCGCTTCGCCTTTCTGGCCGAGAACGACGACCTGGACACCGTCACGCCTCTGGTGGACGCGGCGTTCGAGGCGGTGCGCCCCGGCGCCGCCGGCGGCGGCAAGGTGCGTGCGGAGACGCGTGAGTGGTTCGACCTGCGGAATCTGCGCGGCACCGGGCTGGTGTGGACGACCCGGGCCGACGGGTACGACGCGGTCGGCCAGGACGGCACCGACGGTCTTCCGCTGTACTCCCTGCGAACGCCGTCCTCGGAGGAATTCCCGTTCGCCGCCTGGTCGGCGCTCCTGACATTCGCCCGTGGACGTACGGCCGCGGCGGCCGCCGATCCCGTCCTCGCGCGACCCGCGGTGCGCGAGGCCCTCGACCGGTGCCTCGCCGCCGACGGACACGAACACCTGCGGGCACTGGCCGACGCGCTTGCCGCAGCCGGCTACGGCAACCGCGTCCTGCTGCGCGCGGTCGCCGACCCCGTGGACCGGGCGGAGGCCTGCTGGGCCGTGGAGACCCTGGCCGGGCTGCCCCAGGGCGAGCTCGTGGCCCGGTGGTTCGGTCCCAGCCCGCTGTCGGGCAGCCGGTCCTGGCGGTTGTCGCTCAGCCTCCCGGTGCGGGGACGACCGGAGCGCTTCGGCCCGCAGGCGGCCGAGCAGCTCAACGCCGCCCTCCAGGCGGCGAACCTGGGCAGCGCCGGCCTCGGTGGCAGCAGCCTGCACCCGGAGGACGGCGGCTACGTCCTGGCGGAACAGCACCTCGACATCCTGATCCGCGACGACCTCGCCCGCGGCGTCGAGGTCGTCTCGCGAGTCCTGCACACCCACGCGGCAGCGGGGACCGCCACGTTGCGTCCTCAAGGCAAGCCGGACGTCATCCCCCTGCGTCCGCCGACCTGACGAGATCCACCACGGTCCTGGCGGTGCCGCGGGTTCGGCTCATCGCAGCCAGTGCCGGGTCGTGGTCCAGCCGAGGAACCGGCGCCCGGTGCCGTCCTCGGCGGTGCCGCCGGCGGCGACGTGCCGGAGGCCGGTGAGGGCGGGGGCCAGGCGGGCGGCGACGTGGCCGGGGTGACGGGCCGCTTCGCCGTCCAGGTGGGCGATGAATTCCGCCTGCACGTCGGGGCCGCACAGCGACAGGTAGAACAGCATCTGCCGCCACGCGTAGGCGGCGTCCTTGATCGTGGGCAGCGGCCGCGGGTTGTTGTGGACCCGGGCCGTGGTACGGCACACGGTGGTGAAGCAGCGACGGGCCAGGACGTCCCAGCCGGGTTCGGGCGTGATGCCGACGTGGCCGACGAGGGTGGCCAGATTGTGCGTGGTGAGGATCTGGGCCTGCTCGATGACCATGCCGTTGGCCGCAACTGACCGGCCCCCCGTGCCGGCCCGGCCGGCCCGCTGGGCGCACAGCTCGGCGAATGCCGGTGAACCGGCGCCGAGTCGGGCACCGGCACGTGTGAGCGCCTTACCCGTCTCCGTGATCGCGAGGTTGCGGACGGCCGCGTAGTCGATGGCGTAGTACCGCTCATAGAGGGAGCCGCCGAGGAGCTCCGCGGCGACCCGCGCCGCCGTGAGGAACTTCGGGGTGAAGGTGCCTTCGAAGATGTCCGCGGCCAGTTCCTCGACGAAGGGCGCACCGGTCTCGGCCTGCCGGGACAGCACGCCCAGCTCGCGGACCAGGGGGTTGGGCACAAGCGTGCCGGGAAAAGCCTGTACGGCCAGTTCGCCCAGCTCACGCAGGACGATCTCCGCCGGCTCCCGGCTCTCCTCCGGCGCTCGGTGCCCCTCCACCGCCCGTACCCAGGGAAGTTCCTCGACCCGGACCTGATGGGCGAGGCCGAGCAGGAGCAGCGAGCGGCGGTTCCGGAACGCCCGGTAGTCGGCGGCCACGAGGTGCCGCAGCGCCGGGTCGGGGTAGGCCCGCGCCCTGGCCGCGGCGACGAGTTGCGGCACCAGTTCGGCCAGGACCTCGGCGGAGGGCACCACCCCGCGTTCCACGAGCGTGCGGATCGGTGCGCTCAGAGCCGCTTCCACGACGCGCCGGATCGCCGGCGGTAGCACCGTGCCCGCGGGCAGGCCGCTTTCCCGTGCCTCGGGCTCCGTGACATCCGCGATCAGCTGTGCCGTGTCGGCCGTGCCGGTGTCCTGGGGGAGTGCCGACAGCCTGCGCAGGACGAGTTGGGCCAGGGCGTGGTGCGAGGGCAGGGCCGCCTGGACCGCTTGCCGGGCGCGCAGTCGTGTGTGCCGTTCCGAGCCGGGACGGTCACGCCGGCGCACCATGGACTCCACCGCGTGCCGCAGCAGCCCGAGTTGCCGCGGGTTGAGCGGCCGCCCGGCGGCGGTCTCCTCCAAGGCGCCGCGCAGGATGCCCAGGTTCTCCTTCGGGTCGCGGTGCTTGGTGCAGCGGGTGTGGATCGCGGCGAGATCCTGGTAGCGGCGCAGGAGCGCCGCGCCTCGTTGCCGCCAGGCGTCGTCGGGCAGGTGGTCCAGCACGCGGCCGGTACCGGCGGTCTCCAGCCAATGGGTGAGGAGTTCGTCGCCGAACGGCTGCCAGACGCCGAGCGCCTCACGCTGCGTCTCGACGGCTGAGTGGGGCCGGCGGCGTGCCAGCAACGCAGCGGCGTCGCCGACCGTGCGGCGGTGCACGCCGCGGGGGTCCGGCGCGGGCCGGGCCGAGGGCCGCGGCGTGAACCGGAGCCGGCCGGCGAACGGTTCGAGGACGCGGACCAGGCCGACGGCGGCGGTCACGTCGCCGGCCCGCACCAGCCAGGCCACCGTGAGCAGCGCGGCCTCCTCAGGAATGGCCACCTCGTAGCGGCCGCTGTCGAGCAGCGCGTACAGGCGGTCCAGTCCCCGCTCGGTGAGGCAGTACGCGAAGAGTGCCGAACGCTCGGCCGGCACCCCCGCCGACCGTGCGGCGTCACGCTCGTACGGAAGCAACGGACCCCCGGCGCTCGCGTGGGGCGTGGCGAATCCACCTCGCAGGACCTGCGGGGTCACCCAGGCGGGCAGCCCGGCGACGGGGGTGCGCGAGCCGATGGCCAGGCGCCCGTCGGCCATCCCGTCGATCACCGCCCGCCAGCCCCGGACGCGGCGTCGCGCACGGCTCCGGGTCCCGGCGTCGTCATGCGTCAGGGCGGTCAGGAAGGCCCGGGTCAGCCTGCCGTGCTGGTAGGTCACGGATCCGTCGGACCCGGCGGAAAGCTGCTGCTCAGCGTCATCGTTCATACGCCGACGTGGCAGGTGCCGCCCCTGCGCCCTCCGGGTCCCGAGCCCGGTGCTCTGCTGCTGAGCTACACGCCGATGCACCGGAGACTAGAGCCCGCCCGGCACCCGGCCAAGCGATTTCCGCGCGGCGCCGCCGGCGGGGTGGTCGCCGCGGGGAGGCGCGCGGAAACGGCAATTCCCCGCTCCGCAATTGCGGAGCGGGGAATGCGTCACGTATATTGGGTCGTTCTGTGCACTCACAGAAAAAGCCCCTCACCGGGGGCTACAAGGAACACCATATCGGGCAGGGAGCCGTTTTGTCAACTCGCGGGGACGTCGAATTGCAGCGGGAACAGGAATTCATCGACCGGGTATACGACCGGGTCGACATCCTGCGCGGGGTCGCGGCGCACGGTGTCGAGGACGCGTTGACCCCGGTGGGGAACGGTCTGCAGGCACGCCTCGAACGTGATGTGCTGGTCGCGGAGCGTTCGGGGCTGCTGGCGGCCCTGAACGCGGTGGACGGTTCGCTGTGTTTCGGCCGCATTGATCTGCGCGACGGCGCCGTGCACCATATCGGCCGCATCGGAATTCGTGAGGACGATCCCGACCGCACGCCTTTGCTGATCGACTGGCGGGCACCGGTGGCCCGGCCGTTCTATCTCGCCACCGGGCACACGCCGATGGACCTGCGCCGGCGCAGGCACATCACCACCGAGGGCCGGACGGTGACCGAGCTGCACGACGAGATCCTGGATCTCCACGACGCCGAACGCAGCGGTTTCGAGGATCCCAGTGGCGACGCCGTCCTGCTGGCCGCGCTCGACTCGGCCCGTACCGGCCGCATGGGCGACATCGTGCGGACCATCCAGGCCGAACAGGACCGCATCATCCGTGCCCCGCACCGCGGGGTCCTCGTCGTCGAGGGCGGCCCCGGCACGGGCAAGACGGCGGTCGCGCTGCACCGTGCGGCCTACCTGCTGTACGAGCACCGCGAGCTGCTGTCCAAGCGCGCGGTGCTGGTGGTGGGCCCCAACGCGGCCTTCCTCGGCTACATCGGCGAGGTGCTGCCCGCGCTCGGCGAGACCGGGGTCATGCTGGCCACGCAGGCCGAGCTCTTCCCCGGCGTCCACGCCCGCGGTACCGACACCGCCCGCGCGGCCGCGGTCAAGGGCGGGGCGGAAATGGCCGAGGTCCTCGCCCTGGCCGTGCGCGACCGGCAGCAGCTGCCCGAGCCCGGCGCGCCGGTGGTGATCGCGCACGACGACGGCGAACTCGTCCTGGACTGGGAGATCGCCTACCAGGCCCGGGAAGCGGCCCGCGAGACCCGGCTGCCGCACAACCTCGCCCGCCCGTACTTCGCGTTCCACGTGATCGACGCCCTCACCGCGCAGCTCGCGGAACGGATCGGCGCCGACCCGTACGGCGGCCCGAACTTCCTCGGCGCGGACGACATCGCGCAGCTCGGCAAGGGCGTCGCCGCGAGCCCCGAGGTGCGCGCCGCCATCGCGGACCTGTGGCCGTTGCTCACTCCCGAGGAGTTCGTCACCGGCTATCTGGCCGAACCGGTGTACCTGCCCCAGGGCGACGCCGAGGCCATTCGGCGCGGTCCCGGCGACGGTGAGTGGACCCCGGCCGACGTGCCGCTCCTGGACGAGGCGGCCGAGCTGCTCGGAGCGGACGACAGTGCCGCACGCGCGGCGGCCGAGGCCGAACGCCAGGAGCGGGTCGCCTACGCGCAGGGCGTCCTGGAACTGTCCCGGGGTTCGGAGACGTACGAGTTCGAGGACGAGGAGTCCGAGCGTCTGGCCGCCCACGACATCATCGACGCCGAACGGATGGCCGAACGGCACGAGGAGGCCGATCACCGCAGTGCGGCCGAGCGCGCCGCGGCCGACCGGACCTGGGCGTTCGGGCACATCATCGTCGACGAGGCGCAGGAACTCTCGCCGATGGCCTGGCGCCTGCTGATGCGCCGCTCACCGACCCGTTCGCTGACCCTGGTCGGCGACCCGGCGCAGACCTCCGAGGAAGCGGGCGTCGGTTCGTGGGAGAAGATCCTCCGGCCGTACGTCGGCGACCGCTTCGAGCACGTCAGGCTGGGGGTCAACTACCGTACGCCCGCGGAGATCATGGAACTCGCCGCCAGGGTCGTGCGGGCGAAGGACCCCTCGTTCGAGCCGCCCGGCTCGGTGCGCTCCACCGGCGAGAAGCCGTGGACGCGCGACGCCGGAGCGGACCTGGCGGGCGCGGTGGCGCGGGCCGTCGTGGAACTGACGCCCGAACAGGGGCGGCTCGCGGTGATCGCACCGCGTGAGCTGCACGAGGAGATCGCGGCACCCCTCGACGGGGTCACGGCCGGCGCCGAGCCCGACCTGACCCGTCCGGTGGTGCTGCTGGGCCCGCGGGAGGCCAAGGGCCTGGAATTCGACCACGTCCTGGTCGTGGAGCCGGGGCGGCTCGGGACCAGCGACCTGTACGTCGCGCTGACCCGCGCGACGCAGCGCCTGGGCATCGTCCACCGCGAGGAGCTGCCGGAGTCGCTGCGCTGACCGCCGCGGTCCGTCAGGCGGGCGCCTGCGGGCCGTGACCGGGCAGGAAGAGCCGCAGCGCGCAGTGGTCCTCGGCCTCGACGCGGACCTCGCACCCCCAGTGGGCGCTCAGGCGCTGGGCGACGGCGACCAGCCGTCGCCGCTCCTCCCGCGAGTAGGCGGGAAAGCGCACCCAGCCGCGATCGGCGATCACACGGCCGAGGTCGAGGAACAGCGTGTTCCGCGCACGCTGTTCCTCCTCCTCCGTCAGCGGGGTGGGGGCGTCCTCCGCCGGCACCAGGCGGACGTTGTACAGCTCTCGGGTCACGAATGCCTCGCGTTCTGCTCGATCGGCCGCTCCACAGGGTAGTGGGACACGGGCGAACGGGGCCCTGCCGGATGGTCGCTCCCAACCGCACGGGCTGTGGCTTTTGCACGATGCGCCGCGAGGCCCGCGAGGCCCGTGAGGACGTCTGCGCCGAGGTGACGGAGCGCCGACTCCTCGGGTTCGGCAGGGAGGTTTGCGCCGGCGGCCCGACCGGCGCCTCGGTGGCCGCACTTCGGGAGGGCCACCGCCGTCTCCGTCCCGGACGGTCTCGGCCCTTTTACCGCCGATGGTTCTCCGAAGCACGGTGAACCACGTCAACGGCCCTTTGCGACAAGGTCGGAGAGGGCCGGATGTTCGTAGCGGGCACGGGATGTGAACCCGCGACCTCTGGGTGATGAGCCCAGCGAGCTACCGAGCTGCTCCACCCCGCGTCGGTGGGACCCCCTACGGCCGTGCGGGACGGGCCGGCCGGCAATGACCGCAGGGGAGCTCAAAGGGCGTCGTCCAGCCTCGTCCCCGTGGCTGCTTCCGCCGTCGTCAGCAGGTGAACCGGCCCGCGGCTGGGGGCCGCGGGCCGGTTCTCGGCGTGCGGTGGGGGCCTCAGGCGTGTCAGGGGCCGGCCTCGTGGACCAGGGGTCCGGGTTTGCGGTCGGCTGTGAGGAGCCGGGTCAGGAGGGGCAGGGCCGCCGCCGCGTCGGGTGCCTGTGCGGCGGGCAGGTGGGCGACGGCCGCGGGGAGTGGTGTACCGCCGCGTGGGATGGCGAGGACGGGCATGCCGGCCGCGGTCGCCGAGCGGATGCCGTTGGGGGAGTCCTCGACGGCCAGGCAGTCGGACGGCGGGACGCCGATCCGGGCGGCGGCGAGCAGGTACGCGTCCGGTGCCGGCTTGCCCCGGGTCACCTCCTCGCCGCACACGGCGGCACGGACCCGTCCCGCCAGGCCCAGCGCGTCGAGGACCGCAAGGACGTAGCGGCGCGGGCTGGCCGTGGCCAGTCCGACGGGCCCGTGGCGTCCGGCCTCGAGGACCAGGTCGACCGCCCCGGGCAGGGCCGGGACACGGCCCGCGGCGACTTCGCCGGTCATCGCGGTGGTGCAGGTCTCGACGACCTCACCGGGGCTCGCCGCTCCGCCGCACAGCCCCGCGACGAACGTCGCCCAGCCGCCGTTGCCGTGCAGGGCCGCGTCGTCCTCGGGCTTCCATCGGTGACCGTGGCGGGCGGCGAAAGCGGCGCATACGCGAGACCACGCATGGCCGCTGTCGATCAGCGTGTCGTCCAGGTCGAAGACCGTCGCGCGGTGCATCCGGTCACGCCGTCGAGACGCCGGCGAGCCGCAGCCGGCTCGACAACTGCTCGATCGAGACGAGCGTCAGACCGTGCTCGCCGGCGAACGTGCGCAGCCGGTCCGGTCCGGCGACCGAGCCGTCGTCCGTGCACACCTCGCTGATCATTCCGACCGGCGACAGCCCGGCCAGGCGCAGCAGGTCGACGGTGGCTTCGGTGTGCCCGCGCCGCTCGGCGATGCCCCGGGAGCGGGCCCGCAGCGGGAACACGTGCCCGGGCCGGATCAGCTGGTCGGGGTGGGTGGTGGGGGCGGCCAGCGTCCGAGCGGTGAGCGCGCGGTCCGCGGCGGAGATCCCGGACCCGACACCTGCCGCGTCCACGGACACGGTGAAGGCCGGGGTGTCGCTGACGCCCCCGGTCCCGCGCGGGACCATCAGCGGCAGCTTCAGGGCGTCGGCGATCTCCGGCGCCATGGGGGCGCAGATCAGGCCGCCGGTGTAGCGGACGAAGAACCCCAGTGCCTCCGGGGTGGCGAACTGCGCCGCCATGACCAGATCGCCCTCGTTCTCACGGTCCGCGTCATCGACCACGATGACGGGCCGGCCGGCCTGCAGGTCCTTGATGGCGGCCGCCACCGTGTCCGGGCGCGCAACTGACTGCGGCGTCGATGCAGACGTCACAGGAACCAACCTTCCTCGAATCCCCCCTTCCTGCGGGGTGCATCGGCAACCGAAAGCGAAAGCTTGAGAAATCTGTACGCCGAACGGGCTTTCACCCGGTCCCGCGTTTGACCCGCGAGGCCGACGGGCCACCGCTCACGCGAGGGACAGGTTCACGGGGGGTTCCTCGTCGCCACCGTCCTCATCGGGACCGCCCGCGGCGGGGGCCGGTGGGTGCGGACCGCCGGTGGGGCCGCGCCGCAGATGGCACACGCGGGTCGCTGACACCCGGTGCCTGTCGGTGGAGGGTGCCAGGATGCGGCCATGGACCCTTCGGAGATCGTTCGTGCGCTGTGGGAGCGGATGCAGGCCCGGGACTGGGCCGGGCTGAGCCAGTTGCTGGCCGAGGACCTGGTGGTGGAGTGGCCGGTCAGCGGTGAGCGGATCGTCGGGCGGGAGCGGTACGTGCGCATCAACGCGGAGTACCCCGAGGGGTGGTCGGTCCGGGTGCTGCGGGTCGTCGCCGACGGCGAGCAGGTGGTCTCCGAGGTGGAGGTTCCGCACGAGACGATGGGGCTGCATCGCGTGGCGTCGTTCTGGACGGTGCGGGACGGAAGGATCGCGTCCGGCCGTGAGTACTGGAGCGAAGTGGGCTCGGATCCGTCGCCGGAGTGGCGGGCCGGGCTGGTCGAGCCGTTGTGAAGGAGCCGGCTCTCGAACGCGGACGCGTCGGCGCCTGACCTGTACGCCGTCGATGTCGGCGGGGGATTCCGGCTGACCGGCCTGAGTGCCGGACGCGTGCGCACCGTTGACGGACACCGCCTCGCCGGTGTCCGTCAACGGTGCGCGCCCCCGCGGGGGCGGGGGTTACAGCTCCTTGATGCGGATGTCGCGGTAGGAGATCACGTCCGTCGTGCTGTGGACCTGGAGGCCGATGTAGCCGGTGGCGTACCGCCGGCCGTCGGTGCCCGGGTCACCGGCACGCGGCGGGGCGAAGACCTGTCCGCCCACGTTGTCGAACTCGTTGATCACGACGCCGTTGCGCAGGACGGTGAAGTGCTGGCCCTCCGCGCGGATCTCGTAGTCGTTCCAGGTGCCCTTCGGGGTCACGCCGGCACCGCCCAGGCCCACGCGGTCGAAGCCGTAGACCGAACCGGTCTTGTACATGTCGCCGGCGGGGCTGTCGAGAATCTGGATCTCGTGGCCGTAGTTGATGGCGACCCACTCGGGGCGGGACTCCTCGGGGTGGTCGTGGACGTTCGGGAAGCGGACGAAGACACCGCCGTTGGCGTTGCCCGTGCCCGGGGCGTCGTCACGGAACTGGAGCTTCAGCGAGAAGTCGCCGTACTTGCGCTCCGGGAACCACAGCATGCCCATGCCCGGAACCGTCGTGCTGCTGGTGATGGCGCCGTCGCCGGACAGCGTGAACCGTCCGCCACCGACCTGCTCCCACTTCACCAGGGACGCCTCCGTGCCGTCGAACAGATCGCGGTAGCCCTCGGTCTGGCCGGGCTTGCCGATCCCCGACTGCTTGGCGGCCTTGGTGATCTTGTTGAACTCCCGCTGGTCGATGACGTTGTCGGCCAGCAGCTTGTCGAGCACGCCGTCGACGTGCTTGAGGAACAGGGCGTGCGAGGACCAGTCCTTCTCGTCCTCGATCAGCTCGTTGATCGTGCAGCGGCTGCGGGTGAGCCGGTTCGGCACCCCAGAGTCCACCGTGCCCACGATGACGGTCAGCCGCTCGTCGTACTCGGGGCAGTTGGGCGCCGGAACGCCGCCGCCCTGCGCGATGGTGAACCTCACCTGCTGGGCCGCGGAGGTGTTGCCCGCCTGGTCCGTCGCCCGGTGGGAGAACGTGTGGTAGCCGATCCGGTCGACGATCACGGGGGTGGTGTACGCGAGGTACGGGCCGCCGTCGAGGGAGTACTCGGTGCGGTCCACGCCGGAGCCCGAATCGGTCGCGGTGACGGTGACCTTGGCGCTCGTGACGTACGCGCCGTTGGAATTCCTGGTGCCGGCCACCGTCGCGGAGGTCTCCGGCGCGGTCGTGTCCTGCGTGGGCGGTGCCACGACGGTGAAGGAGACGGACTTCTCGGCCGCCGCGTTCCCCGCCTTGTCGGTCGCGCGGTAGCGGACCGTCTGGGCGCCGAGCTGATGCACCATCACCGGACCGGTGTACGCCTGCCAGGCGCCGCCTGTCCCGACGGCGTACTCGATGGTGTTGACGCCCGACCCGGTGTCCGAGGCGGTGACGGTGACCGTGGCCATGGTGAGGTAGTTGCCCGCCGCGTCCTTCTCGCCGCTCACCGTCGCCGAGGTCTCCGGCGCGGTCGTGTCGTCGGTCGGTGGCGCGACCACGGCGAAGTCGACGGACTTCTCGGGCGCGAGATTGCCCGCCTGATCGGTGGCGCGGTAGCGGACGGTGTGGGAGCCCACCTGGTCGACGACCACCGGGGCGGTGTACGGCTGCCACGGGCCGTCCGCGCCGACCGCGTACTCGGTGGTCTTCACCCCCGAGCCCGAGTCGGTCGCGGTCACGGTGACCGTGGCCGAGCCGACGTAGGCGCCGTCGGCGTTCTTCTGGCCCGTGACCTCGGCCGCCGTGGCGGGCGCGGTGGTGTCCTCGTCGCCCGGCTCGGTCACGGTGAGGATGCCCTGCATCTGCCCGTGGCCGGGGATGCTGCAGAAGAAGCGGTAGCGGCCGGGTGTGAGGGTCACGTCGACGGTGTGCCTGCCGCCCCTGTCGTCGCTGGGGTTGGCCAGGATGTTGACCGGCACGTCGTGGTTGTACTCGGGGTCCGACACGTCGAAGGTCAGCGTGTGCGGCATGCCGATGTCGTTCCCGGTCGCCGCGCTGTTCTCGAAGACGAGGGTCGCCGGGCCGGCCACCGCCGTGGTCGGGAAGCTCGCGTACCTGTCGGTGCGCGAGCTCGCCGTCCAGGTCAGCACCTGGGCCGCGGCCGCGGTGCCGTCGGACGCCGCTCCGGCGCCGGTTCGCCCGTAGGCGGCCGTCGAGGTCAGCCCCACGGTCATCAGCAACGCGCCGAGCAGGGCCGTCCACAGGCGTAGGGATCGCTGTCTCACTGTGCCGCCTTCCTGGCCAGATCCGCGGCGGCGGGAGTGGCCTCGCCGCCCTTGTACGTCACACGCCACAGCGCGGACTGGGAGTCGGAGGTGAAGAAGCCGCGCCCGTAGTCGAGGACGTAGAGCGAGCCGTCCGGGGCGAACTTCCAGTCCATGAGGTTGCGTATGCCGCCCTGGCCGACCGGGATGATCTTCTTCAGCGACTCGGCGGTGACGGGCAGTCCGCCCTTGCCGACGGTCTTGGGGTCGGTCAGCACGGCGTGGCGCGGGTTGTCCGCGTCGTAGAAGTCACCGACGAACCACTTGCCGTCCCAGTACTCCGGCCACGCGTCGGCGCCCGCGGTTGTGGCGTCGTAACGGTAGACCGGGCCGTCCATGGTCGCCTGGCCACCGCCCTTGAGCCACGGCAGGAGGTAGGTGGCCTCCTCGTTCTTGTAGCTGGGGACCCCGTTGGCGTCCCGCGGGAAGTCGGGGGCGCCGCCCTGAGGGGAGTACCAGATGGTGTTGCCGGTGACGGGCGGGAGGTTCACCAGTCCGTCGTTGTTCGGCGACTCGTTCTTCGGGGCGTCGCAGTCGTACCAGCCCAGCGGCTTGCTCGGGTCCGGCAGATTGCGGTCCCGGTAGGGCTGCTTGTTGCCCATGCAGAACGGCCAGCCGTGGTTGCCCGCCTTGGTGATCGCGGCGAACGTGTCGTACTTCGCCGGTCCCCAGGTGGTGCTGGGAGCGCCCGCGTCGGGGCCGACCCAGCCCGCGTAGAGGATGTCGGTCTTCTTGTCGACCGAGATGCGGGCCGGATTGCGCACGCCCATGACGTAGATCTCGCCCCGGGTCTTGCCGCCGCCCTCGTCCTGCTCCGTGCCGGTGAACAGGTTGCCCTCGGGGAGCGTGTAGGTCCCGTCCGGCTCCGGGTGGATGCGCAGGATCTTGCCGTTGAGGTTGTTGGTGTTGCCCGCCGTGCGCCGGGCGTCCGAGAACGACAGGCCCTTGAAGGCGGGCTGCGGGTTGTTGCCCGAGTAACCGTCACTGAATCCGGACGAGTTGTTGTCGCCGGTCGCGATGTAGAGGTTGCCCTTGGAGTCCCAGGCCATCCCGCCGCCGGCATGGCAGCAGCTGTGGACCTGGACGGGCCACTTGAGCAGGACCTTCTCCGAGGTGAGGTCCAGCTTGTCGGTGGTGAGGTCCAACGTGAAGCGGGACACGCGGCGTTCGGCGACGTGCCGGTCCCGGTCGAGGCCGGAGTGCGGGGTGTAGTGCAGGTACACCCAGCCGTTGCTCTCGAAGCCGGGGTCCAGCTCGATGCCGAGCAGCCCCTCCTCGACCTTGGTCAGTTCGTCGCCGCCGCCCTTGTTGCCGAAGACGGTCAGCGCACCGGCGAGCGTCACCTTCTTCGTCGCCGGGTCGTACACGTGGATCTGGCCGAGACCCTTCCCCATGTCGGGGCTGTTCCAGTCGGTCACGACCGGCGCGCCGTTCACGCCGCCGCCCCGGCCGATGTACAGCACCCGTCCGTCCGGCGCCACGACCAGACCGTGCGGCTCGCCGATCTGGTCCTGCTGACCGGGCTGGTTGGGCTGGGTGACCCGCACCGCGGAGTAGTTGGCGTCGATGGTGGCCTTGCAGTCGCCGCGCGAGAGCCGGGTCGTCCAGAGCAGGGCCCCGCGCAGGTGGTCGCGGAAGTCGGTCTCGGCGAAGGACTCCACCGTGCCGCCCATGCCGGTGTAGAAGGACCGGCCGCCGTCGTAGTCACGGCACCAGGAGACGGGGTGGTCGACGCCGTTGGCCCCGGGTCCCGGCTGGTAGCCGGCCTCCCTGACCTTGGCGACGGTGTGCACCTTGCCGGTCGGGTTGGCCGCCCAGTTGATCCACTTGTCGGGCCGCTTCCACTCCACCGGCAGGTTCCTGGTGGCGGGATGGACCCGGTCGGGCACCTCGACCGTGGCGCGCTGCACTCCGGCCGGGCTGGTGGTGGCGGGCCGGGCGCCGATCAGCCCGGCGAACCAGTCCGAGTAGGGCTCCGTCCTGGCCGCGTCGTGGATGCCGAGGAAGCCGCCGCCGGCTTCCATGTAGGCCTCCAGGCCGGCCTCCTGCTCGGGGTCGAGCACGTCGCCGCCCCCGGTCAGGAAGACGACCGCGTTGAAGGTGCCCAGCCGCTTCGCGCTGGTGAAGACCGAGGCGTCGTCGGTCGCCACCGTCTTGAACCGCTGTGCGGCGGGTCCTGACAGGCCGATGGCCTCGATCGCCTCGATGCCCGCGTCGACGGTCGGCGACTCCTCGGTGGCCGACGCGTGGAACACCAGGACCTTGACGTTCCTGCCGCCCGGTGGTGACGGCAGGGATAACGAAGTCGATGTCGATGTCGATGTCGATGTCGATGCCGGCTCCGGATACGGCCTGGCCGTGGCGGCGGTGCCGCTCAGCAGGGACGCCGCCATGGTCCCGGCCACCAGGACAGCGGCTGCGGCGCGGCGCGATCTCGACCGGTGATGTGGTGCGCTCTGCATGGTTCACACCCCTCTTGGGTCACAGGAACAGCGCCTGAAGCTAGACGGCTTTGCGTGGTTCGCCAATACCTATGGGCGGAATCCCACCATCTTTGTCCCGGGTGTGGATAAACGAAGATCCCTGCTCTACCGTGTGGCCGTCCCCGGGGACCCTCGCGCCCCATCCGCTTCCTCACGGCACTGGAGTGTCCGGAATGGCCATGGACAGAAGGAGCTTCAACCGGCGACTGCTGGCGGGTGGCGTGGTCGCCGCCACCGGGACAGCGTCATCAGCCGTGGCGTCCGCGCCCCCGGCCTCGTCCGCGGAATCGCCACCACCCACCGCACCGGCCGGAGGCCAGGTCCGCCATCTCAGGCTCTACGCCGAGACCCTGCCGAACGGTCAGATGGGATACGGCCTGGAGAAGGGCGGGGCCACCGTGCCGGGCCCGCTGATCGAACTGACCGAGGGCGACACGCTGCACATCGAGTTCGAGAACACCACGGACGTGGACGCCAGCCTCCATGTCCACGGCGTGGACTACGACGTCGCCAGCGACGGCACGCGCATGAACCACGGCCACGTGGAGCCCGGCGGCACGCGGACGTACACCTGGCGCACGCACGCGCCGGGCCGGCGCAAGGACGGCACCTGGCAGGCGGGCAGCGCGGGTTACTGGCACTACCACGACCACGTCGTGGGCACCGACCACGGAACGGGCGGGATCCGCAAGGGCCTCTACGGCCCGGTCGTGGTGCGCAGGAAGGGCGACATCCTGCCGGACAAGCAGTTCACGATCGTCTTCAACGACATGACGATCAACAACAGGGCCGCTCACGAGACCCCGAACTTCGAGGCGACGGTGGGCGACCGAGTCGAGATCGTCATGATCACGCACGGCGAGTACTACCACACGTTCCACATGCACGGTCATCGCTGGGCGGACAACAGAACGGGCCTCCTGACCGGCCCGGAGGACCCCAGCCGCGTCGTCGACAACAAGATCACCGGACCGGCGGACTCCTTCGGCTTCCAGGTCATCGCGGGCGAACACGTGGGCGCCGGCGCCTGGATGTACCACTGCCACGTGCAGAGCCACTCGGACATGGGGATGGCCGGTCTGTTCCTGGTCGCGAAGCCGGACGGCACGATCCCGGGCTACGAGCCGCACCACCCGGACCACGCCGCCGCGAAGGGCGCGGACGCGCCCGCGGGACACCACGCGCACCACTGAGCCGGTCCCCGAAGCGGGCGGGGCGGCCCAGGTCCACCGCCGGTCAGGGTCCCCGCCGTCACCCGTCAGGCGTCCCCGGCGTGCGCCCGCCGGTGGGACGGGAGAGGCTCGGGGACGGCAGGCACACCGGCTGGGCCCTTCCGTGCCGTAGCCTCCGGGACCCCCGCCGCTGGGAAGCGACGGGGGTCCTGGCCATGCCGGAGCCGGCCGGCGGACGGGGCCAGGGCCTGGGGCCTACAGCGTGATCCAGTAGCGGCGCTTGAGGCCCGCGCCGGTGGCGCGGACGTCCTCCAGGACGCCACCGTTGTGCTCGATGCTCCGCGCCGACCCGATGTTGTCGTCGTCGCACGTGACGAGGACCCGGTCCAGGCCCAGCGCACGCGCCTCGGGGAGAACCGCCCCGAGGGCCCACGTCGCCAGTCCGCGTCGCCGTGCGGAGGGCCGGATGCTGTAGCCGATGTGCCCGCCGACGTCGAGCAGAAAGGCGTTCAGGTAGTGCCGCACGTCGATGGCTCCCAGATAGCGGTCGTCCTCGACGATCCACCAATGCGTGGCGTGAACGCGCTCCTCTCCCACGGGAACCGACGTGTCCGACTGCTGTCGCAGCCGCGCGACCCACTCCGAGAAGACCTCGGGGCTGCCGAGGTCGCCGTCAGGCGCGAGGCGCAGGCCCGACCCGTCCTGGTGGGAACCGGGCCACTCGTCACGCGCCGCCAGCCATGAGGACTGCAACCGGCTTGTGGGGGCGATCAGTTCAGGCATGCGGCGGACGCTAGCACTTGTTCGTCGTCCGTGATCACCCATGGCTCGGGCCGGTACGGACCGTTGACCGCCCGGTTGGCCGCCGGCGGTGTCCGGCCGGCGGAGTGCGCCGGGGATGGTGCGTGGCCGGGCAGGCGGTCGAGGACGCCGAGCGGTGCTGCTTCGCGAACGCGTGGATCGGTGCGGAGAAGTGTGCGAAGCGCGCGGCGACCTGTCCGACGTGCCCGCTCAGGCCCGACCCGCCTGAGCGTGGCTCCGCCTCCCCGGGTCAAGGCTGTCCACCGAGACCCAGTTTCCGCACACCGAATGGCGAGAAGATCATGTGGCGGGCCCAGCCGTTGTGGATCAGCGCCACCTGAGACGGCAGCGGCACCACCGGATACAGGGCCCTGCCGCGCGACCAGTTCGCCAGCAGTCCCTCGGTGGTGTCGACCGCGGAGACGACCATCGTCACCTTCATCCGATCGTCGTCACCCCAGGTGTTCCACAGCGCCCAGCCCTCCGGCCTCGCCTCGACGCCGAGCCGGGTGCATGCCGCCTCGTAGCTTTCGGCCATGCCCGCCGGCATGACCTCCGGCCGGAGCAGTACGACGCCCGCGAGCCTCAGGAGCGGCCGATCCGCCTCTTCACCGAGGCAGCCGTCGCCTTGGAAATGGTAGCGGCGCAGCCCGCGGGCCAGCGCGTTCACCGTCCGTTGCAAGGCGGTGGCGTTTCCTTCCTCGGACGAGTACGAGAGCAGGCCCTCGCTCGACGCGGCGTCCCTGACGGCACGGGCAAGCCGCTCGATCTCGCGCAGATGGTCGAGCTCGGAGACCTCGGGTCGTGTCACGGGGGCCAGTGTTCCAACGGCCGATCGGCCCGGCACCCGGTTTTCCCGTCGGGCCGGACAGCGATCCGGTGGCTGCTGAAGGCGGTGCGCAGGGGCGAGCCGCGACGTTATGGGGGCGCCTGGAATAGATGTCATCATGCGATGTCTTCAGTTGGTGACGTCGACTGATGACATCGAGGAGAGTCGTGGGCAATCCCGCAACAACGGAGCCGCGGTCCGGGCGGCAGCGGGCGCTGGTTCCCGTGCTGGTCTCGCTCGGCATGCTGGTCGCCGTGGTCAGCAGCCTCGGCGCCCCGCTGGTGCCGACCATCGCCGCCGAGGAGCACGTCTCCCTCAACGACGCCCAGTGGTCGCTGACCGTCACGCTGCTGGTCGGCGCGGTGGTCACGCCGGTGATGGGCCGGCTGGGCGACGGTCCGCGCCGCCGGCCGGTGATCCTCGGCGCTCTGGCCGCGGTACTGGCCGGCTGTGTTCTGGCGGCGCTGCCGCTGGGCTTCGGCGCCCTGGTGACCGGGCGCGCACTGCAGGGACTCGGACTGGGCCTCACCCCGCTGGCCATCGCCACCGCCCGGGACGCCCTGCCGCCGGAGCGGGCGCGCCCCGCGGTGGCCCTGCTGTCGATCACCACCGTCGCCGGCGTCGGCCTGGGCTACCCGGTCACCGGGTTGATCGCGCAGTCCTTCGGGCTGTACGCGGGCTTCTGGTTCGGTGCGGCGGTGAGCGTCGCCGCGCTGGTGGCGGCCGTCGTGGTCCTGCCGCCGTCCCCGAGCCGTGCCGCGCCGCGGCTGGACGTGCCCGGCGCGGCGCTGCTGGGCGCAGGACTCGCCGGTTTGCTGCTCGCGCTGAGCGAGGCCGAGCTCTGGGGCTGGAACTCGGCGCGGCTGCTCGTCCTGGTCGGGGTCTGCGTGCTGCTGCTCGGGGCGTGGGTCGTGCACGAGCTGCGGACCGCGCAGCCGTTGGTCGATCTGCGCCTGACCAGGGACCGTACGGTGCTGACCGCCGATGCGACCGCGCTGGTGGCCGGCCTCGGGATGTACCTGCTGCTGTCGCTGGTCACCCGGTTCGTGCAGACGCCGCGCGAGGCCGGCTACGGATTCGGTGCCTCCGTTGCCGTCACCGGGCTGGTGCTGCTGCCGTTCTCCCTCGCCGGCATGGCCGCCGGCCGGATGGTGCCGTTGCTGGCCAGGCGCGCCGGGACCGCCCTCGTGCTGCCGCTCGGGTGCGCGGTCTCGCTGGCCGCCGTGCTCGCGTTCGCCCTCGTTCGCGGACAGCTCTGGGAGCTGTTCGCCATCATGGCGGTGGCCGGATTCGGGATCGGGTGGATGTTCGCCGTGATGCCCGGAATGATCGTGGGCTCGGTGCCCGCGCACGAGACGGGCAGCGCGATGAGCTTCAACCAAGTGCTGCGCTACGTCGGCTACTCCACCGGCAGCGTGCTGAGCGCCACCGTCCTGCAAGCCCACACGGCCACCGGGAGCGTGCTGCCCACGGGCGACGGTTACCGGACGGCCGCGCTGCTGGCCTGCGGGGTGTGGGTGGTCATGATCGTGGTGACCGCCGTCCTGCCGCCGCGGCACCGGCGTGGTGCGGTCGCGGCGACGGCACCGGGGGCGGCCGCCGCGCCTCGAACCGCAGGTGACGACGCGGCCCGGCAGAAGGCGGCGCGATGACCGACGGCACACCGTCCCGCAAACGGGACTCCGCGCGCAGCCGCGAACTGCTGCTCCGGGCGGCGGGCGAGCTCTTCAGCGAGCGCGGCTTCGACCGGACCACCATCCGCGACATCGGGGAGCGTGCGGGTGTCGACCCGGCGCTGATCGCCCGGTACTTCAACAACAAGAGCGGCCTGTACCTCGCGGTGCTGCGCACGGAGCTGGGCGACGCCACTCCGCCCGATCTGCTCGGACCCGAACGGCTCCGCGCTCTCCTGGAGCGTGCGGACCGGCGCGGCGCCGGCCCGGTCTTCCGGTCGACCGTGCAGGCCGAGGGCGACCCCGCGGTACAGGACGCCGCCCGCGCCCAGCTGTACGTGCGCCTGGTCGATCCGCTGCGCGAGCGGTTCGCCGCGAGCGGACTGGACCGGCCGCAACTGCGGGCCGAGATCGCGGTATCCGCCTTCATCGGGGTGCTGCTGGCCCGGGGCACGGGGACGCTCGACGAGCTCGCGGCAGCGGACCTCGACGACCTGGTGCCCCTGGTCCGCGCGACCCTGGAGGGCTTGGACACCTGACGGCAGGACGGGGGACAGCCGGGGGCGACGGGTGTGCGCCGCGGGCTCACTGCTCCAGCGGGCGGCTGCCGGGCGGGCTCGCCACCACGGTGCGCAGCGGAACGCCGCGGAACGTCTGGATGAGCACGATCACCGCACCGGCGGTCACGCACTGGTCGGCGAGGTTGAAGATCCCCGAATCGCCGAACTGGATGAAGTCCAGCACGGCGCCACGACCGAATCCGGGGGTGCGGAACACCCGGTCGGCGAGGTTCCCGCCCGCGCCCGCGAAGATCAGCCCGAGTCCGGCCGCCCACCCGGTGGACCGGACGGAGGGAGCGACCCGGGCGATGAGGACGAGCACGACGATCGCAAGGAGCGTGAACACCAGGGTCGCGCGGGGTGCGAAGGAGCCGGCCGCTCCCGGGTTCCGGAACGCGGTGAAGGTCAGCGCACCGCCCAGGGCGTGCCTGGGTTCATGGCCCTCGACGACGACCGCGGCGATCGCCTTCGTGATCTGGTCCACGGCGAATCCGGCCGCCGCAACCGTCCACAGCAGATACATCCGCCGCACTGCCCACCTCCTGATCGCCGACCGCCGTCCGTCGAGCGTACGCGCAGCTCGGGGTGAGGGGGGAAGCGCCCGGAGGAAGGCGGCGGCGGACAGGCCTCACCACGTCAGGGTCAGCGAACCCCCGACCGGCAGCGCGTGCCAGCGGTCGGCGTACTCGTCGAACCGGGACACGATCCGGTCGACCTCCGCGGGGATCTCGCCTGCCGGCACGTACGCGGGCAGCTCCCGCGCGTGGCCGTGCCGGACCTCCCACACCGGCAGGGCGATGGCCGCCAGCTGCTCGGACCGGGCCATGTCCGCCTGCGCCCGGGCGGACGGTCTGACCGGGTTCGACTTGCGGCGCCGCGCGGCCTTGGCGCGCTCCGCGGGGTCGGCGGGCCAGAACATGCCGTTGTCACCGGCGGCCAGCCTGCCGTACACCCCGAGTCCGATGCCCACCTCCGACTCGACCAGGAAGTGCACCAGGTCGTGCGGCAGATACCGGTGACCGCCGGGGCCGTTGCGCGGGGCGAGTTCCGCCCCGGTCTCCCGATGCACCGCGATGCCGTAGCTCGTACCGGGTCCCTTGGTGAAAACGACGCGCATGCCGGAACGGTAGGAGGTGGCGGCAGCCGGACGCACCTGGTTTTCGGCGGTGCCGGGGCGAGCCCCACCCGCCGCAAGCCGGTCGGCGTGGGTGACGCGTCGAACCGATGTGCGTGCGGCTGAGCACGACGGGTACGACGACCGTGACCACGAAGACGCGGCCCGGCGGTCCGAACGGGCAACCCGGTTCGGCTGGGCGGCGATCGCCGGGATCACAGGGGTGCTCGGCCGTGCGCTGATCGCCATGGCGGTCGTCTGCGCGGTCGCGGCCGTCGCGGGTCTCTACGTCGTGTTGGCGAGTCACCAGCGCTGGACGGCGGGCGCAGGCGCAGCACATAGGGTGGTGAGGTGGCCGATCAGCGAGACGACGCGCCCCGGACGGAGCGGCGGCCGGCCTGCTTCGCGCCCACCGAGGCGGTCGGCATGCCGCGACACACCTGCGGCCGGCAGGCGCGGGCCGGAGGCGGCCTAGGGTGCGTGCGGTTCCGGCTTCCGGCCCGGCTGTCCGGCGCCGTGGGCAGCCTCACGACGACCGAACTCGCCGACGGTGTCGTCCACGGCCGCGGCGGTCTCACCTGCCAGGCGGACCTGCGGGATGAGGCCGGTCCGATCACCCGCGCGCCCGGCCCCGACGACGAACGCCCCGCCCTCGTCACGATCACCCACGGCGGCCGCGCCTGTCCCGCCCGCGTCCTGCCCGGCCCCGTCCAGGTCGCCCGGCAATCCCGCGAGAAGGACCGCGCCGCGCGCGGGGTGCCCGCTGCCGGGCCGGCCGGTCACGGCGAACCGGAGGGGACGGCATGAGCCCGGCACCGCGCCGCATCGGCGCGACCGAGGTCCACCCCGTGGGCCTCGGCCTGGCGGCCCTGTCCTTCGACCGGGCCCATGATCCCGAAGGGGCGGCCCACGCCGTCACGGCGGCCCTCGACGCGGGCATTCGGCTTCTCGACACCGCCCGCGCCTACACCACGGCGACCGAGGACCGCCACAACGAACGCCTCGTCGCCCGCTCGCTGCGTGGCGTCCCCCCGGGCGACCGCCCGGTGATCTCCACCAAGGGCGGCCACTACCGCAGCGGGGACAGCTTCCCCGTCGACGGCCGTCCCGAGACGCTCCGCCGCGACTGCGAGGGCAGCCTCCGTGCCCTGGAGGTCGAACGGATCGACCTGTACCACCTGCACTGGCCCGACCCGCACGTCCCGATCACGGAAAGCGTCGGCGCCCTGGCCGAACTGCAGCTGCAGGGGAAGATCGGCCTGATCGGCCTGTCCAACGTCGACCTGGGGCAACTCATCCTGGCCCAGGACGAGGCGCCGGTCGCCGCCGTGCAGAACCCCTGGTCGGTCTTCGACCCCGGAGACCGCGAGGTGCTCGCGTACTGCGAGCGGGGCGGCATCGCCTTCCTCGCCTACTCCCCACTGCGGGGTATGAGCGCCGCCGGGCCCCATCTCGCCCGTGTGCTCGAGGACGTGGCGGCTCAGCACGACGCCACCACCGCGCGGATCGCCCTGGCCTGGCTGCTCGCACGGTCGCCGTCCCTGCTCGCGGTCTCCGGCGCCACGCGGCCGACGACGGTGCGCGACTCGGCGGCCGCCGCAACGACCACCCTGGCGCCGGATCACCTTCAGCTGCTGAACGGGGCCGCCGACGGGCCTGCGCGGGAAGGGCCCGGCTACTGAGCGACGGTGGTGCCGCGGGGTTCACCGGGTTCGCCTGACGGACGCGTCCGCGAGGCCGTCACCGGTTCGAGGAGCCGCCGCGGCCCGTTGAGCAGCGCGGACACAGGATCGCGCGCCGAGTCCGCCGCCGCGTCGAAGCCGGGACCGGGTTCGATGCGGATCTCCGGGACCGCCGCGACGGAGCCGCACGCCTGGCAGCGTCCCTCGTGGTCGAGCGGGCCTCCGTCCACGTCGTGGCGCAGGGCGCGCTTCACTCCGGCGGGGGAGTAGAAGGCGTCGCCCCAGGCCATCATGGCCCGCACGATCGGCCACAGGGCGATGCCCTTGTCGGTCAGCCGGTACCCGACGCTTCCCGCTCCGTCGTCGTCCCGGGTGAGCACGCCCTCCCGGACGAGGAGCTTGAGCCGGTTGGTCAGGACGGCGCGGGGGATCCCCAGCTGCGTGGCCAGGTCCCCGAACCGGCTCACCCCGTAGAAGGCGTCACGGACGATGAGGAGGGTCCACCGCTCGCCGATGACCTCCAGCGCTCGTGCCAGCGAGCAATTGGAATCGGGGTAGGTGCTGGGCAGGGTCATGTCCCCACTTTACCGCCGCATGGTTCACTCACTGAACTGCATGGGGTTACGGTGAAGGAGTTCAGTGACTGAACTGTCAACGTCCCTCCTGCTCGGAACCAGGGGCTGCGGGCACGGAAGCATGCGGCCGGCAGCCGGGAAGGTGTTCTGATGACCAACGACGACAGGCTGTTCCTGATCACCGGTGCGGCCGGCAAGACCGGCGTCGGAACGGTCGACCTGCTGCTGGAGCGCGGACACCGCGTCCGTGCCCTGGTGCGCCGCGAGGACGAGCGTTCCCGCAGGCTGGCGGAGGCCGGCGCCGAGATCGCCGTGGCGGACCTGCACGACCTCGACGGCGTGACCGCGGCTGTGCAGGGCGTCACCGGCGCCTACCTGTGTCACCCGATCCTCCCGGGCCTGATCGAGGCGACCGCCCTTTTCGCCCGGGCGGCGACCGGGGCGGGCGTCCGGTCCGTGGTCGACATGTCGCAGATCTCCGCCCGCCCGGATGCGGGCAGCGACGCCGCTCGGGAGCACTGGCTGGCCGAGCGCCTGCTGGACCGGACCGGCCTGCTCACGGCGCACATCCGGCCGACCTTCTTCGCCGAGTGGCTCCCGTCGTGGTGGGAGCGGCGCGAGGGGGAGGGCCGTCTCCGGCTCCCGTTCGGCGACGGGCGTCACGCCCCGATCGCCGCGGCTGACCAGTCCTACGTGATCGCCGCCCTGCTGCTCGACCCGGAGCCGTACGACCGCGCGATCCTCACCCTGCACGGCCCGGTCGAACTCGACCACCACGCCATCGCCCGGACCATGTCCGGGACGCTCGGCATCCCGGTGCGCTACGAGCCGATCAGCGTCGAGGAGTTCGCCTCGGCCATGACCGAACGCGGGATGCACCCGCACACCGTTCAGCACCTGAGCAACGTCGCTGTCGACTACCGGAACGGTGTCTTCGCCGGAACGAACGACAACGTCGAACGGATCGGTCACCGTGTGCCGCTGTCCGTCGAGCAGTTCACCGTCGCGCACAAGCACGACTTCGAGGCCAGCGGGCCCTACTTCGTCCCGGCCCCCTGACCGGGCCGGGTCACCGCGTCGCCCGCGTCGCGGGAACAACGAACGTGTCCATGAGGAGAAAAGCCTTGTCTTCCGTGCTCATCACCGGCGCTTCCCAGGGAATCGGCCGGGCCGTCGCCGTCGAACTGGCCCGTCGCGGCCATCGGGTGATCGCCACCGCTCGCCGGCCGGAAACGCTGGCCGACCTCCCCGTGGACCAGCGCCTGCGCCTCGACGTCACCGATCAGGACAGCGTCGACCAGGCCGTCAATGCCGCCGGCGAGGTGGACGTGCTGGTCAGCAACGCCGGATCGACGGTGCGCGCGCCGCTGGAGAGCGTCCCGCTCGCGGAGGTCGAACGGCTCTACCAGCTCAACACCTTGGGCGCGCTGCGCGTCGTCCAGGGGGTGCTGCCGGCGATGCGGGAACGAGGATCCGGCCGCCTCGTCTTCGTCTCCAGCATCCAAGGACGACTGGTACTGCCGATCATCGGCCCGTACGGCGCCAGCAAATGGGCGCTGGAGGCGATGGCGGAGACACTGGCCGTGGAAACGGGCCACTTCGGCATCAAGGTGAGCATCGTGCAGCCGGGGGCGGTGTCCACGAACGGCGCCCAGCAGGCCCCGTCGTTCATCGCGGAGGACAGCCCGTACGCGCCTCTGTACCGGCAACTCGCCGCTCTGCGCGGCGAGGTCATCACCCCGGAGGAGGTGGCCGCGGTCGTGGCCGACACGATCGAGCAGCCCGAGCCCGCCCTGCGCGTGCCCGCCGGCGCCCCCGCCGAACGAGTCCTGAAGGCCCGCAAGGAGGCGCCCGAGAGCGAGCCGTTCATGCCGGCCGCCATCGACTGGTAGCAGCCGGGGCGGGGCCAGGAGCATCACGCGGGTGAGGTTCGGCGTGCGGGGACGGGAGGGCGACCGGAAACGGTGTACGCCGTCCCGTCCCCGCCGAAGCGCCCGGCGCGCCCGCGGGCGGGCCGCCGGCTCACTTGTGCGAGACGGCCCGGGCCGATGCCCCGTCACCCGCGCGACCGTGGTCGGTGGCCCACGCGGACAGCAGCGTCAGGGCCTCGTCCGACGGCGAGCCGGGGTCGGCGAGGAATGCCAGCAGGGTCTGGTCCGCGTCGCCGGGAAAGGCCAGCGCCTCGGTGCGGAGCACGAGGTGGCCGACGACCGGGTGGTGCAGATGCTTGGTGTGGTGGCTGAACTGCACCACCTTCTGCGCGGCCCACCACCGGCGGAAGCGTTCGCTCTCCATCGACAACTCGCCCACCAGGTCGGCGGTACGCGGGTCCTCGGGATGGCGGGCGGCATCCATGCGCAGCGTGCCCACGAATTCTGAGGCGACCTTCTCCCAGCGCTCGCCGAACAGTGATCGCGCCGTCTCGTCGAGCACGATCCAGCGCGTGGCGTTGCGCTGCCGGGCGGGCATCGCGTCGAAGTCGGCGAGCAGCGCACGCCCCATCCGGTTGACCACCAGGATGTCGGTCCGGCGCCCCAGCACCAGGGCCGGGGTGTCCTCGAGCCGGGCGAGGAGCGCGTGGATCCCCGGGCGTACCTTCTGCACGGCACGCGAGGCCCGGCGGCGCCCTCCGGTCACCGGACGGGCCACCGCGTTCAGATAGCTGCGTTCCGCCGGGTCGAGCCGGAGGGCGTTCGCCAGGGCGTCGAGGACGGAGTCCGAGGGAGTGATCGGCCGGCCCTGCTCCAGACGCGTGTAGTAGTCGACGCTCACACCGGCCAGCGCCGCGAGTTCCTCCCGGCGCAGCCCGGGGACGCGCCGTGGCGCCATGTCGTGCAGACCGAGTCGCTCGGGATCCATCGCCGCGCGCCGGGCGCGCAGGAACTCGCTGAGCCCTTCGTTCCGCTCCATACCCCCATGGTCCCTCCCGCCGGGGCGTCGTGTCCCGGCGAAGGTGGTCCTGCGGATCCCAGGAAGCGGCGGGCCGGTCCGGCGGCCCTCACGGCCGTCCGCCGGCGTTCTGCTGGAGTACGCGGACGCCGGTCCCTCGGTCCCGCATTCCAAGCCGCCGTGCGCAGCGCACGGCCTTCCACAGGGAGTTCCCCATGACTTCGACCTGGCTCATCACCGGCGCGACCTCGGGCTTCGGCCGCATGGTCGCCGAGCGAGCGCTCGCGGGCGACGCCCACGTCATCGCCGTCGGGCGCCGCGGCGACCGACTCGCGGAGCTGGCGGACCACGCCCCGCAGGGGAGGGTCACCACGATCCGGCTGGACATCACCGAACCCGCCGCGGAGCAGGTGATCGCCGACGCCGTGCGGACGGCGGGCGGGCTGGACGTCCTGGTGAACAACGCCGGCTACGGGCTGTTCGGCTCCGTCGAGCAGATCGACGCGGACCAGGCGCGCGCGCTCTTCGACACCAACGTCCTGGCCAACTTCGCCGTCCTGCGCGCCACCCTCCCGGCGCTGCGCGCGTCCCGCGGCAGGGTCGTGCAGATCTCCTCGGTGAACGGCCAGTGCGCATGGGCCTCGTCGGGCCTCTACTCGGCCTCCAAGGCCGCCGTGGATCTCGCCGGCGAAGCACTCGCCCGTGAACTCGCCCCCACGGGCGTGCGGGTGAGCATCGTCGAACCCGGCATCTTCGCCACCGAGTTCGCCACCAGCCTCCACGTCGTCCTCCCGGACGACGTCTACGCCCCGACCGTCGGGAAGTTCCTGGCCGACTTCTCCGCGCTGCCCCCGTCGGCGTACGGCAACGCCGAGAAGGTGGCGGACGCGATCATGACGGTCGCGACGATGGAGGAGCCGCCCCTGCGCCTGGCCGTCGGCGCGGACGCCGTGGAGCGGATCCGGGAGTCGCTGCGCGCCCGCCTCGCCGAGCTCGAGCGCTGGGAGTCGTTCTCGACCGGACCGGTCGGCCGGACCGTCTGACGAGGGCCGGCCCGGGCCGGGCCGGGCCGGCGGTGACGGGGGAGCTCTCCTGCCCCGAACGCACGGGAGCGTCCGGGGCAGGAGGGCCCGGCGGCGGGTTCCGGCCGTGGGTTCCGCCGCGCGTCAGGTGGCCCAGACCTGGAACTCCGAGAGCTGACCGGCCGGCCAGCCGGTGTTGGCGCCGATGGTCAGGCGGAAGTAGCGCTGGGTGGTGGCGGGGAAGGTGATCGTGACGGTGTTGTCCGCCGCGGGGTCGAAGGTGTAGGCCGCCGAGGACGTGACGGTGGTGAGGTTCGAGCCGTCGGTACTGCCCAGGACGGACAGCGTCTGGGTCCGCGCGCCCCAGCCGGCGGGCAGTTGCAGCACGATTCGGGACGCGCTGCGAGCCGACCCCAGGTCGACCTGGACCCACTGCGGGAACGCGTTGTTGGCGCTCTCCCAGTAGGTCGACCGGGAGCCGTCGGTCACGTTCGACGAGGGATAGACGTCGGTGTGGCTCGACTCGCTGGTCGGGCGTCCCGCGGCCAGGTTGACGTTCGTGCCGCCGGTCCCGGTGCCCGACAGGGGGACGGTGGTCGGGCTGTTGGCCGCGTTGCCGGTGACGGTGACCGTACCCGTGCGGGTGCCGGTGGCCGTCGGGGTGAAGGTGACGCTGACCGTGCAGGAGGCCCCGGCGGCGAGGGACGATCCGCAGGAGTTGGTCTGCGCGAAGTCACCGCCGGCGGTGATCGAGGTGATCGAGGCCGCGGCGCCGCCGGAGTTGGTGACGGTGACCGACTGCGCGGCGCTGGTGGTGTTCAGCGCCTGGCCGCCGAAGGCGAGCGAGGCGGGGGAGGTCGTCAGACTGGCCGGCGGGGTGCCCCCCGCCGCCGTGAAGGTGAGGGAGTTGACGTTCCAGCCCCCGTTGTCCTGGTTGAGCGTCAGGACCTGGCGGCCCGCGGGCAGAGTCACCCGTGCGGTGACGGTGGCCCAGATCTGCCAGTCGCCGGTGGCGGGCACGTCGACGGCGCCGCTGAGATCGGCACCGGAAGCGTTGGACAGGTGCAGGGCACCCGCCACCGCCGAGGGGGCAGCCAGACGCAGGCCCACCGTGTACGTCCCCGCCGCGGCGACGTCGACGGTGTAGCGGAACCACTGCCCGCTCCCGGTCCAGCCCAGGTTGTGACCGCCGCCGGTGTCCGAGGTGGTCTCGAGGTCGACGCCGTCGGCCCGGTAGCCGTTGGCGTTGCCGTTGACGCTGGTGACGTTGTAGGCCACGCCCTGGCCGCCGGTGTCGTAGTTCTCCGCCTGCACGGTGCCGGGGATCGCGGCGGGGGTGCCGCCGTACGGGCCCTGGGGTGCGGAGGGCTCCCAGTTGTTGCCGTTCAGGGTGGCCGAGAAACCGGCGGAGTTGTTGACGAAGGCCGTGGCGCCGGGGTGCAGGCCCGTGACGGTGTTGCCGGTGATGGCGGCGGAGCCGCTCGGCGCGGGGTAGAACGGCGGGGACACGGCGATGCCGTTGCGGCCGGGGCCGGTGACGGTGTTGCTCTGCAGCAGGGTGTTCGTCGACGTGGAGAAGCCGATTCCGTCGTAGAGCGAGTCCGCGACCGTGTTGCCGGTGGCGGTGACGTGGTCGACGATCCCGGTGTTCTGTCCGTCGCCGCCGTTGCCGATGTGCAGGGCCGGCTGCCCCTGGCTGTAGGCGTTGCCGCCGGAGCGGACGACGGTGTTGTCGGAGACCGTCGCGGACAGCAGGTCACTGCCGTTGACACCGAACCGGCCGGCGCCCAGGCCGATGTAGCGGGCGGTGTCGCTGATGTAGTTGCCGGTCACGTGGTGGCCGCTGCCGCCGTAGATCCCGATGCCCTTGCCGCCCCACGGTGCGATCGAGGTGTTGTTGCTCACCGTGACGTTCGTCATGGGCTGGTAGAACGTCTGGGAGCCGTCGCCGTTGGTGTTGTAGTGCACGGAGTTGATGGCGATGGCGTCGTCCCCGGTGCCGCGGACGAAGTTGTTCGTGACGGTCAGGTTGTTGCCGGTGTCGGCGCCGAGCGACACGTTGTTGACGTTGATGCCGTCCGCCCAGATCGCCGTCAGCCTGCTGTTGCGGACGGTGCCGCCGGTGCCCGAGGCCCAGAAACCGGACATGGTGTGCTGGGTCCAGATGCCGTCGGCCACCCAGTTGGTGCCGGTGGTGTCCATCGCGCCGCCGTCGCCGCCGATGGTGCTGCGGCTGATCGCGTTGGCGTCGACGTGGAAGTTCTGCACGGTGCAGGAGGTCACGTCGAACAGCGCCGCCAGCGGGGTGCTGTTGGGGACCGGTACATCGCGGTAGACCGTGCTGTACCACATGCCCGCGCCCGCGATGGTGATCCCCTGCGCGGTCAGGCCGGCGGTGCCCTTCACGTAGAAGGTGCCCTGCGGGATCCAGAGGATCTTGCCCTGCGACTGCGCCTGGTTGATGCAGTTCTGGATCGCGGCCCGGCTGTCCACGGCCTGGCTGTCGGCCGCCCCGTTGGTCGGGTTGGTGTCCGGGACCGCGCCGCAACTGGTGATCGAGACCGAGTTCGCCGGCTGGGAGAGCGGCGCCGGCGGGTTCTCCACGTCGACGGAGTCCACGTCGTAGAAGGACGCGCCGTTGGCGGCGTCCTTGCGGAGCGAGAAGGTGGCTCCGGCCGGGATCGGCGCGCCGGTGACGAAGGCGTGCGACTCGTCCCAGAAGACCCGGGGACTGCCGTCCGCCGGGTTCTGGTTGTCGCTGGTGTTGTAGTTGTTGTTGCCCTCGTACACCCAGGTCTGCTTGGAGTTGAGGTTGAGGGCCTGCCGGAAGACGCCGTTCACGTACAGGTTCAGCGTCGCCGTCGTGCCGCCGCCGGAGGCCGAGTCGGGGATGCTCGCACGGACGTTGAGGAAACTGATGGGCGCTCCGGTGGTGTTCGTCCACTGCACGGAGCTGCCGGTGCCGGTCAGGTGCGCGTACGCGTGGCCGGATGCTTCGAGGGCGGCGCTGGAGTACTGCGTCGTGGGGGGTGCCGTCAGCGACGTGACGGTGGCACCGCCGCCGGTCGCACCCGCTTCGGCCTCGTAGATCCGGAACGCCGTGGTCGCGCCGGCCGTGGCGGCGGCGTCCGAGGCCTGCCGGGCCGCGGACGCCGTGTGGCCGGCCCGGGGGGTCTCGGGCGCCGGGGCGCGGTGGGGCGCGGCAGCCGCGGGTAACGCCGAAACGCACACAGCGGCGACCGCTGCGAGAGCGATCGCCGCCAACCTGTGCCCGGCGTGGTGGGGGCCACGCGAAGGTCTGGGGATCGCCCGCATCTGAAGCTCCTTCAGGAACGTGGAGGACCGGCGTCCCGAACGTACAGACCGCCCTCGGCCCCCGCAAGGTTCTGAGCAAGCAGGGCAAAATCCCGGCACATCGATGAAAGATTGACACCCACGCCCCGGTGTCGGAGCCGGCCGCCGTCACCGGGTCGGCGGAGCTGACCGGCAAGTGCCGTCCATGACACGGGTGTTCATTCGAAGGCAGCGGACGGTGCACTCATGTGGCGTGGGTAGACTCCGGCGAACACATGCTGGGACGACGAGTCGGGGCGGGTGGCTGTGTCGAAGGGGTCCGGGCCGGGCGAGTCCGTGGTCGTGCGGGAGCACGAGGAGGCGGCCCCGGGCGAGGAGACGCGTCCCACCCCGGCGGCCGAACGCATCCTGCTGTTCACCGACGCCGTGGTGGCCATCGCGATCACGCTGCTCGCCCTCGAACTGCCGCTGCCCCACGGGCAGACGAACTCGGAATTGTGGCACTCGGCCGGCGAGGGCCGCAGTGAGTACCAGTCGTTCCTGATCAGCTTCGCGGTCGTCTGGGCCCACTGGTCGTCACACCGCGGGATCTTCCGCGCGGTACGGGGTTTCGACAGCGTCCTCAGCGCGCTCAACGGCCTGTGGCTGCTGATGGTCGTGCTGATCCCCTTCGCCATGAAGGTGCTGGCCGCGGACGGCGCGTTCCAGGCGCGGTTCGGCTTCTTCGCGGTGATCCAGACGATCGCAGCCCTGCTCTTCGCCCTGATGGCCCGGCACATACCGCGAGCCGGGCTGGCCGGCCCGGGGGTGCCGCCCGGGACCTTCCCCCTCTCGGTGGCGAAGAGCATCGCCATCGCCGCGTGCTTCGCCGTGTCGGTGCCGGTCTCCCTGACCGGCGAATGGGCCTATCTGTGCTGGGGAGCGGCGCCGTTCGCCACCCGCCTGGTGGCGCGTTGGCGATCACGAGCCTGACTGTTCCGGAGCGCCGGGGGTGAACCCGTGACAGCAGGCACTGATGCCGGCCGCGGCGGCGGGAAGTAGGCTGCCCCGGCTCGGCCTTGTCACATGGGCAGGCCTGCCGGGGGTGGTCGACCTGATGGCTCGTCAATATCCGGTGGCCCGCCGGGTCGGCAGGGCACTGACCGTGGTCACGGCCGCGGCGGTCGCCCTGACGCTGGTGCTGCTGTCCCCCTTCGCGCCGGCGGAGGTCTCCGGCTCCAAGAACGTGGACTGGAGCCGGCTGAGCCAGATCGGCGCGGCGTACGGTTTCACGTCGGCGATCGTCTCGGCGCTGGCGCTGGCGCTGGCCGGCGTCGCGGTGTCACTGATCGTTCAGAACCGGGTTCCGGGGACATCGCAGGTGTGGCGAGCGGCGGCCGGCGCCCTGGTCGGCCTGGGTGCCGGATGGGCACTCGGATCGCGGATGCGCCTCCGGCGCCAGGGCCTCATCGGCGGCTTGCGGCACGTCGTCAGAAACCGGGCATCGACTCCACCCACTGGGCGCGCCAGGCGGGGCGGGTGAACGGGTCCGCGAAGTACTGGGTCTCGTGGACGACCTTGCCGTCAAGGAACTCCATGATGCTGACGGTGGACGCGGGTTTCCCGTCGTAGTCGATCACGTATTCGGTGATCCAGAGATCCCCGTTGCCGAGAATCCTGCGGATGGTGAAGTCGAGCTCGGCGGGATGGTGCGAGCGCAGCGCCTGCAGATTGGCGCGGCCGTGGATGCGCTCGCCGGACTGGAGATAGTCGGTGATCACGTCGGCGTGGTAGATCTCGTGCTCCGCGTCCTGGTCCCCGGCGGCGGACGCCGCCCAGTGCCGGTCCAGCGCCGTGCGGGTCTCCCGGTCCCCCATCGCGTTCCCTCCGATCACAGCGGTGTCGGACGAGATCCCTTCCCGAAGTCCCAGCCTCATCGGCGACCAGCCTACTCTCGCCCCACAGCGGTCGCGCGGTGTGCGGCTCCCGCTCCCACGTTCCAGGCCGGCGCACGGAGCCGTCGCCGACCCGGCGCGTCACCCGCGGGTCGCCGTCGGTCGCGGCGGCCCGGCGGCCGCCTTCGACCGCCGTCCGTTCCGGGCGCCGGCTCGGGCGAATGAGCCGACGAGGCCCACCGGCGGATGGATGCGAGGGAGGCCACCAGGAGCCTGGTCCAGACAGTGTGAGCCTTCCTGACGGGCTGCCGGGGACGTCCTCGAAGCCGATGTCCTGGCGCCCGACGATGCGTCACCGCGACCCGGGGTGTCCGGGGTGCTCGTCGGCGTTGTGCCGGACGAGGCGGCCTTCGGTGAGCGGGAGCACCTCCACGAGGTGCCGGTGGTCGGCCGACGTAAAAGCTCGCTCTACGGCGTGTCCTCGACGGCCAGGGCGTACATCTTCCTGTCCTCACCGGCCACATAGACGATGCCGTCGGCCACGGCGGGTGCCGAAGTGACATCTCCGTCGAGCGCGTAGGACCACCGGACCTTTCCGGAGGCCGCATCCACCGCGTACAGCCTGACGTCGCCCGCGTAGACCGTGCCGCCGTCCACTGCGGGGCCCGTCGCGAAGGCGTCATCCGTGAGCCGGGCGAGCCACCGCTTGTCACCGGTGGCGGCGTCGATCGCGGCGAGCTTCCCGGCCGGCCGCGTGTCCCCGACCGGCCCGGCAGCCCGGCCGAACACCACATCGCGGGTGGCCGCCTGCACGTCGACGTCGTCGTTCGCCCACTTGAGTTCGCCGCTGGCGGCGTCCAGGGCGTACGAGGTGTGACGGTAGTCGCTGTACACGTACACAGTCCCGCCGGCGACGGTGGGGGTCGTGTCGAGATAACTTCTGGTGTTGTACGCCCACTTCTTGGCACCCGTGGCCGCGTCGAGCGCGTACAGGCGGTAGTCGTAGCTGCTGATGTAGACCTGACCGCCGGCCACCGCGGGGGAGGACTCGATCTTCTCGGCGGTGCGATAGGTCCATTTCTCCTTGCCGGTGACGGCGTCCACCGCGTGGAGCTTGCCGTCGACGGTCCCGAAGTACACCACGCCGTCGGCCACGGCCGGAGTGGAGTAGACCCCGAAACCCGTGAAGAATTTCCACTTCGGCCGACCGGTCGCCGCGTCCAGTGCGTACAGATCCCCGTCCTTGCCGCCGGCGTACACGGTGCCCTCGCCGACCGCGGGCGACGCGTCGTGCCAACTGGGGGCGGCGTAGGTCCACTTCGTCCGACCGGTGGCTGCGTCCCAGGCGTACACCTTGCCGTCGTCAGCGTTGGCGTACACGATCCCGCCGGCCACCACCGGCCTGGCCGACACCTTCCCCTCGAGAGCGGCGGCCCACAGTCTCTTCACGCGCGGTTTTTTGACGGTGTCCACGGCGGTCGGCTGCTCGCCCTTCCGGTGGTCACCCCCCGCGACCCAGGCGGCGACCCCCACACCCGCACCGACCGTCAAGAGCGCCACCGCGCAAGCCGCGACCAGGCGACGCGACGTACGCCGCGAGGAACCGTCCCGCGCCGCCCGCTCCGCGCCGGGGGGCACCACTTCGCTGCCCGCACCCGCCTCATCAGTGGCGGCCGGATCCGACGACTCCGCCCCGTCCGACGCGACGCCTTCCGGGGCATCCCCGCCCGCATCCACCTCGGTGAGCGGCGCCGTGCGTGCCGCCCGCGCCTTCACCGAAACCGCCGTCGACGTCGCGGCCCCGGCGGACACCACGGCCCGAAGCCGGTCGCGAACCTCGCCGGCGGAAGCAGGCCGGTCCTCGGGCTTCTTCGCCAGCAGCTGCGCGACCAGCGCATCGAGAGCCTCGGGCACCTCCGGCCGCCGAACGCTCGGCGCATCCGGGACCCGGTGCACATGGGCGAACATCAGGGCACTCGTCGACAGGTCCCCGAACGGACTGCTGCCCGTGAGGAGCTCGTGCAGAACGCATCCGAGCGCGTACAGGTCGCCCCGGGCGTCCTGCCGGCCGTTGTCGAACCGCTCCGGCGGCATATAGGCCAAAGTGCCCATGACGCGGGTGTTCGACAGAGTCCCCGTGTCGAGATGACGGGCGATACCGAAGTCCAGGACCTTCACGCCCCCGGACTCGGTGAGCATCACATTCGCCGGCTTCAGGTCCCGATGGACGATCCCCGCCGCATGCGAGGCCGCCAGAGCGTCGGCGATCCGGGCGGTCCACTCGACCGCCTCGGTGATCGAAGGGGTCCCGGTCTCCCGCAGCACCTGCCCGAGGTTCCGGCCCCCCACGAGTTCCATCACCAGGAGCAGCGTCCCGTCGGCGTCCTGACCCAGATCGAAGACCGTGACCACACCCGGATGATTGAGCGCGCCGGCGGTCCGCGCCTCCCGGAAGAACAACTGCGCCGCGTCATCACCCGTCAGATGCGACTGCAGCAGCTTGACCGCGACCTCACGACCGATGACCCGGTCATGGGCGGACCACACCTCGCCCATGCCGCCACGGCCCAACCGGGACCGCAACTCGTATCGGCCCGCCAGAACACGCCCCACACCAACCCCCACCGGTCACCCCCGTCCAGCTCCACCGGACTCGGAAGCCGGACCACGGCATGGTATCGGCCACGTCGCCCTGAAGGCCCCGGAGGACGGACAGCGACCGGTCCTCCGGGGAGGCGGCAGGCAGCATGGATCGTGCTGGTCCGGAACTGTATCGTCGCCGCATGCCCGAACGGATCGCACCCACGGTGCGACTGCACTCCGCCTGGCTCGAGGCCCATCGCGACTGAGGTCCCGATCCGTACGTGGGGGCGTGACCATCGCGGCGGCATAAGTCGATGCGGGAGCTGGAGCGCAAGCACGGTGTGAGGTGGCGGACGGTCCGGAAGGCGCTGGATTCGTTCTGGCCGGATACGCGCAGGAAGCCGCCGCCAGAGCCACCACGCCGGACCAGTACAAGTCGGCTGCCTGATCGGGGACTCCGGCACCGGCACGTCCTTTCCCACATGCTCATCGCCCTGGGCACCGACTCCTACCGCCTCGCCACCACCCGCGCACAAGCCGAAGAGCCGGCCAAGGCCGGCTGAACTCAGGGCGACCACACATACGGCGTCGTCGTGGTGACCGCGTGCAGACCGAGGCGGGTGAGGATCGGGGCGCTGTCAGCTGAGGCGTCGACATAGACGTAGCGGACATCGCGGGCAGCAGCGAGTTGTGCTCGGTGGGCGACCATGGCCCGATAGATGCCGCGCCCCCGCCATTCCTTGAGCGTTGAGCCGCCCCACAGGCCACCGAAGTCGACGCCGTCCTTGAACACCAGCCAGGCGGCGCAGACGACTTCGGCGCGTGCCTCGGCGACGAGGACGATGGTGTTCTCTGGGGCGTTGTCGATCCGCGCGGCCAGGTCGTCGGCGAGCCAGCCCCAGTCCTCGCCCCAGACTGCACTCTCCATAGCGGCGATGCGCTGGAGGTCTGACCTGGCGGTGACACGGCGGAGCGTCACGCCGTCGGGCAGGACAGGGTCTGCGGCAAGGTCTGCGGACCGCCCGACAAGCACGGTCTCGCTGTCCTCGGCGAAGAAGCCGGCCGCCGTGAGCCGGTCGGTGAGGTCGGCAGGGAGATCATGGCCGCGAGTCTTCCATTCGACCGCCTCACCACGGGCAGCGTAGAAGTCTCGCTGCCGCGCTATGAGCGTGTCGAGTTCCGCTCCGCGCACACCGAGGTCGCGTGGGCCCGTGACGAAACCACGGTGCCACCCGACGACACGGGTCAACGGGCCGTCCTTCTCGATGCGAGCACTGCCGCCAGGCGGGGTGACACCACGGAGCTGGGCGTCATACGCAGTGCGGAGTTCGTCGATCAGAGTGTCCTTCACCCGAACACCGTACGGACCGGGTCAAGCGATTAAACGCCGGCCGAGACCACGCGAACATCGGGGGCTTCACTCTCTCTGCCACTACCGGCCTTGACGGCCAGCCGCCCTGCGGGTGACTGGCCGTCTCCCACGTTCGCATCCCCACAGTGCCGTCGTTTCTCATCCACATTCCAGAGCCGGTTGATCACCAACCGCCTCCGGAAACCCTTGGACAAACGCTGTCCTCGGAGATCAACGAAGCCAGGTGCGGCCACATCGGCTACGGCATCCGGCCGTCCTCACGCCGCCGGGGACTGGCCGTATGGGCACGTGGCCGGATGCTCGACGAGGCACGCGTACGGGGCCTGGGGCGGTCGCTGCTCCTCTGCGGGGCCGGCAACATTGCGTCGGCGAGGACGATCGACCGCAACGGCGGCGTGCTCGACGGCGTCCGGGACACCGAGCACGGTGCCGTGCGACGGCACCGGATCACCTTCCCGCCGGAGATCCAGCCGCCGCGCTGATCCACAAGGGAGCACATCCCAGCACGTCGCCGGGGCCGTGGGCCGGGCTCCCGCCTCAGCCCTGGTCGTCCCAATCCTCGTCTTCCTCGTCGTGCCCGGCCCACATCTCGTCGACGCTCGGCGTGCACACCCACCCGGCGTTCAGCACCAGCCGCGAGGTCCTGTGCACCGCGAGGAAACCGATCGGCCCGGCGAACTCGACGGCCACGCGCTTCGCTGTCGCGGGCGGCACGCCCCCGGCCGCGAAGCCGAACGCGGTCACGGCGGCGGATCGGTAGCCGAGGGCGGAGAAGGAGGCCGCCACCGTCTGACCCGCGGCGCCCACGGCCAGGGGATTCCTGCTGATGCCGGGGAAGTGCCCGCGGGAGGTGTCCACGGCCAGGGCGAGCCCGAACAGTTCGGCATGGTCGAGCAGATCGTGATGTGCCGTCACCTCAAACGGGACCACGGTCACGTCCAGGGACGGCTGCCGGTCCCAGCTGCACACGCGGGAGACCGTGACCCCGGGGCCCGGCTCCCCGTACGGCAGGCGATCGCCGGGAACGGCCGGGTGGGCACGCCGCAGGGCTCCGATGCCCGCCGCCAGCACCTCGCCGCCGCCCGTACCCGCCTCTCCGCGCAGCAGGTGCACGTCGATCCCACCGGTGCCCAGCACCTTCAGTACGGTCACCGGACCGCAAGGAGCCGCCACGACCTCGGTCCGGTCCAGCAGCGCGGTCTCGCGGTAGAGGACACCGCTGACCTCCGTGAACGGCCGGAGCCAGTCCGTCCTGACCGTCAGCGCACCGGCCAGCACCAGCTCGGTCTCCTCGTCGAAGGGGATCGGCAACCCGGGGACCAGACCGCCTGTCCGCTTGTCGGCCCAGGCGTCCATGGCCGCGCGGTCAGCGGCCACATCCCCGCTGAGCATCCCGTGCGAGGCCGGCGGAAGCATGCCCACCCACCCGGGCTCCAGCGGCAGGGTCGCCTTGCTCCACAGCCCGACAGCGGCGGCCACGCCAGGCAACCCGTCCATGCGCGCCAACAGCCGGCCCGCGGCCTCGGCGGCCTCGCCGGCCCCGATTCCGGTGGCCCGTTCGAGGTCGTCCCGCGCGGGCCCGCCCGACCCCGCCGCCAGCAGGGCCAGGAGGGGCCACACCCCCGCGGCGGAGAGCACCGTCTCCCGGCCCGGCCGCAGCGCCTGACCCGCCCACCCCGCGGTCAGCGTGTTGACCGCCCGGACCGCCGTCGCATCTCCCATGGCTCGCGATCATGGCAGCATCTCGGACCCGCCACCCCGGTTCCCGGAAATCGGAGCGGCCCCACTGCCTCCGGCGGCGCGGGATCGCCGCCCCTGAGAACGGTGGCGTTCGAGGCTTTTGCGGCGAGTGTGGGGCGCGACGCGGCGTATGTGGTGGCGGAGGAACTGGATCATCGGGTAAGTAGATACCCGGGGGCCCAGCAACGGGGTCCGCCGACGCACCGTGCCGGTGCGTCGCAGCAGCATGATGTGAGGGACGAACACAGTGGCTTCAGGCGTCGTGAAGTGGTTCAACTCGGAGAAGGGCTTCGGCTTCATCGCTCAGGACGGGGGAGGGCCGGACGTGTTCGCCCACTACTCCAACATCTCCGGCAACGGCTACCGCGAGCTCGTCGAGGGTGAGCAGGTCACCTTCGACGTGACGCAGGGACAGAAGGGCCCGCAGGCGGAGAACATCGTCCGCGGCTGACTCCTGCCCCTCCGGGCGGGACCCGGGGGGGGGGGGGGGGGGGGGGGGGGGGGGGGGGCCCCCCGCGGCCCCCCCCCCCCCGCCCCCCGCCCCCCCCCCCCCCCCCGG